>PHAE01000048.1 GCA_002840285.1 Firmicutes bacterium HGW-Firmicutes-11
ACCTTTCGTTGTTGTTTTCGCTAAAAACATTTTAACCGAAAGACGAGCGGATGGCTCATTTTCTTTTTTGAATTTACACCAGTATATGGACTTAATCAAAAATTTGGCGGGCGTCACCTTAGATGTCTTTTTCGACGACGAAATCTCGTCAAAAGACAACAAAATGGAAACATCATACATAAATAACAGGCAATATATGGTATTAATGGTTCGATATCCCATTAATTTAACCATATATGGAAATATATGTAATAATTTGACTCAAAAGTTGTCTTTCCTCGCCATTTCGCTGCACAAAAAGACAACCAACCATTTTAAATGAAAGCCAGGACCTAAAACAAAACTGAAGCCTCAAACGAAAGCCAAGACCTCAAATGTAGCCCGGCGCCTGTCAAGCAGATCAGGCGCCGGGCGAATTGATCATTTCCACGCCACAGACATGCCCCTGTCCAGCGCCTGGCTCTGCAGTGCGCATTGTGTTTCCCAAGAGATACAGGTATAATAGCAAACAGGAGCCGACCGCTGGATCCAGGGCCCGGCTACCGGACCCAGACGGAGACTGGACCCAAGTCCGGTCGCGGCCGGGACACACCTGACAGGAGATACTAATGAAACTGGCTTACGACGATTACAAGCTGTATCTGGATTATGTGTATGGCGCCATGGTCATCGACATGGAAGGAAACGTCGTATACATGAATGAGCAGTGTGCAAGCTATTTGAGAGTGGACAAAGACGCTTCCATTGGCCGGCATGCTTCGGATGTATTTCCTTCGACCAAGATGATCGAGGGACTGTCTTGTGAAAAGCCGCGCATCGTGTATTACAACAGTTACGCCGGCCTGGGGATCAGCATTCAAGCACCGATGTTCAAGGACGGAAACAAGGTCGGTCTCATTGAATACGACGTGATCCAGGGATCTGAGTTTTTGTATGATTTTGCCGACAAGTACCGGCTGTTCCTCGACGGAGAATTCAAGTTTCTGCCTCATCAGATCACGCATCTTGGGGACAACAAGTATACGATCAACAACATCGTCGGCAATTCTCCCGGCATACGGCGTTTGCGGGAGCAGATCGCCCAAGCTGCCCACGGCAGTTCAACGGTTTTGATCACCGGAGAAACGGGAACCGGGAAAGAACTGGTTGCTCATGCGATCCACAATCTCAGTAGCCGTAGAAAACATCCCTTTGTGAGGATCAATGCCGCATCCCTTCCAGACTCGCTCATAGAATCGGAGCTCTTCGGATACGAACCCGGGGCCTTCACCGGGGCGACCAAAGAGGGAAAGCAGGGAAAATTCGAACAGGCGAACAAGGGCACGCTCTTTCTGGATGAGATCAACCAGATGCCCGTCGCCCTGCAGCCAAAGCTTCTGAGAGCGATCCAGGAAAAAGAGATCGATCGGCTGGGGGGAACCAAAAGCATTCCCCTTGATATTCGAATCATAACTGCAACCAACCGGGACCTTAACCGGTTGATCAAAGAAGGGAAGTTCCGGGAGGATCTGTTCTACCGGCTGAATGTGGTGGAGATCCGGACACCCTCGCTACGCGATGTACCGGGAGATATTCCGCTTCTGACCGATTCTATCCTGCGGGAACTCAACCTTGTCATGGGGAAAAAGGTAACCAAAGTAGATCCGGCGGTGCGGGAGATGTTTCAATCCTATGACTGGCCGGGAAATGTGAGGGAACTGCAAAACGTGATCGAACGCGCGATGAACTATGTGGAAGGAGACACCCTTCTCCCCGAGTTCTTTGAATTCAAGCAGGTCTTTTTTGATAAAATGGTCAATCGAGAGAGCTTGCTGGAAAGTGATTCTCCCATTGAAATCGTGAAAAACGCCGCGGAACGTTCCCTGATCCGGAAGGTCCTGGTCGAGTGCGGAAACAATAAAAGCCAGGCAGCTCGAATGCTGAAAATATCCAGGCCGCTTCTCTACAAAAAGATGCGACGGCTGGAGATCGAAGGATAGCCGCAAATCGTACTTATGTGGTACAATGACTTGTATTTTGAATGAAACGGAGCTTGCGATGGCGTACAAGGTCAAACTGGATATTTTTGAAGGGCCCTTCGATTTGCTGGTCTATCTGATCGAGCATGCGGAGATGAGCATCTACGACATCAAAATTTCAGAGATCACAAACCAGTACCTTCAATATGTGGAGCACCTGACCCGTAGGGACACGATTCTTGCCGGAGAATTTATGGTGCTCGCCGCTTCGTTGATCGAGATCAAATCCAAGATGCTCCTGCCCAGAACCGTGATGGATGGCAGCGGTGATCTATTGGAAGATCCCAGAAGCGAGCTGGTGCAGCGACTTCTCGAATACAAAAAATACAAGATGGCGGCGGAAGCTTTGACGGAACAAGAAGAGCTGGCCTCCCGAATCTTCACCAAGCCCAAGGAGGATATCTCCATCTATACAGAAAATCCTGAGATCAGCCTGAACATCGACCTGTCCCAGTTCGTCAAATCCTTTGAGACATTTCTATACAAAAAGAAGAAAATTGAAGAAGTTCAGAGAGAATATACAAAAGTCGAACGTCAGCGGATGAGCATCGAAGCCAGGATCGAGCAGATGAAGAACCTGTTTCGAGGCAAGAAAAAGCTCCGATTTCACGATTTGCTGGAAGGCGAGACCGGTCGTTACCACATCGTCTTGACCTTTCTTTCTGTGCTGGAGCTCATTCGACTCAAGTCAGTCAAAGCAAGACAGGCGGTCAACTTTGGCGAGATCGTTCTGACCATGGGGGACAAGGACATGCCACAAGACAAAGGAGAATCCGACGATGACAAGTAAAAAAACAATAAAATCAGCGCTGGAGTCCATGCTCTTTGTCTGGGGCGACCCTCTGGAGGCAAAGGTGGTTGCGGACCTTTTCAACATCAGCGGAAAAGAAGCCTATGACTATTTCAAGGAGTTGCAGACCGAGTACGACGAGCAGGACCGGGGGATCATGATCCGTGAAATCGACAAGGCGTTTCAGTTTTGTTCCCGCCCGGAAAACAGCGAATACATCCAGCGGCTTTGTACGCCGGTCAAGGAGAAGCGGCTGACACAATCCGCCATGGAAGTCCTTGCCATCATTGCATACAAACAACCGGTGACCAAGGGAGAGATCGAATCCATCCGCGGGATCAAATGCGACAGGGTCCTGGAAGGACTGGCGAAAAAAGAACTGATCCAGGAAACAGGAAGAGGGACAGGAATAGGACGCCCTATCTTGTACGGAACGACAAATGCATTTTTAAAACTCTTTGGATTCGTGAACCTGGGCGACCTTCCGGACATCGAGGATATCGGAAAAGTGGTGAGAGAAGACGACGACGAAGCGGAGGGAATCTCAAGGTTCCAGCAGATCAGCATCGATTTTCGCAATGCCTGATCGGCCGCCTGACCAGTCGACAGCCAGCCGCAGAATTCCAAAAATTACCGTTGACAACCGACTGCTGTGCTGATATAGTACTGCCTTAGAAAGTTGTAACACGAAAATAGAAGGAGTCGAAATTGGTCATTCGAACAGGACATTGCAGTTTGCCCTGGAAAGGATGCCGGGAAGTGCCCGGCGCCTCGACCGTTCCCCATTTTTCATCTAATACGTTCACTTTTTAGCCTTCCAATTTGGAAGGCTTTTTGTTTGCGGACGATACGGCGCAAGGAAAGGAGCAAGCCCATGTTAAAAGGAAGAAGTTTGTTGGAGCCAATGGATTTCACGGTGGAGGAATACGAAGAGATCTTCACTCTGGCGGATCAAATCATAGAGGAACCGGGACGGTTTCGGGAGACCTGCAGGAATCATTTGCTGGCGACGCTGTTTTTCGAGCCCAGCACCAGAACGCGATTCAGCTTTGAAGCAGCCATGCTCCGGCTGGGAGGAAAGGTGATCGGATTCTCCGAACCCGGATCCAGTTCAGTCGCAAAGGGAGAAAGCATCGCAGACACGGTGCGGACGGTTGCCTGTTACGCAGACATTGCGGTCATGCGCCACCCCAAGGAAGGCGCGCCGAGAGTCGGGGCAATGGCCTCGGACATTCCTCTGATCAATGCCGGCGACGGCGGGCATCAACACCCGACACAGACCCTGACCGACCTACTGACGATCCGCGCTTCGAAAGGAGCATTCACAGGACTGACCGTTGGCCTCTGCGGAGATCTGAAGTTCGGACGCACCGTCCATTCGCTGATGAAGGCATTATCCCGCTATCCCGACGTACGATTTGTACTGATCTCACCGGAAGAGCTGGTGATTCCCGACTATGTAAGAAAGGAGATCCTGCAGAAAAACGGAATTCCTTTCAGAGAGGTTCGGCGGCTGGAGGATGCCATCGGCGAAGTGGACATTCTCTACATGACACGGGTCCAGAAAGAGCGGTTCTTCAATGAAGAAGACTACGTCAGGCTGAAGGATTACTACATTCTTGACGGGGAGAAAATGGCGAAAGCTAAACTAGACATGATCGTTCTTCACCCACTACCCAGAGTCAACGAAATCGCGGTAGAGGTGGACAAGGATCCCAGAGCCCTCTATTTTCAACAGGCCAAATACGGAATGTACGTCCGGATGGCGCTGATCATGAAGCTTTTGGGTGTCACCGAAGAAGCGAGTGAAAGGAAAGGAGAACTCTCATGTTAGTCATAAACAGCATCGAACAGGGAATCGTCATCGACCACATCACCGCGGGGCTCGGCGCGAAGATCTTGAACTATCTGGATATCGACACGTCAAAACACACCGTCGCCTTTATCATGAACGCCGACAGCAAAAAGCATGGAAAAAAGGACGTGATCAAAATCAACGACGTCACCGACATCGACGTAGCCGATCTGGGTCTCATCGATCCGACGGCAACGGTCAACGTCATCGAAGCCCACAAAGTGGTACGAAAAATACAGCTCTCCATCCCGGAGAAAGTCATCAACGTGATCAAGTGCAAAAACCCGAGATGTGTCACCTCCATCGAGAGAAATGCTCCACACATTTTCCACCTGATCAACGAAGAGGAACGGGAGTACCGGTGCGAATACTGCGACGACATCGTCTGTATGAAAGGGGACTGGCAAAATGAGATCCTTCGTAAGGAATGGCCTTCTGTGCGTTACGGAAAATGAACCGCCAGTACGGCGGGATATCGTGATCGAATCTGGGAAGATCTGCGAGATACGGGAACCCGGAACAGATGATCCCGTTGGATCAGAAATCGTTATCGATGCCGGCGGTTGTCTGGTTGCGCCGGGACTGATCGATCTGCACGTACACTTTCGCGATCCGGGAGCACCGGAAAAGGAAGACACCGCCAGCGGCTGCCAGGCCGCCAACAAGGGAGGATTCACAACTGTCTGTGTCATGCCCAATACCGACCCTGTAATTGATACGAAGGAGAGGGTGTTGTATCTGGAAGAGAAGGCAGCACTGGCATCCGGGCCAAACGTGCTTCCGGTTGCGGCGATCACAGTGGGGCAAAAGGGGCGGCGGCTGACCGATATGAAAGAGATGGCCGGCCTTGCTACCCGGTGCGCGGAACTGAGCGGGCGAGGAATCGCCGCCGTCAGCGAAGACGGCAAGTCGGTGCTGGACAGTGGACTGATGAAAGAGGCGATGGAGCTTGCTGCAAGTTGTGGGGTCCCGGTATTTTCCCACTGCGAAGACCCGTTCTTCCATGGATCGACGCCGGAAGCGGAAGAGATCGTTGCCGCAAGAGACATTCTTCTGGCCCTTCGCACCGGTTGTCATCTGCATATTTGCCATGTGAGCACGGCGGGAACCGTGGATCTGATACGATATGGAAAGGCCAAGGGAGCAAAACTCACGGCGGAGACCGCGCCCCATTACTTCACCTTGACGGAAGACGCGGTAGATCGAAACAACGGAATGGCGAAGATGAACCCGCCACTTCGGACCGCAGAAGATCGGGAAGCGATCCGGCAGGGGCTGGCCGACGGAACCATCGACGTCATCGCCACAGATCATGCGCCCCATGAAGCAGAAAAGAAAATCTGTAAATACGAGGACGCAGCCAACGGCATCTCTGGACTGGAGACCGCATTTGCCCTTGGCTACACCGAACTTGTGAAAACGGGATACCTCAGTCTCTATGAGCTTTTGGAACGAATGAGCAAAGCGCCGGCGTCGATCCTCGGCATCCACCGGGGGCGCATCGAAATAGGAAGTGTCGCCGATCTGACGCTGATCGACCTGGAAAAGGAATGGGTCATCGACCCGGAGAACTTCGCTTCAAAGGGAAAGAACACCCCTTTCGCAGGGAAGAGCGTTTTCGGAAGAGTAAAGATGACGATGGTGGAAGGAAAGGTGACTTACGATGATCGACCAGCTGATCGATAAAATCCGGGAGACCGGCAATCCCTCGGTGGTGGGCCTGGATCCCACACCGGCGATGATCCCCGAATATCTGAAGAGACAAATGTACAGGCAGTATGGCCAAACGCCGGAAGCGGTCGCCGCCATATTCACCGCCTTCAATCGCCTGGTGATCGAACAGATCTGGGATCTGATTCCGGCGGTGAAACCGCAGATCGCCATGTATGAGCAGTACGGAATTCCCGGATTGACTTCTTATATGGAAACGATCCGTTACGCCAAATCCAAAGGACTCATCGTTATAGGCGACATCAAGCGGGGGGACATCGGCTCCACTGCCGCCGCCTACGCCAGCCACATCGGCGGCGTTGAGATCGAAGGCGTCCGACACGATCTTTGGAAGGAGGACGCCATCACGGTGAATCCCTACTTCGGGACTGATGGCATCCAGCCTTTTGTAGCAGCATGTAAAGGACGAGGCATCTTCGTTCTGATCCGCTCCAGCAATCCCGGCAGCGCTGAGCTACAAGAGCTCGAAACCGGGGGAGAAGCTATGTACCTGAAGGTTGCGGATCTGGTGGCCGAATGGGGAAAAGACTTGATCGGTCAGCACGGATACAGCGAAGTCGGCGCCGTCGTTGGGGCAACCTGGCCAGAGCAGGGCAGCGCCTTGCGAGAACGGCTGCCCAACAC
>PHAE01000049.1 GCA_002840285.1 Firmicutes bacterium HGW-Firmicutes-11
ATTTGGCGGAGAGCATGGGACTCGAACCCACGGGGCTGTTACACCTTACCCGCTTTCCAGGCGGGCTCCTTAGCCACTCGGTCAACTCTCCGTGATGCACGCCTGTTCAAGCGTGCCCATTTAATATACAATACATCGTTGGAAAAATCAATACATTATTGTTCTGCTTTGGCAGGTGCCGGCTTCGTCGGTGCCTTTCGTTTCGGAAACACGTGGATGACCTTGGTGGGACACACTTTGGCGCATAAAGTACAGTTGGTGCACTTTGTGTAGTCGATCACCGCATGGTTGTTGATCACGTGGATCGCGTCAAATTTGCATGCCTTTTCGCATTGTTTGCATGCGATGCAGCCGATGGTGCAGATTTTGCTGGTCGCTGCGCCGGTATCGATGGAGCTGCACCCAACGACGACTCTGGTCTTGTCGGGGACGATCTCGATCAATAAACTGGGGCACGCCTTGGCGCAGAGTCCGCAGCCGACGCATTTGACCGGATTGATCACCGCGATGCCGTTTTCCATTTTGATGGCATCGTACTCGCAGACGGCTTCGCAGTCTCCAAACCCTAGACAAGCCATCTCGCAAGTTCCCCTGCCACGATAGAAAAGCTTGTTGGCTTTGCAGGTCTTGATCCCCTGATAATCCATGGTATAGGACGTGCGTTCTCTGGAACCGGAGCACTTCATGATGGCGATCCGGCTGGATGCGCCTTCGAATTCGATTCCCAGCAACTCGCTGACCGCCAGAGCAACCGCATTGCCTCCTGGCGTGCATAGATTTGCTTTCACTAAATGCTCTTCGTCCTTTGCTAAAGCATTGGCATAATCTTCGCAACCGGCATAGCCACAAGCGCCGCAATTGGCACCGGGAAGTGCGGCGAGCACTTCAGCCGCAGTTTGATCCAGCTTGACCTCCATGAACTTTGCGGCGATGGTGAGGATCGCTCCAGCGAGGAGGCCAATGATGGCGACGATACCGACAGGTATTAAATATTGCATCGTATTCTCCTCCTCCCTATATTCCGAACAGTCCGTCGATCACTCCGGAGAATCCCATGAATGACAACGAAACGATGGATGCGGCTACTAAGACGGACGGAACTCCTTTGAACGCTACCGGAAAGTTATTGTTCTCGATGCGAAGTCGTACTCCTGAAAACAGCACCATGGCAAGTAAGAACCCGACGCCTGCGCCAAAGGAATTCACCAGTGACTGCATGTAGGTGTAAGCTTCATTGATGTTGAGGATCGCAACTCCCAGCACAGCGCAGTTGGTGGTGATCAGTGGAAGATACACCCCCAATGACTTATGTAGGGCTGGTACATACTTTTTCAACGTGATTTCCACTAGCTGCACCAAAGCAGCGATGACCAGGATAAATACGATGGTCTGCAGGTATTCCAGCCCCAGTTGCGCCAACAAGCCGTTATAAATCGGATATGTGACTGCTGTTGCCAGCACCATGACAAAGATTACCGCAAGGCTCATGCCCACCGCAGAATCGAGTTTTTTGGACACTCCCAGGAAAGGACAGATCCCCAGGAACTTAACAAGTACGAAGTTGTTGACCAAAACGGCACTGAACAGAATGATCATCATTTCTTTCATCAGTTACAACCCCCTTTTCCGATTTGCTGGCAGCCGACAGCGGAGGGACAGCCTTCGCAGCCCATTTCCCGCTTCTTGATCGCCCGTCCTTTGGACACATAGTTGATCAAAGCGACCAGACAGCCGTAAGTGAAAAATGCGCCGGGGGCAAGCATGAATACTGACATCGGCGAAATCAGGTCCGCCGTGATGGAGAATCCCATCCATGCGCCGGAACCTAGGATTTCACGTATCGATCCCATCAGGAAGAGAGCGAAGGTAAAACCGAGTCCCATACCGACACCATCGATGGCGGAATCGGAGACTTTGTTCTTGCTAGCAAACATCTCAGCTCTTCCCAGGATGATGCAGTTTACGACGATCAATGGGATAAACAGGCCGAGCGCTTCGTTGATCGCCGGCGCGTATGCCTGAAGAAGCAAGCCGACTATGGTAACAAAACCTGCAATGACAACGATGAAGCTGGGGATTCGAACTTTGTCGGGAATGATATTTTTCAATAAAGCGATGACCACGTTGGAAGAGATCAAAACCGCCATTGTGGAAACTCCCATCCCAAGCCCGTTGATGGCCGAAGTGGTGACTGCCAGCGCCGGACAGGTTCCAAGTAAAAGGATCAATACGGGATTTTCCTTGATGATTCCGTTGGTCAGCAATTGCAATTTGTTCATTATTGGGCACCCCCTAACTCTTTGAATTGAGCCAGTGCAGTCTCTACTGCCCGATACACCGCGTCGGATGTGACCGTGGCTCCGGTGACCGCATCGATTTGGGTTTCACCCTGCTCATTTGCGCGAGTGATGGCTGATTGCCCGATGTACTGGGATAGATAGTCTTCTGTCATGGCCTTCGTTCCCAGGCCAGGAGTCTCTGTATGCTTCGTCACCTTGACGCCGGTGATGGCTTCTTTATCGTCGATGCCGACCATCACGGTCAATTTCCCGCCGAAACCTTTGTCCAAAACAGTAAGTACAACGCCGGTCCCGTTTTCCGCTTTGTAAATTTCCGTCACGCTTTCCGGCAGGTCTGCTTCGATCTGTGCAAAGGATCCTTCCGCCTGGGGCAGCACGACGCCTCTTGCGATATTGGCATTTTTGATATTGATCGCTTCAATGATCGGCGCCGTGACCTGGTAGGTGGCGGCCAGGGCCGCTGCAACTACGAGACAGATGATCAGTAGCACCAGGGAAGGCTTGATCAATTCGCCGAATTTGCTATCTCTCATTTCTTCCCACCTCCATAGATTTTTCTTCTCGACATATTATCGATGTGAGGGGTCAGAATGTTCATCAGCAGGATTGCATAAGATACGCCTTCCGGATAAGACCCGAACAGCCGGATGACCATGGTCAGAACGCCGCAGCCGATACCGAATACGATTTTGCCCGGGGTGGTCAACGGCGACGTGGAATAGTCGGTTGCCATGAAAAACGCGCCCAGCATGACCCCGCCGGCAAAGATGTGGAAGAAAGGATCCTGACCGGCCAGTAATGCAAACACGAACACGGTACCGATGAAGGCCACAGGGATCGATGGTTCGATCACTTTCCGCAAAATCAGATAGATTCCTCCGATCAGAAGAGCGATGGCGCTGGTTTCTCCCAGTGAGCCGCCGACATAGCCAAGAAACAGGTCCATGTTTGACGGCAGTGACCCGAGATCTGTGCCCATGCTCAAAATACCCAATGGGGTCGGGCCGGTGACTGCGTCACTAGCTTCGATGATCCGATTGGGCAGCGACCAGGTCGTCATCGGTGTCGTGAAGGATACGAGCAGGACGATTCTTGCTGTGATCGCAGGGTTCGCAAAGTTTTGACCGATACCGCCGAAGATCTGTTTCACTACGACAATGGCGACGAAGGAACCAACGACAGCCATCCAGTAAGGCAATGTCGACGGCAAGTTGAACCCTAAAAGTATTCCAGTAACAGCCGCGGAGAGGTCGCCGATGGTCTGTTCCTTTTTTGTTACGATGCGGAATCCCCATTCGAAGACGACGGCGGACACGATGCAGGTGATCGTAAGCAGGATAGCCCGCGATCCGAAAATGACACCGGACATGACAAATGCCGGCGCCAAGGCGATCAAAACATCCCGCATGATCCCGGTGGTAGTGATGTTGTCCATTACGTGAGGGGACGGGGAAACCACAAGGTTTCCTTGCATATAGCGGCCCATTATTTCTTGCCCCCTTCCATGATGAATTGTTTCGCCATCTTATTGATAAAGCCCAATTGCTTTTTCGCAGGGCAGACATACGTACAGCATCCGCATTCCATACAAAGGGTGGCGTGGAGCTTTTCCAACGCCGGAAGATCTTTGCACTCATAAGCTTTTGCGATCAGTGTCGGCATCAGCATCATTGGGCATGCTTTTGTACATCTTCCACAATTGATGCAGGCGGTTTCTTTGGGAACTGTGGCGAACTCCTCGTCGAACGCTAAGATTGCATTGTTATTTTTGATAACTGCCATGCCATCGTCATAGATCGCGCGGCCCATCATAGGTCCTCCCATGAGGATCTTCTTGGGAACGCGCTTGTATCCGTCGCAGAAGTTGATCAATTTGTAGATCGGCGTGCCAATGAGAACTTCTACGTTCTTCGGTGTGCGGATCGCGTTGCCATCGACGGTGATCTTCTTTGAGATCAAAGGCATGCCGGTCTCAATGAAAGTCTGAAGAGCGACGATCGAGCTGACATTGGAAACGATGACGCCGATGTCTGCCGGCAGTTTTCCCGGCGGGATCGATCGGCCAGTGGCCTCATAGATCAAAACGCGCTCGGCGCCTTGCGGATAAACAGGCACGAGTTCAAGCACTTCGATCTCAGGATCGTCTTTCACCATCTCCCGAAGCTTGGCGATCGCCGGCGCTTTGTTGGATTCGATGCCGATGACACCACGTTTGATCCCCAGATATTTCAGGGTGTTCTTCAAACCGTTGATCAATAGCTCAGAGTCTTCCATCATGGTTCGGTAATCCGCAGTGATGTAGGGTTCGCACTCTGCGCCGTTGATGATGAAGGTGTCTACTTCCTCGAGATTCTTGGGGTTGAATTTCACGTGGGTGGGAAACGCGGCTCCACCAAGACCGACCAGACCGGAATCCCTGACTGCTTTCAAGAAGCTGGCCTTATCTTCGACCACAGGAGGTTTGATCCCCTCTGCGACTTCTTGTGTCTTGTCTGCTGCGATGGTGACGATCGTATCCCAAATCCCTGTCATGGTCAGGCTCTTGTCGATCGCCGTGACTTTTCCCGAAACACTGGAATGGATGGGGGCGCTGACAAAGGCGTCGGTATCACCAATGACCTGGCCTACTTTGACAAGATCCCCTACCGCCACCGTTGGCTGACAAGGGGCACCGATATGTTGTACCATCGACAGGTACACCTTATCGGGCACCGGCATTTTCACCGTAGCACTGTCTGTCGTGTTTTTGTGATGCTCTACGTGGATCGCCGGGAGGTGTTTGTTGAATATGCTCATTCGTTCCCTCTCTTTGCAATTGATAAAAAACGAGTATAATACCTCGCCATTATATCACAAAAAATAATAAATAGAAGAAAGAATCATCGGTTGAAAATTCAGACTTTTAGACCTCAAAACGTTGCAATCGTTTGATTTTTAACGAAATAGACGGACCACGGTTTCGCTGAGCTCGTCCCGCGCCAGCACAACATCATGACGCACTGTTCGCCGGGACAATCCCTCCAATCCTGTCGGCACTTTCACTCCCGTTTTGATTGCGACAGCATCCACTGCGGCAAAACCGGTAACAGTCTCTGACGGATCCAATGCCCGTATAACGCTGTCTGCAAATTTGTAAGCGCTGGCGGTTGCTGCGATCAGTGTCGGTGTTTCATCACCGGTGGCATTTTTGTAATCTTGATACACTTTATAGCCCACAGCGGTGTGGGTATCCATCAGATAGCCGCTATTCTCATACATCGAAAGAATCGCTTTCGCCGTTTCCTCTTCGTTGGCAAAGCCGCCGTAGAAATCCTCGAGCCCTTTTCTTATGAGATCGCTTACTTCATAGGATCCATTTCGCTCCAGTTCGCTCATCATTTCCGCGATCTCTTCGCCATTTCCGCCGGCGAGGTGGTAGAGCAGACGCTCCAGATTGCTTGAGATCAGGATGTCCATGGACGGTGAGCTGGTCACGAAAAAATTCCGGTTCCGGTCATAGATGCCGGTATGGATAAAGTCAGTCAGCACGTTGTTTTGATTGGACGCGCAGATGAATGTTTTGATGGGGATCCCCATTTCCTTTGCGTAGTATGCGGCGAGAATGTTGCCGAAATTGCCTGTCGGAACCGCTACGTTGATCTTCTCTCCCGCTTGGATCACGCCGTCCTTGAGCAGCTGCACATATCCCCAGACGTAGTAAGCGACCTGGGGAACCAAACGACCGATGTTGATGGAGTTGGCCGAAGACAATCGATATCCGGACTCGGCCAGCACCTTTGCGACTTCCGGGTCGTTGAAGATCTGCTTCACAGCGGATTGGGCATCGTCAAAGTTGCCTTTTATGCCGAAGACATGGGTGTTGTTGCCTTCTTGCGTCGTCATTTGTCGTTCCTGCACCAGACTGACTCCATCTCTGGGATAGAAGACAACGATCTCAGTTCCCTCAACATCCGCGAATCCTTCCAGCGCTGCTTTTCCTGTATCTCCCGAAGTCGCGGTCAGGATCGCGATCTTATTTGCTTCATTTTCCTTCACCATGGCAGTGGTCAGCAGATAAGGCAGAATCGACAATGCCATGTCCTTGAACGCAGCAGTCTTTCCGTGATACAGCTCCAGGAAGTAAGCGTCGCCGGCTTTTACCACAGGAACAACTTCCGCCGCCTCAAATTTCTCGTCGTAGGCACGATCGATGCAATGCGCCAGTTCCTCTTGTGAATAATCATCCAAAAACTTTGGAAGAACCGCCGAAGCCACCTGGCGATAGTCTTTGCCGATCAGTTCCGTCGGTTCGATCTCCAGCGCAGGAATCCGTTCCGGTACATATAAACCTTTGTCCTCGGCGATTCCTTTGATGATCGCTTCTGCCGATCGCTTGTATTCGTTGCTGCCTCTGGTGCTCCGATAGTTCATTTTGCTGCTCTCCATTCGTATTTGGGGCCGATTTCGGCCTTGATTTCCCTCCCATTCTAACAAAGTTTTTAAGAAATGACCATAGACAAAATACCTCCCATCCTCTATAATTGTAGAAGTCCGAAGGCGAGTCTTCGGACTGCAATGCACGACCCGTTGGTCAAGTGGTCAAGACGTCGCCCTCTCACGGCGGAATCAGGGGTTCGACTCCCCTACGGGTTACCA
>PHAE01000015.1 GCA_002840285.1 Firmicutes bacterium HGW-Firmicutes-11
TATCCTTTCCCGTCCCATCGTTCATGATGGTATAAAATATACTCGGCGATCGACATCAGTTCGGTGGTAGCCTGAGCGATCCGGGCTCCTACGACTGGATGCTGACGCATCAAGATCCACTCTTCTTCTGTCAATGCCTCCGACTTTGACAGTATTTGCTGATCGATGCTCACTTTTCCGATGTCGTGTAGTGTTGCGGCAAGTTCCAGGTCATACATGAGATTGTCAGAGAGTGACAGCTCTTCGCCGATCGCTCTTGCCATGGCCGCCATTCGCTCCGAGTGCTCCGCGGTTTCATGGCTTTTTTCAAGCATTGTCGCCTTGATCGAGGACAGAAGATCGCTGCGAACGCTGTTGCGATTCAGTAGCTTGCTTCTGCGCATGGCGTCTTCTGCTTCGCTGAGAACCTTGCTGATGTCCTCGTTTGCGGAGGTCTTTGTGGCAGAACCGACGGAAAGATTGCACTTAAGCCGATGTGCTCCCGAAGAAATGATCGATTCCGCCGCGGCAGCCTGGATCCGCTTGCAAATCTCCCTTGCTGCTTCCTGAGATGTCCCGGGAAGAAGAATACAAAACTCGTCGCCTCCGATTCGAGAGGCGATGTCTTCCTTCCGACAACAGCTGAGCAAGACCTCGCCGGCTTCCATCAACAGTTTGTCACCGGTCGAGTAGCCAAATCCATCGTTGATCAACTTCAACCCGTCAACATCCGCCATGATGATAGACAAAGGAAGCTGCCGCCCGGCATCCAAGCGGTTTTTTTCCTCTTCGAAAAATCTCCGGTTGTACATGCCGGTCAATGCGTCATGAAAATTGAGAAAGAGGATCTCGTTTTCCCACTCTTTTCGTTCGGTGAAGTCTTCGATCATGCACAGTTCCCGCGGATTGGGATCGGTGATCGCGTCTAAAAGAACAATGATCAGGTTGATCCAGATGACAGATCCGTCGGGCTTCAGATAGCGCTTTCTCATCTTAAATTCTTTTGTTTTACCCGCTAGGATCTGCTCTCGATAGAACAGGTTCTCTTCTATGTCATCGGGATGGGTGATCGCTTTCCAGTCCAACTCATAGCATTCCTGTATGGTACGGCCGATGATGTCGGCAAATCGCCGGTTCACCTGATATGGCTTCCCTGAATGAAATTCAAACAACCCCATACCCAATGGGGCTTCTTCAAACATGATGCGGAACCGTTCTTCGCTCTTTTGCAACTTTTCTTCGGTCAGTTTTCTTGAAGTGATGTCAGTGTGCGTACCGCTGGTCATCCAGGGGCGGCCATCCTCCGTCCAGGTGTTGACCTTTCCTCTTCCATTGATCCAAACCCAGCTCCCGTTCTTATGCTTCATGCGGAACTCAACGTTGTAGTGGTCGATCCTTCGTTGAAAGAGAGAATCGATGTGTTTCTGTACCTCTTCGATGTCCTTCGGGTGGCTGTGGCTGATCCAGGTATCGATACTGACCGGAGATAATTCCTCGATCGTGTAGCCGATCATTTCGGCCCAGCGTTCGTTGATGGTTTCTTCGCCAGTCAGCACATTGAGCTCCCACGTACCCAGGTTGGCGCCTTCTATGATGTTTCTATAATACTCCAGTTCACGCTCCAACTTACTTTCTAACTCTGTCTTCATACTACACCTTCTTTGCACGTATCGACGGCTCCGCTATCCAGCGGACAATTCTTCAAGAAGTCGTAAGAGAATGGCTTTGAATATGTGATGCGACTCGTCGATTCTCGCAACATCTGCTACCTGTAATTGCTTCTGAAGCTCGTTGGCAGCTTCATATAAGGATTGTGCGCCGATGCTCCCTGAGCTGCTTTTGATTTTATGCACGATTTTGATCGCTTCGCCGTACTGTTCCGATTGGATCGCTTCACTCAGCTGTCGTGGAGTTTCGCGGTTTTCTTTCAAGTATTCTGCAAGCACTAGTTGGTACAATGTCGAGTCACCACCCAGATTTCGAATGCCAACCGCCCGGTCCAAGACCGCTGGGGCTGAAGAGACGTTTTGATCTGCATTCGTTGTTCGAATCGCCGACAGAACGGTTTTTACAAACGCTTCCGGCTCAAAGGGCTTGCTGATGTATTGATCCATGCCTGCCGCGCGGCATGCGTCTTGGCTTCCTGTGATCGCATCCGCCGTCAAGGCAATGATCGGTATGGATGGATCCATTTCCCGAATCTGTGTGGCAGCTTCCAGTCCGTTGAGTACTGGCATGTGAAGATCCATCAGGATCAGATCCAGCTCCCTGCCACGTTCCCGAAAGAATTCGACGCCTTCCTTGCCGTTGTCTGCAATGGAAACCCGGAATCCTGCCTGCTCCAGTATCGACGATGCGATCAGTTGGTTTGTCTTATTGTCTTCCACCAACAGTACGTGATAATAGTGATCGGTGACTGGCAATTCATCGTCCTCCGAATCGCCCTCGCCTTCATGAAGCGTTCGCAGATCCATATGAAAGGACTCCAAAATGGCATTGAGCAACACTGAGGGAATGATGGGTTTGGTGATGCCGAAGTCGATCCCGGCAGCTTCGAGCTGATCATACAGATCTTCTCGAATCATGGGCAAAAGAAGGATCGACTTGTGTTCTGCTGTCCATAGCCCTTGTGTGAGCAACCGCTGGTAAAACTCGATCCCTCCTCCTTCCGGGGTGTCGAAGTCGATCAGAAGCAAGGAATACGAAGCCTCCGCGTCTCCTTGCGCGTAGAGAAGACGGTCAATAGCCTCTTCCTCCGAACCTGCATAGTCAGCACTCAGATGGAATGACATCAGATAGTCCTGGATCCGTTCTCGAGATTCAGGATCTTTTTCTATGACAAGGGCTCGAAGTGTTTCGAAATAGAAGCGCAGTGTTTCCGTTTCCCTCTTATGTTCTTTAGACCGATCGATGCGGAGCGGTAAAGAAACTGTAAAGGTTGACCCTTCTCCCTCTACGCTTTCCACGGTGATGCTGCCACTCATCATGTCGGTCAGGTTCTTTGCAATGGAAAGTCCGAGCCCTGTTCCCCCGAACCGGCGGCTTATGGTGGAATCAGCTTGATGGAAGGGGAGAAACAACCGGTCGATCTGTTCCTTGGACATGCCGATGCCGGTATCGGAGACACGTAAAAATACGGTCGCCATATCCTCAGTTCGGTCTGTCAGGCCAACCGACAGTGATACAGATCCTTCCTTTGTAAATTTTGCCGCATTGTTCAGGATGTTCAATAGTACCTGCCCGATCCTTGTGGGATCTCCAATGTAGTGGTCTGGCATATCCGGATCTTGTTCAGCTCGCAATTCGATCCCCTGGTCCTCTATGGTGTAAGAAACGATGTTGATGGTGTTTTGAAGCATTTTATCAAACTGGAAAGGAACAGATTCCAAGTCGATTTTCCCTGCTTCAATTTTCGAAAAGTCAAGTATGTCATTGATGATCCCCAGCATGCTTCTGGAGGCCTGTGTGATCTTATCAAGATAGCTTCGCTGCGTTGAAGTGACGCCTGTCTTCTTGATCAGATAGGCCATGCCGGAGATCGCATTCAGCGGAGTTCTTATTTCATGGGACATACGGGCCAGAAACGTCGATTTGAAGCGGTTTGCCAGTTCAGCTTCCTCTTTGGCGTGTCGCAGTTCTTCTTCTGCTTGTCTCCGCATAGCGACTTCTCTTCGCAACCGTTGGATCCAAAAAAGAGAAACGGCCACGATCAGTACGAATATCGTTCCGACAATGGCAAGGATCCTTATGATTTCGTCATAATTCACTTCAGTCGAAACACCGATCCAGTGCTCATTGATCGCAAGTCGCTCTTCTTTTGTGATGCTCGACAGCGCTTTATTCAAGATGGAAACCAATTCAGGCCAGTCGTTTCTGACTGCAAAATGAAGCGTCTGGGGTTCTTCCGTTTCAACTTCAACGATCTTTAGGCCGGTGATCCCGTTGGTCTTGATCAAATAGCTGGATGTCGCAAGATTTCCGACGAACGACTCCTCTTTCCCTGAAGAGACAGCTAACAAGCCCTCCACAACAGTTCCATATAAACGAGGCGTGATCTGTTCGTATTCAAGTAGAAATCCGTGATGAGAGCTGTTGGTTTGTACCCCGACACTTCGTCCAAAGAGGTCCTCAAAGGAACGAATGTCAGTATTGCCGTCACTTACGACGATGATCCTCTGAAAATTGTAATAAGGGTCAGAAAAGAGAAAGTAGGGTTCTCGTGCTTCTGTACGAGATATGCAAGGCAACACATCAAGCTGTCTTTGGGCTGCGAGCTCATAGGCCTCCGTCCAGGTCAAGTCCATCTGTACGACCATCTCTATGCCAGTTCGCTGACTGATCAAATCGATATAATCTGCGGCGATCCCTTTGTACACTCCGTCGGTATCGATGAACTCATAGGGGATGAAAGACGGATCTACTCCAAGGCGTATGACCGGGTGCGCGGCAATGAAATCTTGTTCCTCTTGAGTAAAGACGATCGACGCGCCGAACCCGACGGCGGTCGAGCCGACGACCATGCATATCAATAGGGCAGCCAGCACACAGCTAAATCGCCTCATATACGACCTCTTTCTCAATGTTGGATGTAGATGTCGGCAATCTCCTTGATCGTTTCCTCGATTCCGAAGAATGCCTCCACGATTTCAGGATCGAAATGTTGTCCGCTCTCCTCCCGGATCATTTCCATTGCCACTTCATGTTCGATCGCAGCCTTGTAGACCCGTTCGCTGACGAGGGCATCGTAAACGTCGATGATCGCCATCAATCGACCGGGAAGGGGAATCTCTGTCCCTGTCAGTCCCTTTGGATACCCGGTCCCGTTGTATCTCTCGTGATGGGCAGAAATGATCTCCATTGCGGTATCTATAAAGCCACCGGGCGGAAGGTGTCCGATGCCAGGTTGCAGGGCTGCCACTCCATAATCCACGTGTTTTTTCATGATCTCAAACTCTTCGCTGGTCAGTCTTCCCGGCTTCAGCAATATCTTGTCCGGGATCCCGACTTTTCCGATGTCATGAAGAGGGGCTGTGCTAAAGAGATCATTGATATAAGTGTCTGTGAGAAGCTCTTGATACTTCCCTTGAAGTCGCAACTGTTCACTCAACGCTTTCATCATCCACTGCGTCCGCTTCGTATGGTTCCCCGATTCGATGTTCCTTACTTCCAGAAGACCGGTCAGCGCCTGGATCGTGATGTCCCGGGTATGAATCAACTCTTCTGTCCTGTCTTGTACGATCTGCTCCAATGAGGCGTTGGTGGATTCCAGCTCCATCCGGGCATGCTGCAGACTATTGTGGACCTCGATCCGTTTGCGCAATGATTGGAAGTTCAAAGGCTTTCTGATATAGTCTACCGCACCCAGTTCCAGCCCTTTTATTTCGCTTTCCAATTCGTTTGCATTGGTCAAAATCAGCGTTACGATACCGAACCTCTCAAGATCCTCCCTGGCGGCCTCTAAAACTTGAAAACCATCCATTCGAGGCATATTGAGATCCAGAAGCATGAGATCGATATCTGCGCCATCGTGAAGCAGTTCTATCGCTTCGATCCCATCCCTCGCTACTGCAACTTCAATGTCGTTGAGGATACTTTTGATGATCGCTACATCTGTTGCCGAATCATCCGCAATCAATACTTTCATATTTCGCCTCCCTGCTTCTGCTGGTCTAAAATATCGTTGCCTTTGCCTTCGATTTCAATCAAAAAGTCTTCTATCGTGCTTTCCCCTGTCATGACCCGATGTAACCCGGGAGCATAATACAGTTCCTTGATGGTCGCCCACCCGGGAACAGGGACATCGATGCTGGGATTTTGCATTCCTTCTATGAAGGGAAGGTATTGTGGGTAGTTGTCAAACAATTGGCTGTCTTTCATATCTATTCTCACCGGAACACGAAATGGATAATAGGCATCCCGCTCCGGACTGTATTCGCCGTTCATGACACGTTCCTGTGCCGGAACTGAAATCAGATATCGCAGAAAATCGACGGCGCTCTTTCTATGCTCTTCTGCGAAGGAAGCCGGGATCGCAAGCATCAGTGGTCCAACCTCTGCAGCCATTCCCAGGTCGTTCAGCGCAATCACCCCGGTCTCAAAGGGCGCTCCGTTTTTTTGCACATCCGTCACGCCCCAGACGCCTTGAAATTCAAAGGCGACTGTCTGCTCGAGAAAATGCTTCATCACCTCTACGCCGGTATCCTCCGTCCAAGTCGGTTGAGCGTGGGGTCCAAGCACATCCCTGTAGAAAGCGATGGCTTGCATTGCTTCTTCACTGTTTACTTTCACCGATGAACCGTCGGAATCCACCAAAGTTCCACCAAAGCTATAAATGAACTGATTGACCATCCAGGAAACATCATTGTGATCGGCCCCCACGAGGCCAATGCCTTTGGCCGGTGTCTCCGCTTCGACTCGCTCCATAGCCGCAACCAGATCATCCAAGCTTCGAATGGCTGCCGGATCCACACCGGCAGTTCGCAGCAGTTCCTTATTGTAGATCAAAGATACGGCATGGCCAACCCAGGGAACGCCAAAGGTACGCCCTTCGACGATCGCCAGATCCCATAGCTCCGGATAGAAGAGGTCTTTGTCACCGATAAAATCTGTGGTCAAATCTTGTAATAGCCCCTTGGCTCCAAAGTGCTTGATAAAACGATATGGCATGACTAAAATCGTGTCCGTTGGCTCCTTCAGCAAGATCTCTTCCATCGTATTCAGATCTTCATCGCCACCGATCACATTGATTTTTATAGCTTCCTTCTCTGGCTGGTACGCCGACACGATTCGTTTGACTGCTTCTCCCCTGCCGGAAAATTCCTGCCATGTGATCCGAAACTGCAGAGTATCGTTCGGTTCCGGTGGCTCTTCTGCTTCTTGAGGATCACCGGCGCACCCGAATCCTCCTGTTGCCATCAATACCAACACCAATAGCAGCCAAACCCGGACTCGCGGGTTGTTCGCTTTTTCCATTCTGTCATCCTCTTCTGTCACTGGGCCGCATCAATGAATACATTGAATATTCTAACATTTATTTGTATGCATGAAAAGTCGCTAGTTAACAATAAATGGCAAATTCTCCAAAAATATTTTGGCTATCTCCGGGTCGAATTGCTTGCCGGTGCATTTCAGGATTTCTGCGGCGGCTTCTTGTTGGCTCAGGCCTTTTCGGTAGCTCCGATCCGACGTCATGGCATCATAGGCATCTGCCAGAGCAATGATCCTCGACATGCGAGGGATCGCTTCCCCCTGAAGGCCCTGAGGATAGCCTGTTCCGTCCCATCGTTCGTGGTGTGACAGGACATACTCGGAAATCTCTGAGAACTCCGTCACGGAACTAAGGATTCGATAGCCTACTTCAGAATGTCGTTTGACTTCGTCCCACTCTTCATTGGTCAAGCGTCCATCTTTATTCAGTATGCTGTCGGGGATCCCGATTTTTCCTATATCGTGCATAAGACCTGCTAATTTCAAAAGATTGATGTTGTCGTTGCTCAATTGCAATGCTGAGGCAATGCTGCCGCAAAGCTCGCTGACCCGTTTGGAGTGATGCATCTCTCGATTATTTTTTTCATACAAGGATTCCAGGATCAGATCGATCGTCCTGCTTCGCATGCTGGCGCTATCAGAGAGTTTGTGACGGTACATGTCGTCTTCCGCCTCCTTGAAAACTTCTCTCATGTCTTTTGAGGCGTCATCCTTTGTTGCGATCCCAATGGAAATGGACAATATTTCCGTTTTTCCTTTTTTCCCGGACACCGCCTTATTGATTCGGTCGACCACCCGCTGTCCGTCATCTCTGTCGGTTTTGGGAAGTAGAATGACAAACTCGTCGCCACCTACCCTTGCGACGATCTCGTCGGAGCGGCATTGCTTTTTTAGGATCGCGGCAGTTTTCTGCAGGAGTTTGTCCCCGGCCTGATGGCCAAAGGCATCGTTTACCAGTTTGAGCCCATTGGCATCGATCATGATCAGCGTGATCGGCAGATTGCGTTTCGTATCCAACCTCCGAAGCTCTGCTTCGTAATACCTCCGGTTATACAGTCCGGTGAGGGAGTCGTGGTAGCTGAGATATAAGATTTTTTCTTCCGCACGCTTTCTTGCATCGATGTTGAAGGTCACACCGACTAGCTCGATCTCGCCTTTGCTGTTTCGCCTGAATTTGCCGGAGGATTCCACCCATATGACAGAACCATCCTTGCACGGTTGTTGAAATTCCTCACGAACCACGACTTCCTTTGTGGGGTTACTTATGTATTCGAGCACGCCTTTTTCGATCGTTTTCACTGCGACTTCCATGGATGATGGGGTGAATGAGTGCTCGATCGGGGCATTCATCACTTCTTCAGGGCTGTAGCCCCGCAAATTGAAAATCGAAGGGCTCATGTAGGTAAATCTTCTGCTGTCCAGGTTCAATACCCAGATGACATCCGACGCGTTTTCTGCGATCAGCCGGTATTTCTCCTCGCTTTCACGAAGCACATGCCTTGCCTTGACCCGATCTGTGATGATTTCCGTGTAGAGAACGATTCCTCCAATGGCTCCGTCTGCTTCCTGCCATGGTCTGCATTCCCAACGAACATATTCCTTGCTGCCGTCGGTACGAATGAATTCATCCTCCTCCGCAGAGAATACAGCTCCCGCAATGCACTTTTGATGTATATCCTTCCAGTGCTGCGGTATGTCGGAAAAAACTTCGTAGTGATTTTTCCCGATGATATCTTTTCCGTCGATCCGATTTTCCCGCAGGAAACTCTGGCTTACATAGATATAATTCATGTCCCGGTCGTAGACGGCGATCGCGTTATGGTCGTGTTCTATGATGTATTTCATCAACTCCCGAGAGTGGGTAAGCATGAGCTCGGTGTGTTTTTGTTCGGTGACATCTATCATCATAGAGATGAACGTGCCTGGCCGAAGTAAAAAAGCCAGGCAATCGTACCATCGGTCATCTCTGACCACAAAGGTCCGGAATTCACAATCATAGGCGTGTTCCTGATGTTCCAGTTGTCGGATCCATTGAAAGAAGTCCGCTTTTCGTTCTCCGCAAACATCTGACATTCGAAGGCCTGCCGGATTTCGCCCGATGAATTTCTGAAAGCTTTGATTCCATTCCAGAAAGACGGAGTCGACCGGTGATCCGTTGTCATCATGTTCCAGCTTGTGATAGGCGATGCCCAGAGGGCTCTTTTCGAAGAGCGCCCGGTACATCGTTTCTCTTTCAAGCAATCGTTCTCTGCTTTCCTGAAGCGACTGCTGGGTTTGAAGACGTGTCAGCACAAGTCCCACCATGGTAGCAAACATGTCTGCAACGGTATCTTTTTGAAAGAGCTTGTCTTTCGCCATGAACAGGGTGAAATCCCCCAGCATGACCTGGTCTTTTTCGATTCGTATCAGTACCGTCTCGCCAATACCGGCGATCGCTGCAACTTCCTCCACAACAGGTGAAGGCAAGATGTCATTGACCAGTAGGGAGAGGGTCTCGAAGCGTGTGATCGACCTGCCCAGCGTTCGCTCTTCACGTATCAGATCGTGGGACCATCGCTTGTCTAAAATTGGTTCTTCAAAATAGCTGTTGATCATGTCGAGTATTCCATGATCACCGGCGATCGCCATCGTCCGGAAGTGCGTTCCGTCCGCTTCATAAACGTTGAACACAGAAAATTTGGCTTCTGAAAGCAGTAGCATTTCTTCGTTCAACATCTGGTAATCCGGAGCTTCTTCCGTGTCGATCTGCAGAAGGCGAGCGGAAACCTTGCGCAATCGCTCCATGTCTTTCAATGTCGTTGTGTCTGTCATACCGGCACCTCCACTACGCAATAGAAAAGTGAGGACGGTTCTTTACCTCTTCATTGCTTTAGTTTACAACGAAATGGACATTACTGCAATTCCTTGCTATAGTATTGTAAACAGAACTGGGTGTACTATGGAGAAATCATATGAACAGAAGAGACTTTGACGCAGACATCATGAAAGAAATCAAGGAGCGTTGGTCACCGCGGGCCTTCGCAAAAACACCTGTGGATCCGGTGGATATCAAAGGCGTTTTGGAAGCGGCGCGGTATGCCCCCTCCTGCTTCAACGAGCAGCCCTGGCGCTTCATTTTAGGTGATTCAGATCCGATTCGCGGCCAAATCTTTGGTCTTTTGACAGAAAAGAACCAGCGCTGGGCAAAGCGCGCTCCGGTTCTCATCCTGATCGTTGCGCAGAAGTTGTTTGAGCAAACCGGCAAGGACAATCCCTGGCACGCCTTTGATTCCGGTACTGCCTGGGGGTTTCTGGCATTGGAAGCCTGGCGTCGTGGATTGATCACACATGGGATGGGCGGCTTTCATAAAAAAGACGCGTCCGCTCTGTTCGATCTGTCGGAACACGAGCTTCCCATCGCTGTCATCGCTCTCGGATATCAAGGAGACCCGAAGGTTTTGGACGAAGAGCAACAGTTAAAAGAGCATCCGAGCCTGCGTAGAAAAGCGTCCGAATCTGTTCTTATAGGGTGGAATACGGAATGGGAATAGACAAAGTCAGAACCCACTTGATGCAGTGGGGCTTGGAGGCTTCGATCCTGGAATTCCCCGTGTCCAGTGCGACTGTTGAACTTGCGGCGGAAGCAGCTGGGGTGATCCCTGCAAGAATAGCCAAAACCATGTCCTTTCGAAAGGGAGAAGGCTGCATCCTGGTCGTGACCGCTGGCGATGCCAGGGTAGACAACAAAAAATTCAAAGAGCACTTTGGGACCAAACCCAGAATGCTCTCGCCCGACGAAGTTCTTCATTTTACCGGCCATGCGATCGGTGGCGTGTGTCCTTTTGCCATTGAACACCCTGACGTTGAGATCTTCTGCGATGTATCTATGCAGAGGTTCTCGTCCGTGTTTCCCGCCTGTGGCAGTAGCAACTCGGCCATCGAGTTGACGACCGACGACCTCTTTCGGTATGCCGGGGCCCTCACGTGGGTCGACGTCTGTAAAGACTGGTAGAACATGGGGACGGTTCTCTGTTCTACCCATGTTCTATTCCAACCGGAAGGTCACTTCCTGTGATCCGTCCCACAACACCGTTTTGCCGAAGGCCGGGAGCTGTTCCAGGCCTTCTGTTATCGTGAGGAAGTGGTTTCCTGCCAACTGTCCGTACTGGCTGGCAAAGCAACACCTGCCGTAGGACAATATAAATTCCATTTCGCTGATCCCGCCTGGATAAAGCAGCATCTCTCCCTTGACCGGATGGGATATGTGGTTTTCGTACTCCAAGCCCAACCTCTCGTCTCCATAGGGAATCCAGATGCCCTCACCACTCCAGCGAACGTGGATGAATCGCGTCGTCAACGGGAGCATTTTTTTGAAAGCCTCGCAAGTCTTGGGCGCCAAATCTTTGTGAAGTTCAGCCGCAAAGCGGTAGCTACCGGATTCTATGATCACGCGTTCCATTGGCGCAGCCTCCTTATCCTTTCATCGATGGGTGGGTGGGTCGAGAAAATATTCGAGATCTTTTTGATCGTTGGAGCGCTGATGCAAAGAGCGTGGACCGAGGTGTTCTCAAATGCTGTTTTGTTCGTTTCCAGATAGGCATCATTGCCCTGTTTGATCTTTTCCAATGCGGAAGCCAGTCCCAGGGGATACCCGATGATTGCCGCTCCCGAGGCATCGGCTAGATACTCTCTCTGTTTGGAAACAGCGCTCTGCATCGCTTTCACGATCAAGGGAGCCAGAAGCATTGCCAATATCGCAAGAACGATCATGACCACAGCAACGACAGCGTTGCCGCCTCCTCCTCTGGAATTTCCGCTTGATCTTCCTCTTCCCGAGAAGAAGAATCCCCGGCTGAGCATACGGATGACCAGCAAGAGCGTGGCGGAGAGCGCAGCGACGAGAGAGACGATTTTTATGTCATCGTTCTTAAGATGGGCGACTTCGTGAGCGATCACACCTTCCAGTTCCTCACGATTCATGGTTTCCAGCAACCCTCTGGTCACAGCTACCATGGAATTTCCCTTTCCTGTTCCCGATGCGAAGGCGTTCAACTCTCCGGTTTCGATGATAAAAGGTTTCGGAGGTAAAATCCCGGCTCCTACCGCCACCGACTCAACGGTTTCGTAGAGAAAGGGAGATTCTTCTCTTTGAATTTCTCTGGCATTTGCGGCTCTTGCAAGGATCTTTCCGCTGTTTTTGTAGGTATATAGGGATATACCGAAGGAAATCAAAAGGCCAAGCAATCCTCCTAGGATCACCGAGCCCCATAGCTGCTGAGCAGGAACATCATAGGTGGCTCCGCCGCTTGCGAAAAAACCGATTGCAGCAAACAATACGGCAAAAAGCAAAATATAGATGCCGACCACTATGATAGAATTGCGTCGGCTGTTGTTGATCTGATCATAGGTGCTCACGAATTTTTGTGCCACGCCGCTTCCCCCTTTTAGCCGAGATCCACCTTGACAACGTCTCTCGCTCCTTCTTCGTTGATCTCAAAGAACTCCTTCGCCTGAAATCCAAGCGGCGATGCGAGAAGAGCCGCCGGGAAGGTCTGTATCCCGGTATTGTAACTCATGACTGTCTGATTGTAATTGTTCCTGCTATACGCGATCCTGTTTTCTGTTCCCGCAAGAGACTCCTGCAACATAAGAAAGTTCTGGCTTGCCTTAAGATCTGGATATGCTTCCGCAACCGCGAAAAGATGCTTTACCACAGCATTCATTTTCGTGTCGATCTCTCCGATCTCTTTTGGCGAATTCGATGCAAGATAGCTGTTGCGAAGTTCCGTAACCTTAAGAAATGTCTCTTGTTCATGGGCCGCATAGCCCTTCACCGTTTCCACCAGGTTGGGGATCAAGTCAAACCTCCGCTGCAGCTGAACATCGATGTTTGCCCAGGCAGCTTCCACGTTGTTTCTTTTACGAACCAAACTGTTGTAGAGAATCGCGATGGCTATGAGGATCACCCCGATCACGATCAAAACGATGAGCAGCACACTATCCATATCGATTCTCGCTTTCTTCGTAGTATTACCCTGTTATTTTACCACGAATTTCTGCTTTTCAAAAGCCAAGGAAATTCATTGCAGTCAAAGCGTACATTTTTGTCGTTTCGATCAGTTCGGCGATCTCCACGTACTCGTCGGATTGGTGGGGGATAAGACGATTGCCGGCGCCGGTGACTACCACCGGGATCTGTTTCCAGGCATGGAGAAATGTTCCGTCGGTGGCTCCCGGCACACCGTTGTAGACCGCTTCCCTTCCGGTCACGGTTTCATAGGCCTTCGCGATCGCTTTTACTACCGGTTCTTCCTTCGAGGTCTCTGTCCAGGGACGTTCTTCGATGACCTCCATCGTTGCCTTGAAGTCCGGGTCTTCAGTAGCCAGGCGATCAAAGATTCTTTGAATTTCTGATTTTAACTCTTCGTGGGTCTGTCCTGGTACCGTTCGAAGATCAAGGGCCATGTATGCCTCACCCGGTACGACATTGAGTTGGGGCTCGCCGATGCTTGGTGATCGAATCACCGTCGGCGTGATGCTCGGCAATCCAAGATACTCATGATTGCCCAGACGTTCTTTTTCCGATCGTTCCAGAAGTTCCAGCTCGCAGATGATCTTGGCCAGCCGCCAGTTTGGATTGATGCCGGAAAGAGGCATTGCGCCGTGAGATTGTTTACCGTACACGCGGACGATGACTCGCATTGCGCCCTTTTGAAAGATGCAAAGCTGGTTTTCTTCCGGTTCGCATATAACTGCTCCATCCACGTTGTCAGCCCAGCCCTTCGCGATAAAATCCTTGATTCCGATCATCATGTCTTCTTCGTCACAGGGAATGCAGAGCAAAATCGTTCCATCGAACCCGATCCCCGCATCCTTTACCGCTTTGGCTGCGAAAATGGCGGCAGCCAGGTTGCCCTTGGTGTCACAGGCCCCTCTGCCATAGATCCTTCCCTCAGCGATCTCTGCCCCAAAGGGATCGAAGTTCCAAGTGCTGAGATCTCCGGGAGTGACCACATCGGTATGTCCTTCAAAAAGCAATGTCTTGCCGGGCTGTTTTCCCCGCAGAAATGCGATCACATTGGGTCTGCCGGAAACGACTTCTTCCACATGCACTTCAAAGCCTTCTTCCTTCAGAAAATCGGCTACGAATGTGGCGGCTTTCTCCTCGTTACCCTCTGGTCTCAGTGGATCGTAAACGCTTCGGATCTTGATCAAGTCACGGGCAAAGCGGACCAGACCTTCCTCATCCACGTAATTCATCAACTCTTTTAAGTCGGTCATTTCAATGCCTCCTTGCTTTTGATCAGGAGCGTGAGCAGTTCATTGACCGGTGTGGGTATGGAAACCGCCCGGCCTTCCCGTACGATCGCACCGTTTATCATGTCGATCTCGGTCTTTCTCCCATTTGTGATATCCTGCAGCATGGAAGATCTGTTTTCCGCTGTCGCACGACAAACTTCCTTTGTATGTGCCACCGGATCGCTGTGATTGAGACGAACGCCCCTGGCCTCTGCAACTTTTTTTCCTTCTTCCACTGCTTGCTCAAGCAGGGATTCTGATTCCCTGGTTTCCACAAGTTTGCCGTTCGTAACTCCTAAAATAGCTGTCAATGCGTTGATCCCAACGTTCACCAATAATTTATCCCAAAGGAGTCCGGTGACGTTTTCCGTCACTTCTGTTTCCAGGCCGGCTTGATTGAATAGGGCGGCGATCTCTTCCATTCGCTTCGACACCTTGCCGTCCAATTCTCCTAAAATAGTTTTCCCGGATCCGGCATGGCGAATGTGTCCCGGACCGAGCATGGTGGCGCCATGGGCCGTCGTGCCGGCAATTATATTTGCTTTGTCGGCAACTGTGGCGATCGCATCCACATTTCCCATTCCGTTTTGCAGAGTGAGAACCGTCGTATCCGGTCCAAACAGAACACGGTTGGCCTCTGTCGCCTGTCGTGTGAAAGTTGATTTTACAAAGATGATCACAAGGTCGACCACACCGATCTCTAAAGGATTCGTCGTGGCCTTGATCGTATCGAAGATTTGCTCTTCAAAACTACCACTTGCGCTCTTGCCCTCCATGCGAAGACCATTTTCATTGATCTCTTTGACATGATCTTCCATGATGTCGAGCAATGTCACATCCTGTCCGGATGCGGAGAGCAGTCCTCCATAAAGACAACCCATCGCTCCGGCGCCTATGATCGCTATTCTCACGATACTTCCTCCTTAGTGCGATTTTAATACAGTCGCTTCAGTTCTTCTTCTCCCACGCCGCCGAACACATGCTTTTCTTCCGGGAATGCGCCGGTACGGATCTCTTCTTTGAAGGTGGAAAGAGCACTGACCATTTCATCCGCCAGGTTCCGGTATTGTTTGACAAACTTCGGTGTAAACTTTTCAAACAGACCCATCATGTCATGGAAAACAAGAACCTGTCCATCGCAGTATCTGCCGCCGCCGATGCCGATGGTCGGGATCTCAAGTTTTTCTGTGATCAGTTTGGCCAGCATTTCCGGCACGCATTCCAGTACGATGCCCCATGCGCCAGCCTCCTGAAGCGCGAGCGCGTCTTCCAGCACGCCCCGGGCTGCTTCCTCTCCTTTTCCCTGGACTTTGAATCCGCCGAGTTTGGAAACGGTCTGTGGTGTCAATCCAATGTGGCCCATGACCGGGATCCCGGCGTCGACGATGGCTTTTACTGTATCTGCCACTTCCTTGCCGCCTTCCAGTTTGATCACATCGCAGCGTCCTTCTTTCATCAGTCGAGTGGCGTTGACGATGGCTTGTTCCTTCGATACGTTGTAGGAACCGAAGGGCATGTCACCTACGATCAGCGGATTCGGAGCGCCCAGAACGACCGGTTTGATGTGATGGATCATCTGTTCCATCGTACATGCTACAGTAGAATCGTCTCCCAATACGGCCATCATGAGTGAGTCGCCGACCAGAATGATTTCGATCCCCGCCTTGTCCACCAGATATGCGGTTGGATAATCGTAGGCGGTGGTCATGCTGATCTTGATTCCCTGATCCTTCATTTCTTTTAGCTTTTGTGTCGTCATTTTTGCCATGGTACGTTCCTCTCTTTCTACTTTCGACGGCTTCCCAGTTCTCCCGAAATTTTGCCGGCTGCATTTTTTGCGATACTGATATAGTCAATTTTTTTACCGATCGCGTCGTAACGGTACTTTGGAATAGAAACGCTGACTGCTGCAATGGGGTCGTTGTTGTGGTCAAATACCGGAGCGGCGATACAGATCAGACCGTCCACGTATTCCTGATCGTCGATGCAGTATCCCTGCTCACGGATCATGGCAAGCTGACGTTCCAGACTCTCCCGATCCCGTACCGTATGTGGGGTATATGGATAAAACTCTACGCCCGACAGCAATTCTTCCCTGCGTTCCGGTGAAAGAAAAGCCAAGATCGCCTTTCCAAGACCTGTGCAATAAGATGGTATCCTTCGGCCGATGTTCAGACCGACTTTTATGGTTTCGCTGGTTTCGATCTTGTCGATGTAGATGATGTTTCCTTCATGTTGCACGCCAAGATTGATGGTTTCTCCGGCGAGAGCCGCCGCTTCCTTGATGAAAGGTTCGGCCACTTTTCGGAGTCCCTTCTTTTCTACGACCCGGTTTCCCATTTCAAACAGCTTCAGGCTGTTGGAGTATTTTTTCGTCTCAAGATTCTGGTCCACGTAACCGCAATATTTCAATGTGGCGACGAGACGATGCACCGTCCCTTTGTCCATGGCAAGCCGTTCACTGATCTCGCCGAGACTGAGTTCGGATTCGTTGTCCAGAACCTCAATTATGTTCATAGCCTTTTCGATCGACTTAACGCGATTGGATCGTTCTTCCATTATTCGTTCCTTTCCGTCGCTTTATTGTAGGAATACCAGTAGGCCATGCCGACCAGCACGCTGCCGCCAACGATGTTTCCCAGGGTAACTGGAAGCAGGTTGTCTATGAAGAAGCTGGTCCACGAAAGACCTATAAGCGCTTCCGGCCCAAGACCGGCCAATCCGGCATATACTGTGTTGCCCTTGATGAAAAGACCCACGGGAATGTAGTACATATTGGCCACGCTGTGTTCGAAACCGGAGGTGATGAAGAGCCAGATAGGAAAAAAAATCGCCAGGATCTTTCCCGCCATGGAATCCGCTCCGTATGCCATGAATACCGCCAGGCAAACCAGCCAATTACACAAAATGCCCAATATGAATGCGCTGAGGAAGGACAACTCCACTTTCCCGACGGCCATCTTCAATGTCACTGCTCCGAACATACCTTCACCGCTGTCAAATAATCCGGAGTGAGCCATGAGCAAGGCGACAAAAATAGAACCGACGAGATTTGCGACGTACACGATCGTCCAGTTTCGCAGCATCGCTCCCATCGTGATCTTCTGTCGCAGCACACCGACGATCATCAGGTTGTTTCCGGTGAAAAGTTCTCCGCCGGCGATGACGACAAGCATGAGCCCGGTTCCGAAGACAGCGCCGGCAAGCACTTTTCCCAGACCAAAGGTGTCCGCTCGAGCCAGCAAGTTGAAGGCGGCCATTGTGGAACCCTCCGCAGCAAAAGCGATGAAGGCCCCTGCCAGAAATCCCAGCACAGCGAGCTGTCCAAAGGTGTAGTTTGCTTTTCTTACTGCCACCTCAGCCGTATAATTGGTGATATCCGGAGGCATCCGCATCAATACCGACCCCCATTTTGAAGTTTCATAGCCCGCAACACATTGTGTAGCAGCACGACCGATGTCACGGTTCCTACTCCGCCGGGCACCGGAGTGACGGCAGCCACCGTGCCGAGTCCACGCACCACATCGCCGCACATGCCCTGATCGTCAAAATTGATCCCTACGTCGATCACGACCGCATCTGGGGCAAAATAGGATTCGTCAAAAAATCCCGGGCGGCCGACTCCGGTCACGACGATTTCCGCCCGCCGCGTGACGGCAGAAAGATCCGCTGTTTTGGAGTGACATACCGTGACTGTGGCATTTTCATTCAACAGTAACATTGCAAGGGGTTTTCCAAGGACCATGCTGCGATTCACGAGAACGATTTCCTTTCCCTGAAGCGAGGGTTCATAGTGACGAAGGATCTCGATCACGGCAACCGCGGTGCAGGGCGCCAGGGCACTGGTATCGCCGGAGCAGATCCGCGCCGTGTTCTCAAAGCTCATTCCGTCCACATCCTTGCTTGGATCGATCGCTCTGCTCACCAGACGACTGTCGATCGTCTCCGGTAGCGGCCGAAGAACGAGGATTCCATGGACATCATCATCCTTGTTCAATGCGTCAAGAGTTGCCAAGAATGTTTCCTGAGGTGCCGCTTCCGGCAAGGAAACACTGCGGCAATCAAGTTCCATCTCGAGACAATTTTTCTTCAGTCGCTCCTCATAAGCGATGTCATCTTTTTTATCTCCCACTCTAAGGATCGCCAGCGTCGGCGTCTTTCCACCCTGCGCTTTTATTTCTCTTATTTCTTCCCGAAGACTCTGCCGAAGAACATCCGCCACCGGCTTTCCGAGTAACTGTTTGGTCATGGTTTCTCCTTAAAACAATCCGGAAATCTTGCCGGTCCCGTCTACATCGATGGCTTCAGCCGATGGAACTTTTGGCAGCCCCGGCATAGTCATGATGTCTCCGGTGATGGCAACGACGAAACCTGCGCCAGCGGAAGCCTTGACTGTCCGTATGCTGATCCGAAAGTCCCTTGGCCGTCCGATCAGTTTAGGATCGTCGGATAGTGAGTATTGGGTCTTGGCCATACAGACCGGCAAATGAGACAGTCCGAGCGCATCGATCTCATCCAGTTGTTTGCTTGCGTTTCCGACGTAATCCACACCATCAGCTCCGTAGATCCTGGTCGCGACTGCATTGATTTTTTCCTTCAACGTCATGCTGTCTTCGTAGACGAAACGGAAGTCCGCTTTGTTTTCGTCGATGACACGAATCACTTCCTCTGCAAGAGCCTTTCCTCCGGCCCCGCCCTTAGACCAGACCTCAGAAAGCATGACATTGACGCCCAACTCTCTACAGCGGTCCTCGATGCATTGCAGTTCCGCTTCCGTGTCCAGCGGGAACCGATTGATTGCCACTACGGCAGGAAGCCCAAAGACCTGGGTCACGTTTTCTACATGCTTCAACAGGTTCTCGATACCTGTGTTCAGTGCAGCTAGATTCTCTGTTCCCAGATCTGCCTTTGCGACTCCGCCGTGGGACTTCAGCGCGCGGGCCGTGGCTACGATCACCACCGCATCCGGGCGAAGACCGCTTTGTCTGCACTTGATGTCAATGAACTTTTCGGCACCAAGATCGGCGCCGAAGCCGGCTTCCGTCACAACATAATCCGCCAGTTTCAACGCCATTTTGGTTGCCATGATGCTGTTGCATCCATGTGCGATGTTGGCGAAGGGACCTCCGTGTATAAAGGCCGGGGTCTGTTCCAGTGTCTGTACAAGGTTGGGCTTCAGCGCATCCTTCAAAAGAGCTGCGGCTGCGCCTTGTCCCTTCAGGTCACCAACGGTGACCGGTTTTCCGCCAAAGGTATAAGCAACGATGATTCGCGCGATTTTTTCTTTCAGTTCATCCAGGTCGTTGGAAAGGCAAAGAACCGCCATGATCTCCGAAGCCACGGTGATGTCAAACCCATCTTCTCTGGGTGTTCCGTTTGGCTTTCCTCCCAGACCGTCAACGATAAAGCGGAGTTGACGATCGTTCATGTCCATACAGCGCTTCCAGACGATGCGTCTCTGGTCGATTCCCAGCGTGTTGCCCTGGTGTATATGATTGTCCAGTAGCGCAGCGATCAGGTTGTTTGCCGTTGTGACCGCGTGTATGTCTCCCGTGAAGTGAAGATTGATGTCCTCCATTGGGATCACCTGAGCATAGCCGCCTCCAGCCGCGCCGCCCTTCACTCCAAAAACCGGACCAAGCGAAGGTTCCCGTAGTGCGATGATGGTTTTCTTTCCGATCTGGTTCAATGCGTCGCCAAGGCCAACAGTGGTGGTGGTTTTCCCCTCTCCGGCGGGTGTTGGGGTGATAGCCGTCACCAGGATCAGTTTTCCGTTGGGGCTTTGCTTCAAATCATCGAGAAGGTTGTAGTCTATTTTTGCTTTATACTTTCCGTATCCTTCTAAGTAGGTTTCCGGGATCCCCAGATGATCTGCGATCTTGTGGATCGGCTCCGGCTTTGCCTCCTGGGCAATCTGAATGTCGCTTTTAAAACTCATGTGCTCCTCCTTGTTAATACACCTGTGGCTGTATCTCTCCGCGAAGCACTGCCAGTGCCCGCTCCGCAAGGGCAGTCATTTCCAGCTCGCCGGGAAACACCCGGATCTCAGCTAGGAATTCGACCCGCTCCCTGATCATTCCTACCATTCGATCATCGTAAGCCAACCCGCCGGTAAGTAAGATCTGATCGATCTCTCCTTTCAGCACGGTGGCCATCTGCCCGATTTCCTTTGCTATGTTGTATGCCATCGCTTCGTAGATAAAGGCAGCTTGGCGGTCGCCTGCATCGATCCTCTGACCGACTTCGATCCCGCTGTTGGTTCCCAGGTAAGCAGACATGCCTGCATTGACCGTCAATGCTCTCCGAACTTCATCTTTGGAAAGCCCGCTGAAGCAGAGATCGATCATGCTGCTGAGCGCCAGTTTTCCGGCCCGCTCCGGTGAAAACGGTCCGTCACCTAACAACGCGCTGTTGGTATCGACGACCCTTCCTTGACGGTGGGCACCGACGGAGATTCCTCCACCTAGGTGGGCAACCACGAAGTTGCTGGTCTCATAGGTTTTTCCCAAATCGGTCGCCGCGCGTCTTGCGACTGCCTTTTGATTCAATGCGTGGTAAAGACTGGCCCTCTGATACTGTGGGACACCGGACACTCTGGCGATATCGTCCAACTCGTCGGTGATCACCGGATCTGCGGTCAGGGCAGGGATCCCAAGTTGATCTGCGATCTCTCTGGTCAGCACCCCTCCCAGATTGGAAGCGTGCTGTCCTCTGGACGCCGTTCTCAAATCTTCTAACATATGATCGTTGACCAGATAAACGCCGCCTTTGATGGGTTTCATCAGTCCGCCACGTCCAATGACCGCATTCAAATCTTCCAGCCGTACTTCCGTTTGCTGATGAAAGCCGTTTAGGATCGCCTGCTTCCGAAAAGCAAACTGGTCGATGATGGAAGCATACTGTTCCAATTCGGAAACGTCATGTCGGATCGTCGTTTCGTACACCTGACGCTCTCCGCTGTACACCGCAAGTTTAGTCGAAGTGGATCCCGGATTGATGACCAGAACATTTTCCATGGAACACCCTCCTTTTGTTTCGTAATGTGAAACATCGTTTCATATTGTGAATCAATTGTATTATATCGTTCCCTTTTGTGAAATGCAAGAAAAAACCACCTCATTGTTAGCTCGTGGATAGAATGAGCGAAAGGGCTGACACCATGGAGTACCAGCCCTTTCGTTTCCTTATTGACTTTGACTTACTCAGTGGATCTCTCCTGTAAAGTTAACTGCCAGATAAAACATATAAGCGGCCAGTATCAGGATCACAACACCGATCGCGATTTTTACTCCGTGGATCAGCGTGCTGTAGTTCCTGCTGTTGGTCATCATTTTCATGAATCCCACCGAGGTGCCGGCGACGACGACCAACACACTGTGTCCGATGGAAAAGAGAAGGAGCAGAAAGAGTCCCCAGGCGATGTCGCCATGGTCTGCTACGATTGCAAGTATGACCACCAAAACCGGCAACGCGCAATGGGAGGCGAACAACCCCCCGAAAAGGCCGGCGATAAACGCCCCTCCATACCCTCTGCGGCGATTGTCTGTCAGGCCGAGGGCCGACGGCACTAGATTGATCACTTCCAGAACTTGCAACGCCATCAGAACCATCAGCGCGCCGAGCAAGACATACCACCAGAGTCCGAGTTTCTGAAGAAAAGCGCCAAGAACAGAGGCAAAAACGCCAAGGGAAATGTAAGTGACAGCCATTCCAATGGCAAAAATAAGAGAAAGCCGCAGCGCTCGCTCCGTATCGTGCTTCCCCGTTCCGTCAACGTAGCCGATGATCAGCGGAATGCTGGTCAAAGAACACGGAGTCAAGGACGTCACGATTCCTGCGACAAGGGACAATAAAGGTGCCAGCCAGACGGTTTCTTCGATCAAAAGGGAAATGGTGTCGATCCATTGATCGATCATGTTTCCACCCCGCCTTCGTTCAGATATACGGTACCTTCTGCCACTAGACGAATTTCTCCCGACAATCGAATCGAGCGGATCCCTTCGTCCCAGACGACGTCAGTCACCAGTTCCCCGCCGGGTTGTTTTACCCCCAGCTGAGTGATCGAAGCTTTGTTTTTTTCTGCCAAGGCCGCTCCCACCGCAACGGTGCCTGAGCCGCAGCTTTGTTCATATATCAACGTGTTGACCGCCTCGACGGAAACCACAGGAACCATCAAATGCAACTCTTCGTCGTAAAACAGTATGCCCCAGGTATCACCGGGCAATCCGGATGCTCTGAGGAAAGAGAGGCTCTCCTGAACCAAGAGGTTCGATACACTTTTTTCCCAGAGCACGATGTGGGTGATCCCTTCGAAAAAGACGATGCTGTAGAGTCCCAATTGGTCGTTGATCCCGGTTCTTATCTCCTTCGGCAACGGCATTCCGATTTCCACATCCCAACGGCTGGGATCATCCAACCGTTTCACTTTGGCCTCCAAGACCCCTTTGTGCCCGGACACTTCGATCGTTATGTTTTGCTTGGTTTCCAGGGATCCCTGTCTGCTTTTCTCTCTTTGTCCGGTCAGCGCGAGCTGTGCTGCGAGACAACGGGAAGCGTTCCCACAGAATTCTCCACCCATCATCTTAAGCTTTGCCACCGCGCTAGGATGCGAAGGAGCTTCCAGGTATCCAACCTGTTCGGCACACAAAGACCGGTCCTTCATCAGCTCCACTGCCACCTCTGCATGGCGATCATGCGGCACTGGATCTAAAATCAATATCGTCGTATTCCCGCTGGGATCCCATTTGACAAACCGCAATTCCATTCCGTCATCACCTCGTAACTGTCATTATAACGGATTTTTCGGCGTCTCTCAAGTCAACGTCGTTCAGTTCCTTCCTTCGGCCAGTTCCGCGATTTTTTGTTTGTCTGCCGCGCTGAGCGCCTTTTCAGTAAAATATGCAATGATGCCTATCCCGAATAGGTTCAGAACGAACCGCAGGGCGGTAAACTGAAACCCCATGGAAGTTGCCTCAAAAAGAATGAGGGGGATCTTCGTTGTGGACCAGGCGCCAAGCATGATGAATACGTTGGAAAGTTTGCTTCCCTTTTTGATCAAAACCGCCGCCACGGGAAAGGCGCCATAGAGCGGACCTGCAGCCGCGGATCCAATGAAAAAGGCAAGCAGGATCCCAATGATTCCGGAACCTTCCCCCATATATTTGATCATCGTTTCTTTCTTCACCCAGACATCAAGCAGTCCCAGAAGGATAAAAATAGGGGGCATGACCGACAACATATCGAGAGCGTTTTCCCATGTGATGCGCAATGACTCCTTCCCCAGTTCTGGGCGAAGGATCAAAACCACGATCTGTACAAGGGCTAGAAGGAGGAAAAAACTATATTTTTTGATCACAATATCACCCCCATCATGAGAGCGACACAAAGGGAAAAGACAAAGGCGAGCCCATTGCGTAGAATGGCGGTTTTCTTTCCGAAGTACTTGATTTCCACCGGCAGCGTGATGACTCCCACCATCATAAGGGTCGAGATGAATGCGGCGATCTGCATATAACCGGCTCCGGCTGTCACAAGAGCCGCCGCCAGAGGAAATGCCACAAATCCTGGAATTAGTGTAATGGAACCAACAACAGAAGCGATCATGACGCCGCGCCAACCGGACTCACCACCAAGCAGCATCGTGATCTGCTCGGTCGTCAGAATAGAAAGCATCATACCGATCACCAGCAGGATCGCCAAAATTTGAGGAAGAATGTTCTCGAAGGATTTCCATGCCTTCTTCAGTGCCATTTTTGTATTCGCTCTGCTCCTTTGGAACGATATGCCCAAAGCGACCAAAGCAACGCTGTACAGAATCAGTGTCATTGGACGTCCTTTCGTTTACAGATGCTTGCTTTCGCGTTATAATAAGCGAAGCAAAACCCGTTACATACAAGCGATACCAACAGACAGGAGAATGACCTCATGGGCAAATGGCTGATCCGGATGTTCATCAAGAACTATGATGATACTAAAAATCCATCAGTAAGAGACAGTTATGGGAAACTGGCCGGTGTCGTCGGTATTGTGACCAACACGCTTCTATGCCTTGTGAAAATCGGAATGGGTCTTATGTTTCACAGTATAGCCATTCTGGCTGACGGTATCAACAACCTCACCGACGCCTCCTCTTCCGCGATACTGCTGGTCGGAATCCGGCTTTCCTCCCGACCTGCCGACGCCGACCATCCTTATGGTCATGCAAGGATCGAATACATCACCGGATTGATCATATCCTTTATTATCATGGTCGTCGGTTTTCAGCTCCTGCTTCAATCCATAGACAGGATACGTCATCCACAAGCGCCATCCTTTCAGATCCTTACGATCGTGATTCTACTTGTCGCCATCGGCGTCAAAGTGTGGCAGGCCATGTTCAATCTTCATATAGGAAAACAGATCGATTCCTCAACGATCAAAGCCGCAGGGGCGGACAGCCGAAACGATGTGATCTCAACCGCCGTTGTTTTACTGAGCCTTCTGGTTGGGCATTTCACCGGCCTGCATGTCGACGGCATCATGGGTTGTCTCGTCGCCTTGTTCATCATGTATTCCGGGTTTCAACTCATCCTGGAAACCGCATCTCCACTCCTTGGAACGGCGCCGGATCAAGAGTTGGTGGAGGAGATCCGTAAACGCATCCTCTCCCATGAAGAAGTGATCGGGATCCACGACCTCGTGGTCCACAACTATGGTCCGGGAAGGACCTTTGCTTCGGTTCACATCGAAGTCGATGGAAACGGGGATTTGATTGCAAGTCATGACGCGATCGACAACATCGAGCGATCCGTCGCTCACGACCTGAAGATCCAATTGGTCGCTCACATGGATCCTCTGGACATCCAGGACCCGCTGACGATCAAGGTAAGAGAGTATCTTGACCGGATCATAGCACCCCTTGAAGGGGTCCGGGAGATCCACGATCTTCGCGTCGTGGCCGGATACACCCATCAAAACATCGTCTTCGACGTCCTGGTCGGAAATGAATGCACCTTGAAAGAATCCGAGTTGAAAAAATTCCTGGATCAAAAACTAAAAGAAATTTCGCCCCAGTATTTTTCTGTGATCACCATCGACCGCAGCTACAGCGAGTGAGCCCTTCGTTTCTACTTCTTCTTCAGAAGACTCTTGAGCAACTTCCAAAGCGGACTCGGCTGATCTAGAGTCCGTTCTTGTTTGCCCAGCTTTTTCGCGATCTCTGCCAGAGATTCTAATTTCATTTCTCCTCCAATACCTCCTTCAACCGTTTTAACAACCGGCCGGTCTGCTCCTCCGTCCCGGTGCTGATCCGGATCCAGTTGTCCCATCCCCAGAAGTGTCCGGGACGGACGATGGTTCCTTTCTTCAGCAGCTCTTCAAACACGCGGGCAGAATGGGTTTTCACGTCGACAAAGATAAAATTCGCATAGGATTTGAAAAACTCCAGACCCCATTCTTGAAATGTCGTCTCCATTGCCGTTAGCGAAGAACGGTTCATCGCTATGGTTGCCGCCCGGTGGTCCGTATCCTTCATGGCAGCTCTGGCCGCTTCCTGTGCCACACGGTTGGGGGTAAAGGTCTGCTTCACCTTGTTCATCTCACCCGCAATCTCTTTGCTGGTAATGACATACCCGATACGAAGCCCTGCGATCCCATCGATCTTGGAGAACGTCCGCAGTAACAGTGTGTTCGGATGTTTTGCCAGATACTCCAGACCGTCCGGATAGGCGGGGTTTTCTTTTCCAAACTCGAAATAGGCCTCGTCCAACACCACCGCCACATCCTCAGGCAAACCGGCATACAATGCATCCAGTTGCTCCCGGGTCGCAATGTGTCCCGTCGGATTGTTCGGGCTACAGACATAGACAAGTTTTGTCTTTTCGTTGACAGCCGCAAGCAGTCCGGGGATGTCGTACTCTTTCTCCTTAAGAGGGACGGTCCGAATCACCGCTCCCAAAAGACTTGTCGTTGTATTGTAAATGCCAAACGACGGGGATGGAACGACCACCTCGTCTCCTTCGTTGATGAACGTCTGTGCGATGATAAGAAGAAGCTCTTCTCCTCCGCTGCCTACCACCAGAGATTCGACGCCAATGCCATACTGCGCTGCAAGGTCCTTCTTCAAATCGATGGCCGACGCCTCCGGATAGAGGTATATCTCTGCTGCTGCCCTTTTCACTGCTTCCACTGCAAGCGGGGATGGCCCCAACTGGTTCTCGTTGGAAGCAAGCTTGTCGATCTCGGTCAGTCCATACTCCCGCATGACCTCCTCTACCGGTTTTCCCGGAACGTAGGGCCGAAATGCCTTTAATTCTTTTCGAAAGCGCTCTGAAATCATACTATCACCTTTCCGGAACGAAGTTCCTCTTTTATTCCACATCCTCAAGTGTCGAAAGAACTGTGTTGTACTTTCCGACCTGACTGATGCTATAATCCATCGGGTCTAGATTGTCGATGGCTTTCTCAACCTTCAACAGTTGAGAATGAACAAAAATTGTGTCGACGAAATCGCCGTTGACCGCCAGCTTGCTGTAGGGAGTGAAATTTTCCCCCACGACGTAGGTATTGTCTTCAAAGTTGAAGATTTTGTCCACTCGGATCTCCCGGACTCCCATTTGCAGATCCGTCGGCTGGTAGGCGGGCTTGCCTCCGTAAATGTAATTCTGCCCGTACAGCATGTCGTATTGCAGCAGTTCCAGCTTGGAAAGGTAGCCCGGCTGATTCTTGCTGGTCCTGTGAAACCATGGCATGACACCACGTTCGATGCCCAGAAGTTCCAATACCCGTGATGATAGTTGATACGAGGATAGATCCTGGTCGATTTCCTTGAGATCGTAATTGGCATACATTACATATTGTGTCTGATACAGTGAATGGCTCACCATATCAGAGTTTTCAAGGCTCAGCACAGGAAGATGGTCTCCATAAAAAACGACGACGGTCCTCTCTTTTCTGGAATCCACTTCGGCGACTACATCGCCGACGAACTCATCCATCTCATATACTTGTTGTACATAGTATTCAAGAGCGTTTTTCTCTTCTTCCTCCATGTTTTCATCAAGAACATGGATCTCCAGTTCTTCCTCCGGGATCACCTGATCTTCCGGGTACTTGCCGTGGCCTTGAACGGAAATGGCAAAGACAAAGTCCGGACCTTCGGTGGAATCCAGCGCCGCTTTGATTTCTCCGGTAAGTACCCGGTCTTTTGCCCAGTTTTTCGGTGTCATCCTGACATTGTTCATATACTCGACCGATGTAAAGGTATCGAAGCCCAAATGAGAAAACACCAGGTTTCGATTGTAAAAGGCGCCACGATGGTTGTGGATGGCGTGGGCGGTGTAACCTATGTCCTTCAGTATATAATTGATCGACTCACATGTCGCTTCCTTCATGATCGTTTTGTATGGATACTCACCGGGTCCAAAATTTTTGATCCGCATACCCGTCAAAATCTCAAACTCTGTGTTTGCCGTTCCTGCACCCACGGACGGAACCGTCAGATAACCGCTGCTTCCTTCCTGCAATCGTCGAAAATGGGGCACAGGATCTCCGGAAAGCGCAACGCCTTCGATTTCGAAGGGGTCGATCAAGGATTCCAGTTGAACGAAGATGATATTCGGCAACACCTTCGGCGTGGTCCCTACCGTCTGATCGACGGGAATGCGAGAATTGACTTCCTCCATGCCCATGGGGATCCCGCTGCGGAACACAGACAGCACATTGCTCTCTGTATAATTGGGAGGCAATGGGATTCCCCGGTTGAGCCAGGTATTCATGAAGCAATAGGGCACTCCATAATCCTCATAGGCATACCCGAGGTTACCGAAATAGGTGCCTAGCCATCGCTTTTCAATTCCAATGCTCGTCACGCCATAAAGACTGATGGCAAAAGCCATGACCAATATCAAATTGACGCGAAACCAAAGCTCTCCTTTGACTTTTGGTGCATAGAGAAAGGCATACACATACAAAGCTATGATCAACATAACGCCTAAAACGACCAGCGCTATTTTGAACGTAGACATATAGTTGGGCAAAACCGACAATCCGTTTTCCAGCAACGCAAAATCCGATGCGGTCAAAGGTGTCATCCGAAACCCCAGAACCAAGCCGTTTATAGCTCCCAGAATCAACCATAGGCTGGAAATGGTCACAAGCGCGAAGGTTCGCCTCCGAACCAGAAGAGACAACGACAAGGTGACAAAAATCAGGAACGCATTGTAAAAGAAGAGTCGCGGTTCCTCCCAAAGAAAATCGAGAGCCGCAAGCAGAGAATGTCGCCCCAGCGCTTCTATGATCAGCGCCAGCACGACGGATAGCGCAGCAGCGACGGCAACGCCATTTCGAATTGCAAAATGAATGGTTTTCATATCAGCTTCCCAATGCGGCGAGTACGACCTCGTCGGCAAGCGCCCCGAATTCGTTGAGATCAAGAGTTTCCGCCCGCCGAACCGGATCGATTCCCGCTTCCGCAAGTGCAAGCAAAGACTGCTCTTTCGAAATTCCGAGGGTTCCGGTCAGTGAGTTTCCCAGGGTCTTTCTGCGCTGACCAAAGCCCGCCTTTATTACCGCGAAGAGTGCCTCTTCACTTTTGACTTGGATGGGAGGATCTTTTCGTACATGAAGACGCAATACGGTGGAATCCACCTTTGGCTTCGGCACAAACACTTCCTTCGGCACAGCAGCGATCTGCTCAACGGTACAATAATAATTGACTGCGACTGTCAGGGCGCCGTATTCCTTCGTTCCGGGACGCGCTTTGATCCGATCAGCCACTTCCTTTTGCATCATGACAGTCAGGCTCTCAAACAGTGGAGGGCCTTCGACCTTCTCCTCCAGGATTTTCATGATGATGGGTGTGGTGATGTAGTAAGGAAGGTTGGCAATCAGTTTGACCTTGTCTATCACGCCAGGCACTCTGAGTTTCTCCGCTTCGATAATGGAGAAAAGATCCGCTTTCATAAAATCTTCGTTTAAAATCGTGACATTGTCGTGCTCGGCGAGAGTCTCCCGTAAAATCGGCATCAGGTTTCGATCCAGTTCGATCCCAACGACGCCAGCCGCACGCAGCGCAGCTGCATGGGTCAGTACGCCGATCCCCGGCCCGACTTCGATCACCAGGTCGTTCTTGGAAATCTCCGCTCCCTCAATGATACGGTCGACGATATTGCCGTCGGTCAGAAAGTTCTGCCCCAGGCTTTTTGAAAGTCTGAATTTGTATTGCTCCGACAGTTTACGTACGGTCGCCGGTGAATAAAGCTTTTCCATTCTCGTTGTATTCCTCTTTCGTGACCCCATAGTTGTTCAACCTGCGGAGAAAGGTTCTGGCATTGCCGTAACCGATGCCCAGGGCTTTGCCCATTGCATCTCGCCGATCGGCGGCATCCTTGGATCCCACCAGGCCGAAGGCGCTAAGGTCAGATGCGGAAAACCGGCAGTTCTGTTCTGTCTGCCGGCATCTTGCCTTTTCCAGTGCCTTTATTATACTCCCTGTCGATGCGTTTTCAACTCCGATGTCGTCTCCTGCAGTTGCGTCCTCCCTGGACAAAAAGCAATGCATGGCGTCGAGAAACCTCTGGCTGATCCGTGTCCGGATCTCTTCGCCAGCGTGGTCCGGATCCGTCAGGACCAATATGCCGGGGCCTTGATGCGCCCGTTGGATCCTGTCCCAAGTCTCGCTGCTGATTCCATATCCGCTGGTGACGATGACTTCCGCATCGACGGCCGTCTTCACGGCTCTCTCGTCCGCCCGGCCTTCCACAATTATGATTTCTTTGATTCGTTTCATTCTTCTGTGTCCTCGGTCGGCTGGCTCAGTATGTAGAGCGTTTCTCCCGGAAAAATCATCTTCAGCTGTTGTCGCGCCTGCTGCTCGATGTATTCCTCGCTGTCAATGTGAGAAATCTCTTCCTGCAAGCGAGCTTTCATCTCGTTCAATTGTAGCAATTCGTCTCTTGCTTTCGCTTGCTCCATTTTCAGTGTGATGATGTTGAAAGCGGTGGTGACGATCAAAATAGCTATGACGATAAAAACAACGAGATAAACCAAGCGGCGGCGATTGCGTTTCGCTGTCCGCCTCGTAGATACCGCGGCCTCTGCGGGTGTCTCTTTCTCTACGCGCTTCATCGTGGCCAGCGCTCGCTTTTCTCTGCGCTCTTCTCTGGCCTTTTCCATGTCGATCACGTTCCGGCTTTTATACGCTCTGCTCCGGCTTTTCGCCACGGTCTCAACCTGCTTCCTTCGATCGGTCTGTCTACTCTATGTTCTGTATCCCTCTCATCGGCGCCAGTGGTAAGGCCACTGTTACCCGTGTTCCTTTGCCTGGACGACTTTCTATGCCGATCGAACCGCCATGTTCTTCCACGATCTGCTTTGCGATCGACAGACCCAGGCCGGTGCCGCCCATTTCTCTGGACCTGGCTTTGTCGACCCGGTAGAACCGTTCAAAGACTCTCGGGATCTCTTTGTCAGATATTCCGATCCCATTGTCGCTGATGATGATGTGCGCCAACGCACCTTCTTTGTAGAGGTCGACGTCGATCCGACCTCCGTTTGGCGTATACTTGATCGCATTGCTCAGGATGTTCAAGAGCACTTGGTCGATGCTGTCTTTGTCGATGACCGACATAATTTTTTGGCTGGAATCAAAGATGCAGTTCAGGTGCTGCCCTTTGTTCGTGGCTGTCATTTCCACCTTTGTCACGGCGGAATTGACGATACTGACCAGGTTGCTTTCCTTCTTGAAGAGTTTTTCCTGTTTATAATCCAGCCGGGACAGCTGAAGAAGCTCCCGCACCAGCCGGTTCATCCGGTCCGCTTCCCCGTCGATGATAGCAAGAAAGCCGCTGATCGTGGACACGTCGCTGATTTCCTGATCCAGCAGCGTTTCCGTATAGCTTTTGATCGTCGTCAAGGGTGTTTTCAGTTCGTGGGACACGTTTGCCACAAAATCTCTTTGCATGCTTTCCAGCTTCTGCTGCTCCGTGATGTCCTGGAGCAAGAGGATAAACCCTGCATCCTGGTCGTTTTCCTCCTGGAATTTGTCATATCGGACCGCGTAGGACTTTCCTCCGTGGTCAAAGCTTCCGTGGAACCCTCCGACCCCACAGTTTCGAATCAACTGTCCAAGTATCAGTTCTTTATTGAACACCTTGATGATGTCATCGTATTGCTTTTCTTCGATATCGTTTTGGGTGATCGAAAGCATTTCCATCGCTGCCGGATTTGCCAAAATCACCCGACCTTCCAGGTCCACTGCCAACAATCCGTCGACCATATTCTTCAGGATCGCTTCCAATTTGCTCTTCTCGTTGGAGATCTCCGACAGGGTGTAGTCCAACTTTTCCCGCAACAGATTGAACATGGATGCCAGTTGGCCGATCTCATCATCGGATTTCACGCTTACCACCTGGCTGAAATCTCCCTGGGACATTCGCTCCGCCTTTTGGGTCACATCGTTGATGGGCACGGTAATGCTGCGTGCAATGAAAAACCCGAGAAACACAGTGACCAGCAATGCGATCAACATCGAGCGCAGAAAGATTGCCCGGGACTGGTTTTGGGTCTCGTAAACACTGGAGATATCAGCACGCAAACAAACAACCCCGGTGATGCGGTCGTTTTTTTCGATGGGAAACACCATGTTTTTCACAGGGATCCCGGAAGACAGAACGCTGTCGATCTCAGCGATCTCACCGGACAGGCCTTTCACTAGAACGCTTTGTTCCAGAAGGTCCAATCCGCTCTTTCCGATGAAATTGAGATTGCTCGATGCGATAATGATGAAATTGTCATTGACAACAAAAAGCTCTTCCCGAAGGCTTTCCGACCAAGCCATCGTATCTGCCTGGATCTCTTCCCTGTTGGCGTCAAGATCGTCGTACTCCTGCAAGGACATGACGTTTTCCTGAACGATTTTTGTGAAGTTGTTTCGGACCGATTCCATCTGGTAGTTTTCCAGCTGACTCATGATAAACACGCCGGTGATGGTCAGGGCAATGAATACCAAAAGAAAATAAATCAGCACGATCCGCCAGCGGATGCTCTTCCAATTACGATTCGCGATCATGGATCAAGGCCTCCTGAAGTAATAGCCGATCCCGCGCTTGGTCATGATGTAACCGGGATCGCTGGAATCGTCTTCCAGTTTTTCCCGTAGTCTTCGGACGGTCACATCAACGGTGCGAATGTCTCCGTAATACTCATATCCCCAGACTTCTTCCAGCAGTTGTTCTCTGGAGAAGACTTTGTTCTCTCTTTCCGCCAGGTACCGGAGAAGCTCGAATTCCCGAAGGGTAAGTTCCAGCGCCACTCCGTCCTTGCGAACCTCGTACCGGTTCATGTCGATCGCCAGGTTGCCGAATTCCCGAAGGTTGGACGGTTCATTTTGCAGGCTGGAAACCAACTCGATCCGCCTCAGATTTGCCTTGATCCTGGCGATGAGTTCCCTCATCCCAAAGGGTTTGGTGATGTAGTCGTCAGCACCCAACTCCAATCCAAGAACCTTGTCGACTTCCTCTTCCTTGGCGGTCAGCATCAAAATCGGCACCGAGCTCGTCTCACGGATCTTTTTGCATACCTGAAAACCGTCGATCCCGGGAAGCATGACGTCCAAAAGAATCAGGTCCGGAGCAAGGCTTTGCGCCTTTTCCAGACCGATGGTCCCGTCGTAGGCGGTTTCGGTTTGGAAACCCTCCTTGTCCAGGTTGAACTTAATGATATCCGAGATGGATTTTTCGTCTTCGATGATCAGTATCTTTTTCATATCCATTGCCGACTCCCGTCACTTCAGGTAATTCAGCGGATTTTTAGCCACGCCGTTGATCCGGACCTCAAAGTGAACATGGGGGCCGGTGCTTCTTCCGGTGCTGCCGATATTAGCAATATGCTGGTCTTGATACACCTTGTCACCGGTCTTTACCATAAGTTTGCTGCAGTGCCCGTAAACTGTTACTTTGTTCTGTCCGTGGTCGATTCGCACAACATACCCTAAGGCTCCGTCCCATCCTGCAAAAATCACCTTGCCTCCGTCCGATGCCCGAATTTTCGTTCCGTAAGGAGCCGCAATATCAATTCCGTAGTGCATTCTGCCCCACCTTGTGCCAAAGCGGGAGGACAGGGATCCTCTGGTCGGATAGATAAATGTGCCGGTGCCGATCAATGGGGGCAGTTCTTTGGTTCCCTTCAATACGACTTGCGAGACCGGCTCGCTGATCACAACCGCACTCAGCTCTTCCCTCTTGATCTCGGTTCCATTTTCCCGCACGATCTCAGCAACGACTTCCTTCTGCCCCTGCACGCCGGAAGATTTCACTGTTTGCTCCCCTTTGTACAGAGTGGAGGTCTCTTCAAAAGTGATGTCATACTGGATCGCCGTCATGTATTTGGCGACTTCCGTGGTCTGTACGGTGACCAGAGGCACGATCTGGTTCAGTACCAGTTCCTGTCCGATCTGTAGCCGGTCAGGATTTGCTTCCGGGTTCGCTGTCTGCAGTTCCGCTGGCGACAATCCATAAAGCTTTGCGATCACGTTGAAGGTTTCTCCGGATGCCACTTTGTGGACTTTCTTTTCTACCGCACCGGTCAGAACAAATTCCAGCGCTGCGTTTTCGTCATCGATGTCTCCGATTTTTGTGCTGACTTCTTCGATTTGAACATTTTCCGCAAAACCGATCGACGTGTATTGGATCGACTCGTTGTCACTTGTATATTTGGATTTGACTGTATTTAAAAGAGCCTCAGCGTCTGCCATGCTGTCGAGGATCGCGATCTTCCTGCCATCGACCAACAGAGCATAGGCGTTGGCGTTCATATCTCTTAAGTAGGTCAATGTGTTCAGCACTTCATCCTTGTCGTCGATGTCCAGTTTCCAGCCGACGATCTTTCGGAAGGTGATGTCCTTTGCGGGATCGATGTTGATCTCTGCTCCATACACATGGGTCAGTTTGTCTCCGATGATGCCAACGGTCATACTGACATCACGCTGATCCTTGACGATGCCCAGAACTTTACCGTTGTACATGTATTCGAACGCTGTCATATTACCGAGTATGATCGCTGCCGATGCGGCGATCACGACGGCTCCTGAAAAACCTGCAAGCAACTGCCTTTTGTGACGCTCCGCCCAATGACGGAAATAACGCCATTTTCGTTCGGTCTTCCTGCCGATGTAAGTGACCGCTTCCGCTGTCCGGTCGATTCCTGCATCGGTTCGCTCGACGGCGATCGCAGCACGATCGGAAATAGCTGATTCCGTGCGGATCAGCGTTTCTTTCAGTGTTTGAAGTCTGCTGCCTGATGAGAACTTGGGACGAAGTGTGGCAAGACGTGAAACGCGACCAACGACGCGATCGATCAAGGCATCCAGGCGCAGGTCGCCGGTTTTTTTCTCTTTGGAGACAGTCTCCATTTTGTTCGATATTTCCTTTGTAGCCTGTCGGGAACGCAAAGACTCCCTTTGCTGCATTCTCTCATAAGAAATCTGCGAAAGGGTGTCATCCAGGTCTTCACAGCTAAGGGCCGCTTTTTCGGCGATCTTTTTGGAGATCCGCTGGTCAAGAAGGCGCAAGGCCTCCTTTTTACAATGGTTTTCCTCAGTTGCCGATGCTGACGCGATCAAGTCGTCCTTATGTGTCTCCATATCAGTATTATACTGGTTGGAGTCTGTTTTATCAAACCTTTTTTCCATACTGCTCCAGTTTGTCGATAAAGCAAGAGCAGCGCTCTCCGCTTTCCAATGTTCCTGTATCATTGCATGTCTTGCAGGTGTATCGGATCTCCATATGATCGGTCCTGAAGTTATTGTCTGTCAGCAAATAAGCCCTCTCATTGTTTAGTGTCTCCACCGCTTTTTTCTTTTCTTCGATGCCGCTCTTATTGCCGGAAAGCATCTCTCTGGAAATGGACAGACTCAGCCTCCGGAGCTCTTCTTCGATCTCCCGGATCCTGGGAACGGTTCGAAACACCTCTTCCCGCCGTTCTTCTGCCTCCAGTTCGTTTTTGTTTCGTTCTTCCTCAAAACTGCGAAGGACTTCCGAGATCGGGTGGTTGCTGGACGAAGAGCCATTTCTTGGAACTTCCCGCCGGTCGCCTTTTTCCCCGTTGCTCCAAGCTTTTAAAACAGTATTGACGTAATTGATGTTCGGGTTGGAGATACCACTGGTCTTTTTGCATGCGGACAGGACCTCTTCCAGCTGAAGCCCCAGTTCATCGAACCAGGTGTCCATGATCCTTTTTTCTTCTTCTGTCGCATTGCGAAGAAAGCCCAGTGATTTGAGGATCCGCTTGTATAGATAATGCCGGTTGTCGTTTTCCGCCAGGTACTCTTCAATTTGCGCGACGGTCTTGAATCCTCTGCCTGCCCACTCCTTGACCACCGCAGCTACGTAATTGAACTTGGTGTTCTTGCGCTTTGTTTCGCAATACTCGTAAGCGTAGACGACGAGTTCTTTGTCGATCCCGTAGTCTCCCAGCCACTCCAATATGGCGGACGGCTCCTTGCCCTCGAACACCCGGCCCGTGATCTGTTCGATGCGGCTATAGAGTTTACGCAACTCCTGATCGTTCATCAAGCCCGCCAGCGATGCCGGTATCGTATCGTCCCCATCTTTTTTCGTCTTTCCATTCTTTCCGTAGATCTGTTCTTTGAGGTTGCTAAATTCTACTTTGTAATGGAACCTGTCTTCCGGATCGCTGAAATGGCGCTTGATCACGCCTTTCGCCTCCCAGTAGCTCCACGCCTTCAGAACGTCTTCAACCTCCATGGAAAGCTGTTTGGCGATCGAGTCATTGGTCATGGACATGCGAAGTTCGGCGTACATCAGAGCGAACAAGTACACCTTGACGTAATCGCCGGGGGCGTCGATCAGGTACTCGTTGATGAACACATTTTCCACCGGTGTGTCGTGTAGATAATAGTTTTGGATCTTTTCCCGCTTGAAACTCATGTCGCGCTCCTGTCGTTGAGTACGGAAAGAAGCGCCTGCAGATCGATGCCATGGCCTTTTGCAGCCTCCTCCAGTGTTTCACTTGCTGCGCCGGGGCAACCACAGCAATTCAAACCGAAGGACTCCAGCAGCTTGCAATGACTCTCGTTCAGATCCAGTATCTCGCTGATTTTCATCTCTTTCGTAATCATGGTTTCCTCCCGTGCCTTCGTCAGGACCGCTCCGAAATGCGGCTGGTGTCAACAAATCTTGTGTATTTCCCAAGCCAGGTCAGCTCGACCGTGCCGGTCGGACCGCTTCGCTGCTTGGCGATATTGACTTCGCAGATGTTAGGCTTCTCCGTGTTGGGATTATAGTATTCGTCCCGATAAAGGAACATGACGATGTCCGCATCCTGCTCGATGGATCCTGACTCACGTAGATCCGACAGGATCGGCCGATGGTCGGTACGCTGCTCCGGCGCGCGGGAAAGCTGCGAAAGAACCAGTACCGGACACTCCATTTCTCTGGCCAGATGCTTTAAAAATCGGGAGATCGAAGTGATTTCCTGTTGCCGGCTCTCGGACCTTCCTTCAAAGGACATCAGCTGTAAATAGTCGACTATGATGAGATCAAGTCCCTTTTCTGCTTTGAGACGACGGCTTTTATTTTTGATTTCCAGCACGTTGATCCCCGGTGTGTCGTCGATGTAGATCTCTGCCTTTGAAAGCTTGTCGATGGCCAGATAGAGCTGATCCCAGTCGTTGCGCTCCAGCCTGCCGGTCTTGATCTTCTGCATGTCCACCCGCGATTCGATCGAAAGCAGTCGTTGACCCAATTGTTCTTTCGGCATCTCCAGGCTGAAGATCAGAACCTTTGCCTTGCCCTTCAACGCCGCTTGTTGTGCGATGTTGAGCGCCAGGGCGGTCTTTCCCATGCTGGGACGGGCAGCGAGCATGATCAGGTCTGATTTCTGCAGACCTGACGTTTTGGAATCCAGGTCAAGAAAGCCGGTCGTGATCCCTGTCAGTCCACCGTCCAGTTTCGAGACTTCATCGATTCTTTTTAGATTGCCGTAAAGGACCTCCTTCAACGGTTCAAAGTCCTTTTTCTGTCTGGTCTGGGCAATCTCGAAGATGGCTTGCTCTGCGTGGTCCAAAACCGTTTCCGGCTCAATTTTTTCCCGATACGCCTGCTCCATGATCTCAGAAGAAGCGCTGATCAGACGCCGAAGCACTGCCTTTTCTGCAATGATCCTGGCATATTCGGCGGCATTTGATGTGGATGGCACCAGTGTGGACAGCTGCGCCACATAAGCGCGTCCGCCGACCATTTCCAGCGTATTTCTTGTTTTCAATTCTTCGGAAACTGTCAGGATATCTGCCGGTTCGTTCTTGCGAAACAGCTCCAGCACCGCCCGATAGATCTCCTGATGCATTTCACTGTAAAAATCATCGTCCCGCAGAATTTCCAGAACCTCATAAAGGGCTTCCTTGTCGAGTATGATGGATCCAAGGACTGACTTTTCCGCTTCGTCGCTGTGGGGTGGGATCCGTTCCATTCGGCTCATCGCATCTTCCTCATTACACTTCTACGATCACGCGAAGCTTGGCTGTGACTTCTGCGTGCAGTTTGATGTCAACGATGTGTTCTCCGGTGTGTTTGATCGGATTGGTGATCGAAAATTTCCGTTTGTCGATTTCGATGCCATGTTGCTTTGCCAGCTCATCGGCGATGTCCTTTGCTGTAATGGAGCCAAAGAGACGTCCACCTTCCCCGCCCTTGGTGCGGATCTTGACTTCAATTCGACTGATTGCTTCTCCCTTTTCTTTTGCTTCTCCAAGCTCCTTCTCCTGCTTTGCCTCATTTATGGCTGCTTGTCGTTCCATTTCTCTGAGGTTGCCGTCGGTCGCTTCTTTGACCAGGCCTTTGGGGATGAGAAGATTGCGGGCATAACCATCGCTGACCTTGGCGACTTGTCCCGCCTTGCCAAGTCCCTTCACATCCTGTAGAAGTATCACTTTCATGGTTCAGTACCTCACTTTACCTTTATATTTCGCGGATCAACTCTTTCAGATCCTCGATGGTTTCCTCTACTGTCTTGTTGAGTTGGGCTCCTGCTGTAGCCAAATGTCCACCACCGCCCATTTTTTCCATCACCGTCTGCACATTGACTTCACCGAGAGATCTGGCGCTGACCACAGTCTGTCCGGTATCACTTGCCCCGATGACAAAGCTTGCCCGAATGTCCTGTATGTTGAGCAGCTCGTCGGCTGCCTGGGATGTCAATATTTGAATATTGGCATGTTGCCCATAACAGACGGAAAATGCGATGCCTTTGGGAAGGATCTCGGCTTCGGCTATGATAGACGCGCGAAGCTTGAAAAAATCCATATCTGTCTGGAAGAATTGTCGGACACTTGCGGTATCTGCGCCGTTACGTCGCAGCCAGGACGCTGCTTCAAAGGTTCTGACTCCTGTTTTGATGGAGAAGCTTTTGGTGTCCACCGTGATCCCTGCCAGCAGAGCTTCCGCTTCCAGCTTGTCGATGTTCTTTTTCCCGTCGCTCAAATACTGGAAGAGTTCTGTGATCAGCTCCGAAGTGGATGACGCGTAGGTCTCCATATATGTCAATGTGGCGGTATCGATGCTGTCCTCGGACTTTCGGTGGTGGTCGATCACGACCACTTTGTCGGTCACATTGAGGAGTTCTGGAGAATCCAGCAATACCGGGCGATGGGTGTCCACAATGATCAGCAAGGTGTCCTTGTCTACGAAGGCCTTGGCTTCGTCGACGGAAATAAAGCGATACAGGCCTGTCTCGTTGGCCTTCTCATAGAGCTTTCGGATCGGTTTTCCGTAACTGTCGATCAGGATCGACGCTTCTTTCCCGCGATTCTTAACGATGCGGGCAACACCAAGAGCGGCGCCAAAGCAATCCATATCCGGATTTTTATGTCCCATGACCAATATTTTGCTTGACTGATCGATCAGTTGCCGCAGGGCATGGGCCATGATCCTCGATTTCCCTTTGTTTCTTTTCTCGACCGTCTGTAATTTCCCGCCGTAGTACTCTGTTTTGCTCTTTCTCTTGATGACCGCCTGGTCGCCGCCTCTTCCCAAAGCGAGATCCAGCGCTGCCAGTCCGTAGTTTTCCAGATCGGGCAGACTCTTGCCTCCGATACCGATGCCAATGGACAGCGACGCGGGAAAATCGGCGTCGGTCTCCAGGGAGCGGATCTCATCCAAAATAGAAAATTTGCCTGCTTCGAGTTTTTCAACATTTTTCTGCTCGAAAACGACGAAGTACTTTCCACTTTTGTATTTCACAAGGGTTCCTGCCATCTTGGAAGCCCACTGCCGGATCGTGGACTCGATCTGGGCGGCCAGGACCGATTTTCGGTCGTCCGGCGAGCTTGCAACCAATTCGTCGTAGTTGTCCACGTTGATATAGGCGTAGCAGATTCGTTCGTCGCTATATAATGTCTTGAGCTTTTCGTATCCGCTGACATCGGTAAAGCAGAGCATTATGCTGCCTTCCTTTCCCTTTTCCGGACGGGAATGAAGGATACGGTAAATCTTGTCCTGTCGATGGAGCAGCAGGGGTTTTCCCCCCGCTTCCTTTTCAGCGAAATCGTAGTATTGGATTCCGGCCAACTCAGCCATGGACGAATTCATCATCCTGGCGTCCTCAAACAGCTCGAGAAATTTGTCATTGAACCAAAGCAGCACGTTGCGATTGTCGATCATGCAGAGAGGGAGAGGATTGTGGTACAAAAAAAGCCGCACCGTATCCTCCATATCCTTCGAGACGGCTTCCGCGTACTCTTGGAAATCCATCGTGCGGCGTCGATAGATCTTTCCGGAGTAGACAAAGTATCCGATGGTCAGGACGAGTGCAGGGATCCCCGCATAAACATTAAAATACAAAAGCCCCAATGCAAAGAGGAACATGATGATGGTTCCTGCTTTTAGATGCGGGCTCAGAATATCCTTAAAAATTTTATTTGCCATTCTGTGATCCTCAAGGCCAAAGCTTGCGGCCAGGTTCCTCTCTTCGCAGATGTCGGTTTTTCATTATACCACAAAGTCTTTCTGTTGTGGAAGATGGCGCGAAGGAAAAAGCCCTTGCAAAGGGCAAAGGCTTTTTGGGGTTCGCTTAGTCGGCGGTATAGGGGAGAAGTGCTACGATTCTGGCCCTTTTGATAGCTGTCGTGACTTCTCTCTGGTGTTTTGCACAGCTTCCTGTGATACGCTTGGGGAGAATCTTTCCCCGGTCGGTCACGTTCTTTTTCAGTTTTTCAACATCTTTGTAATCAATGGTTTCCGTTTTGTCTGCACAAAACTGGCACACTTTTTTTCTGCGAAAACCACGCCTTTTTTCAATCATGATCCTGTCCTCCTTCGTTTAAAATGGAATGTCATCGTCGTCTTCCAGCGCCTGGAAGCCTTCGGGAATCATCTGGGATGGCTTTGTCTTGCGTTCTTCGTTATCGGAACCGCCCTTGTCTCCCCACTCCAGAAATTCGACCCTGTCGGCATAGACTTCCGTCGTATATTTGGTTTCTCCCGACTGGGCTTTGAAGCTTCCTGTCTGGATCCTGCCTTGTACGCCAACCAACCGTCCTTTGACTAAAAATCGCTCGCAAAGCTCTGCGGTCTTTCCAAAGGCTACGATGCGGATGAAGTCCGCTGTTTTCTCCTTCGCAAGGGGACGATCCACCGCCAACGTGAAATTGGCGACTGCAGTCTCGCTTTGAGGGATGTAGCGAAGCTCCGGGTCTTTGGTCAATCTGCCGATCAAAACTACATTGTTCATCCTGTCACTCCTCGCATTCTGCATGCCCGATACCGTCCCGCAAATGCGGGCCGTTTCATGCGGCCGGAAGTAGATTACTTTTCGTCTTTGTTGATGATGATGTGCCGGATGACATTGTCGGAAATCTTGAGCCTTCGGTCAAGCTCGGTCGGGAAATCGGGCGAAGCGGAAAACTCGATCACCACATAGTATCCTTCGTTCTTCTTCTGGATCGGATAGGCGAGTCTTCTCATGCCCCAGACATCTACTTTTCCGACTTCGCCCTCTGCTGCTATGATCTCTTTGACCATTTCAACAGTTGCTTCTCTCTTGTCGTCTTCTAAAGTAGACTCGACGATGAACATGACTTCATACTTGTTCATTTTTTCACCTCCTCATGGACTAAAATGGCCTTTTTCAAGGCAAGGAGCATATTATTTGCGTTGTTCGCATATGCAATGCTTAGATAGTATACCATAGAACCTTGGGTTTGCAAGCACTATTTCGACTTCTCCTCCAGTTGCTTTCTTATGATTTCCTCCACCACCTCTGCCAATTCGCCGGCTTCCCGCTTTCCGAGATCTTTGGTTTCGATGGCTTTGTGGATGGTGACTTTGATCGTCGCGGGGCGAATCCTTCCGGATTCTTCAAATGCCCGGTAGGTTCCATCCAGGGTGACCGGAACGACAGGCACCCCGGCTTTTGTGGCAAGTCGAAGGCTTCCTTTTTTGAATTCCCCCATCTGATCGCTTCGGCTTCTGGTTCCTTCCGGAAAAATGACCAGTGAAAATCCCTGTCGGATCAGTCCGATGCCTTCTTCTATGGCGCGAAGAGACGCTCTGGCATCCTCTCTCTCGATGAACACGCTTCGCACGTCCTTGATCCAATTTCCGAACCCGGGGATCTTACGAAGGCTTGATTTTGCTACAAACCCGAAGGGTTTGCTCTTCACTGCGGCAAAGAAGACCGGTATGTCCCAGTAGCTCTGGTGATTGGACACAAAGACGACCGGACCTTCCGGAACGTTCTCCTGCCCGGTGGTTTCCAAACGGATCCCGGCTTTCTTCACCAAAAAATCGCCGAAAAGGTCTTCGGCTTTTCGGATGTCTCTCCGTTCCGACAGAACGTCTCCTGTGCTCACGTGACGATGGATCGATCCTCGCAAAGGGCGAAGACGGTGAAGTAGTGTCAGGAACCAAAAGGCGAATGGTATGTTGGCAATGAGTTTCATAGGTGCTCCTCGTACGATACCGTTTAAAGATGGAACAATTATAGCATGGGGCTTCCGCCGGTGTCCATCGTTCCCCGGTCCGCTTGCATCCTAATCGGAAGTATTATAGTATGAAAGAGTACAAACTTGTCTGCAGAGAGCGGACAAAGAAGGAGGACATATATGAAAAAACCTATACTGGTCATCATGGCTGCCGGGATCGGAAGTCGTTTCGGCGGCCTCAAGCAACTGGCCCCGGTCGGTAAAAACAGGGAGCCTATCATTGAATTTTCTCTGTATGACGCAATCGATGCCGGGTTTGAAACCGTCATTTTCATCATAAAAAAAGAAATCGAGCAGGAGTTCCGTCAACTGATCGGGGACAAAGTCAAAGAGAAAATCAAAGTTCACTACGTTTTTCAATCTCTGGAGCCACTTCCTTCAGGATTTTCCGTCCCCGAAGGACGAGTCAAGCCATGGGGCACCAGCCATGCGATCCTCTGCGCCAAACAGATCATCGACGGACCTTTTGCTGTGATCAACGCAGACGATTACTACGGCCGGGATGCCTTTCACGTCATCTATGAGCATTTACAGAAGGAAGAAAGCAGCACGAACTTGTATCCTTTTTCCATGGTTGGTTATCGGATCGAAAATACCTTGACCGACAATGGACATGTGACACGTGGTGTCTGCAACACCAATAACGGCTATCTTACCTCGATCGACGAGCGACTTCGCATCGAACGACAGGGCGATGGAATCGCTTTTACGGAAGACGAGGGAGCCACGTGGGAACCGATACCTGTCGGCACAACGGTATCCATGAACCTTTGGGGTCTGACGACGGAATTTTTAGACGAGCTTGAACAGCGGTTTCCCCAGTTCCTGAGGCAGGCCTTTTCGGAAAACCCTCTCAAAGCCGAGTTTCTTCTGCCCCGAGTGATCGGCGATCTTGTAAACGAAAAAAAAGCGACGGTCCGCGTCCTGGAATCCAGGGATCAGTGGTACGGCGTCACTTATAAGGAAGATCTGGAACCGGTAGCGAAGGCGATTTCAAAAATGCAAAATGACGGCCTTTACCCGGAACATCTGTTTTAAATACGGGCTGCTTCTGCTTCATTGATGGCCAGCATGGCCGCGCCAATGATGCCCGCATCGTTTCCAAGGGTCGCCGGAACGATCTTATAAGGATGGTGGAAGAAGGATTTACGAAGGACTTGCTCCCGAAGCGGAGCGAAAAGGAATTCACCGGCCAGACTGACACCGCCGCCCAGCGCGACGACCTCCGGATCCAATAGATTGGTGCAGGAAACGATGGCTGAACTGAGCTGATCCACATAACGATCAAAAATGTTTTTTGCAGCGACGTCGCCTTCTTTGGCGGCGTCGATCACCATTTTTGCATCGGTCGCCTGACTGGATTGTCTGATCAACCAAGGCGCATTGCACAGGGTCTCCACACAGCCAAGATTGCCACAGGTGCACAAAGGGCCGCCGAATTGAAGGCACATGTGACCCAATTCCACCCCATGTCCCAAGCCGCCGTTGAACATTTTCCCTCCCAGGATCAGCCCGCCGCCGACTCCCGTGCCCAGTGTCAAAAGAACCGCAGTACGGCATCCGCGAAACGCTCCGGCATGGAGCTCTGCAAGAGCTGCCGCATTTGCGTCATTCGCAATACGCACTTCCATCTCCGGCATATGAAGAGTAAGCGCTTCTTTCAACGGAACATCATGGAATCCGAGGTTGTGGGCGTCAATGACCCTTTCCCCTTGTCTGTCGATGGTACCGGGAACAGAAACCCCGACCGAACGGATCTCGGCGAGAGTCTGTTCCACATCCCCGGCGAGCGCTTTTGCCATCCCGACCATTGTTGATACGATCTCTTGATATGGTTTTCCCTGCGGAAAGGGGATCACCCTTTTCGCAATAATTTTTTTGTTTTTGTTGACGATTCCGGCTGCGATCTTCGAACCGCCTACGTCAAATCCGATTTGCATCACGCTTCTCCGATCAGCTCCTTGACCGCCTCTTCGATATCCGATGCCACCAGGTGGTATTCTTTTAGTAGTTCCGCCGGCTTTCCCGACTTTCCAAAGATATCTTGTATGCCGACGAACCGCATTGGAACCGGACAATGCTTCGCGAGAACCTCAGAAACCGCTCCGCCCAATCCTCCGAGAACATTATGCTCCTCAGCGGTCACGATCCTCTTGGTCTCTCTGGCAGCTTTGCAGATCGCATCGACATCGATCGGTTTGATCGTATGCATATCGAGCACCCGCACGTTAATTCCCTGTTCTTTGAGATTTTCTGCCGCGATCATTGCCTCGTTGACCAGTACACCGGTAGCGATCACGGTCACATCGGTTCCTTCTCTCACCGTGATAGACTTGCCGATCTCTACTGTATCTTCTTCACTGTAAAGCGTCGGTACCGCGGCTCTCCCGAGACGAACGTAGACAGGACCCTTCAAAGCAGCCGCGGCAGCGATCAATTTTTTGGCGGACACCGCATCGGCTGGGTTGATGACTGTCATTCCCGGGATGCTTCGCATCAATGCCAGATCTTCGATGCACTGGTGACTTCCTCCGTCCTCTCCCACCGTGACTCCGGCATGGGTGGCGCAGATCTTCACATTGGCGGAGGTGTAGCCGATACTGTTCCGCACGATTTCATACGCTCTGCCCGCCGCGAACATGGCAAAGCTGCTGGCGAATACTGTTTTTCCGGAAAGTGCGACGCCTGCGGCGATACCGCAAAGATTCTGTTCCGCAACGCCTACGTTGAAAAAGCGTTCAGGAAACTCTTTTGCAAAAAATTTGGTCATCGTGGACCCTGACAGATCGGCATCCAAAACGACGATGTTTTCATCTTTCGACCCGAGCTCAACCAAAATCTCACCATAGGCCTGTCTTGTTGCTATCTTATCTACCATTCCCATTCGCCTCCCAATTCCTTAAGCGCCAGCCTGGCTTCTTCCTCGTTGGGCGCTTTTCCATGCCAGTTGTGGTTGTCTTCCATAAAGGAGACGCCTTTGCCTTTGATGGTCTTGGCTATGATGGCTACCGGCCTTCCTTTCACCGTTTTGGCTTGCGCGAGGGCATCGGCGATGGCCTCGATGTCATGACCGTCGATCTCGATCGTTTCCCAGCAAAAGCTTCTGATCTTTTCCGCTACGGGAGTGATGCACATGACATCGTCATTCTTTCCGTCGATCTGTAGTCCGTTCCAATCGACGATCACTGTCAGATTGTCGAGGCCGAAGTGGGCTGCTGCCATGAACGCTTCCCACACAAGGCCTTCTTGCATTTCTCCGTCACCCAGCATGGTGTAGACTCTTCCCGGACTTTGGTCCAGTTTGCCGGCGATCGCCATGCCCACCGACGCGGAAAATCCTTGTCCCAGTGAACCGGTGGACATCTCCACTCCCGGCAGAAGCTTCATGTCCGGGTGTCCTTGGAGACGACTCCCAAACTTTCGAAGCGTTTTGAGCTCTTCTCTGGGCAAGAACCCCTTGTGGGCCATCGTTACGTAAAGTACAGGCGCACCGTGGCCTTTTGACATGACAAACTTGTCCCGGTTCTTCATGTGAACGTCTGCCGGATCGACATTCATCTCATCGAAGAACAGGACTGACAGGATGTCCGTTGCTGACAAAGACCCTCCCGGGTGGCCGGAGCCGGCAAGAAAGAGGGTTCGGATGATATCGATTCGGATGTCATTTGCTATTCCTTGCAATTCAAGTTTCTTTGTGTTGTTCATGCTGCTTTCCTTTCCCTTACTTCAGACCGAGACCGAACCGGTCCTTCACTCGCTTCATGGTCGCCGCGCCGATGGTCGCCGCCCGTTCCGCTCCCTCTTCCAATATGTGGAGCAATTCCTCTGATTCGCGGATGTTCTTGTATTTCTCCTGGATCGGGGCCAGTGATTCCCAGACGACCTCAACCAGATCTTTCTTCAGCGTGCCGTACCCTTGTCCTTCGTATTGCTTTTCCAGAGCCTTAACGGATTTACCGGAAAAGACGCTGTAAATGGTGAGAAGATTGCTGATTCCCGGTTTCTCCGTTCTGCTGTAGCGTATGGATCCCTCTGAGTCGGTGGTTGAGCGCATGATCGCCTTTTTTACTATGTCAGGTCCATCGAGAAGAGAGATTCGGCTGAGAGGATTTTCTGCGCTCTTGCTCATTTTAGACGTCGGATCGTCAAGAGACATGATCCTCGCTCCTGTCTTCAGGAATCGTCCGTCGGGAACCACAAAAGTCTCTCCATAGACATTGTTGACGCGAATGGCGATGTCCCTTGTCAGTTCGATGTGTTGCTTTTGATCGTTTCCGACAGGAACGATGTCGGTATCGTAGAGAAGTATATCGGCTGCCATTAGCACGGGGTAGGTAAAAAGACCCGCCGGCGCTGATTCCCTACCCTTGTTTTTTTGCTTGAACTGGGTCATCCGCGACAACTCACCGGTATAGGAATTGCACATCAGGATCCAGGCAAGTTCCGCATGGGCAGGAACACCGGACTGGACAAATACGATGGATCGCTTGGGGTCGAGTCCGACTGCCAAATAGAGTGCCGCCACGTCCAGGATGTTTTTTCTCAGCAAAGCAGGGTCTTGCGGCAGAGTAATGGAATGGAGATCTACGATGCAGTATATACAATCGTGTTCTTCCTGCAGTTCCACAAATTGCTTCAATGCTCCAAGGTAGTTGCCGATATGGATGTTTCCCGTTGGCTGAACACCTGAAAATACTCGACTCATGATGCCTCCGTTCGCTATTTGAAATATTCTTCTTTGAATCGTTCCTTGAGCTTCTTTTCCAGTCGTGAGATGGTCATCTGCGAGACTCCCATCTCACTGGCGATCTCTTGTTGGGTCCTGGAATCGAAAAAGCGCATTTGAAACACTTTCTTTTCCTGTTCGGACAGTTTCGACATCACGTTTTTGACTAAGTCCGCGTGATCGAAATTGCTGTATCCGGTCTCTTCCTTTGCTGCATACCGTTCAAAAATCGATGATTCGCCATCGTTTCCGCCGTCATCGAAGGTTTGCTGCAACGAGTAGGTCCCATAAGCCTGTCCGCTTTCCATGGCCTCCAGGATATCCTCTTCGCTGTGTCCAAGGTATTCGGCAATTTCGCTGACCTTCGGGCTTCTTCCCAGTCGTTGACTCAACGTGTCCTTTGCTTCCGGTAGTTTGGAAGAGATCTCCTTCCACTTTCTCGGGACCTTCATCGCCCAACCCTTGTCCCTGAAGTATCGCTTGATCTCCCCGATGATGGTGGGCGTAGCAAAGCTAGTGAACTCATATCCCTTGGAAGGATCGAACCGCTCCACTGCAAAAACCAAAGCCATGGAACCGATCTGATAGAGATCGTCAAAGTCCACGCCCTTGTTGATGTATTTTTTCGCCAAAATATCAACCATGTACAAATAGCGTTCGACGATCCGATTGCGCAGATCGACGTCCCTTGTACGGCTGTATTCCTCAAAAAGCTTGTTATTGTCGCTTTTTTCTACTGAGGTCATTAAGTGACACCTTTCGACTGTCCTACCTTGCGTACTTGACCATTTTGATCCTTGTGCCGATTCCCAACTCTGTGAAAATATCAACTTCGTCCATCAACGCCCGGATGATGAAAATGCCAAGACCGCCCTCTTTCAGAGAGTCCGGTGCCGGCTCCTCATACTCATTCACGTCAAAACCACCGGATTGATCAATCACCGAAACAATGAACCGATCCTCTCCCAGTTCACAAAAAACCTCATAGCTACAAAGTTCTCCGCCGGTTCCATGGCACACCGCATTGGAACAGGCTTCCGAGACTGCAACCTTGATGTCTTCGATGGCTTCTACGTCGAAACCTGCAGAATTGGCAAGGCATGAGATCGCCATTCGCACGGTTCCCACGTATTCGGCCTTTCCCGGGACCGAGAATTTTAACAAATCCGCCATTGTTCTCTCCTTTTAAGATTCACAGAGTTCGGGACACAGGAGCCGGTCGAGACCGGTGATCCGAAGAAGCTTGGTGATGTTTTCCCTCGGTTCGTGCAAGGTGAGGGTAAATCCATTGTCTTTCATTCGGCCATAGGCGCCGATGATGACCCCCAGTCCGGTGCTGTCCATGTAGGAAAGCCCATCGAACCGGAGCAGAATATCCCCTTGTTTTTCCAGGAATGCTTCGTCAAGTGCCGATCGCAAAAGTGGTGCATTGGATATGTCCACTTCGCCCTCGGGCCTGATCTCCCAACGTTCTTCCTGTTCATTGAAGCTTCTTTGGATCTCTAGTGTCATACTGATGTCCTCCCGAAAACTATACCCTCTGGGCTGTTTCTCAAACAGACGGCCAATGAGCTTATTCTTTCCCGATCTCCAGTTCGATCTGATCATCTGCCAGATCCTCTGTTTGGTCCTCTAAGCTCAACTCTGATTCTTCCAGTTCTTCGAAGCTGTCTTCCGCTCGTATCACCTTGGCCATGGAAATGATGTTGGAGTCCTCAGCGACCCGCATGATCTTGACACCTTGCGTCGCCCGACCAAGTTTTGACACCTCGTCCGCCCGGATCCGTATGATGATGCCGTCGGAATTGATCAGCAATATTTCATCGTTTTCATTGACGACCATTGCGCCGATCAGTTCTCCGGTCTTTTCAAATTTACCCTTGTCATAGGTCAGCAATCCCTTGCCGCCCCGTGCCTGGACCTTGTACTCTTTTACGGATGTGCGCTTGCCGTATCCGGATTTGGTGGCGACCATGAGCTGCTCGTTGGCTTCTGCCAACTCCATCGCCACGACTTCATCGTTCTTTTCCAGTGTGATCGCGCGGACTCCGCCGGCAAGTCGTCCCATTGGCCTGACATCCTCTTCTTTGAAGCAAATGCACTTGCCTTTCTTTGTGACGATGATCACGTTTTTGAAACCGGTGGTCATCTGGGTTCCGATCAGTTCGTCTCCTTCTTTCAGGTTGATGGCGATCAGGCCTGTTTTCCGATTGGTGTCAAACTGGGACAAGTCGGTTTTCTTGATGATCCCCTTCTTCGTGACACAGATCAAGAACTTGTCCGGCGAGAATTCCTGGATCGGAATCATTGCCGTGATGCGTTCCCGTTGCATCAAATTGAGGAAATTCACAGCCGGGGTCCCTTTGGCTGTTCTTTGGGCTTCCGGAATCTCGTATGCTTTGATGCGGTGGGCTTTTCCTGTATTGGTGAAAAACATCAGGTAGTCGTGGGTCGACGTGATGCAGAGATTTTTGACGAAATCGTTATCTCTCGTCGTCAAGCCGGTGATCCCTTTACCGCCCCTGCGTTGGGTCTTGTAGGTGTCGGAAGACAATCTCTTTATGTAACCCAGATGAGTCAGGGTGACTGCCACCTTCTGCTCCTGGATCATGTCTTCTTCATCGATTTCTTCCGCGTCTGGCATGATCTTGGTGCGGCGCTTGTCAGAGAACTTTGTCTTGATCTCTGTCAACTCTTCTTTGATGATGCTCATTAAAATCGCTTCGTCGGCAAGTACTTTTTTGTACCAGTCGATCAGTCGCATCAGCTCTGTATACTCCGCTTCGATTTTTTCTCTCTCAAGGCCCTGCAGTCTTGCAAGACGCATGTCGAGGATCGCCTGCGCCTGGATGTCCGACAATCCAAAGTTGTCCATCAACCTCTGTTTGGCGTCGTTGTAGCTCTCCCGTATGGTTTTGATCACCGCGTCGATGTTGTCCAATGCGATGCGCAACCCTTCCAGAATATGAGCTCTCGCTTCCGCTTTTCTGAGATCGTACTGGGTTCTCCGTGTGACCACATCCTTTTGATGCTCGAGATAATGGAACAGCATCTGCTGGAGGTTCAACAATTTCGGTTGCCCATCCACCAATGCGATCAGAATCATGCTGTAGGTTTCCTGCAACTGGGTGTGTTTGAACAGGCGGTTCAGCGTGATCTGCGGGTTAGCGTCTCTTTTGAGCTCAATGACGATTCGCATGCCCTTGCGGTTGGATTCGTCTCGGATATCGGAGATCCCGTCCAGTTTCTTTTCCTTTACGAGATCCGCAATTTTTTCGATGACCCTGGCTTTATTGACTTGATAAGGGATCTCGCTGATGATGATCTGCTGTCTCCCTTTGCTCGTCTCTTCAATGACCGTTTTCGAGCGCACCAAAACCCGGCCTTGCCCGGTTCGGTAGGCCTGTTTCGCTGCATTTTTCCCCATGATGATCGCGCCGGTGGGGAAATCCGGACCTTTCACGATTTTGATCAGATCGTTGATGTCAACTTCTGGCTCGTCGATCATTAAAATCGCGGCTTCTATGATCTCACCCAAATTGTGGGGTGGGATCGAGGTTGCCATGCCGACGGCGATGCCGTTGCTTCCGTTGACCAAAAGGTTGGGGAAGCGGGAAGGGAGAACCTCCGGTTCTTTTTCTTCTCCATCGAAATTGGGAGTGAAATTGACGGTTTCCTTGTCGATATCCCTCAGCATTTCCATGGCAAACGGTGTCATTCTCGCTTCGGTATACCGCATTGCGGCGGCGCTGTCGCCATCCACCGATCCGAAATTTCCGTGTCCGTCCACAAGCATGTAGCGGATGGAAAACTCCTGGGCCATGCGGACCATTGCGTCGTAAACCGAACTATCTCCATGGGGATGATATTTACCGAGTACTTCTCCGACGATACGGGCGGATTTTTTATGGGGCTTGTCCGGTGTCAATCCCAGCTCCGACATGCCAAACAGGATGCGCCGATGGACCGGCTTCAGACCATCCCGAACGTCAGGCAGCGCCCTTCCTACGATAACGCTCATGGCATAATCGATATAGGAGTTTTTCATTTCGTCGTGTATCTCTGTTTGGATCAGTTTTGTGTCTTCCAGAAAACTCATAGTCTCCGTGTCTCCTTCTGTTGGCTGTATGTTCTGCTGTTTCCCGGTTTACACATCCAGGTTTTGCACGTATTTCGCATTGTCTTCTATGAATTTTTTCCGCGGCGGCACTTTGTCCCCCATCAACACGGTGAAAATCTCGTCTGCGGCAGGCATGTCGTCAACGGTGACCTGAACCAGCGTCCGTTTGTCGAAGTCCATGGTGGTTTCCCAAAGCTGCTCCGCATCCATCTCTCCAAGACCTTTGTAGCGCTGGGGAGCTTTGATTCCCTGTCTGCCGATCTCGTTGAGAAGTTTTTCCTGCTCTCGTTCCGTATAGGTGTAGTAGACTTCCTTGCCCTTCGCTGTTCGATACAAAGGCGGTTGGGCGATATAGACATATCCGCCTTCGATCAGCGGCTTCATGTACCGGTAGAAGAACGTCAGAAGAAGTGTACGGATATGAGCGCCGTCCACATCAGCGTCGGTCATGATTATGATCTTGTGATAGCGCAGTTTATCCGCATTGAATTCCTCGCCGATGCTGCAGCCAAAGGCCGTGATCATGTTTTTTATTTCTTCTGAATTTAAGATCTTGTCCAGTCTGGCCTTTTCCACGTTCAGGATCTTTCCTCTTAATGGGAGGATGGCCTGCCGCTTTCTGTCTCTGCCCATTTTTGCGGAACCGCCGGCGGAATCTCCTTCCACGAGGAAAATTTCCGAAAGGGCAGGATCCTTTTCGGAACAATCGGCCAGCTTGCCCGGAAGAGCGATGGAATCCAGTACTCCTTTTCTCCGGGTGAGGTCTCTGGCTTTTCTCGCCGCTTCCCTTGCTCTGGCTGCCCGAAGGCACTTGTCGAGAATGATGCGGGCCTGCTGAGGGTTTTCTTCCAGGAAGGCCATCAAGTTTTCGTTTGTGGTCGTTTCGACAAAGCCTCGCATCTCGCTGTTTCCAAGCTTTGTCTTTGTCTGCCCTTCAAACTGTGGAGAGGTCAGCTTGACCGATACGATAGCGGTCAGTCCTTCTCTCACGTCTTCGCCAGACAAGGCTTCCTCGTTGTCCTTTATGAATTTGTTTCTTTTGGCATAATCGTTGATCACCCGCGTCAGGCCGGCTTTCAGGCCGATCATGTGGGTTCCGCCTTCTGTGGTGTTGATGTTGTTGGCATAGGAAAGGATGAGCTCGTTATAGCGATCGGTATACTGCATCGCGATCTCGACCTCAAGGTCCTTTTTTTCTAAGGTAAAATAGATGACATCCGGATGGATGACCTCTTTGTTTTTGTTCATGTGTTTTACGAATTCTTTGATTCCGCCTTCGTAATGGAATGTCTCTTGGCGTTTTTGTCCTTCCCGTTCATCCTTTAAGGTGATTTTGATGCCCTTGTTGAGAAACGCCATCTCTCGTAGACGGTGCTCCAGTGTGTCGTAATGGAAATCCATTTCCTCAAAGATCTCAGCATCCGGTTTGAACATCGTACGGGAACCGGTCTTCTTTCCTGATTCGCCTACGATCTCCAATGGCGTCACGGTCTTGCCCCTGGAATAAGTCTGACGATATATGTTGCCGTTACGTTTGATCTCGACGACCATGATTTCCGACAGCGCGTTCACGACAGAAGCTCCGACGCCATGAAGACCGCCGGACACCTTGTACCCTCCGCCACCGAACTTTCCACCTGCGTGGAGTACCGTATGAATGACCTCCACTGCGGGAAGTTTGAGCTTTGGATGAAGATCTACCGGCATTCCCCGACCGTCGTCTTCTACGACGATGGAATTGTCTTGCTGGATCACGACTGTGACATTCTTGCAATACCCGGCAAGGGCTTCGTCGATACTGTTGTCGACCACCTCATAAACCAAATGGTGCAATCCTCTTGGTCCGGTGGTTCCAATGTACATGCCGGGACGCTTTCGTACCGGCTCAAGACCCTCTAAAACCTGAATCTGCTCTGCGTTGTATAGTTGTTGTGTTACGTCGGCTGCCGCCATATCGGATCCTCCTGATATAAGAAATCGCATACGAATATTCGTAGCGTTTTTGACAGTTTATTATAGCGTAAATCTGGAGATTTTACAATGTTTTTATAGAAATGGTCCCGGTTTTCCCTTTCGTTCGTTTTCGACCGTCAGGGGCGCGATTTTTGACGCCTGCGGGCACATTATTTTCCAATATATGTGTGTCGGGTCGACTTGTGGATCGGTTTCTTGTGTGGATGGTTTTATCCACAGCTTGTGAATAACCCTTGCAGAAATTTATTTGTCTTATTTGCTTCTTTGCACTTGTCTGTGGATAACTTTTTTTGTATGATAAAGAAACGAGACTTCCCCCCCGAATCACCCAAAGGACGGCAGCGATGAATGACATTACGAAATCTTGGGAAAAAACACTGGAATATTTGAAGCCGGAGTTGACTCCGATCAGTTTTGACACCTGGATCGATCCATTGACGCCGTTTCGGCTGGACGAAGAAAAGGGTCAGCTTTTTCTTGTGCTTGGTGATGGCGTCGGCAAGAACCTGTTGGAAGGTCGGTATCGCAGCGTCATCGAAACCGCGATCAAGCATGCTTTTGGCATACGTCTGACCCCGGTTTTTTTAGACAAGGACGAGGTCGAAACCGCACAGGCGGCAAAGGCGAACACTCTAAACCGCACATACACAGATGAGCTTTATCTGAATCCCAAATACGTGTTCAGCACCTTTGTCGTTGGAAGCAACAACTATTTTGCCCATGCTGCTTCCATGGCGGTGGCAGACAAGCCTTTAACCACAGCGTTCAACCCTTTGTTTCTCTACGGGGGTGCCGGTCTGGGGAAAACGCATCTGATGCACGCCATCGGCCACAATCTTCTCCGAAAATCTCCGGAACTCAAGGTGCTTTACGTTTCATCGGAAATGTTTACCAACGAACTGATCCGCGCGATCCGGGAAAATAAAACCGCAGAGTTTCGAAAGCGATACCGGAGCATTGACGTTTTGCTGATCGACGACATCCAGTTCATCGAAAAGAAAGAGAGCGTCCAGGAAGAAATTTTTCACACCTTCAACACCCTTTATGACGCGAACAAGCAGATCGTTCTCTCCAGCGACCGTCCTCCCAAGGCTATCGCAACGTTGGAAGAGCGGCTTCGCTCCCGTTTTGAGTGGGGGCTGATCGCTGATATCCAACCACCGGATTTCGAGACAAGGGTGGCAATTCTATGCAAAAAAGCCGAACTGGAAGACATTCCTGTCGATGATGCCTTTATGGAAGTCATAGAGACGATCGCGGACAAGATCAAATTCAACATCCGTGAGTTGGAAGGAGCCTTCATTCGGGTGGTCGCCTATTCCTCCCTTACCGGACAGCCGATCAACAAAGAGTTGGCGAAGGAAGTTCTAAGCGATGTTTTCACACTGAACGATAAAGATGTGACGCCAGAGATGATCAAAAAGCACGTCTGCCGTCATTTCAATATAAAGATTTCGGATATGGAATCTGCCAAGCGCTCGCGGAATCTTGCATTTCCAAGGCAGGTAGCAATGTACATCTGCCGTACGATGACAGATCTTTCTTTGCCAAAGATAGGAGACTATTTTGGAAACAGGGACCACACCACTGTCTTGCACGCCTGCGAGAAAATAAACACCGAGCTGAGAACCAACGATGTCTTAAAGGAAGTGATCCTCAATATAGAGGAAGCGATCCGTGCGGATTGAGAAAGATGTGCTTGTCGACAGAGTTATCCACAGGAAATATTCTCCCTTTTCGTTTGGTGTTTCTTTGTCCACAGAGCTTATCCACAAATCCACAGCCCCTACTACTACTACTGTTTTTTATAGTTATAAAAAGAAGGAGGCGCTTCTATGAAATTTTCCTGTAACCAGCAACTTCTGTCCAAAGCACTCAACACTGTGTCGAAGGCCGTCACAACAAGGACCACGATCCCTATTCTGAAAGGAATACTTCTTGAAGTGAACCAGGATGGCATGTTGAAGTTGGCAGCATCTGATTTAGACCTTAGCATTGAAAAAAAGCTGCCGGTTGCTGTTTGGGATGAAGGAGCGATCGTTGTTTCCGCTAGACTTTTCAGCGACATCATAAGAAAACTTCCAAATGAAGAAATAGAAATAGAAGAGGAAAACGGCAGTGTGACGATTCGTTGTCTCTCTTCGGAATTCACGATCGTTGGACAGGCAGCGGAAGAATTTCCCAACGTTGGTATCATCAAAGAAGAAGATAAAAGAAAGATGAACAGGGATATCTTTCGTGAAATGATAAAAAAGACCGCATTTTCCGCCAGTATCGAAGAATCCAAAGGAATCATAGTAGGAATATTGATCGAGATGGAGGAAGATGGAATCACGATGGTAGCACTCGATGGCTTCCGAATGGCGGTTGCGAGAGAAGATATCAAAAATGCAGAAAAAAGAAAAATCATAATAGCAGCAAGAATATTGAGCGAACTTTATAAGATTTTGACAGAAGAAGAATCTGCAGAAGAAATCGATTTGATTCTCGACGAAAAGAAGGCTGTTATTTTACTCGCAGATACCCGTGTGGTTTTAAGGATCATGGAAGGTGAGTTTATCAAATACAAAGAAATCCTTCCGAAAGAATCCCAATGTACAGTGATCGTCAATAAAGGGGAGTTGGCAGATAGTCTGGAAAGAGCTTCTCTTCTAGCAAAAGAAGGGAAAAACAATCTTATAAAATGCGCAATTTTCCGTGATAAGATCATAATAACATCCCGATCAGAGGAAGGAAATGTAAAAGAAGAGGTGTTTGTCCAAAAAGAAGGAAATGATTTGGAAATCGGATTCAATGCCAAGTACATTTTAGATGTTTTGAAGGCGATCCATGAAGAAGAAGTAAAAATGGAGTTCAATACCAGCGTCAGTCCTTGCCTGATTCGGCCTCTGGAAGGAAACGCATACGAGTATCTCGTTCTTCCGGTCCGAATCTCCGCCGGCTTCTAACCATGTATTTCACCGAACTCACACTGGAGAATTTCAGAAACTATACTAAAGAGACGGTAAAGTTTCACCCAAAGGTAAACATAATAACCGGTCAAAATGCACAGGGCAAAACAAATCTCATAGAAGCGATCTCTTTGATGAGCATCGGCAAATCATTTCGCACTGGAAAAGATTCGGAGATGATCCGTTTTAAAGAAGACCAATGCAGGGTGAAGGCGACGTTTATCAAAAACGAAAGGGAAAACCGGATCGAATTCGTGATTGCAAAGAATGGCAAAGCAATCAAAATTGATGGATGTAAGGCACAGAAGAACAGCGATCTGCTGGAAGGCGCTTATATCGTCGTTTTTTCGCCGGAAGATCTGAAAATAGTCAAAGACGAACCAGAAAAAAGAAGACGATTTATCGACAGAGAGTTGTGCCAACTCCGGCCGGTGTATTACAAAGCGCTTGGAAAGTATAAAAAAATCCTGCAACAGAGAAATGCGCTTCTTCGGCAGGATACCATCGATGAAGAAAATCTGACGGTCTGGGACCGGGCGTTGGCGGAATATGGCAGTGTTATAATACGTGATCGAAGCGGTTTTATAAAAACTCTGGATGTGATCAGCCGGGAGTTGCACGAAAAGATAACCAATGGAAAAGAAACATTGGAGCTGCAGTATGAACCAAGCTTCTCTATGGAAGAAGGAACGGATGTCGTTGCATTGAAAGAAGCTTTTTTTCAAGCGCTTCTTCGCGATCGAAAACAGGACAAGCAAAAACGAACAACGACCACAGGTCCTCACAAAGACGATATCAAAATCCTTGTGAACGGCATCGATATCCGCCATTACGGATCGCAGGGACAGCAGAGAACTGCGGCACTGGCCATGAAGCTCGCAGAGATCCAACTGATCAAAGAGGAAAAAGTAGAGGAACCGATTCTCCTGCTGGATGATGTTCTATCCGAGCTCGATGAAGAGAGACGTTGGTTTTTGCTGGAAAGCTTGTCAGACGTGCAGCTTTTCCTGACGACGACAGAACTGGATGAACCATTTTTGAACCGCCTGGCAGAATCGAAGGGGTATTTGGTCAACAGCGGAACGATAGAAAAAATATTTGACATCAAAATGGAATAAATGTATAATCAGTGGGCGATTGTTCAATCGAAAAGGAGGTGGATGCGATATGAAAATGACATACCAGCCGAAAAAAAGGCAGCGAAGCAAAGAACATGGTTTTCGTAAGAGAATGAGCACTAAGAACGGTAGAAATGTCTTGAAGAGAAGACGTCTGAGAGGAAGAAAATCACTGACAGCATAGAGACCGCAACTGTGGTCTTTTTGTTTCGTCCCGTGAGGAGAACCTGATGCTGAAGCCCTATGTTCTAAGAAACCAGAAAGATTTTTCCGCGTTGTACAACAAAGGTAGTTCTGTTGGAGAGAGATATTTGGTCCTTCTTTACCGGAAAAACGGCCTTTCGTACAATCGAAGGGCTTTTTTGGCGAGTAAGAAGGTAGGAAAGAGCGTAGAACGAAATCGTGCCAGGCGACTGCTGAAAGAGAGTCACCGGGGCTTGGAAGAGAGCCTGAAGATCGGCTATGACCTGCTTTTCATAGCGAGAAACACGATCAATGACAGAAACTATGCGGATGTGAAAAAATCAATGGAAGCCGCAATAAAAAAAGCAAATCTCAGAAAACAGAATTTGTAAAGAGTGGCGATCATGAAATGGATCCTTATCCTTTTCGTCAAAGGGTATCAAAAAATTATATCGCCATTTTTCCCGGCAAGCTGCCGGTTTTATCCGACCTGCTCGTCTTACTTCATCCAGGCAGTGGAGAGGTATGGGGCGTTCAAGGGTAGCTATCTGGGAATCAAAAGGATCTTGAAATGCAACCCCCTTCATCCGGGCGGGTTTGATCCTTTAAAATGAAATTGGAGGATAACGAATGACCACATATGAAAAAGTAATGGCCGTCATCGCGCAACCGATGGGATGGATCTTGGCCTTGCTTTATGATTTTATCAACAGTTACGGTATCGCGCTGATCCTGTTCACGATTTTTGTGAGGACATGTCTTCTTCCGTTGTATGCTGCGCAAATCAAGAGTTCTTCCCGTATGAAGGAATTCCAACCAAAGATGCAGGCGATACAGAAGAAGTACTCCCACGACAAAGAACTTCTTAACATGAAGCTGATGGAGCTTTACAAAGAAGAAAAGTACAATCCTGCCAGCGGATGCTTGCCGATGCTGATACAGATGCCGATCATACTGGCACTGTTCGTTCTTCTGCGGAATCCCATTGCCTTTATCTCGGATCCGCAGATGTTGATGGCGGTACATGAGTCCTTTCTGTGGGTGCCGGATCTGTCTCAACCAGATCCCTGGATCCTGCCGATCCTTGCAGGAATCGCCACCTTCTTTTCTTTTAGTATGACACAGGCAATGTCTCCCACCTCAGATATGGGTGGGGCCAACGCCATGATGAAAATGATGAAATACTTTTTTCCCGTCATGATCGTATGGATGGGACGTTCGTTCCCGTCTGGACTGACGCTGTACTGGTTCGTCGGAACCCTGTATATGATCGCTCAGACCGTGGTCATGAAGAAACTCAAAGCAAAAAAGGAAGCAAGCAAGACATTTGCCAAGAGCAAGGCATAGGCCAACGGCCATGGCCTCGTTACAACGGAGGTAAACTATGGATTTTTCGGAAAAATGGGGCAGGAGCGTTGAAGAAGCGGTAGAACTGGCCCTGAAAGACCTCAGATTAGATAGAGAACAAGTGGAGATCGTCGTTTTGGAAGAACCGTCAAAGGGATTTTTTGGACTGGGATCCAAACTGGCGAAGGTTCGTGTACAAAAGGCGTCTGCCCGTACAGAACACAAGGAAGCAATGCCCGAACCTGTCCGTCAGGAACGACCGGCAACGAGCAATGCTCCGACAATGGCACCTGCGAAGGAAATGACTGCCACAACCAAGCCGGCAGAAGAGACCCGGATCAAAGACGAAGCCAGCAACGAAGCAGTAAAAAGAAGAGACGATCGCAGGCGCAAAGCCAAGGATCGAAACACTTCCAGGGAAAGCGTACGTGTACGCCAGAAACCGGAAAACCTGGTTGCGCTTGAAGAAAGTCCGGCGTTGGACTTCCTCAGGGAAATGACCGCGCGGATGGATCTTGATGTAGAAGTCAAGGCAATGGTAAATGAAGACTGTCTTTACTTCGATATCTCAGGTAAGGATTCCGGCACGATCATAGGAAAGAGGGGGCAGACCCTGGATTCGATCCAGTATCTGACAAGTCTGGTGGCAAACAAGGAAAAGGAAGCCTATCGCCGCGTGATCGTTGACGCAGAAAATTATCGGGAAAAGAGAGAACGCACGTTGGAACAGTTGGCGAACCGTCTGGCTGACAAGGTTATGAGAACCGGAAAGAGCGTCCGTCTGGAACCGATGAATCCATATGAGCGCAAGGTGATCCATGCAACGCTTCAAAGGAGCGCAGGGGTAACGACCAGAAGCGAAGGCGAAGAACCGTACCGAAGGGTGATCATCGAACAGAAATAGACAACAATAACCTGCGGTCAACGCAGGTTATTCTTCTTAATCAGGAAAGTAAGCAGGAGAAGGTGCATGGAAGATACCATAGCAGCCGTCGCGACGGCCTACGGAGAGGGCGGGATCGGCATCATCAGAATCAGCGGAGAACGAGCACGGAACATTTTATCCTTATTGTTCCAACCTGCTGCAAATACTGAAGAAGCACCTATTGTTAATAGACGATTAGTATATGGACATGTGGTTTCTCCATCGACTGGAGAACGGGTCGATGAGGCAATGGCGGTATTCATGGAGGCGCCGGCAACGTACACCAGAGAGGATGTTGCGGAGATCCATTGTCACGGCAGTGTAATTTCTCTGTCAAAGACGCTAGCCCTTGCATTGGAAAACGGAGCTCGTCTGGCGGAACCGGGGGAGTTCACAAAGAGAGCCTTCCTGAACGGCAGGATCGACTTGTCTCAGGCAGAAGCGGTGATCGACGTCGTGAAAGCCAAAACGGAAACCGGATTTTCATTGGCGCTTGCGCAGCTGGAGGGGACGCTTTCCAGAAGAATAAGAGAGTTACGAAAAGGTCTTATGGACCTGCTGGTAGCACTGGCAGTCAACATGGATTATCCTGATGAAGACATCGAAGAATTGGAGTATAAAGTTCTGGAGGAACGCATATCGTCAATAGGCGATGAAATAGACCGGCTGCGGGCTACAGCCGATATTGGAAGACTCATTCGAGAAGGGCTGCGCGTCACGATCGTGGGTCGCCCCAACGTTGGAAAGTCGTCATTGATGAATGCCCTTTTAGGAGAATCCAGAGCGATCGTCACAGAAATTCCCGGAACGACAAGGGACACCATCGAAGAGGGGATACAGATCAAGGGGATCCCTGTCTACCTGACAGACACTGCAGGAATCCGAGCCACAGAGGACACGATCGAGCGAATCGGGATCGAGAAGAGCAAAGACGCGGTTCAACGCGCGGATCTGATTCTGTTTATGATCGACGCTAGCCAGCCGCTGCGCCCCGAGGACATAGAAATTGCTGAGGGGATCGGAGAGCGCAAAGTCATCGTGTTGCTCAACAAGGAAGACTTGGGAAAGAAGGTGTCACAAAAGGAGCTTGACCGGATCCTTCCTCATGCCGTCTTTATCGATACGGCGGTCCCCTTGGATAAAGGGATCGCTGACTTGACGGAGGAGATCGTATCTCAAGTCAATCGTGGGAATGTAAGGCAAGAGAACAGCTTGATCGTGACTAACGCAAGGCAGAAGGCATTGTTGGACATCGCGTCCTCTTTATTGTTGGATGCACTTAAAATGACGAGAGAGCGGGCGGCGATGGATTTCATAGAGACCGACGTCCGGCATGCCTGGGAAACCTTGGGCGATATTATTGGAGAAACGATTTCAGACGATATCATAGATCAAGTATTTGCAAGGTTTTGCCTGGGAAAATGAGGAAACTTATATGATAGGATATCCAATGGGGCAATATGACGTCATAGTGATCGGCGCCGGTCACGCCGGCTGCGAAGCTGGCTTGGCATCTGCGCGCATGGGAAAGAGGACGCTGGTGCTTTCCATGACATTGGAGGCTGTCGCTATGATGGCATGCAATCCGTCGATCGGAGGAAGTGGCAAGGGACACCTGGTTCGTGAGATCGATGCTTTGGGAGGGCAGATGGGACTGGCGATCGATCAAACTTTTTTACAAAGCAAGATGCTGAATACGTCAAAGGGCCCTGCGGTCCATTCTCTTCGAGCGCAGGCAGATAAGCACAGTTATCACCTGTATATGAAGGGAGTCCTTGAGAAACAGAAAAACCTGGATCTTCGTCAAGGTGAAGTGGTAGAAATATTACAAGAAGAAAGTCGGGTCGCGGGAGTCGTATTGACAACAGGAGCTACTTACCGTTGCAGTGCGGTCATTGTAGCAACAGGGACCTTTCTTGGTGGGCGTATCTTCATAGGAGATGCCAATTATGAGGGTGGACCTAACGGAATGGCGCCATCGTTATGTTTGGTCGAGTCTCTCCGTGAACTGGGCCTTTCTCTTCGCCGCTTCAAAACAGGAACACCGGCAAGAGCTTTGGGCAGCAGCCTCCACTATGAACGGATGAAAGAGCAGCCCGGAGATCCGGTCATCGTACCGTTCTCCTTTATGAACGAGACCCTGGAGAAAGACCAGGTGTCTTGTTGGCTCAGCTACACCAATGAGAAAACGCATACAGTGATCAGGGACAATCTGGGTCGGTCCGCTTTGTTTGGAGGGCAGATCGAAGGCGTTGGTCCGCGCTATTGTCCGTCGATCGAAGACAAGGTGAACCGATTCCCCGACAGAGAAAGACATCAACTTTTTGTCGAGCCGGAAGGCGCAAACACTGACGAGGTCTACATTCAGGGCATGTCTTCCAGTTTTCCCGAGGATATACAGGAAGCATTTTACAAAACCATCGAAGGGCTTGAGGACATCCGCATCGTGCGTCCTGCCTACGCGATCGAGTACGACTGCATCGATCCGCTGGAACTATACCCTTGGCTGGAACATAAAAAGGTGGAGAATCTCTTTTGCGCAGGGCAGTTCAACGGAAGTTCTGGGTACGAGGAGGCGGCAGCACAAGGATTGATCGCCGGGGTGAATGCAGCCTTAAAACTGGATAAGCGGGAACCCTTTGTGTTGGATCGCTCCGAGGCCTACATTGGAGTCCTGATCGATGATTTGGTCACAAAGGGAACCAATGAACCATATCGAATCATGACCTCGCGTGCGGAATATCGACTGGTACTTCGTCAGGACAATGCAGAACAGAGGTTGACCGAGCGCGCAAGAAGCGTCGGGCTGGTGGATGATGACCGGTTTGAAGGATATCTTCAAAGGAAGCGCGAGACCGAAGAAGAGATCCATAGACTTAAGAACACTTGGGTCACACCCTCGGAAGCCGCTTCCTTCCTCAGCGATTGCGGAAGCGCGCCTATCTTTTCCGGCATCACCTTGGCCGATCTGATGAAGCGATCGGAGATCACATATCAAGGCCTTGTTGCGATCGATACCACACGGCCGCAGATTTCCCGTCATTCAGCTACGGCAGTTGAAGTTCAAATCAAGTACGAAGGTTACATCGTAAAGCAACAGCAACAGATCGACCGTTTCAAAAAGTTGGAGCATCGCCGATTACCGGATGACATCGATTACGTGAAGATCGAAGGGCTCAGAATCGAGGCAAGACAAAAGCTTTCCGCTGTCCGACCATTGTCACTCGGGCAAGCATCAAGGATTTCAGGAGTGTCACCGGCGGACATCAGTGTCCTTCTGATCCACTTGGAGAGAAAAGGAAGAGGGCAGAAAACGAATGGACCAGCTTAAGACAACTTTGGATCAGCTTTCGATTCCATGGGATGATTCTAAAATAGCCACATTTGAGCAGTATCGGAAATCGATCCTGGAGTGGAATGAAAAGGTGAACCTTACCGCAGTCAAGGATCCGGAGGAGTTTGAGCGCAAGCATTTTGCAGATTCACTCTTTGTCGTCGGCCATCCGGGGTTCCAAAACGCTTCTACGATCATCGATGTTGGGACGGGAGCAGGATTTCCGGGAGTGCCGCTTGCGATTTGCTTTCCGGAGAAGAAGTTTGTGCTTTTAGATTCTGTTCAAAAGAAAATTCGCATTCTTCAACTTGTCACAGAGGAACTGGGAATCTCGAATGTAAAGCCGATTTCCGGCAGAGCAGAGGATCTGGCTCGAGATCCGGCCCACAGAGAGAACTATGATCTCTGCCTGTCCAGAGCAGTGGCGAATCTGGCGACGTTGTCAGAGTACTGTTTGCCATTTGTCGCTGTGGGAGGATACTTTGCTGCATATAAGACCGAAAGCGTAAATGCCGAGCAAGATGAAGCAGGAAGCGCCATCCGGCGCTTGGGAGGTCGCCTTGAAGAAGTGATCACATATGTTGTAGATGATACCATAATAAACCACAATATATTGTGGATAAACAAATGGAAGGCAACGCCAAAAGAGTATCCCAGGAAGGCGGGGACCCCTTCAAGGGACCCAATCCGATGATGCGCGATCCAAGAGGATGTTTCACGTGAAACATCCTCTTTTTTTATAGAAATCAAAATATGATTGGAGTACAGTATCGGGATGATATATAATGGTGGAGAAACATGGAAAATCCAAAGAAGACAAATGGCAAAGTAGGAATGGCAACGAAGAAAGGATGATCAACTTGGGAAAAGCAATTGCGATCTTCAATCAGAAGGGTGGCGTCGGCAAGACGACGACGAACATAAATCTGGCAGCGTGCCTTGCGCTGAAAGGACAAAAAATCCTCATTTTGGACATTGATCCTCAAGGAAACACCACAAGCGGAATGGGTATATCAAAAAAGGGATTGGAATACACCGCATACGAGATACTGATCGATGACTCGGTGGAACCACAGGCGGCGATTTTGCCGACGGGAGTGAACAACCTGGACATCATTCCAGCAAGCGTTCAGCTCGCCGGAGCAGAAATCGAACTTGTTCAGTTGGAAGGCAGGGAAAAACGCCTGAAGAAAGCGCTGGACAAGATCAAAGGGAAGTACGACTATATATTCATCGACTGTCCGCCGTCTTTGGGATTGTTGACGATCAACTCTCTGACGGCCGTCGATAGCGTATTGATTCCGATCCAATGCGAATTCTACGCACTGGAAGGAGTCAGCCAACTGATGAGCACAGTCGAACTTGTCAAAAAGAGTTTAAACCCAGCATTGGAAATTCAAGGTGTTATTTTGAGCATGTTTGACGGCAGAACCAATCTGTCCATACAAGTCGTGGAAGAGGTCAAGAAGTACTTCAGGGAAAAGGTCTATACAACCGTGATACCAAGGAACGTAAGACTTGCAGAAGCCCCGAGTTTCGGACTTCCCATAACCGAGTACGATCCACGCTCCAAAGGGGCGTTGGCCTACATGGAGTTTGCGGAAGAGTTTCTTGAATTGGAAGGGAAATTGTGATGGCATCAGTGAAAAACAGGGGTTTGGGAAAGGGCCTGGAAGCTCTGTTCAATGACATCGAGATCGATTTGTCCGGCGACACGGGTCATCGGATTCACAGTGACCGAGTGACACTTTTGAACATCAATGACATAAAACCCAATGAAAATCAACCGAGAACCAGTTTTGATGAGGAGAAGATCCTGGAGCTGTCACAATCTATAGAGGTCCACGGTGTGATCCAGCCCATTTTAGTGAGACCCTCGGCGTATGGATACGAGATAGTTGCCGGAGAGAGGCGATGGAGAGCAGCCAGAAAGGCAGGCCTAAGGGAAGTCCCCTGCATCGTTCGTGAAATGACGGAGCAGCAAAACATGTTGATCGCATTGATCGAAAATATACAAAGAGAAGATCTGAACCCGATCGAAGAAGCCAGAGGCATCCGTAAAATGGTCGATGCCTTTGAACTGACACAGGAACAGATCGCCAAGAGTTTGGGAAAAAGCCGTTCGTACATCACAAATTCACTTCGTTTGCTGAAGCTTCCAAGCCAGGTGATCGATATGGTTGCATCGGGAACTCTGTCAGGAGGACATGCCAGATCCATCGCGGGCATGGAGGGACAAAAAAGACAGCTGGAAGCCGCAAGGAGATGTTTGGAGTCGGGATGGACGGTCCGGGATGTTGAAAAGTTCGCGAGAGAAAAGAGTGGGACGAAAAACGCGCCCGGAAAAAGAGCGGCTCGCAGAGAGAAGAACCAGGAGATCCGGACGATCGAAGAGGACTTGAAGGAGATCTTCGGAACGCGAGTCAGCTTGAATCATGGGGCAAAAAAAGGAAAGATCGAGATCGAATACTTCAGCCGAGACGAACTCGAACGCTTGATCGAGATGTTCAACCGTTTAAAATAGAAGGGCACGGATATTGTTTCACGTGAAACAGAGGGACAGCAAATGGCGATAGCAAGAAATCAAAGCCTCATGTATGAAGTTATCGAAAACATGAAATCAATGGCCAGGGTCATCGATGACCAGTCCAATATCATCTATATGAATCGAAAGATGAGAGAGGAATTTGGTGACAATACAGGAAAAAAATGTTACAACCTGCTGTGTCAAGACGAAAAGTGCCTGGACTGCATCAGCATTCCTTGCGATACTGACGAAGGCGACCGTTCCAGGGATGTACGTCTGGGCAGCAAGCACTACCGGATCATTTCATCTCCAGCCATCGTCGATTTCGAAAACAGTTATGCCGTCGAGATCTTCCAAGATATCACAGAGCAAAAGCATCTGGAAGAAGAATTTCTTCGGCATTATGAGAAACTGAAGGGTGACATCATCTTCGCAAAGCAGATCCAGAGAAAAGCCCTTCCGGAAGATGGAAATTACTGGGGCGCATTGCGACTTCACGCCGCATATGCTCCAAGTGAGGAACTTGGGGGAGACTTGTTTGATCTGGTGCATATCGATGACGACAATTGCATCTTTTATATCGCCGACGTGTCCGGACATGGCGTGCGTTCATCACTTCTGACCATTTTTCTCAGACAGGTGATTCGGGGAATGAAAGCTGCGGCGATCGATCCGATCACTCTGATCGAAGAACTGATCAAAAGCTACAACGATTTGAACTTAGATAAGGAGCAATACATCTCCGTGCTCTGCGGAATCTACAACCGCAAAACCAGAGGATTGATTTTTGTAAACGCAGGCCACAATTGTCCGCCGATCGTTTTGGAAAATGGTGATAATGGCGAGCCAATACTGACGGAGATCGAAGTGAAGGGCATGCCGATCTGCAGTTTGCTTGCCAGGCCAAACCACGAGCTGCGTATACTCCAGATGGAGAAGGGAGACCGTATACTTCTATATACCGACGGCATTTTGGAAGCCTGCGATCCCTTGAAAAACAAGGAGTTTGGCATAGAACGAATGAAGAGTTTGATTCGAAAAAGCGAAAGCCAAGACGGGAAACATCTGGTAAATACGCTGATCAAAGAGGCGAAAGACTATGCAGGTGCTACCCCGACCGACGACATGGCGGCGGTCCTTCTAGAAGTGCTTTAGTGATCCTGCGATACGGGTTCGTCCTTTCCACGGATCTGCTCGATCCCTTGATTGGCAAGGGCATCTGCCCGATTGTTCTTTTCCGTCACCTCCAGAAAGTCCTCTTTTGTGAACGACGGCCCGTTCCATTCCAAAAATTTATCATACAGTGCTTCGGTGTCGATGCGTTTTGAATTTAAGTTTACATGACCTTTGACGCGATAAAACGAGATTCGATGTTTCTTTATCTGCAGCAGGAGCGCTTCCCAAAGGTCCCGGTTTTCCACATCGGTCTTTTTCGATGTACGCCAACCGTTTTTTTGCCAGGTTTCGAACCATTTGTCGCGAAAACAACTCATTAGATAGGCGCTGTCGGAAAAAACGGATATGTCCTGGTTTTCCTTATGAATGGCTTCCAGCGCCTTTAATAGGGCGGTCATCTCCATCCGGTTGTTGGTCGTGTTTGATTCGCCGCCGAATAATTCCTTTTGATGGGAACCGTACTCAAGTATGGCGCCCCAACCGCCGGTGTTTGTCTCGTTTTGGTTGCCTGAGCATGCTCCATCGGTATAAATTTTAATGGTTTTCATTCCTGTTTCTCCGGGTATTAGAGACAACGGTCACCAATATTATCGACGAATTCCATGCAAATGTAAAGGGATCTTAAATCTAGCGTAATGCTTTTGTAACATACTTCAGATATACTAAGACCAGAGCATGATCGGTGTGTTCTGTTTTTGCACTTAAAAAGAGTTAGGAAAGGAGGGAGCCGACATGAGAAAAAGTGTACTAGCATTGATCGTTCTTGCAGTATTGCTTTTTGGTACTGTTTTTGCCAGCGCTGCGACAGATCCTGATGTGACGATCGTAAGTCCGGGAGAGACAGTCTATGGAAGCAACCTTCTTGTATCCATAAAAATGACCGCTCCCAAGAAGATCAAAGTCTATTTATTTGAAGAAAAGGAAAAGGTGGGCGACACCCTTGTTTCCATTGATCCTTCTGCCGGCGGTTCCTTAGAAAACAAAACCCTACAAAGCGTATCGGTCATCGTACCGGAAACCTATACCGGCACCGGTAACTTACAGTTTTTCAATAAGCAGATCACTGATCTGAATCCGGGACTTTACAGGATCAAGGTTGACACTTTGGATACAGCAGGTGCAATGACAGCTTCCTCCAGCAGCAGATTTCTGATGATGGAAGCGGCGTCCGCACCCACCAGCACAGAAATATTCCAGACACAACCGTCGGGCGCCCTGCAGTGGGTACAAAATCTGCTCAAGACCCTTTTCGGAAACTAAAGGCGGCGCAACGCCATGGAAAAAAGAATAGAAAACATCAAATCGGTAGCATTGGTAGTATTGTTTCTTTCCACAATGCTACTTTTATATTTCTTTTGGCAGAACCCTTCCTGGGGTTCTTTTCGGTTTCCGGCCATTATAACAGAGGATGATACTGTCGTCGTTCTGTCGGTTCGTGATGTTACCAGACCGCAGGAGACGGGTGTTCACTTTGGCAGCGGGATCTATACCGTAGTTCCCCATACAAAACACAACGCATTCAACCAGACTCTGGATGCCCTTGCCGTGATCGGCGCCGATGAAAACCTTGCGGTGGAAGAGATCACCGAAGACCAGTATCGCCAGGTCATGGATTTCCGTTCCCTCTGGGTCTCCTTTTCCTACAATATTCCTTTCGCCTCCTTTTGTGACGAGTACCGGATACCCAGAACCCAAAGTCTTGATGGAATCGAAACCGTGACAAGGATCGCCTATTCCGTGGGAAGTCCGGAAAGTGTATTCGTGTATGACGGAAAAAATAAAAAATACTATCGGCTGGTAGCAAGAGAGGAGCAGCCTCCCTTGTCGCAGATCATCGACCGGATCGAAGCGGAAGGTTACGTGGCCTATTATACGATCGGGAACCTGGTTGGCACCACCAGCCAAGTCATCGTTCCGCTGGCGCTAGAGGCAAGCTATGGACCACTTTCCTTTCAGAAGGAATTCCGGGAGGATACAGAACTGGAGATCAGAGCATTCGCTCAGACGTTTTTTGGAGTAAGCTTCGACTTTGTTCGCAGAATCGAAGAAAGTAAGGGCGCTGTGATCTATATGTACGGATATGGTGAAAAAATACTTACGATCAACGTCAATGGAGAGGTAGAATACAAAGAAAGAGACGGTGCAGCAAGTACCGGACAGCAGGATTATTTTTCTACATTGTCGAAAGCCCTGCAATTCATCGGTACACATGGTGGATTTGAACAAGAAGGAGACGCCGGGATTTCTCCCTTTGTAACAAGCGCTCTACCCATCGAGAGAAACAGGGTCAGGGGGTATCGGTTCACCTTCGGTGTGGAAATCAACGGGATCAGCGCCAGTTTGAAAGACGGCGAATTGATCGTAGTGGAAGTCTTGGGTGACCAGATCACGTATTACAGCAGAAATATGATCCGCCTGGAACCGGACCGGGTCGTGGAAGCGTTGTCACAGCCAAACCGTGAAGTCTTCTCTGCCGTAAATATGATTGCGCAGAACTATACATTGATCCAGCAAGCACTGCTTCGTCAAAACTTGATTGCGGAAGATCTTCCAGAAGAAGAGATTTTCGAAGAGGTATCCGACCGCATCACCGGAATACGAGTCGGATTTGCTGAAATTGCCGTGTCAGAAGAAGAAAATCGCTTGGTTCCCGCCTGGATCGTGATCGTTAAGGATGAGAAGCTGTACTTCGACCTGTATGAGGCAGTTCCGCTGACCAACGAAAACGAGGGGAGGTAACGAGAAGATGGACTGGACAAAATCAAAAACCATATTGATCGTTGCGCTTCTGATCACCAATCTCTTCTTGCTGGCAACCTATCAAATTTTTCCCGGCGAGGCGGCAGGTGACGAAGAACTCCTGGAAACCGAGACCATTGCACTGCTGGAAGCAAAAAATATTTTTATCAAAGGAGAGCTTCCGTCCAAGCATTCCAACATGCCGGTTCTGACCGTGACCTATGACCGGTTGGATTCGGATGTGCTTGAGGATCTCATCGAAAACCAGGTCCCTCTGCCTGTCAACTACCGGAACCGGGAGAGCAACCTGCAGATGCTGGAAGATTTCTTGAAAAACTGCGGTGTTTGGAGTGACAGAGTGCACCTTGGCGGGTATGAGAGTGAAGAAAACCGCACCACCGTGACCTATCGAAACATTCACCAGGGATTTCTGATCGAGGACAGTTATATCGTGTGCGTGATCGAAAACGGAAAAGTAACGAGCATGGACCGGTACTGGCTGGAGCCTGTTGCATTTGGGCGAACGAAATTGGCGACGATGTCAGCTTCCGCAGCTCTTCTGTTTCTGATGACGGAAAAACACGAAAAGGGAGCGATCCTTGTGGAAGATATGCAAATGGTGTATTGGCTCGACCAACGGGATTACAGCGGCGAAGACACGATATCCGACACCGCGTTTCCGACTTGGAAAATCACCTACAATGGCGGGCAAGTCAAGCATGTTCCCGCGTTTAGCGAATGATCCGGAGCCAGACATAAAAATTTAAAATCAAAAACACAAAATTGCCATGCTTTCCGTACATAATGGCATAGAAAAGGATCACAAAATGGCATTTAGCTTTTGTTCGTTTTCCAGCGGAAGCGGGGGAAACAGTTACTTGGTTCGCACAGCAACGACGGCTCTTCTTGTCGATGCGGGCATCAGTGCAAAAAAAATCATTGCCGGGCTGGAGCAGACCGGTACGGAAGATCACGAGTTGAAGGCGGTGCTCATCACCCACGAGCACAGCGATCATATCAAGAGCCTGGCCACACTGATGAAGAAGAAGCAAGCCATCGAAGCCTACGCGAATCAGGGAACCTGGAATGCGATGACCATGGTTCCCGCAGGGGACAGAAACCGTACGATCGTTGTCGGCGAGCCATTTCTGGTCGGCGACATAATGGTAAAGGCCTTTTCCGTCTGCCACGATGCTGCCGATCCTGTCGGATACTCCTTTTACGCAGAAGGAAGACAGATGAGCATCGTGACTGATACGGGATGCATCCCGGAGGGAATGGTGGAAGAGATCACTGGTGCGGATCTGCTGGTTCTGGAAGCGAACCATGATGTGGATATGTTGCGTATCGGCAGATATCCCTGGTTTTTAAAACAGAGGATCCTGGGAGACCGGGGCCATTTGTCCAATGAGACTGCAGCAAGAATGCTGGTCCGATTACTGGCTCACAGCCCGAAAAACAGAAAGATCCTTCTTGCCCATCTCAGCAAAGAAAACAACTTTCCGGAAATGGCCTACCAAACTGTAAAAAACATTCTGGAGGAAGAGGCCTATCTGATCGGCGATCGGATCGAAGTTGCCACTATTGTCCGCGATGAAGTAAGCGTGGTGTTTCAAGTTTAGCAAGAGCGAGGTGTAACCATGGAAATTGATGAACGAGACGTGATCGAACGAGAAACAGAAACCGAAAGCATATATAGGGAAGAGATCGTCCCGCCGAAAAAGCGGAAGGGTTTTGGTAAAAAAGTCCTGGTTGTGATTCTGGCGCTTTGTCTTGCAGCCGGCGCCGGGTTTGGCGGCGGTTTCTTAGCCGCATACTATGTATTCGATGGAAGCGGCTTTGTCGGCAACAGCGACCCGATCACCATCAACCCCACCGGTCAGGTAGACACGGCGGAAGCGGTGGCAGCCAAGGTGATTCCTTCCGTTGTGGGAATCAGCACAACGACCGAAGTGATACGTGAAAATCTGTTTGGAATGCAGAGCGGCCAACGGATCCAGGGAGTCGGAACCGGATTCATCGTCAGTGAAGACGGCTTCATCGTGACGAATTCCCATGTCGTTGGAGACGGAACAGCAGAAACCATCATCGTGCAGCTGACCGACGGACGAGAGATGGAAGGCACGGTTCTCTGGAACGATACGACCCTGGATCTTGCCGTTGTCAAAATCGAGGCAAGGAATCTCACGCCTGTAGAACTAGGGGATTCCGACGGTGTGAACATCGGCGCCTATGCAGTTGCGATCGGCAATCCCTTTGGGCTAGCCTTTGACCGAAGCGTGACGCAAGGGGTCATCAGCGGGTTGGATCGCACGATCACCGTGGGAGGAACCGGACGTAGTGTGACAATGGAAGGATTGATGCAGACCGATGCATCCATCAATTCAGGAAACAGCGGAGGACCATTGCTCAACAGTACAGGGCAGGTCATTGGGATCAACTCCGCGAAGGCGGCTACGGGTGAAGGCCTGGGATTCGCCATCCCGATCAACACCGCGAAGCCGATCGTGGAAGAAGTGATGGAGACCGGAACCTTCAAGAAGGCCTATATCGGAATCGGTGGCGCGGATGTGGAACTGTACCTGCAATACTATCCTGATGCCGACCTGGGCACAAGAACCGGCGTCTTCGTCAGCCAGATCTATCAGGGATCGCCGGCAGACATTGCTGGCTTGAAACAAGGCGACGTGATCACGAATATGGACGATATTACAATCCGAACGATGAATCAGCTGACACGAGAGCTCTTTTCCTATGAGCCGGGAGAGCGGGTCAATCTGACGGTATATCGAGACGGACAAAAGATAGAGGTTCTGGTGACACTGGGAACGATGCCGCAACAATAGAGCAGAAAAGCGAGACTGGCAATGGACATCAAAGTGCTGTGTGTTGGAAAATTAAAAGAGGGTTACTGGACCGAGGCGGTGAATGAATATTCAAAGCGCCTGGGGAAGTATTGTACTTTGAGTATCATTGAAGTCAAGGAAGAAAAATCGGGAGACCATCCTTCCCGCGCAGAGGAAGCAGGGATCGTTGAAGCAGAAGGACGCAGGCTCCTATCCATGACAAAAGACGGGTCCTATCGAATCGCTTTGGATATCAAAGGCAAAGCCCTTTCGTCGGAACAGTTAGCCGAAAAAATGGAGCAGCTTCGGCTGCAGGGCCGTAGCAGTGTGGAGTTTCTGATCGGCGGATCCCTCGGGCTTTCGTCCGAGGTACTTCAAATGGCGGACCTGCGTCTTTCCTTTTCCAAGATGACATTTCCCCATCAAATGATGCGGGCGATTTTGCTGGAACAGATCTATCGCAGTTTTCGCATCGCCCGCAATGAGCCATACCACAAATAAAGGCTATTTGAATTTCTTTACCGCATCCATATATCTGCTGAGGACGCCGATGTTCACGTAGTAATACGAAAACTTGTCGTCCTTTTTTATTTGGACCAGCTCCGACTCCGCCAGTTTTTTGATGTGCTGGGAGATCGTCGCCTGAGAGTAATCGAATTCTTGTACCACGTCCTTGTTACAAACAGGCAACCGGTCCCGGTTTCGGTTGAACAAAAAACGAAAAATCCGCACCCTTGCCGGGTGGGCCAAAGCATCGGACACCTTGGAAATCAATAAAACCTCATCTTCTTGAAACTCATCGGATTCTTTTCTGAGCCGCATCGTTTTGCCTCCGTATATCGTTTAATTGCAATACGCGTTTTAGTATAGCGCAAACCAATTATCCCGTCAACGAGTTGATGGTGCAAAATAATTTGCAT
>PHAE01000050.1 GCA_002840285.1 Firmicutes bacterium HGW-Firmicutes-11
GGATAGCCGCTGATCACGTCGTTGGCGGCAGCGTAGTTGATATATGGTTTTGCCCAGTCGTAGCCGACCAGATCGGTAAACGAACTCTGGGTTGCGTCTGTGATGGCGGCGGCTGGCGGGTTCATGCTCTTAACGACGATCAGGCAGGCTTCCGCCCGCGTGATGGTACCTTCCGGTCGGTAGGTTCCGTCGGGATAGCCGCTGATCACCCCTTTTTCCATCAGGTCTGTAACGGCGTCCTGGTAAGTGGTACCGCTGACGTCACCGGGGACGGCGACCTGGCCAAACGCAAGGGCAAAACTCCCTAGCACCAGCGTTAGGACGACAAAAATTGATAAGACTTTTCTCATATCAAAACCTCCCTTTTTTCTAAGGCAATCAAATTATTTACAAGTTCAAAGGTGTGTATTGGTATTCTATCACAGAATCGTTTTGAAAGGCAATCAGACGATGACAACACAGTCTTTCTTTTTCTTTGCAAGGTAGAGCGCCTTGTCCGCCCGGGCGATCAGTGCGTCGACGCTGGAACATTTTTCCGTTTTGGGGATACACTCCGATACACCGATGCTGGTCGTTATCCCGATGAGTGAACCCTTATATTTGATTTCCATTTCTGCGACTTGACTGCGAACACGTTCGGCGATGATCGTGGCTTCTTCCAATCCTGTAACGGGGAGAAAAACGATAAATTCATCTCCGCCGAAACGTCCCAGCACGTCGTAAGGCCTGAGAGATTTCTTTATACCAGCGGCGAATTTTTTTAAGACAAAATCTCCCGCCAAATGTCCGTATTTGTCATTGATTGACTTGAAATAGTCGATGTCGAGAAGAAGCACGCTTGTATGAGTATTCTCCCTACGTGATCTTTCGATCTCTTGACGAAGCCGCTCTACGAAAACCCTGCGGTTGAAAATATGAGTCAGATGGTCATAGGACGCCAGTCGCATTGCTTTATCGTTGGCTCGACGCAGGTCAACCATGGCCTTTTGCAGTTCACTCATATCGCGAATGATCATGGCCGACCACTGATTTCCTTCGGCATCCTTGAAGATCGTCGCAGTGACACTTCCTGTAAATTTGGTCCCGTCTTTTCTTATAAAAGTGAGTTCGCCCTGGGTGGATCCGGTTTCCTCACGTCCCTTAAGAAGCTGCAAAAGCCGCGGATCCGTTTGATCGACGATCCCGGCTCTTCCCGCTTCACATACTTCATCCTCCGTCATTTGGAACATCCGGCAAGTGGCCGGGTTGGCGCGATGTATCCCGCCATCCGGGCTAGTCAGCAGAATAGCATCGTACGAATGCTCAAAAATGAACCGATAATAGTCGTTGCTCAGCCACTGTCTCACGGTTCTTCCCCCGCTGCGAACTTTGGTGACAGTTTGTCCTTAAAGTATACGCTTGTGTATATCGTATCGCAAGAAAAACTTGAGTCAGCGCTTTTGGGAAGGGGTCAGGTATCGGGCCCTCAGGCTGATCTGTGGGGAAGTCAGCCTGTATGACAGGGTTGCTTTGAACTCCTTATAACCTGGATGTGCCGGCACGAGAACCGCCACTTCCGTGGGTCCGCCTGTTTTCAAAAATTCGAAGAGCGTCAGTGCAAAGATCGCTTGTCCATTGGCATCAAAGCTCATGCTTTGGGTGATTTCTCCCTGTCTGTTGCGCAAGCTTGCTTTCGTCAAAGCAAGATCGTTCACCTTGTCATAAAAGTCGAGTTCCACCGTGATGACATATTCCTTATTGAGTTCTTGCTTCAATGCAAGCACCGCTGCATCCAATTTTTCTGCTGCTGCAAATCGCAACTCCATTTCTGGAGAATCTTTTACACTGACTGCATCGGCGAGCACCGCATCAACCTCGGACAGCAACAGCTCAACACGAGCAACGGCCTCCTTGTCAGGAATTCCGGAAAGTATTCCAACGGATGCTTCCGCCAAGCCATAATGAAGATTCAAAATATCCCAGCCGTTTGTCCACTGGATCTCTTTTTCCTCATTGAAAAACGTTCCTCCCAGGCCGTCAAATTCAGGGAGGCGGTCCTTTATAGCAGACCGTTCCCCGGGGAAGTAAGTGATCGCCAGTCGAGCGGAGCGGTCAATGAAAAACGTTACGTTCTTAGATTCCGCATCCACCAGAAACGGGATCGGTTTCCACGCCTTGTCATTTTCGTCATAAATAGTTGCAGCCAGGCACTCTTGGATCGGTATGCCCGGCGGCAGCATCTCTTCATTTACCGGAATCTGCGACTCCACAAGTTCTCCCACTTGGTGTTCCTCTGGTAGGGACAAGTCGAAAATCTCCAGATCATATCCCGGAAGCGTTGCCATTTGACTCGCCGCTTCGCTTCCCAGCAACTCCGCTATGACAGGGGCTTCTCCATGATCCGGTTCGGTATTCTTTTCATCCGGAAGCAATGCAGTTGCGCCAGCCATGCTGATCACGACAAGAAGCATAATGAAGAAGATTTTGAGCCGGGTTCTGCTGGTCTGGTATGTTTTTACTTCCCGGAACATTCCGTCACCCCCTACCTTGTTTATCATACAACAGAGCAGTGGCTATGGGCAACCTGGTCTTTGTCAGAACTTTGCGACTTTTTTTGTGATTCTTTATTAACGATGTCGGTGACATATGCCCATATTGCGTCTGCTGTCACGAGGTACTGTTCATTGAAAGACTTCCATTATACTGTAAAAAGTGAGTCGTAGAGTTTTTGTTGATTTTTAAAGCTTTTTGAAGCTTGACAATGGTTTCACGTTGTTCGTTTTTGCTGTGAAATTCATGTCCAATGACATCTTGACGCTGCCGTTTTCCTATCCTATAATCAATTCGTTGGCATTTTGATCCCGGCATGAGCCAATCCAACCGTAGCCGGAATATTTTGAAGGAGGTAGACGCATTGAGAAAAGTTATTGCACATTCCCTGGTTCTTTTCCTGGTCCTGACTGCGTTTGCCGTTGCCCCTGTTCTGACTTCCAGTGTTGACGCGGTATCCGCAGCGACCACCTGGGTAGAAGGTACACCGACAACGACAACAGCGCCCACAACGACAACACCGACAAGCACGACCGCCCCTGTGGCCGGTGGCGATGTATATGTTGTTGTCAGTGGCGACACGATGTACAAAATCGCGACGAAGTACAAACTGACCTTGGATCAACTGCTGGCGATGAACCCGCAGGTGACCAACCGCAACATGATCTATGTTGGTCAGAAGATTTACGTCAGCGCAGCAAAGGCTGGCGGCACTCTGGCAGCCGCAACCGAACTGTATCATGGATTTGGATTTGTATCCAACTACCGTGTACGTGGCGCACAGAAGGACAATCTGAACTTCACAACTGCCAGCGTCCTGTTCGACCAGAATGGCCGAATCGTTGACCTGACCTGGGATGTCATGGAAGTCACCTATGGACTTTTCCCTGGCTGGTTGGATCCCGAAGCCGATCAGGCAACCAAAGATGCGTTTGTAGCAGCCATCGACAACGTATGGGAAACCAAGCGTGAAGAAGGTTATGCCTATGACATGACACATCTGATTTCCAAAGGCGTAGCAGACAATGCGAGCAAAAAAGAATGGTTTGAGCAATTGGACTACTTTGAACTCTTCTTCAAAGGCATGACCGTCGCCGAAGTGGAAGCTTGGTTCAACAAGTATACCGATGTAAACGGCCGGCCTTACAAGATGGCGTATCCAGACAAACTGACCGATGCTGACAAGGCGATCACCGTCACCTTCACACCGGAAGAACAGAAGATGCTCGTCGACGTGACGACCAGCGCGACCATGTCCCTGGAAGATCCTCATTCCCTGTTCATCACCGCTCTGAAAGAAGCTTATGCTGCGAAAGAATTGGTCAAATAGGACCCTTGTAAGAAGAGCCTGCAATCGCAGGCTCTTCTTCATTTTTTCTATAAGTCCGTCTAGACTAACCTCACATCCACTTTGTATCACCTGAGGCACCGTCATATCCCGGATGGTTATCAAAGCGGACGACACCAACTCCGATGCGACCCGCAACCGCTTCCGTCACCTGGGCATGCCCCAACGTACCAAATCCTCCACAGAGTTCTACCATAATAACGCCCTCGTCTGCCAGCTTGATTGCCTCTTCGCAGGCCATGGCATAATTGCCGACACCGACAGTGATCATCAGTCCCGGGCCGAAATCCATTTCCGATCGGAGCGGCTCGGTGATACTACCGTTCACAAACATAAAAGCTACTTTGCGTTTCATTTTTGCCTCCTTGGTTCATTCCGACAAATATCCTTTTCTTTGAAGTTCCTTTTGGATTCGGTCCAGAGTCATCTCTGAATCGGCCCCAACGGTATGATAATGAAAATCGTCAGTCAGCTGCTTCAGCGGCTGCACTCTGCCTTGTCGAAGTTGCTCCACAAAATCTTCCACATCCCCCCTGGATCGCAAAGAAAGATCAGCACGAATTTCTCCATACATTTTGTGTCGTACAAATACGTCGACGATCCAGCCACCGGCATCGATGATCGTTCGCAATTCATCTCCGATCTCCTCGGTGGAGTGCTTGACCTTGAACACTCTTCTTCTGTCGGAAGAACCGTGGATCAGATATCCTGTACTGGTAGACAGAATCGTATGCTGTGAGGCCTTGAGCAGTGCGATATCCTGAACGATGACCTGTCTGCTGACATGGAGAAGCTCCGCCAGGGCAGATCCGGACACCGGTCCGTTGGCCTGTTGCAGATGCGTCAGTAATGCTTGTCTTCTTGCTTCACCGTTCATGTCGATCCCTTCGCCTCTCTTTTGGGCAGTTTGCGTCCCTGTCTATTATACAACAGTAAAAGTCATTACAGCAAGACGAGGTGCTTCAGAGTCATATCCAGGATTGGCGAGGAATGGGTCAAAGCGCCGCAGGAAATGTAGTCGACTCCGATTTCCGAAAGGCGGGAGATCCGTTCCTCAGTCACGTTCCCGGAGCATTCTACCTTGGCTCTTCCCGCTATTAGGGCCACTGCTTTTTTCATGGTTTCGTCGTCCATGTTGTCCAGCATGATGATGTCGGCGGTGGCGGCCAGGGCCTCTTCCACCATCGTTAGGGTCTCGACTTCCACTTCGATCTTCCGCACAAAGGGGGCATAGGCCCTGGCGCGGGCGACTGCCTCGCCAACCCCGCCTGCGGCCGCGATGTGGTTGTCCTTCAATAAAATGCCGTCGGACAAGCCGAAGCGGTGGTTGGCGCCGCCGCCGACCTTCACCGCATACTTTTCCAGAATCCGCAAAAGCGGTGTTGTTTTTCTGGTGTCGAGAAGCATGATCCCCGTTCCGGACAACAAGTCAACAAGTCGTCGAGTGTGGGTAGCGATACCGCTCATTCTCTGCAATAGATTCAATGCTGTTCTTTCTCCAGACAGAAGTGCCCTTCCATTTGCACGGATCTCCGCCAGCACATCTCCTTCGTTGATTCGATCCCCGTCTTTGACCTTCGCTTCCATTTCTGCCGTTTCATCCAGCAGGAAAAACACCCGAAAAAACACATCCAGTCCTGCAATCACACCGGTCTGCTTGGCGATCAGCGTAACCCTCGCTCTCTGACTCTCCTGCATCACTGCGTTGGTCGTGACATCCTCAGTGGGAATATCCTCCCGCAACGCCTGCAGTAGCAGGTCATCCACATGCAGTCTTCTTGATATCAAATCGTCCAATGGATTTGCTCCTTTCAATTTCTTCCCTCAAGATTCTTTGGTTCTCCATTTTCCAACCGAACATATCCGAATACTTATCCAAATCAACGCCAGGAAACTTAACATCCAAAGCAGTATATACTTCACCGATCTGTTGGGCCGCGCTTTTCCCATAAACCAAACATTCCAGCAAAGAGTTGCTCGCCAACCGGTTGTGTCCATGAACACCGGTATGGCTGGTTTCACCGATGGCGTAAAGCCGTTCCATTCGGGTCTTTCCATATAGATCCACATCGATTCCGCCCATGAAATAGTGTTGTGCCGGGGTGACCGGAATCGGTTCCTGAGTCAGATCCCAGCCTTCTTCCAGGCATTGGCGACAGATGTTGGGAAACCGCTGTCGGATGTGATCTGCTCCCAGGTGCGCGACAGACAGCCAGACGTGTCGGGTCCCCTCTCGTTTCATTTGTCGTTCGATGGCCTCCGTCAACAGATCTCTGGGCAAAAGTTCATCAACGAAGCGCTCTCCGTTTTTGTCCAACAGGATACCGCCTTCTCCCCGAACCGACTCGGAAATGAGAAACATTCGCCCCGGCCTCCCGGTAAAAAGCGCTGTTGGATGGATTTGTATGTAGTCTGCGTTTTTCACCAGAATGTTATGACGAAGAGCGATCGCTACTGCGTCGCCGGTCAAAGTTGGAACATTCGTCGAGCAGGGAAACAAGCCACCGATACCACCGGTCGCCAGCACTAAGTAGTTCGTTTTTACAGCCTGGATATCTCCATTATGATCTCTTACCACTGCGCCGCAACATACGCCCGAGCTTCCCTCTTCCGAGGAACCAACTATGATATCCACCAGTTCTGTCTCTTCGAGCAAACTTATATTCTTCCGCTCCCTCACTCGGGAAAGCAATGTGCTTGTGATCTCCTTTCCTGTCAGATCATCATGGTATAGGATCCGCGCCTTCGAGTGAGCACCTTCCCGAGTGTATGCGAACTCGCCATCCGTTTTGCGAAATTTCACTCCGAATCCAACCAACTCTTCAATGATGCGTGGTGACTCTCGGATCATAAACTCCACTGCTTTTGGATCATTTTCATAATGTCCGGC
>PHAE01000016.1 GCA_002840285.1 Firmicutes bacterium HGW-Firmicutes-11
ATGATCATCGGCGCCGTCATCGGTTACAACCGCATGTAGTCACTCTTTCCAGATTTTGATCTATTTTACAGCGGGCAGGGGCGGTTTCCGATCCATTGCATCGCCAACAGAAAAGCGATTCCCAAAATGAGATAAAACACACCTGACATGGGAAACACTTTGGATTCAACCGCCAGGATCCTTGTCTTCAGACCCGCCAGGAGTTCGGGATAGAATGCCATTTTTCTTACACTACGTAGATTCACTTCAACCGTGTTTGTATATTCGCGGAATTTGATCTCTACGCCTTCATGACCTGTCAGGGTGAAGGATTCGTCGTCCTCTTCCCTGGCGATCCCCCGTGCATCCAGTTCTTCCTGCAACAGCGGAAGGAACGATTCCTTTTTGAAATTTACAACAGAAAATTTCCCGGCGGAGAACCAGATGGCCCATCCTCCCAGAATAAGAAGTGCCCCTACCGACCAGGCATAGTACATTCCATATCGCAGGGTCAGCAAAATAGGCGACAGCATACAGGCGAAGACCAGCAACAGGCTGTCGAACCATCGAGGAACGATGAGTTTCTTTCCAGTGAGATACACTGCGCCGATTCCCATCAGCAGTATTCCGACGATCCATCCGATCACGATTGTTGTTGGCATAATTATCTCCTTTTGTATGTCACGGCCAGATCCAGGATCTCCGCTGCCATATCATCTGTCAGTCTCCCGGGAAGCAAGCGCCACCGCCAGTTTCCTTCCATGGTGGATGGTGTGTTCATACGAGCTGTTTTGGAAAGTCCAAGGTAGTCCTGGACCGGGACGATGCAGAGGTCAGCAACCGATGCCATTGCGTTTCTGATGATTCTCCAGACAGGATCTTCGGTTCCGTCCAATCGAAAATAAGCTCTGGCAAACGCAGATGCTTCTTCTCCCGCTTCATTCAACCAGCCCCGTAACGTATTATTGTCGTGGGTTCCGGTGTAGACGATGCAGTTTTCCGGATAGGTATGGGGCAGGTGGCAGCAATCCGCGCCGGAATCGAAGGCAAATTGAAGCACCCGCATACCGGGGAATCCGGAATCACTCAGCAGCTGGTGCACCTCCTCAGTTAGTATTCCCAGATCCTCAGCAATAAACAGAGTCTGAGGAAATCGTTCCTTGACCCGGGACACAAAGGTCATTCCCGGTCCTTTTTTCCATTGACCGTTGATCGCGTTGGGTTCTCCATAGGGGACACTCCAGTAGCTTTCCAGACCACGAAAGTGATCGATTCGTATCGCGTCATATTTTTTTGCCGTCGCGGCGATGCGCTTCATCCACCATTCGTATCCGTCAGCTGCCATTGTCTCCCAGTTGTATAAGGGATTTCCCCAGAGTTGGCCGGTAGCGGAAAAATAGTCCGGCGGCACACCGCCTACCTCCAGCGGTCGTCCCTCCTCATCCAATTGAAATCCTTCCGGATAGGTCCAGACATCAGCAGAATCCAGAGACACGTAGATCGGAAGGTCTCCGATCAAGTCGATGCCCCGGCGCTTGCCATAAGCCTTCAATCTGTCCCATTGATCGGAAAAAGTAAATTGCACGAATTCCTGAAACTCGATCTCCTCTGCAAGTTCGCTTCGGTACCGCATCATGGCTTCCGGTCGTCTGAGACGAATGTCCCTATCCTCCCAGTCCAGCCAGGATACCATTGAAAAATGGACCTTCAGTGCCATGAAAAGACTATAGTCCCTTAGCCAGTGGCAATTGCGCTGCCGAAACAGCAACCAGTCTTCTTTTGGATTCATTTGGTGTCGAAGAAAAGCCTTCCGCAGCAAGGGCTCCCGGTTGCTATAGAGAATTCCATAGTCTACCGTTCCCGGATCGTCGCCCCAGTCAACCGCTTCGATCTCTTCTTTATGAAGCAAGCCCTCTTCCGCCAGCAGGTCCAGATCAATAAAATAGGGGTTTCCCGCATAGCTGGAAAAGCTCTGGTAAGGAGAATCGCCAACGCTGGTCGGTCCCAGGGGCAACATCTGCCAGTACCTTTGGCCTGACCGATGGAGGAAATCGATAAATCGATATGCTTCCCTGCCCATAGTGCCAATGCCGTAGGGCGAGGGAAGTGATGTGATGTGCAGCAGTATGCCGCTGCCTCGTTTTAATTGCAAGGAGAGTTCCTTTCTAATGTACCAGGTCTATTCCAATTCAAACATGCCGGTATAGAGTTGATAATATTTGCCTTTGGCAGCAAGTAGTTCTTCGTGATTTCCCCGCTCGATCACCTTGCCATGCTCCAGCACCAGAATCGCGTCAGCGTTTCTGACAGTGGACAGTCGGTGGGCAATGACGAAGACGGTCCTGCCTTCCATCAGCTGATCCATCCCCTTTTCGATGAGAGCCTCTGTTCTCGTATCGATGGAACTGGTCGCTTCGTCTAGGATCAAAACCGGTGGATCCGCCACCGCTGCACGAGCAATAGCCAGCAGCTGTCGCTGTCCTTGCGAGAGATTGGCGCCGTCTGCGGTGATCACCGTATCATACCCTTGTGGCAAATGTTTGATGAAGAAATGGGCATTGGCCAGTTTGGCTGCCGCCACGATCGCATCATCATCCGCCGTCAGGTTTCCGTATCGTATGTTTTCCCTCACGGTCCCGGTGAAGAGATGTGTGTCCTGAAGAACCATGGCCAATGAGCGGCGAAGGTCCTGTTTTTTGATATGATTCAGCGGGATGCCATCGTATGTGATCTTCCCTTCCGGGACGTCATAGAATCGATTGATCAGGTTGGTCACTGTGGTCTTCCCTGCGCCGGTGGATCCTACGAGAGCGATCTTTTGCCCCGGTTTCGCGAAGAGGGACACATCGTCCAGCACGGTTTTTTTGCCATCGTAACTGAAGGTGACGTCGTGAAAACGCACGTCTCCCCGCAGCGGAACGAAGTTTTCTTTACAGTCCTCCATCGGGCAGTTCCAAGCCCACCCATCCGGCGCATCCAGTTGCACCAAAGTGACCACACCGTCGTCTTCTTCCGGTGTCTCATCGATCATGGCAAAGACCCTCTCGGCCCCCGCCAGCGCATTCAACACGGAATTGAAGAGCTGGGCGACCTGAGTGATCGGATGACCAAAGGATCTGGTATATTGAAGAAAAGAAGCGATGGTGCCGAGATCCATACTTCCTGCGATCGCTAGTCCGGCTCCGGTCACCGCGATCAGAGCATACAGGATGTAGGACAGGTTGGCCATGATGGGCATCAGCACGTTTGCAAAAGTGTGCGCTTCTGTGGCAGCGCTTCGCAAGTTTTCATTCAAAACGGAGAATTCCGCTTTCACCGAGGTCTCCCGGGTGAATACCTTGACGACCTTCTGCCCTTCGATCATTTCTTCCACATAGCCGTTGACCTTCCCGATGGCTTCCTGCTGCTTGCGGAAGTAGGTCGACGTTCGTTTGCCTATCCGTGTGATCACCAGGAACATCACGATCACCATGCCGATCACCAGAAGTGTGAGAAGCGGGCTTAGGATCAGCATCATAGTAAATACGCCGATCAGAGTGATCCCGGAGGAAATCAGCTGCGGAACTCCTTGGGACAGCATCTCCCGTAGCGTGTCGGTGTCATTGGTAAACCGACTCATCAATTCTCCATGGGTATGGCCGTCGTGATAGGGAATAGGCAGCTTCTGCAATTTGGTGAACAGCTCCGTTCTGATTTTGTATAACGTTCCGGTGGCGATCTGTATCATCCATCGGCTGTAGGCGTACGTAGACAAGACGCCTACCATATAAACGGCGGCCATCATGCCCAGAAATGCTGCCAGACCCGACAGGTCCGGATCGGGAACGCCAATCAGAGGGATGATGTAGTTGTTGATCAAGGGTTTAAGGAAATAGGTGCCAGCCACACCGGCGCCGGCGCCGATGATGATAGCGAAAACCACCATGATCAAACGGATCCGATACTCCATCATATACCCGAGGATTCGACCCAGTGTTTTCTTGGCATCTTTCGGCTTTTTCAATGGTCCAGTCTGTCTTGATATTGGGCCTGCCATCACTCCACCCCCTTTTGCTGGGAATCGCAGACTTCCCGGTATATAGAGGATGTTTCCAGCAGTTCTTCGTGGGTGCCGATCCCATCGATCCGACCTTCGTCCATAACAACGATACGGTCCGCATCCATAACCGATGCGATTCTCTGAGCGATGATGATGGTCGTGACTCCGGAAAGTCCTTTTGAAAATTCATTCCGGATCCGTCGATCGGTTGAAGTATCCACCGCGCTAGTGCTGTCATCTAGGATCAGCACTTTTGGTTTTTTGACCAAAGCTCTGGCAATGCAAAGACGTTGTTTCTGTCCGCCGGACAGATTGATTCCTCCCTGCCCCAGGCGGGTCTGAAACCCGTCAGGGAATGCGACGATAAAATCGTATGCCTGCGCTGCGCGACAGGCAGCTTCGATATCTTCTTGCGAAGCGGTTGGATCGCCCCATCGCAGGTTTTCCAATATAGTTCCGGAAAAGAGAACGTTCTTCTGCAGCACCATAGCCACAGAACCTCTCAGGGATTCAAGGGGATAGTTCTTGACGTCAACACCGCCGACCAAGACCCTGCCCTTCTGAACATCGTACAAACGCGGAATCAACTGCACCAGGCTTGTTTTTCCTGAACCGGTGCCGCCGATGATACCAATGGTTTCTCCTGGCTGGATCGTGAGATCGATATCTTCCAGGATCATTGCCCCTTCCGCCCCGCCATACCCAAAGGAGATACCCTCAAAGGTGATGGAATTGTCCGAGACTTCTTCTTGTAGTAACGCACCTTGTGCTTCCGTGATCTCGCTGACTTCATCCAGCACTTCGATGATCCTGGTCACGGATGCTTTGGACATGACCAGACTGACAAAGATCATGCCGAACATCATAAGTGAAATCAGTATCTGTGTGACATAGCTGATGAAGCCCATGAATTCTCCGGTGAGCATCGTGCCGCCGATGATCATATTGCCACCGAACCAGGAAATCGCGATCATGCAGGCATACATGACCAGCTGCATCAGCGGCATGGTCACGATGACGATGCGTTCCGCCTTGCGCTGAGCATCCCGAAGCTCGCCAGCCGCCGTTCGAAACTTCTCGTTTTCGTGATCTTCCCGCACATATGCTTTGACTACCCGGATCGCGATCAGATTTTCCTGTACGATGCTGTTCATCCGGTCGACTTTTTTGAGCATCTTCTGAAACTGGGGAAACGCTTTGGACATGATGATGGCAAGGAAGAATACCATGACAGGGATGGCGACGAAAAAGACGACCGAAAGTCGCCGGTTGATCACGATCGCCATCGTTGTGGCCATGACCAGCATGATCGGCGATCGCACCAGCATGCGCAACATCATCTGAAGGACGTTTTGCGCGCTGGTGACGTCGGTGGTAAGCCGCGTGATCAACGACGCAGTGCTGAAACGGTCCACATTGGCAAAGGAAAACTCCTGGATATGGTCAAACAGACCTTGCCGCAGGTTCTTTGCAAAGCCCATGCTTGCCATCGCAGCAAAACGTCCGGCCAGCGCGCCGAAGCCAAGGGAGCAGATCGCCATCGCGACCATGAGCGCTCCGGTGCGAAGCACATAGTCCATGTCGTTTCCGGCGATACCGATGTCGATGATCCTGGCCATGAGAAAAGGAAGGAAGATTTCAAGCACAACTTCCAAAATGATTGCCAGGGGAGCAAGGACCGCATAGATCCCATACCCTTTCAGATAGGGAAACAGTTTTTTTATCATAATATATTGAAAAACCTCTTGGCATTGTCGCAGGTGATCCTGGCGGCTTCTTCATAGGAGATGCCTTTTATTTCTGCGACTCTTCTTGCCGTGTATTCCACATAGGGGGACATGTTCGGTTTGCCCCGGAAGGGCTCTGGTGTGAGATATGGCGCATCGGTCTCGATCAGCAGCTGCTGGATGGGGATCGCTTCCACCACCTCCACCAGTTTCCTCGCGTTCTTGTAGGTCACCGGCCCAGCGACGGAAATCGTAGCCCCCAGCTTCCGATACTGCTCCGCTAGCTCGCGGCTTCCGGAATAGCAATGCATCAGTAGTCTGGCGTCCGGCAGACCGTCGCTTTGTTTGGGAAAAATATCTGTGCGGGATTTGGAAAACACACCCTCTTCTTTCAGGATGTTCAAGACGTCCTGGTTGGCATCCCTGTCGTGGATCACGATGGGAAGTTTTAGCGACAACGCCATCTGGATCTGCCTGCGAAACCAGTACTGCTGCGTGTCCCGGTCGGAGTGGTCATGATAATAATCCAGCCCGATCTCTCCGATGGCACAGACCTTTGGCTTTTTCGCAAGGCCTGCCAAAAGGGTCAGTGTCGTTTCGTCCATTTTCTTCGTGTCGTGGGGATGGCAACCAACCACCGCATAGCACCAGGGATACGCAGCGGCATGGGAAACCGCCGCGACGGAGCTTGCCAGGTCGAAGCCGACGTCCATTACGTAAGACACGTCGGATGCTTCGATAGCCCGAATCACTTTGTCGCGGCTTTTATCATCGTAAGTTTCATTGTTTAGGTGCGTGTGGGAATCAAATAGCATGGTCGTTTCCTGGTTTCCCGTCAGCTGACGATTTCTCCATCGGGGGCAATCGTAGTGACAAATTCAAAGCGCTCGCCGTTGTCAGCAAATAAAAGCATGCCCTTGGACTCCATGCCCCGCAACATTCTGGGGGCGAGATTGGCAACGACGATCACCGTCTGTCCGATCGTATCTTCCGGTTTGTGGCATTCCGCCACACCGGAGATGACCTGGCGGGTCTCGCTTCCCATTTTGATCTGGAACACCAATAATTTGTCCGCTTTCGGATGTTTCTCGCAGGACACAACTTTTCCAACGCGGAAATCCAGCTTTGCAAAGTCTTCATACTGAATCAAATCCTTGATCGGAGGATATTCTTTTTCGTCTTCTTTGGTCTCTGATAGTTTTTCCAATTCTTCCAGTTCCTTTTCAATATCAAGTCTCGGGAAAATGCCGTCGCCTTTTTTCACTACTTCGCCATCCATAGTGTCGAACACTTGGGTGTCTTCCCAAACCGGCTCCGCAAACCACAGTCCCATCTGTTTTCTGATCTTCGAGGACGTGGTGTGCATGAATGGATAAATCAGCACTGATACGATCCGAAGGGATTCCGCCAGGTTGTGAAGCACCGTTTCCAGCCGCGGCTTGTCCGCTTCATTTCTTGCAAGGATCCACGGTGTGGTTTCATCGATGTATTTGTTGGTTCTGCGAATCAATGTCCAGATCTCTTCCAGCGCCTGGCTGAAGCTGAACCGATTCATATGCTCTTCCACTTTGGCTGCAGTGGACAATGCCAGATCCTTCAACTCGCTGTCGGTTCCTTCCAGCGGACCCGCCGGCGGAACGATGGAGTTGTTATATTTTTCGATCATGGAAGCCGTCCGGCTGACCAGATTTCCAAGGTCATTGGCCAGATCCGAGTTCATTCGGTTGAGCATGACCTCGTTGGTGTAAAGGCCGTCCTGTCCGAAAGTATATTCCCTAAGCAGAAAATACTTAAGCGCATCGACGCCGTACCGTTCGATGAGTTTCACCGGATCCACGATATTGCCTCTCGACTTGGACATCTTCCCGCCTTCCAGCAGGATCCAGCCGTGACCTAATACCTTCTTCGGCAATGGCTGGTCAAGGGACATCAGCATCGCCGGCCAGATGATGGAATGGAACCGAACGATTTCTTTTCCCACGAGATGAACATCCGCAGGCCAATACTTGTCGTATTGCTCCGGCTCATCGGGATAGCCAAGAGCGGTGACGTAATTGGAAAGCGCATCCAACCAGACGTAGATGACATGTTTTTCGTCGATGGGCACCGGTATGCCCCAGTCAAAGGAGGAGCGGGAGACACAAAGGTCTTCCAGGCCCTGCTTTGCGAAATTCAACATTTCATTTCTTCTGCTCTCCGGCTGTAGGAATTCCGGATCGTTCTCAAAGAGATCGATCAATCGAGCTTGATAGTTGGAAAGGCGGAAAAAGTAAGCCTCTTCCTTCGCCCGTTCCACCGGCCGCCCGCAATCCGGGCAGGTTTGTTCTGTCGCCTGGGTATCGGTCCAAAAGGCCTCGCAAGGGGTGCAGTACCAGCCTTCGTATTCTCCCTTATAAATGTCGCCCTTTTCGTACATTTTCTGAAACATTGCCTGGACCCGTCGGACATGGCGGTCTTCTGTCGTTCTGATAAAATCGTCGTAGGAAATCTCCATCGTGTTCCAAAGGTCTTTGATCCCTTCGACGACCCGGTCCACGTATTCCTGCGGCGTGTTGTTGTTTTCCTTGGCGATCTTTTGGATTTTCTGCCCGTGCTCGTCGGTTCCGGTGAGGAACATCACATCATATCCGGTCAACCGCTTGAACCGTGCCATAGCGTCAGCCATCACGGTGCAATAGGTGTGTCCGATGTGCAGATTCGAGCTGGGATAATAGATCGGTGTCGAGATGTAAAATGTGTCTCTTTTCATATTCGCTTCTCCTTCTGCGGCCGGCCAAATGAGAGCCGTTTCCGTGCTTACTTATCATACCACAGTTGTGTCGTTTCGTACCATCGAAATTGCTTTGTAGTGCTCCTGCCGGGCCTTCAGGCGGCGCTTGAACGCTCCAAGATCTTTTCCGCCAGCCTATCAGTACCCTAAAGCTTTCAGCTGGCGGGACAAGGTGGCGAACCGCTCGCTCAATAATTCGTCGTCTTTGGTCAGCACATCCCGGAAGAGTCGAATATCTTCGTCGATCTTTTCATTACCGGTACAGACGGAAACCGTCATCGCATCACCCTGCAGGCCGATGCGGTCCAGCACCGTCTGTTCCGTGTCATATAGCTTCGGGTAACGGTAGGCTTCCCGAAAATGCAATTGCGCCCGACAGACCAGGATCGCCAGATCCAGTACCCGGTGGAGCGGCAACTCCTCCGACTGGCGAGACCATTTCTCTCCTGTATAACGCCAGACCTTGGCGGAAATGTCGACCTTCCCTCTGTCGTTCCATTGCGCCAGGCCGAGAGACAACCCCTTGGTGTCCGTGTCATATGCGTTGCGGCCATCGATGTTTTCGTAGTCCTCGACGACGATCACCGGCTTATGCTTTAATGCGGTTGGCAGTTTCATGATGGTTCCTCCTCGTGTTTAAAGCGTTCCGTACAAACCCGTACGGCAAACTACGTAGTAAACGTCAAATCGCGTAGTGATTTACTAATCTACTACATAATTTACGCTACTATGACCGGCCTGTCAATCGATTTTCTTGTGCATTTCTCTATTTTCACTACCAACTATCTTCTGAGCACGAAAAATAACACCGAAGATAAAATAATCAGCATGTACTTAACTTTTTAATGATTTTTTGTGCGCAGAAGATAGTAATGATGAATTATGTAATATATTGCCATGATATAATTTACATTTATGTTACTATATGTCATTTTCATTATCTTTTCAGTGACTTTTGGTGTCGCGAAGATAAAAATGACTGAATCAACGCGAAAAAGCTTATTATTGATCTGTTTAAACGATTGGCTGTCTGCCGCGGATCGCTTCGGCGATCTCTGGTCGGAGTAGATCAGCGAGCGCCGCGTCAGTGAAGGCAAAGAAAGTTATGCCTGCGGCATACGGAGCAAGCTCGTAGACGGAAAAGTAAACGACGATCTGGTTGCCATTGATGTAGAATGGGAAATCTCCCTGGTATTTACTCAGTTCCGATTCGGCCCCTGGGAAAAAATCTCCACTGGCTGATATTGCTTCTGTGATCTTTTCTTCGATATATGCCGGTCCTTCAACGGCGTCTTCGAACAAATCGGAGAAAGCAAACATCTTTCCAGATGCGGCCGAGAAGGTGTAGCTTTCGATCCAGGAAATGCCGTGGGCCCCACCGGTGTAGTTGGCCATCGTGATCCAAACAGAATAGAGATCGTCTTCAGGGAAACTGTAGCAAAGATAAGACCCATCCAGTGTGGCTTTGTTGGAGATCTCATTCTGTTCCATCATCAATGCGGCACCCATGATCTCCGCGACCGCTAAATCTGACGAGGTAGAAATCAGCTGATTGATGGAGTCTGCTCCCGGGAAGCCGATGAAGGTTGGTATCTGAACGTCGATGGAAAGAAATTCGTCGGTTTGAGCGATGGTTGTCGTTTCAACGGCAACATCTTCCTGCGTTGCGCCCGCGGGAGAATCGTCACAGCCGCTTACGATCAATACCATCACGAAAAGGAGCAGCAAAGCCTGTCCTGCTCTTTGGACTGTCATACTATTGTAAGTCATGCCGCGTCATGTCCTTCCTCACTGATTTGCTGTTGCTCTAATCCTTTCGACGAGAATTCGGCTGTTCCGGTTCCGGTTGCTGTATTCTTTTGGGAAAACCTTTGAAGCTTCGGCAAATGCCTTTCGAACGTAAACCATTTGCATGTAATTGGTTGACATTGTCGATATTGACCGTTACAATCATTCATGACAAGGTGAAAGGAGATGCGGATGGATAAGACAACGAGAGAGAATGTGTTGAGTCTTCTGGAACAACACCGGGGCGGACTGCTCTCCGGGTCGGAGATCGGAGAAGCATTAGGCATATCCCGTGCAGCCGTCTGGAAGGCGATTCATTCGCTGCGTGAGGACGGACATCAGATCGATGCGGTCACCAATCGCGGTTACGGTTTATCGGAAGAGAGCGATCTGCTTACAGTGGCGGGCATTTTTGTTCACCTGCGCCACCGGGAGGTCGAAGCGCAGATGATACATATAAGGAAGCAGACCGGGTCCACCAACCAGGACGCCAAGGCACTTGCTCTGGAGGGCGCCGCCCACGGCACCGTCCTCCTGGCCGACGAGCAGACGGCGGGCCGTGGGCGGCTGGGCCGCAGCTTCCACTCCCCGAAAGGCACCGGTCTGTATCTGAGCATGGTGCTGCGGCCCGGCGGCACGCTGGCGGCGGCGGTACCCATCACCCAGGCCGCCGCGGTGGCAGTGTGCCGCGCCCTCTCGGTCACAGAAGGGCTTGAACTTTCCATCAAATGGGTCAACGACCTCTTCCTCAACGGCAAAAAAGTGTGCGGCATCCTGACGGAAGCCGTTTCCGATTTCGAAACCGGTCACATCGAAGCCTTGATTTTAGGGATCGGCATCAACGTTGCGCCACCAACCGCAGGTTTTCCGCCGGAGATCCGCAAGGTGGCAGGCACCCTTGCGGATGGTGAATTGGATGCCAACGAGGACATGGCCACTGATAGTGCGCCACTCTCTCGTAACCGGTTGGCCGCCGCCATCATCGACGAGCTGCTTGACATCCTTCCGGAGCTGGAAACTCTTACGTTCCTTGAGGAATACCGGCAACGTTGCTTTATCCTCGGACAGCGAGTTACCGTGCAACGCGGGAATGATTCCTTCGAAGCAATCGCTGTGTCGATCGACGCAACTGGCGGATTGGTGGTCGAAACAGATGATGGCAGGCAAGTGACCTTAAACTCGGGAGAGGTGTCACTGATCTTGGACAGGAATGACTTGATATTGAATACTGGAGACAATTTAGGAGGCGACCGATGAGCCAAACCCACAAAACCAATCGAATCATACTCTACGCTTTTTTTGCCGCGCTGACTGCAGTTTGCTCCTGGATCTCGATCCCGTTGCCATTTTCTCCCGTACCCATCAATTTGGCTACGCTCTCGGTGTTTCTTGCCGGCGGCCTCCTCGGCGCGTCGGGAGGAGCGGTCAGCCAGATCGTCTTTGTGTTTCTCGGCGCCGTAGGACTTCCGGTCTTCCACAGCTTCACCGGAGGCATCGGCATTTTAGCCGGCCCAACCGGCGGCTATCTGATCGGATATATCACAACCGCCTATCTTACCGGTCGGTTGCTTGGCGCTCCTCTCGGCAATAAAAAACCGCCCCTTCTCATGGGGGCGGGAAAACTTGCGCTGGCCTTGCTTTCCTGTTATGTCCTGGGCACTGCATGGTTCATGTTTCTCACAGGAACCGGACTGATGGCTGCGCTCTTTCTCTGCGTCTTTCCCTTCCTTCCGGGAGATGCGTTGAAAATCATCGCTGCATTGCTTCTGATCCGTAAGCTTTCCCCTCATCTGGGTCGTCAGATCTGAGGTATCGCAAGCTGTTCCGTTCCATCGTCCTCGCCGGTGATGGTCGCTCCGGCGCAGAAGGCAAAGCCGCTCTTTCCCTGATTTTTTACCTTATACATGGCGGTATCTGCCGCGTGATACAACTCGTCGAAGGTTTTTCCATGCTCCGGATACAGTCCGATGCCAATGCTGATGCCGATCTCCAGTTGTGACTGAATAGTTTTCAACAGATGCATCGTCTTTGACGCTACAAAGGCTTCTCCGGGAACGTCCTGTATGAATATCAGAAACTCGTCGCCGCCGATCCTTCCGATCAGATCTGAAGTCCGCAACGATTCTCTGACGATGGCTACGATGTGGCGGATGATCTGGTCACCGTACAAATGGCCCCTTTGATCGTTTAACAACTTGAAATCGTCAATGTCCAGCACTAGTACAGCATGCGATCTGTCATAGTCTTGCTCCAGGTGCCTACCAACCAAGTACTCCGTCGCCCCCTTGTTGAAGGCTCCGCTTCCCGGATCGATCCTTGATTTCGCTTGAAGACTTTCCAGTCTTTTCTTTTCTTCGTCGATATCCCGCATACGACCGATGATACGGATCACATTGCCCTTCTCATCCCGTAGCAAAAGCTCTTCAAAGCGGAACCATCGGTATTGTCCCTCTCGATCGAGAAGGCGATATTCACCATACCGCTTGTCCTCATCGGTGGGGTAGGCGATGTAGGCGTCAAGAAAGCGAGCCTTGTCCTCCTGGTGGATCAGCCCGTTTCGCGCAAAAGCCTTAGGGAAATCTTCTTTGGGTGGCGGATACCCAATGATTTTTTTGAATCCGTTGGGAAAGATCACATCCGAGGTTTCTGTGTTCAACTCATAAATGATGTTCTCCGACAAGGAGGAAAGCAGGCGGAACCGCTGTTCGCTGATCGCCAGTACTCTTGCCCGTTCTTCTGCTTCCTTACGCCTCTCTGCCTGCTGGATCCCAATGTAGCTGGCGAGAAGAAGCATGACCACAAGACTGCCCAGACTGGATAAGATGAGAACGTTCCAATGTTCTTTTTGATCTTTCAAGAATACTTCACGGGGCGTCGTCGTGACCAGCATCCAATCGTTTCCGATCACAGGCGTATAGTAAGCGTGAAAAATGGATTCGCCCATCCGTATGGTGAAACTACCGCTTCCACCTCCCGCAAGCTCGGAAAGGAGTGTGTCCCGGTCCGGTCCTTCGATCAGCTCCACATTGGCAAGTCCCTCCATCACCGTTGTAGTGTCAAAGGCTTGCACCGGTGCGCCGATCGTCAATGCAACCCGTCCATCTGAGGTCAACACGTTGCTGAAGCCGTCGGCATACCAGGAGGGAACCCGAAGGGAGGCTTCCAGCAAGCCGGCTTCCATCACTGCATAAAGGCGTCCGCCTTTGCTTTCTTCGCTCAAGATCGGCATGGTGAAGAGGATCCATCTGCGACCCCCCTCGATGTAAGGTATCGTGCTGTAAGATGCATCTCCCGTCCAGTCTCCCATCAGAAGAAAGGCTTCGGTTTCGCTTGGAACATCTCCGACTATTGTACGCACGCCGTATTTGTCGCTCAACGAGATCCCTGTGAATCGCCCGATCCGCTTCACTTCCAGCATCAATCGTCTTAACTTGGGGTCAGAATGAAAGTCATCCAGGCTACGGGCATAACCGACCAAGGGAGCCAATAGCATGCTTTGATCCTTGATCGCTTCAGAAACCGTTGCAGAAAGAAAGCTGGCTTTTTTTTGCAGCTCCTCTTCGGCATGGGTCTGGACGTGTTGTTGCATATAGTTGGTGAACGAAAAAAGCGACAGCGACAAGATCAAAAATGCGCTGATAAGCAGCCCGTATTTCAGATGTGCCTTAGACAAGATCCGGTTTCGCATACCTTCCCTCTTTGGCGTCTGTCAGAACATTCTGTAACTAGTAACAGAATCCTATCACAAAGACTTTTTTATTGCAATAGGAAATGTCACCGCTATCGAAGTCCCCTGTCCCTCGAGGCTAGTCAGTTCGATGGTTGCCTTATGGTATGCAGCAATATGCTTCACGATGGAAAGACCCAAACCGGTTCCACCTGTTTCCTTGGAATGGCTCTGATCCACCCGGTAAAACCGTTCGAAGATCCGTTCCTGGTGCTCTGCCGGGATGCCGATCCCGGTATCTGCCACAATCAAGCGGATCCCGGTCGGAACCTGTTCAACCGAGATGTCGACGCTTCCACCTTCCTTGTTGTATTTGATCCCATTGTCACAAAGATTGATCAACAGTTCTTCTATGAGATGGGGAACGGCTAAAATGAGACCGCCGCTTCCGTCAACCGTCATCTCGATGTTGGCTTGTTTCGCCTTGGAGGCCAGTCGCGCCATAACGGATCGGGCGGCCATCAACAGGTCCACCTCTTCCAGTGGTTCCGGCACGCTCCGTTCATCAAGTTGGGACAGCCGGATCACGTCTTCCACGAGTGCGATCAAGCCGGAGGCCTCCTCAAAGATACGACCAGCGAAATCCGCGGCTTCGTCTCCCGGCACCATGCGATTCTTCAGCAATTCCGCATATCCCGAGATCGCTGTCAGAGGGGTTTTTAGTTCGTGAGAGACGTTTGCAGTGAATTCCCGTCGCTGGAGTTCAGATTTTTGTTTTTCCGTCACATCCAGAAGGAGCAGGATCACGCCGCTCACTTCACCATGCCTTGTGACCGGATTCGCCCGAAGCTGAAAGCTCCGGTTGCCGGCGGTCATGACCGTCTCGCTGCTGTTGCCAAGCAACGCTGCTTCCACAGCATTTCGCAGTGAGAGACTTCGGTTCATGGTAGAAAAATGTCTCCCGGCGTACTCTCCGTCTCCCGACTCCAGGAATGTCAAGGCGCTGGGGTTGGCCGACACCACATGTCCGATCTCATCCAGTATGACGAGCCCCTCCTCCATGCTTTCGGTGATTTCTGAGAAGTGCTTGTTCCGCTCTGCCAATTCCTGCATCTGCTCTTCTACGGAGTCATGAAGCCGGTGGATTCGAATGAGAAGGGGTGCCAGTTCGTCATACACCTTGTTTTTCATCGGCTTCTCCAGGTCGATCTGGTTGATCGGTTTCACGATACGTCTGGTCTCAAATCTCGCCAAAAGAATCGCCAGACAGATCATCAGGATCAGGATCATGACGATCACAACGCCGCTGCTGGTCAATGCGTCAGTCACACTATCGCTGCTGCTGGATACCCGTAAAACCCGGCCATCGACAAGTCGGGTCGCCAGATAATAGTATTGGGTCCCAACGGTATCCGACTGCCGAATCGTTTCTCCCTCTCCTTCAGAAAAGGCTTCCGCGATCTCCGGACGATCCCGGTGATTGTCCATCGTTGCAACATCAGCCCGGTTGTCAAAGAGTACCGTTCCGTCCCTGTCGACCAGTGTGATCCGGGACTCCCGGTCTGCCCCACGTATGGCCTCCAGGTATTCTATGTCCCCTTCGTAGTAACCGGCAGTTACATAGGCTGCCTGATTCCTCAACTCCCGCTTCATGTCATCAGCCAGCTGCTGGTACAAGACGATCGACAGCAGAGCCACCGATAAAAACAGCGTAACGAGGGAAAGAAGCAACATGCTTCTGAAAATTTTCCGTTTCATGCCCGGCTCCTGATCCGATAACCAACGCCCCGGACTGTATCGATCAAGTCCGCGAAGTCACCCAATTTTTGTCGAAGGCTTCTGATGTGTACATCCACCGTCCGTGTCTCACCCTCAAAATCATAGCCCCAGATCGTCTCCAGCAGCTTGTCCCGGGACAACACCAAGTTTTCATTCCGCATCAGATGCTGCAGCAATTCAAATTCTTTAAAAGTGAGTGTCAATTCTTCGTTTTCCAGCAGTACCCGCCGCTGTTCAGCAGAAAGCAGCAACGGGCCGACGCGAAGTTCTTGTGATCCGGACTCAGGAGTCGAACGGCGAAGCACCGCCCGGACTCTCGAGAGCAACTCCATCACTCCGAAGGGCTTTGCGATATAATCGTCAGCCCCGGCGTCAAGGCCTTGCACCTTGTCATACTCCGATCCTTTTGCCGTCAGAAGGATCACAGGTATGTCCCTGGTATCTTTTTTGTTTCTTAGTTTGCTCAAAAGAGAAAGCCCATCGGTTCCCGGCAACATGATGTCCAGCAGGACAAGGGAGGGTTTTGCGATCTCCAGTCCTGCAAAAAATTCTTCCGCATCAGCGTATCCTTCTGCCTGGTATCCACCGCTTTTCATGGCGTATACGACCAACTCACGGATGTTTTTGTCATCTTCGACGCAATAGATCAGCTGTCCGGTTTCCTTCATATTTGATCGACGCTCCCATCGATGTCCTTGTGTTCTCCAGTAAGAGAAAATACGACCCATTCCGCAATGTTGACTGCATGGTCTCCGATTCGCTCGAAATACTTTGCGACCATCAAGAGGTCCATCGCCTGGCCGCCATGTAGGGGATTCTTGTGTATCATATCGATGAGGTTGTTCTTCACCGTCACAAAGAGATCGTCTACGATATCGTCGGCGTCGATCACTTGTCTTGCAAGATCCAGATCCTTTTTAACAAAAGCGTCGATGCTGCCGCTCACCATCTTGATCGTTTCCTCTGCCATTTTGGGGATGATCTCCAATTTTTTTACATAGGGTTCATCCGCCAAAAAGATTGCGATCTCAGAAATGTCCGCTGCCTGATCGCCGATCCGCTCCATATCGGTGATCATCTTCAGCGCAGCAGAAATGAGTCTAAGATCTCTCGCTACCGGTTGCTGTTGGAGTAAAAGTTTAAGGCAAAGATCTTCGATCTCTTTTTCTTTTAAATCCACCAGTTGGTCCAGTTTGATGGCGCTTTTCGCTTGTTCCTTGTCTTGCTGGCAAAGGGCGCAGACAGCGCTGTTGATAGCGTCTTCCACAAGAGCGCCCATGTGGATCAACTCGGTGTTCAATTGATCCAGCTGTGTGTCGAATCGATTTCTCATCATCCAAACCTCCCGGTGATATAATCCTCAGTACGCTTGTCCTTGGGAACCGAGAACAGAAGATCGGTATCGTTGTATTCGATCAGTTCGCCCAAGAGCAAAAATGCTGTCTTGTCGGATATTCTGGCCGCTTGCTGCATATTGTGGGTGACTGTGACAATAGTATACTGTTTTTTCAACTCCACAACAAGGTCTTCGATCTTTGCGGTCGAGATCGGATCAAGTGCGCTGGTTGCCTCATCCATCAAGAGCACTTCCGGCTCTACAGCCAAGGCGCGGGCGATGCACAGCCGCTGTTGCTGTCCGCCCGACAGTGCAAGAGCTGATTTTTTTAGATTGTCCTTTACTTCTCCCCACAAGGCGGCCTGCTTCAGACTTTTTTCCATGATTTCATCCAGATCCGTCCGGTTGGTCATCCCGTGGCGCCTCGGTCCAAATACCACATTCTCATAAATCGATTTTGGGAAAGGGTTAGGCTTTTGAAACACCATGCCGACCCGCTTCCGCAGAAGCACCACATCGGTGCTGGAACTTAATATGTCTTCTCCATCCAGGAAGATGGAGCCTTTGACTTTCGTTCCATCGATGAGATCGCTCATGCGATTCAAGGTCTTGATCAGCGTTGATTTCCCACAGCCCGAAGGGCCGATGAGAGCAGTGACCTTGTTCTCTTCCATTTCCATACTTATATTATGTAACGCCTGATTGTCTTCATAGAAGAAATCGAGATTCTCGACTTTTATTTTCGTTGCCATAGTTTCCTCCTGCGCGCTCCTATTCCATTCTATTTTGGTATTTATTGCGGAGCAGAATCGCTACCGCATTCATCGAAAGCAACAACACCATCAGAACGATGATCCCTGCGGATGCGATGTTTTGAAATTCGATCTGGGGTCGTGACGTCCAATTGAAAATCTGAACCGGCAGGACCGTGAACGAATCCATTGGTCCGGTCGGCAGAAAGGCGATATATCCAGCAGCTCCCACCATGATCAGCGGAGCCGCTTCCCCCATTGCTCTTGAGATCGCAAGGATAGCGCCGGTCAGGATTCCAGGCATCGCATAGGGAAGCACAACTCCGGTGATTGTCTGGAGTTTGGTGGTTCCCAGGGAATAAGATCCTTCTCGAAGGGATTTTGGGACACTCTTGATCGCTTCCTGAGAGGCGACTGTGATGACCGGCAAGATCAAAAGCGTCAGGGTAAGTGCGCCCGCTAAGATGCTTCGTTCAAACTGGAACAACCTTACAAACACAGCCAAGCCCAGCATACCATATACGATGGCTGGAACGCCTGCGAGATTGGCAATATTTACTTGAACGATTTGATTGATACGACTTTTAGGGTTGGTGTATTCCTCCAGATAGACCGCGGTGCCCACTCCAAGCGGCAACGAAAAGGCTGCAGTCAGTCCGATGGTCCATATACTTCCAACCAAAGCCGAATATATGCCCGCCTTTTCTGGAAATCGGGACGGCATGCTGGTAATAAAATCCCAATCCAGCCAGGCAAGCCCGGTGCTCAGGATCTGATAGAGGAGCAGCCCCAGCACGACGATGGAGAACAGGATGCAGGCGAGGAGCAAGCCATGAAAGAAGATGTTCTTTCGATGTCTCGCCCGATACAGTTTCATGTTCATCAGTAGACCTCTCTGTTTTTCTTGATGATCGCTCTGGCCACCAGGTTCATGAGCAACGTGAGTAGGAAGAGCATGGTACCAACTGCAAATAGGGTTTTAAACTCGAGGGTACCCTGCTGGATGTCGCCTAAGCTGATATTGACCATGAAGCCGGTCATGGTCTGGATGCTTTTCAATGGATTCAAGGTGAGAACCGGGCTCTGACCCGCTGCGATTGCAACGATCATGGTCTCACCGATGGCTCTGGAGATGGCAAGCACAAAGGCAGCGCCGATGCTGGACATGGCTGCCGGTATCGTGACCTTGGCGGCAACTTCAAACCGGGTCGATCCTAATGCATAGGCACCTTGCCGAATCGAATCCGGCACCGCCATCATCGCATCCTCGCTGAGGGAAGCGACCATAGGCAATGTCATGATCCCTACTGCGATGCTGGCGCTTGCTGCATTGAACACCTGGGTATCCGGTATGATCGTCTGTAGGATCGGAGTGATAAATGTGAGCGCAAAAAAACCGTACACGATGGAGGGTATCCCCGCCAGGATCTCCAACACCGGTTTGACGATTCTACGTACTTTTTTATGGGCATATTCGCTAAGATAGATCGCGCTTCCCAAGCCCAGCGGCAAGGAGACGAGGCTGGAACCGATGGCGATCATCATAGTCCCTATAAGTAAGGGAAGGATCCCGAAACTTCTGGGCTGGAGCGTCGGCGTCCATTGGGTCCCGGTCAGAAATTCGAAGAGAGAAACCTCCCGAAAAAAGGCAAAGGTCTCACCAAACAAAATAAGTACGATCGCCACCGTGGTCAAAATCGATACGGCGGCAAACGACATCAAAACCTTTTCGACCACGAGCTCTCCGGTACGGAGTCTGGCCATATCCTGTGATGTTTTTCGCATTGTGCTCTCCTGTGCTAGAACGGGCCAACAAGCACCTGCCCCGATCGGGGGCAAGCGCTTGCAGAGGAGGGGTAGTTAAGTTAGTTGAGCAGTTCCAATTCTTCCTGGTACTTGTCAGCGGGCAAGGCCACATATCCTACGTCAGGAATGATGTCTGTTGCGATGGTCAGGTAGAAGGTGACAAACTCGACAACCTCCGGACGTTCAAGTGAAGCTGTTTTTACGTAGATGAATATCGGTCGGGACAGAGGAGCATAGCTACCGTCCTGGATGCTGTCGAAGTTGGGAAGAATCGCACCACTTCCGTTATCTATTGCCACCAGCTTCAGTTTATCCTGATTGGCTTCGTAGTATGCGAATCCGAAGAATCCGAGTGCATTTTTGTCACCTGCGATACCCTGAACGAGGACATTGTCATCTTCGCTTGCAGTAAAGTCGGGGCGGATGGCTCCGCTTTCACCATTGATCTCTTCAGTGAAGTAGTCGAAGGTTCCCGAGTCGGTTCCCGGCGCATAGAGTTTGATCTCTTCGTTAGGCCATCCGGGTCTCACGTCGCTCCAGGTCATAACTGTGCTGTCCGGTGCCCATATCATTTTCAATTCTTCGACGGTCAAACTGTCGACCCAGGTGTTGTCCGGATTGACCAATACAGAGAGTCCGTCGTAAGCGACCATCAATTCAATGTACTCGATGCCGGCGTCTGCAACGGCCTGGGCTTCTTCGTCTTTAATAGGTCTTGATGCATTGCTGATGTCGGTTTCGCCAGCGATGAATTTCTTAAACCCGCCACCGGTTCCGGAGACACCTACCGGAATTCTGACTCCGGGATAGACGGCATTAAATTCCTCTGCGATCGCTTCTGTAATAGGGAATACGGTGGAAGAACCATCAATGGCGATCTCGCCGGTCAATTCATCTCCGCCGCCGTTATCCGTCGTACCGCCACAGGCAGCAAGACCAAAGACCAAAATTCCTGTTAAAAGTAGTGCCAGCCATTTATTTCTCGTCTTCATTCCTGTTCTCCTTGTTATCCATTCATGTTTTGTTTATAGGACAACAATAACCCGTGATTGTTAAGGTTTCTCAAATAGAAATGTTAAGATCTTGTAAATTATTTGACTTCTTCCCTTCGTTCGCTCCTTTTCAAAATGAACAGGTTCACAGCAGCAAGGACGGTGGCGATCACCGCGGTCACCGTGAAGGCGGCTTCCAGATCGAAATGCTCGCCGATCCATCCAAAGGCGGGAAACAGAAAGATCATAAAAAAGCTGAATACCATATTGGAAAACGAGAGCAGTGTCGCTCTCCGCTCACTGGGGAGCAAGCGGTTGATGTAGTCCGAGTAAACGACGAACATCAAGCTGTCGATGAATCCGATCACGAGAAACGCGCCCACCGCCGTGTCGAATCGGACCATGCCCCACATGACGATCATAAAAAGAACCGGCAGCGCATACAGCAATCGCCGTTCTTTGACGAAACGCTCAAGTCGGTAGGCAAACAACCCGCCAAGCGCGCCGATCCCGCCGGAGGCGGCAAAGAGAAGCCCAATTGCGTTTTCCTTTACACCGTTGTCTTTGCAATAAATTTGCATGTAGAAGAAGGTCGTCGTGGTGAAGATACCCAACGCATTGATGCACAGTATGAGATAGATCAGACGTCGATTGCCACGAACCACCTGAAAACTGCCCACATACTGATCTCTTATGCTGGATCGGAACTTCATTTTACTTCGATCGCACTTGTCAATTTTTGTTTCCCGAAACAGGGTCGCCAGCAGAATGGAAGCGATGAGAACGATCACCTGGCCCAAGTACAGATCCTCATAACTGTGAAGGGCGATCCAGCCCCCGATCAGAAGCGCGAGGCCAAGGGCGACTTGATATACGACTTCGTTGATTCCCTGGACTTTCATGAATCTGGACTCGTCCCCGAATTCCTTGAGCGAGTCATACACCATCGCTTCCCCCGCCCCGGATTCCAGGTTCCATCCGATGGCGCAGAAAACAAAAGAAATCTGGAAATGAAAAAACGTCTCTCCGTATAAAGTCAAAAGAATGTACGCAATGATAAAAAAGCGGCCGAGGATGCGGCTTGTCTTCCGGCCGAAGATGTCGGCGATGGCTCCCGTCGGAGTCTCCATCAGAAAGGATGTGATATGAAAGATACCTTCCAGTATACCCAGTTGCAACAGACTCATTCCTTTGGAAGCCAAGTAGATCATCCAGAAGCCATGAGTCAGGTTGAAACTCTGGAGAAAGGTGAACCCGTAGTTGATTCGAATATTGCGTTTATAAAAGTTGCCCAGGTCCATGACGCTTCCTATAGCGGGAACAGGATCGGATGCTCCCGTTCGTCGATCTCATAATTGTCGTTGAGAAACAGATCACAGCACGCTTCTACCACTTCGATGTCATACAGACGGCCGGCGTTTTCCCTGATCTCCCCGATGGCCGCCATCAGGCCTCGGGCCGGCCGATACGGTCGATGGGACATCATGGCCTCCACCACATCGGCTACGATCAGGATCTTCGATTCCCGGCTCAGGGTGCTTTTGTCCAGACCCCGTGGGTAGCCGCTGCCGTCGCAACGCTCATGATGCTGGTAGATGGTTTCGGCGATGACATCCGGCAAGTTCACTTTGGCAAGCATCTCATACCCTTTAGAGGGATGTAGCTTGATCATCTCCATTTCCAACTGGGACAAATCTCCCGGCTTGGTCAGGATCTCCGCGGGAATGACGATTTTTCCGATATCGTGGATATACCCGCTGATCCTAAGATAGTCGATCGACTGCTTGTCCAAGTTCATCTTCTCGGCGATTTTTACCGCCAGGTTGCCGACACGACGTTGGTGGCCGGCAGTGTAGGGGTCCCTGACTTCCACGACAGAAGACAGCAGATAGATGACCCCTTGCATATTCTTCTGCAACTCGCCGGTACGGCGCTCTATGGTCTCCTCCAAATCTTTTTGATAGCGTCGGTTTTCCGCCTCCAGTGCCTGTTTCTCATTGATCAGCTGTTTGACCTTTAGTGCATTCTGAACGGTCTTGAGAAAGGCATCCTTACGAATCGGTTTCGTCAGGTAATCATTAGCACCCTTTTGGACAGCGAGTACCGCTGTATCCACCGTCGGTTCGCCTGTCATGATGATGATCTGTGTCGCAGCATCCTGTTTGCGGACTTGCTCCAAAAGCTGTATTCCTGTGGTGCGTGGCATGATGATATCGGAGACGATCACGTCATACGCATTCCTCTCATGGAGCGTCAGAGCTTCGTCCGCATCCGCCGCCGCGTCGCAATGGTGTCCGTCGGGGCGGAGAAATTCGCACAAAGTGACCCGGATGCTACGCTCGTCGTCAACGATCAATATTCTTGCCATGTTGCTGCCTTTCCCTTTCTATTTCAGGTCCCAGCCGTTGTCCACCGGCAGATCCAGGATCATCCGAGTGTACTCTCCTTCTTTGGAGTCGACAGACAAAATGCCGTGATGATCATGGACGATGCCGAAACTGATGGAAAGTCCCAGTCCGGTGCCCAGATCCTTTGGTTTGGTGGAGAAAAATGGTTCAAAAATCTTATCTTTGATCTCTACCGGGATCCCGGAGCCCCTGTCTTCCACTACGAAACGAATCCAGCGACGATCATCCTTTGCATGCTGTTGGACGAGGAGACGTATCTTTTTGTTCTCGTCGTATGTATCGTATTTCTCGTTCAGCGCATCTCTAGCGTTGGTCAGCAGGTTCATGATCACCTGTTGGATTTGCTGGCTGCGGCATTTCAGTTTGGGCAGACCGGGTTCCATTTCGATCTCCAGCTCGATCTGGTCCTTCTTGATGATGGTACGTATCAAAGAGATGGTCTGTTCAACGATGTCGTAAGGACTTGCGTAACTGTGAGACTGTTTTTCCTGTCGGGAAAACTGAAGCAGGTTACGGACGATCTGAGCGATCCGTTCGGTCTCATGGATGATCTCCCCAGCATAGACTGCCTGTTCCGAGCCGTCCGTCGCCTTATCCTGAATCAACTGCGCGTAGTTCATGATGCCGCTGATCGGGTTGTTGATCTCATGGGCAACACCACCAGCCAGCGTGCCGATGGCTTCCATCTTCTGACGCTGCCTCTGCTGCGCTTCCATCTCCGATTTGACACGTTCCATCTGGATCCGCTCAGTCACGTCCTGAGCGAACACCAATGCGCCGTGCTTCCCTTTGTATTGGATCGGAACTGCGCTGATATCCACAATGACTGTCGAGCCGTCCAAACGCACCATCGTTCCTGTTCGAATCGGTACTGCCAGCTTACTTTCGTTCAACAAGCGGATTCGTTTCTGCACCGCTTCCCGTTCGTCCGGGTGACAGCGTTCCACCACCGAAGTCCCAATGAGATCCTGTGGCCGCTTCGCTCCCAAAAGCTCCATCGTAAACCGGTTCACGAAGACAAACACGCCGTCGGCTTGGATGAAGATGGCCGCAGGGGCGCTGTCGATCAGCCGCCGGAATCGGTTTTCGCTGTCCTCCAGCTCGCGTTGAACAGCCACCCGTTGGGTGATGTCGTGGGTCGCCGAGTACAACATCGTCTTTCCGTCGATTTCGATCGGGCCGCTGTATACCTCTACATCGACGACAGTTCCGTCGGACTTCCGGTGCTGGACCTGAAAATAGTTTTGCTGTCCTGCGACCGCTAGATCCATCTCGTTTTTGACCTCAACGGCAGACAGCGTGCTGATATCACTGACTCGCATCCCTTTCATCTGCTGGGCCGTCCAACCGTAGTAATCGACTGCTGCAGGATTGACATCCAGAATCTTTCCCGATGCCGGATCCACCAGCATATTGATCGTCTTACTGCCTTCAAAGAGTGTTCGATAGCGGTTTTCCGCTTCTACAACGCGACCCATCGCTTCGTGTCGGTCTCGTTGGTGCAATAGCAATACGGCCAGAAACACCGAACCGATGGGGTAGATCGCCAGTACGGGCAGTCGGATCGCCCGTACCACGACGATGGCGCTCTCAAAGGGCATCAGGAACATGGCGCCAAGCATCAGGATATGAACCACAAGTCCCAGAACGTAGATCTGAAGCCAGATTCGCCTGGGAAATATTTGGGGTCCGATCCGTCGCCACAAAAGTCCCAGAGCTACGGACAAGATCACTACTGTGACCCCGGTGAATACTCCGACGCCTCCCATGCTGACCCGATACGCGATCCCGATCGCCCCTGCGATGATCGACGGGATCGGTCCAAAGACATAAGCGGAAATGCTGAGCAAGATCGAACGGGTATCGAAGACAAGTCCGGAGGTAAATTGAAAGGGCACCAGCATGATCGCAAGACAGATCATTCCGATCAGCAGTCCTTTGATGATTTCGACAGCTTTGTTCCATCGGCTGGGCAAGGAGTAACTGACCTCGTAAATGACCCCCAAGGCCAATAACAGCGCCAAGTTGTTGATGAGACTGATGATCATGCCTTCTGCCATTGGAAACCTCCTTAAAGGACTGGCACCTGATGGAGCAGGATCGTGTACAGGATCATGCCCACCAGGGCAAAGGGATAAGTGGCGCCGTATCCGGCCGCCGGATCATCGCTTTTCAAACTGGAAATCGCCGTTCCCAGGCCAGGGGTCGATGTCATCCCTCCGCACAAGGCACCAGCCAGCATGACCCAATTGAGGCGAAATACATATCGACCGACCAGAAAGCCGGCCATCACGGAAATGAATCCGATTCCTAGAGAAAGAAGCGCCAACGAAGTGCCGGAAACCAGTAACGCCTCCACCGCCTTATATCCATAATTGAGTCCGACGATCGCAAGAAAGAATGACAGTCCGATCTCCCGCAGCAAAGCAAGCGCCTTGGCATCCATACGAAATGACAGGGGACCGATCTTTCCGATGCTGCCCAATGCCAGTCCAAGAAGCAATATGCCGCCGGTCGCTCCCAGGCTGAAGCGACCCAACGCTCCCAAAGGTATCTGAATGCTTCCCACCAGATATCCCGCCAGACATGTCACTGCGAAAGGCACCATTCGAAAAGGCTCCTTATCCTGGTCCGATCGACCGTCCAAAGCTCTGGCCGTCTCCATTTCAATACGATATCGCCTCTTCTCCTCCTCTACATCGATACGGAAGAGGGCAGGCAGAAAATTCACGGCAAGGATCACGATCAAGACTCCGAAGGGATAACCGATCGCATGGCCGGCTCCGACGCCGGCTTTCGCTTCCCGAATGTAAAGAGTTTGTTCTTCTTTTGAAAGTCCGGCTGCTTGTCGTGTTGCATGATCTTCGGCAGTCTCCAACGCGGCGGCTAGTCCCGGCGAACTGGTCAATGCGCCGGTATACACGCCTGCTACTTCGTAGGGATCCATTTCGTTCATCAGCGACGTGGCAGCATAGGTGGACAACGCCCCGATAAAAGTGATCAAAAGGCCAAGAGCAATGAATCGTCCGCCATATTTTTTCAATACGACGCGCATGTCTTTCGCCGCCAACAGCCCGACCGAAGCCACAAAGAGCATCAGCGCCACATTGAAAAAATGGGAATGAATGACGCCGCCTTCCAGTATGCGGAGCGCATCTCCATACCCGTCGGCACCCTCTCCCCGTTCAATGATATGGCTACTCAGCCGAAACACGCCCCAACCGACCGCGAGGCCAACAAAGAGTGGACCGGAATTGCCTAAGCTGAAGCGTCCGATCTTTGCCTGACCCAGGGCAAGTCCCAGGGCGACGACCAGAAACATCAATACAAAGGGATCCATTGTCAGTGACACAAGTTTCATACTCGATCCTCCCACTGCGGGAGATCCATCAGGTTTGGTCCGTGTCCAACCACCTGCAGAAATGCGTCGACAACTGCAGGATCAAAGCTGGTGCCAGCCTCTCGCTTGATGATCTCTATGGAGTCTTCATGACTGCAAGCTCCCCGGTAATTACGCGACGATCGTAAGGAATCGTATCGTTCCGCCACTGCGATGATTCGCGACACCAGCGGGATCTCAAGACCCTTCAGACCTTTGGGATACCCACTGCCGTCCCAGTTTTCATGATGGGACAGAACCAGATCCGCCAGATCCAGGGTCTCGTCAAAAGAGTTGAGAAGCCGGTATCCCACCATGGAATGCTGTCGCACTTCCTGCCGGTCGGTTTCTGTGTAGATCGACTCATGATTCAGGATGTTGTCGTCCAGAACGACTTTTCCAATATCATGCAGAGAAGCTGCATCCCGCGCTTGGCGCAGTTTCGTCTCAGTGAGACCCAGGAACTTGCCGATCTGCTCCGAGAGGGATCGGACCGCAGTTGCGTGCCGCTGTTCCTTTGGGCTTCTCCGATGCAACGTCTCCACGATCCCCTCCAGCATTGCCGTGTTGGCGTTGGTCCTGTGAAGTGTCTTTTCCCGATACATGTTCCCTTCCGCATCGGCCAGGATCTCTTGTATCGACGTCGAATCGCTGCTTTTTACAGCGAAACCGATGGCGATGCTGCCTCTAAGGGCACCGATCTGTTCCTTCGCGAATGCCTCACTTATTCGATCGGCGATGGTCTGGGTCGCCGCGTTTCCGGTTTTTAACAGCAGTATGGCAAATTCATCGCCACCGACCCGGGCAATGATATCGTCCTCCCTGCAGACCTGACGCAGAGTATCGGAGACACGGCGGAGGAGTTCATCTCCCATCTCGTGTCCGAAGATATCATTGGCCAGTTTCAGACCGTTCACATCGCCATATATGACCGAAAGAGGCAGGTTGCGTTCTGTGTCCAGGCGACGCAATTCCTCTTCAAAAAAGTTTCGATTGTAAAGGCCGGTCAGCAGATCGTGATACGTAAGATGCAGGATCTTTGCCTCCGCCGCTTTGCGTTCGGTGATGTCAGAAAAGGTCACTACCGAACCAATGATCGTTCCGTTTTTGATCTGCGGATACGAATAATATTCTACATCGAAGCTGGTGCCATCCGCTCGCCAGAAGATCTCATCTTCCACATGAGTCCCTTCACCGACTTGAAATGACTGGAATATTCGACACTCGTGCAGCGGCATCGGGGCACCATCTTTTTTGGTATGGTGGATCATATCGTGCATATTTTTTCCGATAAGCTCGCTTTCTTCTTTGTAGCCGAGCATTCGGATACAGCTGGCGTTACAGAAGGTGCAGCGTCCACGGTCGTCCAGCCCGTAGATCGCTTCCGCAGCGGAGTCCAGGATCAGCCGCAGGTCTCCCCGGCTGGCAGCCAGTTCCCGAGTCGTTTCTTCAAGGTCCGCGGTTCGTTCTGCCACTTTTTCTTCCAATTCCCCGAGCATGGACTGGATCGTGTCTGCCATCGCGTTGAAGGAAAGCCCGATCTCACCAAATTCATCATTGCGTTTGACCGTGACGCGTCGGTTTAATTCTCCCCTGGACAAACGGCGGGTCGTGTCCAGCAAATCTTTCAAAGGAAGCAGATACTTACGAGTCGTGATCAGGTAGATCAAAAAGGAGATCAAAAGCGCGAGAACTGTCAGAGTCAGCGTCCACTTAAAGTTATCGATGACCCCGGCAGTAAAGATCCGCTCCGGGATCGCCGTCACAAGGAGCCAGTCCATTCCAGGCAACTGGTACGGCACGACTGCTACATGATAGGATTCGGATTGCCCTTTGATGGAAAAACTCTCTTCGCCTGTCGCATCATAGTGCGCCATTGACTGTTCGATGATCGGATTTGAAAGCTCGGTCAGCTTGATACGAGTGATCGTTTTGTCTGCATTCTTTATATAATTCGGTGTTTCCATGGAATTGGCGATCAAGGCTCCTGTCGATCGTTCCGCAAGGATAGCCAAACCCTCTTCTTCGCGAACTGCTTCTTTCAACTGCCCATCGATGCTGGAAAGCAAAGTATGGGTGCCTATGACGCCAACCAGTTCGCCGTTTGCTCGATAAACTGGTGATGCTGCGGAAATGGCCAGATCGTCCATGACAAAGTGCTTATAAACAGGAGAAAACACATTGCGTCCCGCCGAAACTGCTGTCTTATACCAATCCCTGGTACGTGGGTCGAATGCGCCGGCCTGAATGACGAGGTCGCCGGCGGTGCTGTCGTCCTTGACATTATAATACCAAGACTGGCCGCCGGTGGTGCTGTCGTTTTTCATGATCTCCAGATCACCGTCGCCATTGAGACGGGCACCGTAGTAAGTGCCGTTTTCTCCTCCGAAACTGAAACTGTAGATCCCTCCATCCCGATGGTTCTGCATCACTCCAACAAAAAAACGCTCCCGTTCCATCGGATCCGACAAGTCCACGATCCCATTGAGCAATAGGATCTGATGCACATCGTTGACATGAAGCGCCTCCGATGCGATCGCATCGACTTGTCTCAAGATTTCCCTGCTCATGTTTTCCTGGGCTTCGTGGATAAAGTCATCCGTAGAAGACATCCAGTTGGAGTAGACTACAAAACCCAGAACGGCCAGTGTCGCCGTCATCAGAAGGAGAAATATTAGAATGATGATGCTGCGAATCGGTAGTGCTTTTTCTTTCATTGCTCCCCCAGACTGACATCTGATTGCGACGGTCCATCGAACTATAAACATTCTTCTATAATTTACTATGTTAGCATAAACAAGTCAATGATCATGGGCACTACCATTGACATATACCCAAAAAATAATTAGAATATTCTGTATTATAAGGAAAGGAACGTGAGGAGATGGAAACAACCAAATCGACTGCCATGGATTTTTCCAAAGAGACGCTAAAGGCGCTTGACGATTACATCGAGAGTTTGGACGACAAACAGGGTCTTTTGATCCACATTCTGCACAAAGCCCAGGAACTTTTCGGCTATTTGCCTCAGGATCTGCAACTTTACATCGCAAGAAAGTTGGACATTCCTGCTGCGAAGGTCTTCGGTGTCGTGAGCTTCTATTCCTTTTTCGCCCAAGAAAAAAGAGGCAAGCACAATGTAAGTATTTGTATGGGGACTGCCTGCTTCGTGCAGGGCGCGGAACGTGTTTACGATGCGCTTCGCAGCGCCCTCGGCGTGGAGGCCGGAGGTACTTCAGAGGATGGTCTGTTCACCCTGAACGCGGTACGTTGCATAGGAGCCTGCGGCCTTGCGCCGGTTGCATTGATCGACGACAAGGTCTTTGGCCATTTGTCTGAAGAAAAGATCAAGGATATCATAAAGGAGTACAGGGAGGGGATGCAAGATGAAGATCAATACGCTGAGTCAGCTGTCTAAGCTGAGAGAAGACGGCGCTGCGGTCTGTCAGCTGCGGGAATCCGGTATAGGAGGAGGCTCCACTGCCGAGATCCTTGTCGGAATGGCCACATGCGGCGTTGCCGCCGGAGGAAAGCAGACCTTTGCTGCTCTAGAACGCGCATTAAGAAATCGTGGATTGTCGCATGTGCGACTGGTCAAAGTCGGCTGCATCGGTTCCTGTTACTGCGAGCCGACGATCCAGGTGAATATCCCCGGCCAGGAGCCGGTCTTTTACGGTAATGTCGACGAAGACGCTGCAATAGCGATCGTCGATAGCCACCTTCTGAAGGGAAACGTATTGGAAAGCAACCGCCTGCAGATCGGGTACGAAAAAGCTGGTCTAAACTCCAAAGGGCAAAAAAAACAACAGAGGATCGCATTGCGGAACTGCGGTTCTGTCGATCCGGAAAATATAATGGACTATATCGCCTTTCGAGGGTACGAGGCGCTGGGGAAGGTATTGGCTGAAGGAAACCCGGAAGCCGTGGTCAATTCCATCAAGGCCTCGGGACTTCGAGGCAGGGGAGGTGGGGGATTTTCTACCGGCTCCAAATGGCAGGCCACCGCACAGCAGCCTACAGGCGAGAAATATATCATATGTAACGCCGACGAAGGCGATCCCGGCGCTTTTATGGACCGCTCCATTTTGGAGGGTGATCCCCACAGTGTTTTGGAAGCCCTTGCCATCGGGGGATACGCCACCGGCGCAAACAAAGGGATCATCTACATCCGAGCCGAATACCCACTGGCAATCGAGCGACTGAAAATAGCAATTGTCCAAGCCGAAGAACTGGGACTTCTGGGCAAGAATATCCTTGGAAGCGGGTTTGACTTCACTGTCGAGTTGCGGCTGGGCGCCGGCGCTTTTGTCTGCGGAGAGGAAACCGCGCTGATCCACTCTGTCGAAGGTGGCAGAGGAGAGCCGACGAAAAAGCCGCCCTTTCCTTCCATTTCCGGCTACTTGAAGAAGCCGACGACGGTGAACAACGTCGAGACTCTGGCAAACATTCCTCCCATCATCCTGAATGGCGCCGGTTGGTTTTCCGGAATCGGAACCGAAAAGTCAAAGGGGACCAAGGTGTTCGCTCTGGTCGGCAAGATCAACAACGTCGGTCTGGTTGAAGTTCCGATGGGTACGACACTACGCGAGATCGTCTATGAGATCGGCGGTGGTATACGAAACGACCGGGATTTCCGCGCCGTACAAACCGGAGGCCCTTCCGGCGGAGTGATCACAAAAGCGGATCTGGATACGCCCATCGACTACGAAAGCTTGAAGGAAATCGGATCGATGATGGGTTCCGGCGGCATGATCGTCATGGACGACAGCGACTGTATGGTCAACATCGCCAAATTCTACCTGGGCTTCACCAGAGATGAATCCTGTGGCAAATGCACACCCTGCCGCATCGGCACCAAGCGAATGCACGAGATACTCGAACGCATCACCAATGGAGAAGGGGTTCCGGAGGATCTGGTCAAGTTGGAACGGCTGGGCAATACCATCAAGATCTCGGCGCTCTGTGGTCTGGGTCAGACTGCGCCCAATCCCGTTCTCAGCACATTGAAGTATTTTCAGGACGAGTACAAGGCCCACGTCATCGATCATAAATGCAGTACTGGAAGTTGCAAAGGACTTTTGCGCTATCGCATCTCCGAAGAAGCCTGCACCGGCTGTCGCGCTTGTGTCAAGGTGTGTCCCGTCAACTGCATCCACCTGGCGAACAAGCCTGCCTACCGTATCGACTCAGCAGTCTGCACCCGCTGCGGCGCTTGCCTCGCTGCCTGCAAATTCGATGCTGTCATCGTAGAATAGGAGAATTGACATGGAAACCGTGAAAATCACGATCAACGATATTGAGTTGCGTGTGCCGAAAGGGAGAACGATTCTTGAGGCAGCCAAAATGATCGATATTCAGATTCCCACACTCTGCTATCTTAATATGGAAGGGTTCCATATTGCAAACCAGACCTCCTCCTGTCGTGTCTGTCTCGTGGAGGTCGTCGGCCGCGCTGCGCTGGTCCCTTCCTGTTCAGAGAAAGTTACGGAAGGTATGGTGATCCGCACCGACTCGGCGAAAGCGGTGGCGGCCCGAAGGATGAGCGTCGAGCTTCTGCTCTCCAACCACCCGAAGGAATGTCTGACCTGTCAGAAAAACCTGGAATGTGAACTCCAGTCATTGGCGCAACGTCTGGGGATCACTGACATTGGCTTCGAGGGTGAAATGATGAATTATGAGATCGATCATTCCTCCCTTTCTCTGGTAAAAAACCCAAACAAATGCATCATGTGCCGACGCTGCGAAACCATGTGCAACGAGGTCCAGACCTGCGGTATTCTGTCTGCGATCTCCCGTGGTTTTGATGCCTATGTCGGACCTGCCTTTCATCTGGACATGGTCGACACTTCCTGTACCTTCTGCGGCCAATGTGTGGCCGTATGTCCCACCGGTGCGTTGACTGAGGTGAACAACGTCAGGGATGTGGTCGACGCCTTGAACGATCCAAGCAAGCATGTCGTCGCGCAAGTCGCACCTGCGATTCGGGTCGCCATTGGCGAGATGTTCGACATGGATCCGGGAACCATCACCACCGGCCAGTTGGCAACATCCCTGCGGCGTCTTGGCTTTGACGGCGTCTTCGACACAGATTTCGCCGCCGACCTGACGATCCTTGAGGAAGCATCCGAATTGGTCCACCGCATAAAGCACGGTGGACGCCTGCCGATCCTTACCAGTTGCTGCCCGGCTTGGGTGCGCTTCTTTGAGCACCAGTTTCCGGATCTGCTGGACGTTCCCTCGACTTGCAAGTCACCGCAGATGATGATGGGCACCATCGTCAAAACCTATTATGCGGAAAAACTGAACATCGATCCAAAAGACCTGGTCGTCGTTTCCATCATGCCCTGTCTTGCGAAAAAGGCCGAAGCTGCTCGTATGGAGATGGATGTCGACAGCATGCATAACGTTGATCTGGTGCTTTCCACCCGGGAGTTCGGAGCCATGTTGAAAGAAGCCGGCACAAATTTTGCCCACCTTCCTTCCAGTGATTTCGATTCCATCCTTGGCGAAAGCACCGGCGCTGCTGTCATTTTCGGCACCACAGGCGGCGTGATCGAGGCCGCTGTCAGGACTGCCTATGAGTGGCTCACCGGAGAAGTGCTGAAAAATGTCAACTTTGAACAGCTTCGGGGTCTGGAAGGCATTCGGAGCGCAACCGTAAAGATCGGAGACATGGATCTGAACATCGGAATCGCACATGAACTGGGCAATGCCCGAAAACTACTGGAAGAGATCCGCCAGGGCAAATCCCATTACCACGCCATCGAGATCATGGCCTGTCCCGGCGGTTGCATCGGCGGTGGCGGTCAGCCCTACCATCACGGCGATATGGAGATCATACGGAAACGGCAGGAAGCGATCTATCGTGAAGATGCGGGAAAAACCAAGCGCAAGTCCCATGAAAATCAAGAAGTTTTAAAGCTTTACGAGGAGTATCTCGGTGAACCCTATGGTGAGATGGCACACAAGCTCCTGCACACCAAATATACTGCCAAGGATCGGATTTGACCGTATTGTTGAAGAGGATAGCATGATGTATAATAAATGCTGTGCAACGATATGTTATGATCACACGAGGAGGCAACGATGGCGGGAACCGGTATCCAAGAACTTCTGAAATCAAATATCTGCTTTGAAATGATGTTCGACCTCAACCCGGACGCGGCCATCGTGACGCGTTTGAGCGACGGTTTGATCGAAGGAGTCAATGATGGTTTCATCGCCATGTTCCAATATAGCCGCGAGGAAGCGATCGGCAATCGAACCCTCGAACTAGGGCTCTACGCCAATCCGATGGATCGCAAAAAAATGGTCGCGCTGCTTTCGGAACGCCAGTCCTTCAAAGGCGAGGAAGCCATTTTTCGAAGGAAAGATGGAACCAACTTCAACGGGATCCTGTCTGCCAAAACGATAGCGTTCAGCGATGAATTTTTTATATTTTCCAGCATCCGCGACATCACTGCCCAAAAGAAAATGGAAGATGCGTTGAAGCAAAGCGAACGCAACTACCGGACACTCACAGAAAACATCACCGACGTCGTCTGGACCGCCGATCTGGATCTCCAGACGACTTTCATGAGTCCTTCCATCGAGAAACTTTTGGGGGAAACTCCAGAAGCCCATATGAAGCGTCGTCTCTACGAGAAATTTCCTCCGCAATCCATCAACTTGTTGTACCAGACCTTGCAAGAGGAGTTAGAAAAAGAAGAAGATCCGACGGTGGACAAAAACCGTTCAAGAACCCTGGAACTGGAGCAGTACAAGGCGGATGGCTCCGTTTTGTGGGTGTGTATGAGGGTCTCCTTCCTAAGAGATGAAGCTGGCAAGGCCATCGGCATTTTAGGTACCAGCAGCAACATCACGGAGCGTAAACTGACCCAGGACAAACTGAGCGAAAGCGAAGAGCGCTTCGAGTTTCTCTTCAACAAAGTTCCTTTGGGTTACCAATCGCTGGACGCGGATGGTTGTTTTCTTGATGTCAACCAGCAGTGGCTGGATACCCTGGGCTATGCTCGCGAAGAGGTCATCGGCAAATGGTTTGGGGATTTTCTCACGCCTGCGCACCAGGACGTGTTTCGTCAACGATTTCCGGTATTCAAGTCGAAGGGGCAAAGCCGCAACGAATATGAAATGATCCATAAGGATGGCCGGTCCCTGTTCATTTCCTTTGAAGGCAGGATCGGATATGACGAGACCGGAGAATTCAAACAGACCCACTGTGTTCTCCAGGACATTACAGAACAGAGATATACAGAACTGGCCTTGAGGGAAAGCGAAGAGCGGCACAAGCTTTTATTTCAGTACTCCGGCGTTGCGATCGAATACTACTCCCCCGACGGCGTCGTCCTATCCTACAACAACAAAGCAGCGGTAAACATGGGAGTCAAAGGAGGAGATCTTCTCGGGAACTCCCTCTATATGATTTTTTCCAAGGATGTCGCTGACCTATATATGAACCGGATACGGGAAGCGTTGACCAGCAGCCGCCCGCAAGAGTATGAGGACCATATCCACCTGTTCAGCGGTCCCAAATGGTTTTCCCGCACCTACAGCAGGATCATGGACCCAAAGAACCAAATCACCGGTGTGCAAGTCGTGTCGTTGGACATCACTGACCGCAGATTGACAGAAGAGGCGCTCAGGGAATCCCAGGCGATTCTTATGACTGCTTTCGAGACCAGCCAGGCGGGGATCGCGATCGCCGATGCCCCCGACGGGAAACTTCGCTATGTCAACAAAGCCGGACTGCTGATCCGGGGAAAAACCCATGACGAGATCGTCCAGGATGTGGACGCCTCGAAGTATGTAAGAAGCTGGAACATGTACCACTTGGACGGAACACCTTATAAGACCGACGAAGTTCCTTTGACCAGAGCCGTCAAATTCGGAGAAACCTGTAGTGAGGAATTCATCATCCGCAGGGACAATCTTGAAAGCCGGTTCGTGCTCGCAAATGCGGCGCCCATCAAAGACAAAGATGATAATGTGGTGGCCGGCATTGTGGTCTTCATCGACATCACCGATCGGAAGAACGCAGAAAATTCCCTGGTCTTCCTGAGCTACCATGACTACCTGACCGGACTCTACAATCGCAGATACTTCGAGGATGCAAAAACAAAACTGGACAGTGATGAAAATCTGCCACTGTCCGTTTTGATCGTCGATATCAACGGGATCCGCCTGATCAATGATGCCTTCGGTCATTCAGAGGGCGACAAGGTGATCAAGGAGATCACAGAGATCATGCAAGAGAATTGCCGCAAACAGGATGTCCTGGCGCGAACCGGCGGAGACGAGTTCACCTTGCTTATGCCGAAAACCGAGCATGCGGAAGCATATACGACACTTACCGATATTCTTCGGAAGTGCGAGGCCTACAACAAAACGCTCCGAAGCCGCGGCTACGACATCAGCCTCTCTATCGGCTACGACACAAAGAGCGCCCCGGAAGAGAACATCGATAAGGTCTTGAAAACGGCTGAGGATTACATGCATAAGCGGAAGCTTTTGAACAGAAGAAGCTCCTACAGTAGTTTGCTGTCATCTATTATGGCTACCATGTACGAACGGAGCCAGGAAACCGAAGAGCACGCAGAACGGATCGCGGAACTGTCCCGAATGATGGGCAAGCAGTTCAACCTTCCCCAGAAGAGTCTGGATGAGCTCGAGCTGTTTTCTATGCTCCACGACATCGGGAAGGTTGGGATCGATGATCGAATCTTGAACAAACCGGAGGAGCTTACCTCCGGCGAATGGGTCGATATGCGCAAGCATCCCGAATCCGGCTTCCGTATCGCCATGTCTTCTGCAGAACTCCAATCGATAGGGGAATACATCCTTACTCACCACGAAAGATGGGACGGAACCGGATATCCCCAGGGCTTAAAGGGAGAAGAGATTCCCTTGCTTTCCCGCATATTGGCTGTGGCCGATGCCTACGACGCAATGACCGAAGACAGAGTATACCGCAAGGCCATGTCGAAAGAAGCCGCCATCGAAGAAATCAAAAAAGGCGCCGGAAAGCAGTTCGACCCTCATGTGGTCAAGGTGTTCCTAAAGAGCATGAAGTAGCTATTTGTGTTTCACGACGACTCGACCGACGAGTCGTCCTTTTAATATCAGATCGATTTTTTCACTGACCTGTTCCAGGCTGATCACTTCGATGCTCTTTTCCAGATCCTGTAGTTCCCAACTTCCAGCCAGTAAATTCCAGACATCCAGGCGCCGCTCCATCGGACATTGCACCGAATCGATGCCCAAAAGAGAGACTCCACGCAGGATGAACGGGAAGACCGTCAAACTTAATTCGGCCGATGCTGCGTTGCCGCAAGATGTGACCGTTCCCCCGTACTTCGTTGACTTGATCGCAGACGCTAGTATGTTGCCGCCCACCGTATCGATGACTCCTGCCCATCGCTCTTTCAAGAGAGCTTTGCCGGACTGGTCGTCGAGTGTGTCCCGCAACGCAATGGCAGAAGCGCCGATCTTCTTCAGCATTTCCTCCGTCTCCGGCTTTCCCGTACCTGCGACTACCGTGTATCCCAGTTTGCTAAGAAAACCGACTGCAATACTGCCCACGCCTCCGGTGGCTCCTGTCACGAGGATCTCTCCATCCTCTGGCCGAACTCCGTTTTCGATCAGTCGCTTGACCGAGAGAGCTGCAGTGAACCCCGCGGTTCCGTACATCATGCTTTTCTGTTCTGTCAACCCTTCCGGCAGTTTCGCGACCCACTGCGCCGGTACTCTGATGTACTCGCCCAATCCCCCGGCGGTGTTCATTCCCAGATCGTATCCGGTCACCAGCACTCGGTCGCCGACCTGAAACTGTTCATCCACGCTTTCTTCTACAACACCGGCGGCGTCGATCCCGGGGGTGTGAGGATATTGTCTCGTGACTCCCTTGACCCCGGTGGCGGACAATGCATCCTTGTAGTTCAAAGAGGAGTAGCTTACCTTGATCAGCACATCCCCAGGCGGCAGATCATCGATCTCCCGGTCCAAAATTTCTTGAGAGTAGCGCTTTTCAGCATCCTCCGTGACCCAATACGCTCTAAATTTCTTGTTCTTCATACTACACCAACTCCTGTTCCTGTTAGATTCCTGTTTTCTTTTTGAATTTCTCTACACAGTTGATCTCAAGGTCCAATAATCTTGCTATGTTGAATTTTGCTTCGATCCCTCTGCTTGCCGAACCATATCCCATAAAGATCGAGGAGATGTCCAGGTCCTCCCTGACTTCCCGCATCGTGACTTCATCGGTCAAGTCGCGCAAGCTTACTTTTAATTTATCTGCTACATATTTTTTTGCGTCGTCCAGCCTCATGTTTTTCGCCAGCTGCATCCTTGCAACCAGGTCCCCTGAGGTTCTTACGCCGCCCATACCTGACGCCTGACTGTGTACGATCGCCATTCCCGAGGGATCACCGTAGCCCACCTACAACCCGTCGAGCTTGCCGATTTCCGCCATAGCGGTGGAAGCTCTCGAAACGCAGTCGATGGGTGGCGTGATCTGCATCGGTACGCCACCGACGCCCATTCCCACATTTGCATGCACCGGGATCGTCGATACAGCTGCAGCGTATTTACACATCGTCAGCGCTCGTGCCAGGTTCCAGGGGAAACTTCTGCTTGAATTGGTGTTGACGACCACGCCTGCGACATTTGCGCCAGCTTCCGCCAGCATTCTGCACTGTTTGTGGGGATACATGCCGGCAAGCCGTTCTCCTTTGTATTCCAAAGCGCTGTGAAATCCAAGGACGAATTCGCTGGACATCCCGACCTCGATGTTCATCCGGGGATATTTGGCTCGGAGTTGCTCCACCGCCCGAAGGCAAGCGTAAAACTCCGCATCCCCTCCTGCAGCGGACGTGTCGAAGTCCAGGCCATCGGCGCCGGCTTCGTTCATCGCAGCTCCAAGTAGCAGGAGATCATGTTCCAACATAGACGCTGCTTCCATCTGCGCTTCCCGCGCTTCTGTGACCATTCCCTTCGGTAGTAGCTCTGCCGCATTCTCGCATGGACCGTCGGGCTTTGTATAAGTTGGCATATTCGGCATCACACCATACAAGAGCGCCGGTGTTGTGGTGAGCAATGCCTCCGCGACGGCATACTGTTCCTCCGGCAAAATCGTCTTTACCGGCTTGGCGCTGTAATGGACGTAGGCCATTTCCAGCGTGTCGGCCATCAACGCTCGCTCATAGATCTGAAGAATTTGGACCCGGTCGATCGGGATCCCCAGGCGTGCGAATTTCATTGGCTGGGAATCATACGTCAAAACAAGTTCATTGCCGCGCTCTACACTGACAAATTTCCTCGGATCGCAGATGATATCCATCAAGTGTTCCGTATCCTCATCGGTCAGCGGTGGACACTTGGCTTTTTTCACCGCATCTTCGATTCCGGCTTCCACGTCTACTCGGATTTCCGCTGTTGTCATCTCAACAAAGGATCCGTCTCCCATTCTTGTCAGGATCATAGCGATTCCTCCCTTTTGTTTCTTTTCCCGTCGATTCATTCTATCACAGAAAACCACAGTGGCAACAGATGGTAATTTTGTGGTATAACTGAAGTAGGAAGAATGGAGGTGAATCATCATGAGTATCAACGAACGTTTCCAGATAGGTCAGACCGCGGAGGACCATGTAATCGTAACGGAGAAGTTGATTTATGAGACGGCGGATTTCAGCGGGGACTACAATCCGGTCCACACATCAGAAGATTTCGCCAGAAAAACCAAATTCAAGAGTCGTATCGCACACAGTCTCATCTGCGAAGCCCTCGTATCGAAACTGATCGGGACCCAACTCCCCGGGGCCGGCGCGGTCTTCATCAACATCAGTTTCGCTTGTCTGAAGCCAGTCTATATCGGCGACGAGATCAAGGCCATAGGCACGATCAAAGACATCGACGTGGCACGAAGCATCTTAGACATTCAGGTCGCATGCTTTAATGAGCGTGAAGAAGTTGTAGTAGAGAGCCAGGCGAAAGTACTTTACCTGGACATAGAATAAGGACGGCCCTCCTCCGCTCCGGCGGAGGAGGGCCGCCCTCTTTTTGAAAGGGGGTCGTTCCTGTGTTGAAAAACTGGAAACCTTGGCAGAAGAACCTGGCGTCTTGCCTGGTCATTCTGGCAGGCGGTTTCGTATTGTTCAATGTGGCATTCATGCTTGCCGCAGCCGTTAGAACAGTATTCATGATGGTGCTTGGAACGTTTGGAGCTCTGCCCCAGGGACCGGAAGACTTTCTGGCAGCGGTCTCATGGCACTATGTATTCGTCCTTGTGGTGCTTCTGCTCACCTGGCTGGTGTTCCGGACCAAATGGAACGATCTGGTCAAGGCGACGTTTCTCACTATGCCGCTGATGGTCGTCATCGTGGAGATCGGCATACAATTCTACGAGCGGCCTGCCTGGATCTTTCCTGTCGGCGCTGCTGTGATCCTTCTCGTATTGCTTTGGCTGTACAAAACCAAGCGACCCTGGCAGTATTGCTTCGCTACATTTTATGTGGCAGCCATCGGAATCTACATTCAGGTCACCGGAATGGATATTTAATAGGGCATCAAGGTCTCATAGTCCATGATTTTTGCTCCTGCCGGCAAGGACAGATCCACAGTCTTGGAAGTCTCAGCCATCACTGAAGTGATCGTCATGGACATGTTCATCATGCTTTCCATCGAGAACTCCGTTGTCATATCGGAAGTCAACGGAGTTCCGTTGAGAGCAAAGTTGAAAGTCGTTCCTTCCGCTTCTCCGCTTCCCGTCATGGCGTAGGTGGCAAGTTTTCCTCCGGTCGTTTTGATCGTAAGATCTGCCTCAAAGTCGATGGCATCCAGTCCCGCCTTCATCTCTGCAAGTTCTGCCGGGGTCATCAGCATGCCCTCAGTCAAAACCGTTTTTGCATACGCCGCAGTGATCGCAGCCGCGTCTAGTTTCAATGTGTATGTTGATGTGCTACCGACTGTAGTCTTTTTGAATGCATCGTCTCCGACCAGGTTTTTCAGGAATACGTAGGCAGATGCTGCATTTTTATAGGTATCAACATCCGTCGGTGCCGCAGTTGATACAAAGCTGGAAATCAGTTTGTCCAGACTGACCGGTGAGGAACTCATATCCATCAGCGGGCGGATGTCGAATCCCATTTCGTCATAGAGTTTGAATATATCCATCTTCAGCCAAGTGTTTGCGTCGATGGAAGGATCCATAACCGCAAACATCGGAGCATTCATATACATGATTCCATCTGCGCCGTTCATCTTCATTTTCATTGTGATGTCTTTCAGCATATCCAGGCTTGCTGTAAAGGCTGCCTGCTGATCTTCCGGCATCTGGGCGATAGCTTCGCTGGCATCCACAGCAAAGTGCATGGTCATGTCAACATCTGTTTTGTGCTGGATCCCGTCGATGTCTCCTTCCATGGTAAATGCCATCATGTCTGCCCCGGCCTTCACTTGGATTTCCGAATCAAAGCTGCCTTTCAAAGTGTAGGTTTTCTCCAGGTCGAGATCCGTGGAAAGCAGAAGATTGATGATCGAAAAATCGGCATCTGCGTTGGCAAACAGCTTCTCGAAGTCATTGATCAAGACCGTTTTTTTGCCGCTGTCCCAACCAACATTGTAACCGAGGCTTTCCGCCATAAACCGGGCGGAAACAAACGTCCGGCTGGTCGCCTTATCAATGAAGGGAACGACGTCCATCTTCTTGACGGTGGTCTTGCCATCTTCTACGATGTTGATGTCGCTGCCGCCGATCTGAAATGACAGAGTCAATGCATCGTTGTTCGCTGTTACTGTTCTGGTCGCCGCATCGAAGGCGACGGTCATGCCCATTTCCTCCAGGATCTGACGGAATGGCACCATGGTCCTGCCGTTTATGATCTGCGGGACTGCATCCTTAAATGTGATGTATTGTCCATCGTACAGCACCTGTATCGATGCCGGCGCCGATGCCTCAGCGCCGAAAGCCGTAAAGGTCGCGCTGAAGACCATCAGGATCATCAATGTCGTAAGTAAGACTCGTTTCAATGATTTCTTCATTATTTTCCTCCTTTTCGATCCAATAACACACTCTAAGTTAGAGTAATACCTTCTTTATTTTGTTCCCGACTTTGTTTATTTTTTGTCTGGTTCGTATTATATTCCCATTCATTCCGGGATACAAGCCGTTTTGCACTTTTTAGGGACTGCTTATGCCAGCTTTCTTACAGACAAAACGATCATCGCTACTGCCATGGCTGTCGTCAGGACCGCTGACAGGATCCCGATGTTCATATGGAAATTCAGCGAGCTGACCTCCGTTACTTTGTTGGCCTTGATCCACAATCCACAGACGAGGGTTGACAGCATGGACAAACTTGTCACGATTCCCAAAATCACTAAAAACACTTTCACCTTTTCTTCCTCACTTTCTTCAACTCAAACTGTTTCACTACAATTCTTTTGATACCAGGTTGTCGACCAAGGTATCGATGTACTTGTTTCTCTGCTCTTCATTGTGAAGATCGATCCCGCTGTAAAAATGAAATGCCGATGGATTTAGGCTGGCGACCTGGATCGGCAACAGGATCTGCAACGAAACGATCCGGAGTTCCATTTCATCTTTTTTGTCTGTAAAAAGTTCCCGGAGCGGGGGAATCAAGAACAGCATTGCTTCGAAATCACCGCTTAGCAGTGTTTGGGTGATGAGATACTGCACAAGCTTTTCATGAGATTCCGCAAAGCTGTACAATTCGCTGATCATGCTCTTTAGTCTTGACGCCGGATCCAACGAGGAATGGCTTTCGCTGCCCACGAGGCTTCCCGCCATTTTCGTCATCATATCGCCAACGGCGATGCCCAACAGGTTGTCTCTTGATTTGAAATGATAGTTGATTGACCCGATGGCCACATCTGCGCGCTCCGCGATCTGACGCACAGTCACTTTTTCAACGTCTGACAGTTCTCCCAGCAACTCGGTGGCTGCATGAATGATCTTTTCCCGTATACCTTGTTCGCGAGCAACCATGGCTATTTCCTCCGTGATTCTTGTACAAATAAAATATGAACATGTTTTGAACATGTTCATATTACTTCAAGATAATTCGGTTGTCAACACGCTTTTTAAATTTTTTTATAAGTCGAGCAGATCGATTTTCTCTGCCAATTCCTTTACCTTCGCTTCTATGGTTGCAATCGTTGTCCGGAAGACCTCGTCGCCCAGCCCGGAGGGATCGTCCAATCCCCAGTCTTCCTCATATTTACTGGGAAGATAAGGGCAGACCACATTGCATCCCATCTTGATCACGACGTCTACCTCCGGCAGATCGAACAGAAGCTTGGGGTGTTGCGTGGCTTCCATGTCGATGTCATAGATTTCCTTCATCAATCGAACCGCATCAGGATTGATCTGATCACGCTCTTCCGTTCCCGCCGAGTAGCTTTCAAACGCGTCGCCGGCGAAGTGTTTTCCCAGCGCTTCCGCGATTTGGCTACGGCATGAATTGTGAACGCAGACGAATGCTACTTTCGGTTTATTTGAAGACATGTGTTACTCCTTTCCTTCCTTGAACCATCCTTTTGTATTGTTGGCGATTTTGACCAGCGTCAGCATGACCGGAACCTCCACTAATACGCCGACCACCGTCACGATCGTCGCTCCTGATTCGAGGCCAAAGACTGAAATGGCAACCGCCACGGCTAGTTCAAAGAAATTGGATGCGCCGATCATCCCTGCGGGCGCTGCTATGTTATGAGGAAGTTTCCAGATCCTCGCCCAGGTATAGGCAACGAAAAAGATGAAAAACGTCTGAATGATCAATGGGATCGCGATCAAAACGATGTTGAAGGGATTGTCCACGATGATCTGCCCCTGGAAGGAAAAGATGATGATCAAAGTCAGAAGCAGACCCCCGATAGTGACATTGCTGAATTTGGGTATGTAGGTATTTTCAAAATAGTCCAGCCCTCTGTTCTTTGTGATGATCACCCGGGAGAACCATCCGGCTGTCAGAGGGATGACGACAAATAGTACCACGGAGAGAAACAGCGTCATCCAGGGGACTTTGACGTCACTGATGCCCAGTAGAAATGCCACGATCGGTACGAAGGCGACCAGGATGATCAAGTCGTTGGTCGCGACTTGTACCAGTGTGTACGCCGGATTTCCCTTGGTCAGATGACTCCAGACGAATACCATAGCCGTGCATGGTGCGGCTCCTAGCAATACAGCCCCTGCCAGGTAGTATTTTGCAGTTTCCGCAGGGATCATGTCTTTGAACACGACATAGAAGAAGAAAACTGCGATCCCATACATGGTAAATGGTTTGATCAACCAGTTGGTGACCCAGGTAACGATCAATCCCCTTGGGTTTTGGCCGACCTTCTTGATGCTGTGAAAATCCACCTTGAGCATCATCGGATAGATCATCAGCCAAATCAGGATCGCGACCGGGATCGACACGCTGGCGTATTCGAATTTGCCGAGAAACTTCGGGACACCGGGCAAATACACGCCGATCAAAACACCAACGATCATGCAAAGTATGACCCACACAGTCAGATACCGTTCGAAAAACCCGATTCCGGACAGCTTTGCTTTGCTCATCCTACCAGTCCCCCTTCTAACAACATCCGTTGCAGTTGCAGCCGCAACCAGTGCTTTTCTTCTCTTCTTTCTTCGCATCATCCATGCCCAAAACTCTTAACGCTGCCTGTCGTATGGCTTTCGCTGGAACATCCTCATATTCATTTCCTTCAAACTCCACCGTCCGGCAGTAGGTTTCCTTTCCAATCAGATCGGTGCATGAACTGCAGAAATTTTCTGCTACTTTGATCTCTAGGATGTCCTCGATGGGAATCCCGTTGAACAGCAGACTGTTGGACTGCTGTACCATGGTCTCATCCAGTTTCGTGTCAACCAGCACGACTTCGATATCTTGGGGCTGCAACGAACGATTGAGGCGTTTTACTTCATTGGCCAGATTTTCTCCTGTGTCGTAGCAGCGGTCGCATGTTTCTCCTTCTACATCCAGGTGTTTCCATTCGATCGTCAGTGTTTTCATTTCGCTTCACTCCTCTTTATCAATTCAATGATTGCGTCTGTCTTAAGAACTTTTCCAAAGGAGACAACTTTACCGTCGATCACCAAACCTGGTGTCGACATGATCCCATACTTCGCGATCTGTGCATAGTCGGTCACCTTCTCGAAATCCGCTTCCAGCCCCAGTGTGTCGATTGCCGCTTTCGTGTTTGCTTCCAGCGTCACACAGTTTTTGCATCCCGGTCCCAATACTTTGATGTCCATTTCTTTCCTCCTATCTGTGAACTTATACGAACAAATAGCCGATAGCGTTGAATGTATATCCAATGATGATGATCCCGATGGTCACAACACTAAAGAACAGTGCCAGTAGCTTCGTCTTGACGACTTTTTTCAGCATGATCATCGAAGGCAGCGAGAGCGCCGTCACTCCCATCATGAAGGACAATGCGGTGCCAAGCCCAACGCCTTTAAGGACCAGAGCTTCTGCAATGGGTAGCGTTCCGAAAATATCTGCGTACATGGGAACGCCGATGATCGTGGCGACCAATACGGAATACCAGTTGTCTTGACCGAGAATAGCAGAGATGAATTCTTCCGGGATCCAGTTGTGGATCGCAGCGCCGATACCCACACCGATCAGAATATACAGCCAGACCCGATGGATGATTTCTCCGACCTGCCCGCGGGCGATGACGATTCGGTCTTTCACAGTCAGTTCATCCTGCTCGGCCTCAGTCAGAACGTTCCCATATACAAATGGCTCCACATACTTTTCCATGTTCGCCTTGCTGATCACCGTACCGCCGAGGACAGCAAGAACAAGGCCGACCACCACATAGGCAATGGCGATCTTCCAGTTGAATATGCTGGCCAGCAAAATGATCGAAGCCAGATCCACCAGTGGTGATGAAATCAGGAATGAAAAAGTGACTCCAATAGGCAGACCTGCGCTTGTGAATCCAATAAAGAGCGGGATCGAAGAGCAGGAGCAGAAGGGCGTTATGGTTCCCAGCAAGGCGCCGAGAATATTCGCCGACACCCCATTGTATCGCCCCAGGATCCTTCGGGTCCGTTCCGGCGGAAAGAAGCTTTGGATGTAGGAAATCACAAAAATCAAAACGGAAAGCAATATGAAGATTTTGATCACGTCGTAGATGAAAAAGTGTAGGCTTCCGCCGACCCGTCCGTCCATAGACAATCCAAAAACGGATTCCACCAGCCAGAGGACTGCATTGTACAGCCACTCCATCTTCAACAGTTGGTCATTGAGCCATCCAAAAACGATCATCAACCGGCCTCCTTGCAGTCACAAACTTCGATTCCCTCGGGAATGCCTTCAGCGATCCGATTCAAAAAACCGATCATCTCCGCCAGCGTTTCCTGCCGAACGGTGTATCTCATCCAAATGCCGTCACGCCGGGCGGAAACCAATCCGCAGTCGCACAGGATCTTCATGTGATAGGACAAGGTGGGCTGGGTGACTGAGAATTCATCCAGCAGTTTACAGGCGCAGCGTTCTCCTTCCGACAGCATGTCGAATATCTTCACTCTGGTCTCATCCCCCAGCGCTTTCATGATCATGGCATATGCCTTGTAATCCATTTTCGACCTCCGTTTCCAGCGTAGTCATCATATCGATAATTGTCTATATGATGACTATACCGCAACACATAGACATCTGTCAATATAGAATATTGGACGGTTCTCGTGTTTTAAAACGCAGAACCGTCCCCATGTTCTACTCATGTTCTAAAAAACAAAACCGGCCTTCCCAGAGGGGAAGAGCCGGTTTATATTGTACAATTAGTCTCTCAGATCAGCAGGAGCCAATGCCTCCGCCGGTCAGGCGAAAGCCTTTGTTGAAGCCTGTATCGGTATAATCCAACTTAAGGCCATTCACATATCCTTCAAGATCCTTGGAAAAAACTACCTTGATCCCATTGGACTCAACCAACAGATCGTCTTCATATTGTTGCTCATCCAGAGCAATCCCCAATTTGGGGCCGCCTCAGCCATGGCCGGAAAACGAGATCCGGAGCAATTCTCTGTTAGGTTCACCGCTGCCCGCTACGATCTCTTTGATTTTTGAAGCAGCTGTTTCGCTTACTGTCATCATAATATGTACCTCCCCTAGTGTTAATACTTCTCTACTTTAACATCTTGTTCCGTGCTTTACTGTGATTTAGTCACGTAGAACATGGGGACGGCGCGGGCGGGATCGAAGCGAAGGAAAAAAGTGAAAAGAGCCACTTGACAGCCAATTCCGATTGGGGTAAGATACTGAAAACCGATGATGAGGGAGAAAAACTGCGAATTGGTCGCACAGCGAACCGGGGATGGTGGGAGCCCGGCGGACACAGCGCAGACATGAAGGCCT
>PHAE01000051.1 GCA_002840285.1 Firmicutes bacterium HGW-Firmicutes-11
CCTTCCGCATAGACAAAGTTCAGCGGAACGACATAGGGCTGATCCTCATCGACCAAACCCAGGTGGCAGATGTAAGACTGGTTCAGGATTTCTTCGATATCCCGGAATTCCGTAAGTTCCCGATCTTTTCTTCTCATTCTGTTTCCTCCCAATAGTGTGATGGAATCATTATACGGCCAGGAGAGATGGAAGGCAACGAAAAACGACGAAATCTCACCAATTGACAGAGGGCGAGATGCTGTATATTCTAGATATACATAATATAACATTTATTACAACAAAAGGAGGAAAGCATGGCGACAGCAGACAGAGAAAAAGAGAGAGAAGTGACTTGGGAACTTTCGGAGCACATCGGTGTGATCGGCAAGGATCCCAAAGGATGGACGAGGGAGTTGAATCGAGTTGCATGGAACGGCGGGCCTGTGAAATACGACATTCGCAGCTGGGACGAAGCCCATGAAAAGATGAGCAAAGGCATCACGCTGACGAAGGAGGAAATAACAGCAATGCGAGATATGCTCTCGGGTCTGGTATTTGAACAGAATTAAAATTGAACAAAAAATAGAGCGGCGGGCCGGTGTGATTCGTTGGACCGGCCCGCCGTTTTATTCCAAAATCTTCGCTGCACGCTCTGGATCGTTGGTTTTGAGGATCAGTCTTGCCTTGCCGTCACTGGAGTACCCGTACATATAGGCAACGTTGATGCCCTCCGCTGCAAGGGTTTTCAGTTTTTTGGACAGTTCCCCCGGCACATCCGGGGTGACCAGGCAGATCACATTGGTGATCTTGACTTTATAATCGTCGTTCCGCAGAACCTCGGCGGCCTTATCCGTATCGCTCACGATCATCCGCAAGATTCCGTACTCCTCGGTTTCCGCGATGGAAAGCGCTGAGATATTGATGTTGGCCTGCTGCAGAAGTTCGGTCACATTGACCAGGCGGCCGGATTCGTTTTGAACGAATACCGATAACTGCTGTATCATCATCCTGATATCCTCCTCGTTACAGCCGTCGGTTGTCGATGACCCGTTTGGCTTTCCCTTCACTGCGCTGTATGGTTTTATGCTCCACCGGCTTGAGCAGTATGCTGATGCCGAGAACGCTTTCGATCTGATGTTTGATTCGTTTCTTGACTTTTTCCAATTCGGCGACTTCATCAGTGAAGAATCTGTCGTCGATCTCGACCTGCACTTCCAATGTATCCATCGTGCCCTGGCGATCGACGATCAACTGATAATGTGGTTTTGCCTCCGGGATCGACATGAGGATGCTTTCCACCTGCGAGGGGAACACGTTGACGCCGCGAATGATCAGCATATCATCGGATCTGCCGTAGATCTTGGCCATTCGGACGGTTGTCCGTCCACAGGCGCAGGCTTGGCTGTCAAGGCTGGAAAGATCCCGAGTCCGATAGCGTAGCAACGGCATCGCTTCTTTGGTGACAGTTGTGAAGACCAGTTCGCCGGTCTCTCCCTCCGGCAACGGCGCAAGAGTATCCGGATCGATGATCTCGGGAACGAAGTGATCTTCCATCACGTGGAGGCCCTGTCCCATTCCGCAGTGGATGGAGACGCCCGGTCCGATGATCTCGCTGAGTCCGTAGATGTCGAAGGCTTTGATAGCAAGACTCTGCTCGATGGATTGCTTCATACCCTCTGTCCAGGGCTCAGCTCCGAAGATGCCGATGCGAAGGGGAAGGGTGGTCGGATCTACGCCGGCTTCCTCCAAGGATTCCGCGAGATGGGCGGCGTAGGAGGGTGTACAGGCAAGAACGGTGCTTCCAAAATCCTGTAGCAGTTGTATTTGCTTCGCTGTATTTCCGCCGGAAATGGGAACCACTGCCGCGCCAAGCTTTTCCGCCCCGTAGTGAATGCCCAATCCCCCGGTGAACAGTCCGTAACCAAACGCGACTTGAACGATGTCGTCTCTTCCCACGCCTGCCGCGGCCAGGGACCTGGCCACGACCTCGGAAAAGATCTCGATGTCCTTCCGCGAATAAGCGACGACGGTTGGTTTCCCGGTCGTTCCGGTCGAAGCATGGACACGCACCACCTCGCTCTTGGGAAGAGCAAAGAGGCCGAAGGGGTAGTTGTCCCGAAGATCCTGCTTTGTCGTGAAGGGAAGTAGTGAGAGATCGTCGATGGTTCGGATGTCGCCGGGTTCTAGACCCAGTTGCTGCATTTTTCCCCGATAAAACGGAACGTTGTGATACACCCGGTCGACCAGGCTTCGCAGCCGTGAGCCTTGCAGGTTCCGCATTTCATCCCTGGACATGCATTCTTTTGTTTCATTCCATATCATGTGGGTGACTCCTTTGATTGTTACGGAAAATTCTACCCTTCGAAGGTTTTTTTGTCAAGGTGAAAAACTATGCCGTCCTGTCGCTTTCTTATGGTAAACTATATCTAACACAAATCGACAGGAGGCAGGCGCGATGATCGAAATCATTCTGAAACCATCACCTACCGAAGAGCCGCGAAGGATCCAAATTCAGGAAGGCACCACCATTGCCGAACTCGCTGCTGACTGCCAAAGCAGTCAACCTTACCAAATTTTGGCGGCACGGGTCAACAACCGGATCATGGAACTGACCAAACCGGTGATCGGACCTTGCTCGGTCACTCTTCTCGACATCCGTGATTCATCGGCCAATCTGATCTACCAAAGGAGCGTTTCCTTCATTTACCTGAAGGCAGTCCAGGATGTCTTGGGAAACGTTCGTGTCAATATAGAAAATTCCTTAAACAAAGGACTCTTTACCCAGATCCGCACAAAATATGGAGTGTCACCGGCAATGGTCTCAAAAATTGAGGACAGGATGCGCGAACTGGTCGCCGCGGATGTCCCTTTTGTGCGCAGCATTCTTTCCAAAGAGGAAGCACTGGAGCTGTTTTCCGGTATGGAGCATGAAGAAAAGCGCAAGATGATGCAGGCGTCTCAGGTCGACTCTTTGGCGATCTACACTTGCGACGGCTATAGCAATTTTTTCTATGGATACATGGTTCCTTCGGCGGGCTATATCAAATATTTCGAGGTCAGAAAATACAGAAACGGTGTTCTGCTGAGGTTCCCTTCCCCAAGCGAACCGGACACGATCCCTGAGTACAGGGATGATAAAAAGCTGTATCAGGCCTTTGGAGAGGCAAAGAAGTGGCATGATCTGATGGGGATCTCCTACGTCGGTGAACTCAACCAGAAAATCGAAAGCGGCGAATACAAAGAGATCATTCAAATCTCGGAGGCGCTACACGAAAAGAAAATCGCCCAGATCGCCGATCAGATCCGCCGGGAGGGAAAGCGTATCATATTGATCGCCGGGCCTTCCTCCTCTGGCAAGACCTCTTTTGCCAAACGCCTCAGCATCCAATTGATGGTCAACGGCCAGAAACCGCTGTATCTGGGAACCGACGATTATTTCGTGGAGCGACATCAAACCCCCCGTTTACCAAACGGTGAAGCCAACTTTGAAGACATCGAGGCATTGGATGTCGATCTGTTCAACGACAACATGAACAGCTTGCTGAACGGTGAACTGGTGGACTTGCCATCCTTTAATTTTATGGAAGGCAAAAAGAGCTTCGGACATAGGATCATTCGGGGAAATAAAAACCAGCCCATCGTGATCGAGGGCATACACGGACTCAATCGGAGCCTGACCGAACGGATCCCTGAGGATGCCAAGTTCAAAATATACATCAGTCCCTTTACCCAGTTGAACATCGATAACCACAACCGGATCCCCACCACCGATGCCCGTTTGCTGCGTCGACTCGTTCGGGACCACCAGTTTCGTGGCTACCCTGCGGAAAAGACCTTCAAACAGTGGCCGAAAGTCAGGGCGGGGGAGGACAAAAATATCTTTCCTTACAATGGAGAGGCGGACGTCCTGTTCAATTCAGCACACATCTACGAGTTGGCGGTACTGAAGAAATATGCAGAACCGTTGCTCGCAGAGATCCTGCCCGAGGACGAATCCTATAGCGAAGCAGTCCGGTTTTTGCGTTTTCTCCGGTTCTTCCGCACAATAGAGGACGACTCGGTGATCGTCAACAACTCGATCATCCGGGAATTTATCGGCGGCAGTGTTTTGGTGTAAGGGAGGGTGTGTTATGAGTGAAATCGTAGTTGTTGGAGGCATCACTGCAGACATCGAGGGCCATCCATATGAGATGTTGGTCTACGCCGATTCCAACCCTGGCACCATTTCTATTTCTTATGGCGGTGTCGGCAGAAACATCGTTGAAAATCTGGGACGCCTGGGTGCTTCCGTCTCTTTCTATTCCGTTGCAGGAGACGACCTGACCGGCAGGGGCGCTGTCAGAGAGCTTTCAGAACTGGGAGTTGATGTGACTGGCGTACGGCTTCTCCCGGGAGAAAACACGGCTATGTATCTCTCTATTTTGAACCTGGTGGGAGACATGGAACTTGCCTTGTGCAATATGGACGTGCTGGAACGGATCACAAATGACTTGATCGATGAAGCAGCGACCGGAGCAACCAAAAGTGCCATGGTCGCTTTGGATACAAATCTCCGAGAAGAAACTCTTGCCTATGCGGTGGAGAGGCTTTCCCCGGTGCCCCTCTTTCTGGATCCGGTCTCGACCACGAAGGCGGAGCGGGCGAAGGGATTGATCGGGCGATTCCATACCATCAAACCCAATCGCGCGGAAGCGGAAGTGTTGACAGGGATGGAGATCAGAGATCCTTCCGCGTTGGAGCGGGCAGGCGCCCTTTTACTGAGTGAAGGAGTCAGCAGGGTATTCATCACGCTGTCCGGAGGCGGACTTTATTTTTGCGGCGAAGGGGATTCCGGCTTGTTGCCTCCCGCTGGCCAGCTCACTGTCGGTGGATCAGCCACCGGCGCCGGCGACGCGTTTTCCGCCGCCGCGATCTATGGATTCGTTCAGGGAATGGGAATTCGCGAGACTGCGCTCTTTGCTTCAAAAGCGGCGGCCATCGCATTGGAATCGAATGCAGCAGTCAGCCCGCTGCTCACCCTTGCTGAAATCGAAAGGAGATGAAATCGATGGAGCGTTTTATTGATATCGCGCCGGAGGTACAGGTCGCACTGGACACCGGGGGACCGGTCGTGGCACTGGAATCCACTATCATCGCTCACGGCATGCCGTTTCCAACAAACATAGAGACGGCGCTTTCTGTGCAAGAAACCATACGGCTGCAGGGAGCGGTGCCGGCCACCATCGGCATCCTCGACGGCAGGATCAAAGTCGGGATGACGGAAGAGGAAATCTACCGGCTGGCGAAGGCGGAGCACGTGGTGAAGGTGAGCCGGAGGGATTTCCCCTTCGTGGTGGCAAACAAGCTGGACGGGGCCACCACGGTGGCCGGCACCATGATCGCCGCCGACATGGCGGGGATCCGGATATTCGTCACCGGCGGGATCGGCGGCGTACATCGAAACGTTGCGGAAACCTTTGACATTTCTGCCGACCTGGAGGAACTGAAGCGGACCAACGTGGTCGTTGTCTGCGCCGGAGTAAAATCCGTCCTCGACATCGGCGCCACACTGGAATATCTGGAAACCGCAGGCGTTCCGGTGATCACCTTTGGATCAGATCGATTTCCCGCTTTTTACAGCAGGGACAGCGGCTTTCCCGCCGAGTGCCGTATCGATGACGTCGGCGATATCGCCAGCTTGATCACAGTCAAATACGACATGGGGCTTCGTGGCGGTATCGTGATCGCCTGCCCGATTCCCGAAGCATTCGAAATTCCTGCCGACGACATCAACGTCACGATCCAAAGAGCACTGGATGCTGCTGTTTCAGCCAATATCACAGGAAAGAGAGTAACTCCCTTTCTACTCGAACAGATCAAGCAACTGACAGATGGGAAGAGTCTGGAAGCCAACATCCAGCTGGTTCAAAACAACGGAACCATCGGTGGACAGATTGCCGCAAAACTTTGTGAAAGAGTGGTTTAACGACAACAGTTTGTGGTATCATAACCGGAAAGGGACCAAAATAAATTCAGGAGGGTAACGATGAAAGACTTAAAAGGAACGAAAACAATGGAAAATCTCATGGCTGCGTTTGCTGGCGAATCTCAGGCCAGAAACAAGTATACCTATTATGCTTCCAAAGCCAAAAAAGAAGGCTACGAGCACATAGCAGCCCTTTTCCTTGAAACAGCAGCAAACGAGAAAGAGCATGCAGAAATCTGGTTCAAGCATTTCCATGGCATTGGCACAACGGAAGAGAACCTTCTGGATGCAGCGGCCGGCGAACACTACGAGTGGACCGAAATGTACAAAGACATGGCAGAAGTCGCCAGACAAGAAGGCTTCGCTGACATTGCGTTCCAGATGGAAGGCATCGCAAAAATCGAAAAGCAGCACGAAGAGCGCTACCGCACATTGGCTCAGAACGTCAAAGACGGCAAGGTCTTCGAAAAGGATCAGGAAGTCGTCTGGCAGTGCGGCGTTTGCGGCCACACCTATCTAGGCAAGAAAGCCCTCGAAGTCTGCCCGATCTGCAAGCACACCAAGGCCTATTTCCAGGTAAGACCCGAGAACTTCAAGTAACGAACTCCTACCAAATCAAGCTCTGAACAATTTCTATCTGACATAAGATGCCGCACCCCGGATCGCAAGTAACGGGATGCGGCATCTTTACACCATTTCCCTTTTTTCCAATCCCAATTCGGTCCCGATCTAATCCCAATTCGGTCCCGATCTAATCCCAATTC
>PHAE01000052.1 GCA_002840285.1 Firmicutes bacterium HGW-Firmicutes-11
CCAAAAGCAAAAAAAGATAGGCAAATCGCCTATCTTTTTTTGCTTTTGTCGGGACCAGAACATGGGGACGGTCCTCGTGTTTTAGAACAAAGAACCGTCCCCATGTTCTACCCATGTTCTAAAGATCATAGTCGCCTGCCGCTTCCGGCTGATACAAAATCTTTTTTATATGTATTTTTGAAGTGCCGGAAGGGACTTCCCACTCAACAGTAGTCCCTTCCTTGTACCCAAGAATAGCAGTGCCAATGGGAGAGAAAATTGATACTTTCATCTCACTCAGGTCTGCATCTTCCGGATACACCAGTGAAACCTCCATGTCTTCATCGTCGATCTGTAACAGCATCTTTGAGTTCATGGTAATAACGTCTCGGGGTATCTTGCGAGAATTGAGTACTACGGCTCTGTTAAGCTCGCCCTCGAGTTTTTTAACGGATTTATCGGGCGATAAAGTGCTCTCAGACAGTTTGTCTAAGGCTTCTTTGATCCGGTCTTTATCATTATTTGTAATATAAATTTCTGTAGACATGGCGGTCACTCCTTAAAATGATTCACGCTTTTGAATCCTCAGAACCTAAAAAAATAAAAGGCTCTTTCATTTTTCACTACACCACGGAGCAAAAATAAAAGCCCTTCATAAATCAAAGCATTATGACGGTTCTTTTGGCTGTTTTTTGTTCATTATCTTAAATAATTATACCTTGTTGGCTAATTTAAGTCAAGTCTTAGAAATTCCAATACATGCACAATTAGAACATGTTCTACCCATGTTCTACCTGTTCTACCCAGGTTGATTAAATACATTTGGTTTGATACAATGATACAAATACCAATTTGACAAAATGGGCATCGAAATGAAGGGGGTCATCACATGAAACCAACCATCCGCATAGAATTTTGTGTAAAATGAGATTATCGTACCAGAGCAGTTGCTCTGACAGAAAGCATATTGAAACTCTTTAAAAATGATATCGAAAGCCTAACGATCATCCCGTCTGACGACGGAAAGTTTGAAGTAAAATTAAACGATTCGCTTCTTTTCTCCAAATTGGAGAAGGATCGCTTTCCGGAAGAATCGGAAGTGGAAATGATGATCAGGGAGAGCCTCAAAGCACTTTGATCAAGATGAAGCAACCTCCAGCCGATGCAGTTTGCATGCGATGGCGTGGAGGTTTTCTTTAAAACAGGAGGACAACATGTCCAGTGATCTGAACTATCTCAAATTGCTCGCCAGGCAATACCCAAATGTGGAATCGGCCAGCGCCGAGATCGCAAACCTCAGCGCCATCATCAATTTGCCGAAGGGAACGGAGCATTTCCTCGCAGATATCCATGGGGAACACGAGGCTTTTGACCATGTCATACGAAATGCCTCCGGTGTCGTCAAGCGAAAGATCGATGATGCCTTTGGCGACGGACTGACCCGTGAAGAGAAGAAAGAGCTGGCAACTTTGGTCTATTATCCACAGGAAAAGCTGGCGATGGTCAAGGCAAGCAAGACGGAAGAAGAGCAGCTGCAATGGTTGGAGAGCCGGATGCTGTATCTGGTCATCCTTTGCCGCCAGGCGGCTTATAAGTATTCACGTTCCAAGGTGCGGAAGGCGATCCCTCGGCATTTCCAATACATCATCGAAGAAATGCTTCATGAGAATGAAGAAAGCGGAATGAAAAGAGGGTACTATAAGGGCATCGTTGCAAGTCTTTTAGAAATTGGTAGGGCGGAAGCGTTTATCGTGACCATCGCAGATCTGATCCGCACCCTGGTAGTGGACCATCTTCACATCATCGGCGACGTATTCGATCGGGGTCCAGGCGCCCATCATGTGATGGACACTTTGAAACAACACCATTCCGTCGATATGCAATGGGGCAACTATGACGCTCTCTGGATCGGAGCTGCCTGTGGCTCCGACGTTTGCATCGCGGATGCGCTACGGATCTCCCTCCGCTATGGAAATCTCGAGACGTTGCAGGAAGGGTATGGACTCAATCTAGCCCCTCTGGTGCGTTTTGCGATCGAAAAGTACCAAGGCGACTATGCGCCGACGTTCCAAGTGAAAGCGAAGCAGTCCCATTTGAGAGAAAAGGATCTGACGCTGCTGTCACGAATGCAGAAGGCCATTGCCATCATCCAGTTCAAGCTGGAGGGACAGTTGGCAGAACGGCGGCCGGAATTGGGACTTGGACATCGGCGCCTGCTTCATCTGATGGATTTGGATGAAGGGACGATCGAGATCGATGGAAACCGTTATTCGCTTCTTGATCGTGAATTTCCCACAATAGACAAGGAACATCCCTATGACTTGACGGCGGATGAACAGGATGTACTGGACAAACTTCGCACGTCGTTTCTTCATTCGTCGAGTTTGCAAAGAGACGTTCGTTTTCTGATCGATAAGGGCAGCATGTACAAGGTGTTCAATGGAAACCTGCTGTACCACGGCTGCATTCCGATGGGCCCGGAGGGAGACTTTGCTTCCTTCCAACTCAACGGACGACCGCGTTCCGGAAAGGCCCTGCTGGACGGCTTTGATGCTATGGTCCGGAAAGCCTATTACTCCACCGACCAGGCGGAAAAGGCCCTCGCTCTGGATGTGGTCTGGTATCTGTGGTGCGGATCCTTCTCACCGCTGTTTGGAAAGAGCCGTATGAGTACATTTGAACGTTACTTCCTGGAAGAAAAAGAGACCCATAAGGAAATCAAGAATCCATACTACATCCACCGAGAACAAGAAGCGACCTGCCTCCGGATCCTTGAAGAATTCGGGCTGCATGGGGAGGGATCTCACATCATCAATGGGCATGTGCCGGTGAAAGTCACGGCGGGAGAGGTGCCGATCAAGGCCGGAGGGAAGCTCATCACCATTGATGGAGGGTTTTCCAAGGCCTACCAGAAAGAAACCGGGATCGCCGGGTACACCTTGATTTTCAACTCTCAAGGGATGAATCTGGTTGCTCACGAACCCTTCGAGACAAAAGAGAAGGCAATCAGAGATGATCTTGATATGCTTCCCACCAACGTTTTCATCGAAACAGGACGACCACAAATGTTGGTTGGGGATACTGACCCGGGAATCGGGCTCAAAGAGGACATCGTCATGCTGAAACAGCTGTTGCAGGCGTATCGGGATGGGGTAATAAAGGAGCGCAATGGGTAAGCACGGGCGACGATCGGGAAGAGCGGTTGAGAAATCCGTTTTTTTGTGGTAAACTACTGTCAGTAGTCATTAAATGACGGTCAACGGTTCGGAGAGAACCGGACAAAGGAGGATCACAATATGAAAGAAGAAGGAACTATTAAGGCGGAGAGACGAACACACGCCAGCAGCGGAACGAACAAGCGATTGAGGAGAGAAGGATATCTGCCCGGAAACATCTTCGGAAAAGATATGGAGCCCATTCCCGTTCTTGTCAAAAAAGACGAATTGAATAAGAATCTTGCCAAGTACGGCAGAAATTCGGTATACAAGATCGACTTGGCAGGTGAAAAAGCATATACAGTTATGATTCGGGAGATCCAGCACCTTGCTGTCATGGGAGGCGATCTTCACGTGGACTTCCAGAAAATCGTGCTATCAGAAGAAACCAAAGCGGCAATCCCGGTCAAAGTGGTCGGCGGTGGAGCGATCGAAGCACAAAAGCTGGTATTGCTTCATCAGATGGATACGATCACAGTCAAAGGATTGCCCCGCAGTATGCCGGACTACATTGAAGTCGATGTTTCCGCATTGGGCGCCGGAGACAATATTACGATCGGAAGTATCGAATTTCCAAAGGGAATCACATGCGATGTCGATCCCGATCATGTTGTTGTAACCGTTGTTGAACCAAGACAAAAGGAAACTGAAGAAGTAGAAGAGACGGCAGAAGTTGAAAGCGAAGCAGTTGCAGAAGAATAAGTCTATTTTTCTTTATTGCGGATCATGTGTTTTGCTCACCATTCTCTTAGTGGTGAGCGCAAGAACGGCAGACGGTTTTGCTGAGTGGTATGCCAAGAGTGTTTTTCCTTTTATTTCAAACACCCTTGGCCGGCTGCTCTCGCCGCTGCCGTTTTCTTTGTTTGAAACAGGGGTGGTTCTCGCTTTTTTATTCCTTGTTTTTGGCCTGGGAAAAGCCTCCTGGTTGCTGTTGAAGAATAAATCGAGTTTCCGTCCTTGGGTACAGCAGCGGTTGAAAGGGATCGCTTGTATCATTTGCAGCCTGGCGTTGCTGTTCGCTCTGAATGCATCAGTCAATTACAACCGAATGACCTTTGCCGAAAGTGCTGGGTACGAGTTCACAGAGACAAGCACGGAGGCGCTGTTCCGGCTTGCAGGGATCCTGATCGATGATCTGAACCAAGCGGAGCCTGGCATCGACAGAGATCCCGACGGTTTGCTTTCCCTAGAGCAAACAGATCTTCATCAAGAGGCGATCGCAGCGATGAAGAAAGTGGGGGAACGGTTTCCTTTGCTTGGAGGATACTATCCGAAACCGAAACCGATCTTTTTATCCAAAGGTATGTCGTATCTTGGCGTCACCGGTATCTACTCGCCCTTTACAATGGAGGCAAATTACAACCGTGACGTGGCGGCTCATGTGATTCCCTTTACCATCGCTCATGAACTTTCCCATCTGAAAGGATTTATGCGGGAAGACGAGGCAAATTTTATCGCATACCTGGCTTGCCGAAGCTCCGATTCAGAGACCTTCCAATACAGTGGAGCTCTCAATGCGCTTCTTTATACTCTGCAAGCGCTTCGCCCCCAAGTAAGTGCAGAAGAGTACGCAGCCGTGCTTGCCAAGATCCCGGAACCGGTGTGGATCGACATCGACCACAATCGCGTGTATTGGGGCCAGCATACGGTTTCCATCACTGCCTTGGCGAGATCGGCGAATGATTCCTATCTGGTTGCAAATGCCCAAATGGAAGGGATCAAGAGCTATGGCAGAATGGTGGATCTTCTCTTGATGTCTTCTCTTGATGGAATACAAAAACAATAAAAATATTGGCAATAAATGGTTGACACATTATTTAAATTAATGTAAAATGAAAAAGGAAAAAAACAAAAAGTGAGGTGGTTCCAATGTATATTTCAACAAAAGCGATCGTATCAAACTCGGAGATGATCAAAAATTATAAGGATTGCAGAGACAAAGCAGAAGGGCTTGGGAAAATTTTTATTTTAAAAAACAACCAGCCGGATGCTGTCTTGCTATCCATCAGCGAGTATGAAAGACTGTCAACTTTTTTGGAGTATCTGGAATCCTTGGATCACAAGGACATTGAAAAGATGGAAGAACTTCTTCCGACCGAACGGGATCGCAGATCTTATCCGGCAGCGCAACTGAAGAATCAAAAAAACAGCATTTCAGAATAGGTCCGATCAAACCACACTTCGTAGTTGGAAACGAGAACTATAACTGAGTGAAAAGGCCCCGCGTCACCGCGGGGCCCTTTTGATTTTTGAAAATGGTTTGATTTTAAAGGGGCAGATCTTTGAAGTGAAACTGCCGGGAACCCTCCGCATACTCACGGACGATATGGTCATTCCCATACAGCTTGTATTTATAGGTGACCAGTCCCGGCAAACCAACCGGTCCCCTGGCGTGAAGTTTACCGGTGCTGATGCCGACCTCTGCTCCAAATCCATACCGAAAGCCGTCGGCAAAGCGTGTCGAGCAATTGTGGTAGACACCGGCGCTGTCGACTAGAAGTTGGAAGACCTCTGCCGCATGCAGATCCTCTGACACGATACTGTCGGTATGATGAGAGCCATAGTGGTTGATGTGTTTGATTGCATCTTCCAAAGAATTTACGACTTTTGCCGACAAAATATAATCCAGGTATTCGGTGTGCCAGTCTTCCTCTGTTGCGATTTCACAGTCGATGATTCCACGGGTCTCTTCACAGCCCTTCAACCGGACGCCTTCTTTTTTAAGTGTCTCCCAAAGAGGCGGCAGCAACGTTTCTGCTATGTCTTTATGTATCAGCAGAGTTTCCACAGTGTTGCAGGCAGCGACGTACTGGGTTTTCGCGTCAACAACGATCCGTATGGCTTTTTCGATGTCTGCTTTTTTGTCTGCATAGACGTGGCAGACGCCGTCGGCGTGGCCCATGACCGGAATCTTGGAGTGTTCCATGATGTATTGCACAAACGCATTGGAACCTCTGGGAATCAGAAGATCGATGTCTTTATCGCAAGCCAACAACGCATTGAGATCCTCACGGCTTTCCAAAAGGGTCAAAAATCCTTCCGGGACTCCAGCAGAAACCCCGGCCTGGTGGATGATCTCAAAAAGTGCCCGGTTGGTGTGTGCGGCCTCGCTTCCTCCCTTTAAAATGGCGCAGTTTCCGCTTTTCAAGCAAAGAGTGGCAATTTGTACCAATGCGTCGGGTCTTGATTCAAATACGACTCCGATGACACCGATGGGGCAGGTGACTTGCTTGAGAACAAGTCCTTTGTCCAGCTCCCGGGACAACAGGACCTGAAAGAGAGGATCCGGCAAGCTTTCAAGACTCAAGATCCCTTCGATGGCTTCGCTTCTCTTTACTTCGTCGAATTTCAAGCGTTTAAGCAATGGCATCGCCAGTCCTACCGCTTCGGCAGCAGCAAGGTCCATCCGATTTGCTTCTCCGATTCGGTCTTGCTCTGTTTCAAGCGCTTGCGCGATTGCCCGAAGAGCTGCATTCCTGACAGTGATCGGAAGTGCGGCCAGCTTAAAACTTTCTGCTTTCGTCATAGATGCGATCGATGGAATGGATCGGTTCTGTTTCATCATGGGACTCCTCCATTATAAACCGTTTGATTTTTTTCGTTTTGATGTGGCTCATACGAGCGATGGAATTTTGAAACCGGGTGATGGGTTCCGGCCCTTGCAGGACCGTGCGCTTGATGTATAAGGTTCCGTCTTTTTTACTGTGAGTCTTCCAGGAAACCAGGCTGATCTTACCTTCGATGAGTTCCAGGCAGGTGATGCCCCGGGGATGGATACAACAACCGGTATTGAAATAGGCTGGCTCATCATCCTTTGGAAATTTGGGACGGTGAGTGTGGCCGCAGATCAACATGATATCTTGCTGCAGGTTCCAACGATTGTAGCTCCGTTCCACTTTATGTCTTCGGTATAAGTTCCGGGAAGGGCTGGCAGCGTACTTGACTCCCAGGATATGCATGAATCTCCAGAAATAGCGAATCGAAAAGAAGGAAAAAAGCCAAAGCTGGTCATTCAGAAAATCTCCCTGATGGCCATGCACGACAAAGATCTCCTGCCCGGTTTTTCGATGCTTCAGGATCAGCGCTTCATGGACGTTGATGTCCGGAAACAGATCCTCGTAGGATTCGCTAAATTCGTCAAAACTGCGGTAAAGATTGTGTTCCAGATAGGTTTGGCTGCGAAGCTGGCGATTGTGGTTGCCATAAAGAAGAATCATGCGTCCGTCTCTGAAAAACTTCTTCAGCATGTCGAAGGTAGTGACATGGGCGGTATAAATATGCTTGAACCGCGGTTGCTCTAAAAGTTCGTCACCGTCGCCGACCTCAATGTAAGTGCATCCGCTTTGATAGTAATGGTCCAGAGCATGGTAATAGATGTGACGGTTTCGTCCAAACTCATCGGAGAGGCTGTCGTCCCCCCGGTGAACATCTCCAAAAAAGACAAATTTCGATGTATCGTCAAAGGGAACCGGAAACGCATTCCGAAACACCTCGTCCAACCTTGCTTTTGTACGCATCGGCGTTCCTTTCTTTCCATTTTATAATGGCATTATATCAAATTCCCGGAGAATCTTCCAACAGAGGATAAAAATAATGGAGCACTTCCAGCAACAACATGCGTATGACCTGATTGATCTCCCTGTGATGGACCTCGCTCCCCGTTCGCAGAAGCAGATAACCATCCACATAATGTGGTGAAGCCGACAAGACACCGGGATCTTGAAAAAGATCAAGTGCGTTCACATACAGAGAATCTCCGTGGCGTAGGAACGGAATGGACAAGGACAGGATTCGCTGCGATACATCGTGGGTTGCCTGATACCCTGTGGCAAAGGAGTAGTAATCCATCGAAAGGCCTGTCGTGATCGCACGAACCGCAAGAGATGATTTCCCAAAAGAAATCTGACGCACGAAAGCACGGCCTTTATTATGAACAACCGAAAACCCTTCGTAAAACAGGATCCTGTGCAGATCCAGTTTGTCCAGTATCCGTAGGATGGAGGCCAGTTGAACAAGATCATCCCTGTTGTGAAGCAAGATCTTTTGCTTATCTTCCGGAGCCCGGTCTCGCAGGTATTTGTTATACAGCTGAACACTTTCCTGCCCGGAGATCTCATCGCGACGCTCTTCCGAAGAGCCGAGAAATGTTTCAATGGTTTTTTGTTTCAGATTCGGCAAAGTATCCCGCAGTTTGGAATAGTACTGCACGACGCGATAAAGGTCTAAACTTTGGATACCCGAAAAATCAAACGGGAAACCATAGAAGGAAAGGCGCTGCTTCAGAAAGGGGAGGTCAAAACCGTTTCCATTGTAGCTGATCACAACATCGGAGGATTGTAGCACATCCCGGTATTGCAGCAGCAAGTCCGGTTCCTCTGCAGGCGATTCCGCGAACCATTGGCTCACCAGGAGATTCGATCCCATCGGGCGCAGGGTCCCTCCCAGAACAAACTGAGAAGAAAATGGCGATAGACCGGTGGTTTCTATATCAAAAACCAACGGTTGTAATCCGCCGAAATAATCGACAAAACTCCTGGAACGATACCATTCTCTTTCCAATGATTCTGTGACGATATCCATGAGCACCTCGCGTTTTTCTCATTCTAACATAAGCAAATACCAAATAGAAACAAAACAAACTGCAGGGGAGCAGTTTGTTTTGTTCAAAAGGGGTATTGGGATTAGAGATCAATGAGGTCATCAGGGGGATAACCACGATATTATTATACTGAATCGAATTTAAAAAAGCAAGACATCGTATTGAAACAATGCATCGTTAGTTTTTTGACAAAAACGTTTCAATCACCAGCGTCGGGAAGCGACGGTAGACGATTCCCGAAGGGTCTGCTACACTAAATCCAACGGGAGGTTTCTATGGATCCGAAATTACTTTCTCTGATGTTCGTCGTTGCATTGATCGAGGGGATCGCCGCAGGGTTTTCCGCGATTTTTGTGTTCAATCGACTACCGGCCAAATGGCTTTGTGATTATGGAGTAGAACCCAGACGGGAAATGTGGGGAGAGCGAATTCCCAAGAAGCCATGGATCTGGTTGCTTCCACTTGCTTTTTTTGCAGCTGCGATCCTGCTGATCCGGCAAGGACCCTCCTACCAGGTGGCAGCGTTGCTGGCGATATGGATCCTTCTGTTGATCGGTATGGCGGATCAGAAATACATGGTCATCCCGGACCAACTGGTGATTGCGCTTGCAGTCACTGCCCTGGGGTTTTTACCAGCACAACCTCAATTCCTGCCTTTGGTATTCGGGGCTTTGCTGGGTGGAGGAAGTTTTCTGATCGCTGGCCTGATCGGTAGATTCCTGTTTCGAAAAGAGACGTTGGGTTTCGGTGATGTAAAACTGTTGGCTGCATTGGGACTAGTCACCGGCACCAACGGGATCATAGCGATCCTTCTACTCACGGTTTTTTCCAGCGCCATCGTCTTTGGTTGCCTTCTGATCGCCGGCTTGCTTCGGAAAGAGGAAGCGCGTCCACTGGGTCCTTTCATCGCAGCATCCGCAACCGTCGTCCTGCTGCTTCCGCAAGAAACAGCAACCGTCATCGACTGGTTTTTCCCCTTTGCGTAGAGGCGCATCCTATTGCAAAACCAAAGAGATTGTAGTATTCTTACAAAAGCAGTACGCGGGAAGAAAGGAAAGTCGGACACCGTTATGAGCATAATTGGAGACCTGATTCGAGACAGCCGAAAGATCGTTGTCAAGATCGGAAGCAACACTTTGTCCAACGATAAAGGCGCCGTCAACATGGAAGCGATGGAGGACATCGTACGGCAACTCAGCCAGTTTCTTATTGCCGGGAAAAAAGTGATCGTCGTATCTTCCGGCGCTGGAGTGTGTGGCGTAGGCGCTATCAACAAATGGCACCGAAAAGAAGATATCAACTATAAACAAGCGCTCTGCGCCATCGGTCAGGTGGAACTGATGATGGCTTACCGTGACCTGTTCGGAGCCAAGGGGATCCATGTCGGACAAATGCTGTTGTCCAGAGATGATTTTGGCGATTCCATGCGAAACCTTCACATACGCAACACCTTGTTCACCTTGGTCGATGAAGGCGTAGTTCCCATCGTCAATGAAAACGACAGCGTCAGTGTGGAAGAAATCAAAATTGGAGACAATGATACCCTCAGTGCGCTGACTGCGAACCTTTGGGGCGCTGACCTTTTGATCGTCATGAGCGACATCGACGGCATTTACGATAAAAATCCAAAGGAATACCCGGATGCGGAGCTCATCGAAGAAGTCTACGACATCGACGGACTTATGGAAGAGATCGACGCCCGGGGAAAGAGCCGATTCGGTACCGGCGGTGTCATAACGAAGATGTCGGCAGCGAGAATGGTCAACGAATATGGAATACCACTGGTATTGGTCAACGGAACGAAACCTGACATATTAAACAAAATCGCCAATGATGAAGAGAAGGGCACTGTTTTTTTCGGCAAGTAAGGTCGGGGAAGGGAAACATATGAACATCGGTTTTATCGGGACCGGCAACATGGGCGCCGCATTGATACAAGGATACCTATCCGTCGCAGGAGATCAGGCGTCGAAGATGTTTGCCTATGATATGGATACCCAACGATTGTCTGCGTTCGCATCTAAGACAGGGATCCGGGCGTGTCAGAACGCTCAGGAGGTTGCAGCGAACAGCCAGATCCTGATTCTCTCTGTCAAGCCGGGCAATATGGAAGATGCCATCAAGGAGATCGCGCCAGGGTTGATATGGGACCATACGGTGATCGTTTCCATCGCGGCGGGCATCAGCATCGATTGGATCGAAGCAACGTGCCATCGTTATTCCGGCGGCCGGTCAACGACTTGCAAAGTGACAAGAGTCATGCCGAACACACCGGCGTTGGTGGGAAAAGGCATGTCAGCTGTTGCAAAGAACAATGCGGTTTCAGAAGAAGAATTTCAGTCTGTACTCGCATTGTTCCAGTCGGTGGGACTGGTAGAAGAAGTGCCGGAATCCCTTATGGATTGTGTCACTGGAGTCTCGGGAAGCAGTCCGGCGTATGTGTATCTGTTCATTGAAGCGTTGGCTGATGCGGCTGTCGCGTTGGGAATGGCCAGAAAACAGGCATACACCTTTGCCGCACAGGCGGTATTGGGATCTGCAGATATGGTACTTTCCACAGGGCAACATCCAGGAGAA
>PHAE01000053.1 GCA_002840285.1 Firmicutes bacterium HGW-Firmicutes-11
CATCAGCAGGCCGCGATAGTGTGCGATCCAGTCTTTGATGAACTGGCGGACATCCTTACCGTCTGCCAGGATGCGGTCCAACAGCATCAACGCTTCCGGTATCTCTCCGCCCATGACATGGTCGGTCATCTCTATGAAAGTTTCTTCTCCGGATGTGCCAAGAAGTTCCAGTATATCTTTGCGCACGATCTCCTTCTGGCCGGCGGAAATGCACTGATCCAACAGCGACAAGGCATCTCTGACCGATCCGTCTGCATTGGCCGCGATCAAACCGAGGGCGTTTTCCGAAACCTTCACACCCAGTATCTTGCAGATCTCCCGCATGCCGTCCTTGAGATCCCGTTCCGACACCCTTCGAAAATCGAGACGGAGGCAGCGGGACAAGATCGTTGCCGGCAGTTTCTGAGGTTCTGTTGTCGCCAAAATAAACATGACGTGGGAAGGTGGCTCTTCCAGAGTCTTGAGAAGAGCGTTGAAGGCGCCGGTGGACAACATGTGGACTTCATCGATGATGTATACCTTGCGACGGCCGGTCACCGGTGGATACTTGACGCTCTCACGCAGCTCCCTGATGTTGTCAACGCCATTGTTAGAAGCGGCGTCGATCTCGATCACATCGAGAAACACGCCGTCTTTGATGTTTTTACAGTTGTCGCAGACGCCGCAGGGGCGCTCTGAAAGCTCGGCGGTACAGTTCACTCCCTTGGCGAGGATCCTCGCTGTGGAAGTCTTTCCGGTACCCCTGGTACCGCAGAACAGATAGGCGTGTCCGGTGGATTCTCCGGCGATTTGATGCTTCAGGATCCGAACGATGTGCTCCTGCCCCAGGATCCCGTCGAAGGTCTCCGGCCGAAAACTACGATAGAGTGCTTGATACATGGATTTGCTCCTCACTGGTAAAGAAATTGCCCTTGAGCAGCCTCGCCGTGGAGTTGGAAAAGGCGTGTCTGCGGCACATAAGAGATTCCGCTTATCGCTGCTTCCTTCCGGACCTGACGAGGTTCACAGATTCCTATTGCGCAGGACCCAGACCATTCCAGGCGAAGCTGCCAAAAGGCAATTACCTTGTTCATTATACTGGAAGGATCCTTGATTCGTCAATGTGTTCCTTCGGCAAAGACCACTTTGTACAGTTCGTCGCGTTCCGGCGGTCCGATCGTTTCTTGGTGACCTTCCCCAATCAACAGCACCGGAGATCCCGCTTCTGTGATCCGGCCGATTTCTGCAATAGGAATACCTTCCGTTTCCAACGCAGCGATGATGGCTGACGCTTCCTTCTCACCGGCCACGATCAGAAGCGACCCGCTGGAAATGAGCCGCAGGGGATCGATGCCCAGTTCACTGCAGATCTTCTTTGTTACAGCGGAAACCGGTATGTCATGCTTGTTGATTCGGGCGCCGACACCACCGACCTTGCAGGTTTCCCATACCGCTCCCAATATGCCGCCTTCGGTGACGTCGTGCATTGCGGAAGCGCCCAGTTTGCCACCGAGGATCCCTTCACGGACCACGTCGATCTGGTCCATCATGGCTGTTGCTCCTTCCAGTTCCGCCGCATCGAGAAATTCCGACAATCGATCGCGGAAATCCAGCGCCAGAATGCCGGTCCCTTCCAGACCCGCCGTCTTGGTCATCAGGATGCGGTCCCCCGGAGCGATCCTTCGGAAAGAGAACCCGGCCGCTTTTCCGTCAGATGCAACCGCCGGCGCTCTGCCGATGGCGGTGGAAACGATGACCGGCTGATTCACGGCGGCGGTGATCTCGGTGTGTCCGCCGATGATCTCAACGCCCAAACGCGCTGCCTCAGCTCCCGCCTGTTCCATGATGAGTTTGATTTCTTCGATGGTCGTCCCTTCGGGAAGAAGGCAGGCAAGCAGAAGACCCAGTGGCTCGACACCGTTGGAAGCGATGTCGTTGCAGGACACCGTGACCGCAAGTTTTCCGATCTTGTTGACCGCTCCTGTGATCGGATCCGTGGAAAGAACACAGTGGTATTCTCCAAAATCCACGACGGCGCAATCTTCTCCGATCCCCGGCCGCACCAGCACTTCCGGTCGTTTATAGGTGATACTTCGAAAGACGATGTCTTCCAACAGCTTGCTGTCCAGTTTTCCGGTTTTCATTTTGTTCTCCTGCCCTTGAGGGTCATCCGATCATCGTTTCAAATTCATCTTCCGACAAGACGGTGACCCCAAGCTCCATAGCCTTGTCCAGCTTTGATCCTGCTTCCTTGCCGACGAGGACGTAGTCGGTTTTTTTGCTGACGCTGCTGCTGGTCTTTCCTCCCAATGCCTCGATCCTGCTTTGCGCTTCTTCCCGGGTGAAGTGTTCCAATGTGCCAGTTAGCACAAAGATCTTTCCTGCGATCCCGGGCTTTCCTCCGCCTCCAAGGTTTTCTCCTACTCCGCTTATCGGTCGCTTCTCCTTGCTTTCCATGTTGAGCCCAGCCTCAATGAGTTCCGTCAGAAGCAGCTGGTTTCGCGGTTCCGCGAAGAAGGTCAAGATACTGTCTGCCATCTTGTCCCCCACCTCGTCGATGGAGATGAGATCTTCATGGCTGGCGGTTCGCAGCGCCTCCATCGTTCGAAATGCTCTGGCGAGTTGTTTTGCCGCCTTGCTACCGATGAGTGGGATCCCCAACCCAAAAATCAGTCGGGACAAGTCCTGCTCTTTGGACACTTCAATGGAGCGAATCAGCTGATCTGCGGATTTTTCTCCAAGTCCTTCCAATAAAACCAACTGGTCTTTCGTCAACCGGTAAAGGTCGGCCACCGTCATCAGAAGACCACTGTCGGCTAGCTTTTCCACCAATGTCTCTCCCAAACCCTCGATGTCCATGGCTCCTCGAGAGACGAAATGGATCAACCCCCGGGCGGTCTGGGCTGGACAGGTTTCTTTGTTGGGACAACGGAGTGCTGCCTCACCCTGCAGACGGACCAGCGGGGTCTCGCAGGAGGGGCAGTGGTCCGGCATGGCGAATGGTACCTCGTCTCCGGTCCTTGCTTCCGGGATCACCCGCACCACTTCCGGTATCACATCGCCTGCTTTGTGAACGATGACCCGGTCTCCGATCCTTAGATCCTTTTCTTTGATGTAATCTTCATTGTGCAACGTGGCATAGGTAACAAGGGATCCTGCGATCCGCACCGGTTCAAATACCGCCTTTGGGGTGATGACACCGGTTCTCCCAACCTGTACCACGATGTTTCTGATCGTCGTTTCCTGTTCTTCCGCTTTGAATTTGAATGCGATCGCCCAGCGGGGGCTTTTTTCCTTCAAACCCAAGACATCCCGTTGTGCGAGATCATTGACTTTAATGACAAGTCCATCGATGTCATAATCCAGATGATGTCTCTTTTGTTCCCAGGCGTCGCATTGTTCGAACACCTCATCGATGGTTTTGCACAGCAGATGCTCCGGCACCGGAAACCCCAGCCCGGCTAGATACTTCAGTGATTCGATGTGGGTCGCTTTTCTTCCCGTCTGGCTATACTGAATGTTGAACGTGAAGATGGACAATGGCCGGCTGGCGGTGATGCTGGAATCCAACTGTCGAAGTGAACCGGCTGCCGCATTTCTTGGATTGGCAAAAATCTGCCCTCCTTCGATCTCCTGCTTTCGGTTGAGGGCAATAAAATCTTTTTTGGAAATATAGACCTCTCCACGAATATCGATTTCGTCTTGTTCTGCAATCGTTTTGGGTATGGATGGAAGTGTCCTGAGGTTGGATGTGATCTCCTCTCCGGTGGTACCGTCTCCTCTGGTCGCACCGCGCACGAAGCGGCCGTTTTTATACTGAAGTACAACAGAAAGTCCGTCGATTTTGGGCTCGACGACATATTCCACTGCTCCGACAGCGGCTCTTGTCCGCCGGTCAAACTCCACCAGACCTTCCTTATCAAAGGCATTGTCCAGGCTGATGACCGGCGCGCGATGGACGACTGCTCCAAACTGCTTTGCTGGAACACTTCCGACCAAGTCGGTAGGCGAATCCTCCCGCTTCCAGGAGGGATGTTCCTTCTCCAACCGGCGGAGCTCTTCCATCTTTTCATCGTATTCCCGATCGCTGATCTCCGGTGCATCTTCCTGATGGTAAAGTCGGATGTGGCGATTCAGCTCTTCGGTGAGTACGTCGATCCGTTCTTTGCTCATGTTGCCTCCTGCCTCAAACTTTTTCCAACGGGGCGATGTCAAGAGCCAGTTTCTTTCGTTCCCCGGAATCGAAGTCAACGGTCACAACGTTGCCGTCGAGCGCCGCTATGACCCCCTGCCCAAATTTCGTATGGCGGATCCGGTCGCCTTCCGCCAATTCCGCACCCTTAAGGGAAGGTCCCGTGTGGATCCGGTCTCTTGTAGGCCGCAATCCGGCAAAGGGCCGGAAGTCGGGTGCGTTTGCTGCATCCGGACTTTCCTTTTCTGAGCTGTAAGGGTTGAACTTTCCTTGACGGATCGCGTCTCCTTCCATCAAAGAGCGATCCATTTCCCGCAGGAACTGGGATTCCCTCGTATACTCGGTTTTTCCGTAGATCGTGCGAAGCTCTGCGCTGGTGAGATACAGTGCTTCTTTCGCCCGGGTCATTCCCACGTAGCAGAGGCGTCTCTCTTCTTCGATCCCATCAGGCTTTTCAAATGCTCTCCATCCGGGAAACAGTCCATCTTCCATACCCGGCATAAACACCACCGGGAATTCCAAACCCTTTGCGCTGTGGAGGGTCATCAGAACCACTGCATTTTCCTCCGGGTCGTGGTTGTCCACTTCCGCCATCAATGCGATGGACTCCATGAAATCCGACAGATTTCCGGTCTCGCTTGCATCTGCCTTCCCTTTTTCATAATCGTAGATCACCGTCTTAAATTCCAGAAGGTTTTCCATCCTGGTCTCCGCCTCGATGTTGTTTTGCTCTTCCAATCCTTGAAAATAGCCGGTACGAAGCAACAAAGCGTCATAGATCTCCGAAACTGCAAACTCTTCTTTGCTTTGTGCCAGTTCCAGAATCACCTCTGTCATCCGTTTCAGGGATTGCCTTGGTTTATCTGAGAGGCCGTCCAGCACGTCGGGATCCGAAAGCACTGCAAAGAGAGGCTCCCCTCTGACCAAAGCAAGTGCTCGAATCTTTGCAAGTGTTTTGTCGCCAACACCGCGTTTCGGTTCGTTGATGATCCGTTCCAGAGACAGGTCGTCTGCAGGATTTTGCACCAGTCGCATATAAGCGACCATGTCTTTGACTTCTTTGCGATCGTAGTAACGATGTCCGCCCAGGACGCGATAGGGAATGCCAGCGTTGGTGAAGGCCTCCTCAAAGCGTCTCGATTGTGTGTTGGTCCGGTATAAAACTGCAAAGTCTGAAAGCATGCGGTCGATTCCCGAGAGCTTTCGGATCTCCGCTGCGATGTACCGGGCTTCTTCCTTGTCGTCATCCGCCCGATAGTATTTGAGTTTTTCTCCTTTTTCTTTTTCCGTCCAGAGCTTTTTTGCCTTTCGGCCGATGTTGTGCTCGATCACCGAATGGGCTGCTGCTAAAATATTGCCATGGGAACGGTAGTTCTGTTCCAGCTTGATCACCTTAGTTCCGGCAAAATCCTTCTCGAAATCCAAAATATTGTTGATGTCCGCTCCCCGCCACTGATAAATGCACTGGTCATCGTCACCGACGACGCAGAGGTTGTTGTGGGCTTCCGCCAACGCGCGGATGAACCGGTATTGCATCGTGTTGGTATCCTGATACTCATCGACCATGATGTACTGAAACCGATTCTGCAGTTGAGTGAGAACTTCCCGGTCACGGGAAAACAACTCCACCGTACGGAGGATCAGGTCATCAAAATCCATGGCGTTGTTCGTCTTCAATGTCCTTTGATAACTTCGATACAGCAAGGCAATGCTTCTGACCCGGAAATTGTCGCTGTTGTTCGTCTCGTACTCGTCGGGAGTCAATCCCTTTTCTTTGCAATCACTGATGATGGAAAGCACGTAAGCCGGTGTCAGCTTCTTATCTTCGATCCCATGCTCTTTCATGCAGTTTTTGATCACCGTCTTTTGGTCAGCGGGATCATACACGACAAAGTTTCGGTCGTAACCGATCCTGTCGCTGTATATCCTAAGTATGCGAAGGCATGCAGAATGAAACGTCAGGATCCAAAGGCCCGGCGCTTCTCCGATCAGCGCCTCCACCCGGTCGCGCATTTCTTTTGCCGCCTTGTTGGTGAAGGTGACCGCCAGAATATTGTAGGGAGAGACCCCTTCCTTCCGGATCAGGTGGCCGATCCGATGGGTCATGGTACTTGTCTTTCCGCTTCCGGCGCCGGCTAAAATCAGAAGCGGGCCTTCCTTGTGGACGACGGCCCGTTGTTGCTCTTTGTTCAGGTTTGTCAGAAATTCGTTGTCGTGGTTCATCTTGCCTCCCTGTTCGTTGTTTTCACTCTTTGATTGTACCATATCGGGCCTTCTGTGAAAACAGTTTCGGCGTCTATAATGG
>PHAE01000054.1 GCA_002840285.1 Firmicutes bacterium HGW-Firmicutes-11
GAGCTTCAGGTTAGAGAAGAGCATAAAAGGATCTCGGAACTGCCCTTTGATTCGAACAGAAAGCTCATGAGTACCCTTAATGACATCCATGGCAAGAGACTGATGATTACCAAGGGTGCAATGGATGTTATCCTAAATAGATCAACAAACATAACCAATGAGAATGAAGTACGTGCTATTACCAGTGCAGACAAGGAGGAAATTGAGAAAACAAATCAGTTGCTCAGTGAAGATGGATTGCGTGTCCTGGCCTTTGCGTATAAAGAATTTAATGGGAATCATTTAGAATTGAGTGATGAAACCAGTCTCACCTTCATTGGGTTGATGGCCATGATGGACCCGCCAAGGCCAGAGTCCAAGGAAGCAGTTGCAAAGTGCAAAAAAGCAGGTATACACACAGTCATGATAACGGGCGACCACATCGTTACTGCTTCTGCGATAGCAAAGGAAATCGGGATTCTTGACGAGAACTCAACTTCCATCGAAGGCTACAAAATTGAATCCATGAACGATGATGAACTACGGGAATTAGTGCCTAGAGTAGCAGTCTACGCCAGAGTATCGCCCGAACATAAAATTAGGATTGTAAGAGCTTGGCAGGAATTAGGACATTCAGTCGCCATGACTGGTGACGGTGTAAACGATGCTCCAGCCCTAAAACAGGCTGATATTGGTGTGGCTATGGGAATAACTGGTACAGAGGTTTCAAAGGATGCTGCATCCATGATTCTCACAGATGATAATTTCGCCACAATAGTGAAGGCAATAAGCAACGGAAGAAGCATTTACGACAACATTAAAAACGCTGTAAAATTTCTTCTGTCAGGGAACACCGCAGGGATTTTGGCCGTGCTTTATGCCTCGTTTGTCAATCTGCCTGCGCCTTTTGCACCTGTTCATCTTCTATTTATTAACTTGCTGACGGACAGCTTGCCTGCCATTGCTATAGGAATTGAGGCGCCGAAGGATCTTGTAATGAATGAAAAACCAAGAGACATTAAAGAACCACTGATCACTAAACCCTTTGCCATTGAGATCTTGATTCAGGGTTTGTTGATAGCAGTTGTATCAATGGTAGGATTCTATTCCGGATTGCAGACATCAGTATTGACAGCCATGACAATGGCATTTGCCGTACTTTGCCTATCCAGACTTGTACATGGATTCAATTGCAGAACAAAGGAACCGCTCACATTGAAAATACTATTTTCTAACAGATTTAGTTGGATAGCTTTCCTCGGAGGATTTTTAATGCTTGCTGCCGTACTTACCTGGGCACCACTCAAAGAATTGTTCGAAATCGCAGATTTAACAAAGGCGCAGTATTTGAATATTTTAGGACTCTCGATCCTTCCACTACTGTGCATTCAAATTACACGCAGGATACGGAAATAAACTGACGGACATTGATGCCAACCATTTCATAATATGCTGGTAGTTCAAAGTAACATACAATTGCGAGGTAACTCATGAAGAAAACTAAAATCATCTGCACCGTAGGCCCAGCGACCGATTCTCGGGAGCTGTTACTAGCGATGGCCCATGCGGGAATGAACGCCGCCCGGCTCAACTTTTCCCACGGCAACCTCGCAGAACACAAGGCAAGAATTGACCTGATTAAGTCAGTACGGGGGGAATTGCAACAACCTATAGCCATCCTGTTGGACACCAAAGGTCCGGAAATCCGATTGGGTAGCTTCCAGGGCGGTGGCGCCGAATTAGTAAAGGGACAAGAGTTTACGCTGACCACCGAACCTCTCGTCGGAAACAACACCCGTTCTTTTATCTCTTACAAAGAACTACCCGTGGCTGTCCGACCTGGTAGCCGGATTCTCATCGCCGACGGGCTGATCGAGCTGTTGGTTATTGCCATCGACGGGAAAAATGTCCGCTGCAGCATCGTCAACGGGGGAATGGTCACCGATCGGAAAAATGTCAATCTCCCGGGAGTTACTTCCCAACTGCCGACCCTCACCAAGCAGGATGTCAAGGATCTGCGCTTCGGGATCGAGCAAGATGTAGATTTTATCGCCGCCTCCTTCGTCCGCAAAGCCGCCGACGTCCACAGGATAAGAGAAGTTTTGTTGAGCAACGGCGGGAGCCACATCGGGATCATCGCCAAGATTGAAAACCAGGAAGGTGTCGACCGCATCGACGAGATCTTGGCGTGCGCCGATGGCATCATGGTGGCTCGGGGCGATCTCGGGGTCGAGCTGCCCCCGGAGAACATGCCCATGGTGCAGAAGTTTTTGATTAAAAAAGCCAATGACGCAGGAAAACCCGTGATAACGGCGACGCAAATGCTCGAATCGATGATCGTCAATCCCCGGCCGACCCGGGCGGAAGTGACCGACATTGCCAATTCGATTCTAGACGGGACTGACGGAATCATGCTCTCCGGAGAGACCGCGATAGGCCGGTATCCATTGGAAGCTGTGCGCACCATGGCGATTGTCGCCAGTAAGACCGAGGAAACCATCGATTTTGGTCGGGCCGGGCTGCATCTGTATGATATAGGGAATATTTCTCCCACCGACGCGGTCTGCCACGCAGCTTCGACCGCATCAATGGTCCTCTCCGTCACTGCGATCCTGGCACCAACCAACACGGGCTACACTGCGCGACAGCTTTCCAAATTCCGCCCGAAAGCGCCAATTCTGGGGGCAGTCTATGACGAAAGAACCGCCCGCCGACTTTGCCTCAATTTCGGCGTTGAAGCCTTGAAGATCCCGCTGGTCCAGAACACCGATGAGTTGATCGCCATCGCAATCATTACCGCCAAAAAACGGGGCTATGTTAAGTATGGCGACACCGTTGTCATCTGTGCCGGTATCCCCAGCGGCCAAACCAGTCAGACCAACATGATGAAAGTGGAAATCGTGATGTAGAGGAGTATCCATTCGGTGATCTAAAGACGTCAAGGATTGCATCGATTGCAATATTTAGGAGGGGCACTATGCCCCTTTGGATAGTACTGTTCTTGCGTATGTTTACACTTATAACAACGAGACACGTATCGGAGCGCTAGTTCACTCGGTGTTCCACATTTTTCACAAGGTAATCCCCTAATGACTTCCTGGATGATAAAGCCCGGAGCGCCACATGCAGGACAGAAGGTATGCAGTTTTTCAATCAAATTTAACGTCGCCTTCTCAATATTGTCCATTCTGGTGGGATTGGCATGCGCGCGCATGTCAGTTTCGATGAATACAGTACCCACGATTGAATGCTTCTCGCACCATTTGAAGGAATCCTCCAACTTTTCGTAAGTATTTATATCCTTTATTATCTGGCTCGATCGTTCATGATCCGGTCTCATAACTATATAGTGCTCAGGGAACCCTATTCTATTGGCAAATTGCATTACTTCTTCAAAACTTCGCACTGTTTGATGATGCAAATTCGTTTCAGCACTTTCATATATACCGTAAGTCTCGCGGTCCTCTTGTTTGTCGTATAATAAAACTAGCTCAATGTTCCATGGAATTGGCAACCCATAGTATTCCATAAAACTGCCCTCGCTTGCAATGCCTAAATTTGCATTCACCAATTTCATTCCTTCGTCGATTTTTGTCCGAGCGGTTTTTAATTGTGAGTTTCTTCTGTCAACCTCCCTTGAAAATGTGCCCAATAAGTCAGTGTCATACCCGTGTTCAACAATTACTGCACATCCGGTTTTTTGTTCAAATATTGGCCTAATGACTCGTTCCTTGGCATGTTTGGTAACCAATACAGCAGTTTGGTTTTGAAATAGTTTCATATATGCACATCCTTCCCGCCGTGCTCCGCGAAAAACTTCTTCGTAATGTAAATCCCAACCAAGCATAAAGCAATAATAAAATAGAATATATAGATGTAGTTACCATGCATGTCTAGCAGTATCCCGGATGTTGAGACACCCGTGAGCGCTCCGATCCCATAGGCCGTAAACACCAACCCATAATTTCGACCATACCACTTCAAACCATATAATTGCAATGTGGACGTTGGCGCTATCGCGAGCCAACCGCCAAGATTGAGCCAATAAAGAGCGAAAGAGATGACATACACCGCCTCGTTGTTTTTGCCTGCAGCAATCAGCAATGTGGAGGAACCTATCAGCAATGCATAGGACAAAACCATCGCTTTGGGCGGCGTCAACTTATCAGTGATCCAACCAAACAATGGTCTGCCCAGACCATTGCAGACAGCGAAAACAGCCATAAGTTGGGCGACCCTTCCCGGTTCGCTGCCAATATATTCAACACCAGCATTTGCGGTCAATCCTATCATCATCAAGCCGATCATCGTTCCGATGATAAAGTTCAGGTATAGGCCTTTGAAACTACGAGTAGAGAGCATTTCTTTCGTTGAAATGTTAACTGCTATGGGTTCGATTTCATTATGTTCTCCTGGTCGCCCATAAGCACCAGGTTTCGGGTATTTGAAGGGATAGGACAGGATCGGAATCAGAATTCCGAAACCAATGCCTAAAATTAGAAATGTTGTCATTATCCCGTGAGCGTTTATAAGAAACCTGGCTAACGGAGCTGTTATTAAAGGGGACAATCCAAATCCAACCAATACCATTCCAACAGCAAAACCTTTTTTTTCCGGGAACCACTTTGCCGCAACCGTCATGGGAGCAGCATATACGATCCCGACACCGGCTCCGCTAATACATCCATATGTCAAGGTCAGAAATGTGATATTAGTAGCAAACGAAGATAAGATCCAGCCGAGAGAAACAAGAAAACCGCCGGCACATATTATGGCACGAGGGGAGAATTTTTCCAGGTGCTTGCCGGTCAGAAACATGAAAAGCGCATAAAAAATCAAAGCGGTCATATAGGGAAGCCCGCTTTCCGTAGAACCTATTTGAAAATGACTCTCTATTGATATTCGAAACACGCTGAACGAATATACCGTGCCAAGGCACAGCATTATGAGTATACCCAAGACGATATACAGCCACCTGTTGGTAACAGGAAAGTCAAACCTTGCTTTCTCCGAGTTATTTACCACCTGGGGCCTCGCTCTCTTCAAGTTGATCTTCCAGATCGCATATTAGATTGCATGCGACAGACTGGGCTCTGTTTTCTAGAGCATCCTGGATTTCTGTATACTTCAAGCCAAGTATTCTGGCGGCCAATAGGCCGGCATTTTTTGCATTGTTGATTCCAACGGTGGCGACGGGAACACCGTATGGCATTTGTACGATTGAAAGCAGGGAGTCGAGTCCATCCAGATTCTCAAGCTTGACTGGGACGCCAATTACGGGAAGCGGTGTGAGTGATGCCACCATGCCTGGCAGATGTGCGGCTCCGCCAGCGCCGGCAATGATGAGTTCCAAACCTCTTCCTCGCGCAGTCCTGGCATATTCAAACATTCTGTCGGGCGTTCGATGTGCAGAGACGACCTTTATTTCATAAGGGATCAAAAAATCCTTCAGCACAATGGCGGCATATTTCATAACCTTTAGATCCGATTCGCTTCCCATTATGATACCAACGACTGGCTTGGAGCTGGATGTTGCAAAATGTCTCATAAATAAATACCTCCGAATGAATGTTTGCTTGGGTCGCGTTATCCAAGACTTCCCCGTAGCTTGCCCATTTTAATGATCCACTCATGCAAGATCTTTTTCTCTTCTTCACTGTCATTGAACAAGTCACTCTGTGAGCCGAACAGATGCATTAAAATGGGACGTATTGACTTAAGCAGGGTATGATAAAATTCGTCTTCGGTGATTTCCTCGTTTACACCAGTGATGTTTAGCAACCTGCAAGCAGATTCAAGATCTTCCTGATATTCGAGCCGGGCGGATTCGTCAATCAGCCCTTTCGATACTTTTAGGTTGACGTACTTTGCGGCAAAAGACAAATCATCATAAAGTTGCGGGTAACAGTCGAGCAACCGAGCAATTCCCTCGTTTCCATATTTAGATACAATCACATTCAAGCATCTTCCGATGCCGATAAATTCGGGAGGTAGTCCCAGCGTGTACATTGAGGCAGTAAACGAAATTGCCCGGGGTACAGCGCAGGGTATATTCGTATCAATTCCCAGCAACTCTGCCTGTAGACTATCATCGGTCATCAGTTCAGCGATTTCCTCTAAATTGATGATTTCTCTCACGTATTCAAGCCCTGTTTTTGTACTTGACAGCCGGTCACGATTTTTCGGGATGAAATTGGCGATTTTCTCAACTGTACCGGTCGTCTTTAAAAATGTTTGCATATAAAATTTAGTTGAGATACCAATGCATTCCGTCATGAAGTCAATATCTGCGGGTTCGAAAGCGACAGCTACTGTCAAAGGCGCTCGATCCTTCAATCGAGCCGCAACATTTCTTGCGCTAGTTTCACCGTGATCATATCTAAGCCCGGACTGGATCGTGAACGTTCGTATTCCCGCGTAATTTCGTAATAT
>PHAE01000055.1 GCA_002840285.1 Firmicutes bacterium HGW-Firmicutes-11
CTTGCAGACAAGGTCTTGGGCGTCGACCATTATACGGTTCTGGAGACCCTCAAAGGGAAGGAACTGGAACACATCGAGTACGAACAACTTATGCCTTTCCATTCAGTGGAGCAAAAAGCGTTCTACGTCACCTGCGGCGACTACGTCACCATCGATGACGGTACTGGTATCGTTCACACCGCTCCCGCCTTTGGTGAAGACGACTACAATACCGGCCGCCGTTACGGTCTTCCGGTACTGCAGCCGGTGGACGAGGAAGGTAAATACGTCGGCACGCCCTGGGCCGGCCGCTTCGTCATGGAAGAGGGGCTGGACGTGGACATCATCAAATGGCTTGCGGCAGAGGGAAAACTCTACGACAAGGAAAAGATGGATCACAATTATCCACACTGCTGGCGCTGTTCCACTCCACTGATCTATTACGCAAAGCCTAGCTGGTACATCGAGATGACCAAGCTGAAGGATCAATTGGTAGCCAACAACGACGAAGTCAACTGGTTCCCGGACTTTATCGGGGAAAAACGCTTCGGCAACTGGCTGGAAAATGTCAATGACTGGGCTATATCCAGAAACCGCTATTGGGGCACGCCGATCAACATCTGGCGCTGTGAGGATTGTGACGCTCTGGAATCCATCGGTTCCCGCAAGGAACTGGCGGACAAGGCCATCGAAGACATCGACGACACCATAGAATTACATCGTCCCTATGTGGACGAGGTCCATATCAAGTGCGACAAATGCGGAAGCGTCATGAACCGGATCCCGGAAGTCATGGACTGCTGGTTCGACAGCGGCGCCATGCCCTTTGCCCAGTGGCATTACCCGTTTGAACATGCCGACGATTTCGATGCGGATCGCTTTCCGGCGGATTTCATCTGCGAAGGCATCGACCAGACCCGTGGCTGGTTCTATTCGTTGATCGCCATCGCTACCTTTATCAAGGGGAAGGCGCCGTACCGCAATGTATTGGTCAACGATCTCATCTTGGACAAGGAAGGTAAAAAGATGTCCAAGACCAAGGGAAACACCGTTGACCCCTTCGATCTGTTCGATAAATACGGCGCCGACGCCACTCGCTGGTATCTGCTCTATGCCTCTCCCGCCTGGTCACCGACCAAGTTCGATGAGGAGGGGTTGATCGAGGTGGTCAGCAAGTTCTTCGGCACTATCAAAAACGTGTACAACTTCTTCGTCCTGTACGCCAACAGCGACGGGATCGATCCGCGCAACTTCATCGCCCGCCAAAAAAACGACAAAGCTTGCCTTGAATTCACAACCGAGCGGGAGTTTGCCCTTGATCCGGAATTTCCGGTGGACCACAGCCCCGCCGAGCGTCGGGGAACCGCTTTCGGCCAAAGCGCTGGTTTTGACTGCGAACACCGGCCGGAACTGGATCGCTGGATCTTGTCGAAGTACAACCGCCTGATCCGGGAAGTCACGGAAGAAATGGACCGCTACGACCACATGAAATCGGTCCGCAAGATACAGGAATTTGTCACGGAGGATCTGTCCAACTGGTTCATTCGCCGGGCACGGCGGCGGTTCTGGGGCGAAGCGCTCACCGACGACAAGAAGTCGGTGTACGCCACAACCTACGAGATCCTTTGTGGCGTGGCGCGGCTTGCCGCGCCCTTCGCCCCGTTCCTCATGGACGAAATGTACATCGCCCTGACCGGGGAAGAATCGGTCCACCTGGCCTATTTCCCGGAGAGCGATGCGTCCCAGATCGATGAGAACGTGGAAACGAGGATGGACCTGGTCCGCACCCTGGTCGGCCTCGGCCGCGGCGTCCGGGAAAAGGAGCGCCTCAAAGTGCGCCAGCCCCTGACCGGTATTCTGGTCGATGGAAAATACGAAGCCCTGATCAGCGACATGACGGACCTGATCATGGAAGAACTCAACATCAAAGGCGTCGTATTCGAAAAGAATCTCGACACCTTCATGGACTTCAGCTTAAAGCCAAACTTCAAGGTGGCCGGGCCGGTGCTGGGCAGTCTGCTGAAGCCTTTTGGCGCAGCGGTCGCAGCCCTTGACCCCAAAGAGACCGTTGCCATTCTCGAACGGGACGGCCAGATCGAGCTGAACATTTCCGACTCGGCCAACGCCGCCGGCCAGACCCTGATCATCGAAAAGGACCTGATCGACGTCAAGATTTCCGCGAAGGAAGGCTTTGCCGTTGCCATGGAAGACAACGTCTTCGTCATCCTGGACACCACACTGACCGATGAACTGGTGTCGGAAGGCCTTGCCCGGGAGTTCGTTTCAAAGATCCAACAGATGCGCAAGCAGAAGGACTTCGACATGAGCGACCGGATCCGGATCTACTACAAGGCTGACGATGCCGTGGCCAAGGCCATGGAAGACCACGGCGATCACATCAAGACGGAGACCCTCGCACTGGAACTGCATGAGCGGGAGGGTCTGACCGAATACGACCTCAACGGCCACAAGACCGGCCTTGATGTCGAACGAATCTAAAACCGTCACAGATAGAACGAACATACCGATGAGTATGGAAGGAGAGAACATGCGCGCAGTGATTTCTGTCGTCGGTGAAGACCGAGTCGGCATATTAGCCATGGTAAGCGGTATTTGCGCCAAAACCAACGCAAATGTTGTGGAGGTGACCCAGTCGGTGCTCCAGGAATTTTTCGTCATGGTAATGCTGATCGATATTTCTGCGCTCAACTGCGAGCTGGCCGATCTTCGAAGAGAACTCGAGGAAAACGGCATGGGCATGAAGATCCAGGTGATGCATGAAGATATTTTCCATTCCATGCACCGCATTTAGAAAGGATACCTACTATGCTCAATATCGGCGACATCATGGAAACGGTCACCATGATCCAGGACGAGAACCTCGATATACGAACCATCACGATGGGGATCTCGCTGTTGGATTGTTGTGACAGCGACATCGACCGCTCCTGCGAAAAAGTATATGAAAAAATCTGCCGTTGTGCAGGCGATTTGGTCAAAGTCGGCCAGGAGATCGAACACACCTATGGCATTCCCATCATAAACAAGAGAATCTCTGTGACGCCGATCGCTATGCTGGTCGGCGCGTCCGGCGGAGATCCGATCCAGTACGCCTTGACCCTTGACAAAGCAGCCAGGACCGTCGGTGTCAATTTCATCGGCGGGTATTCCGCATTGGTCCACAAGGGGTTTTCCCCCGGCGACAGGGAACTGATCGCATCGATCCCCCGGGCATTATCACAAACAGAGTTCGTTTGCTCCTCGGTCAACATCGGCAGCACAAAGTCCGGCATCAATATGGACGCGGTTCGCACCATGGGACACATCATAAAAGAGGCAGCAGTTCTTACGGCTGACCGCCAGTGTGTGGGAGCCGCCAAACTTGTGGTATTTTGCAACGCACCGGAAGACAATCCCTTTATGGCCGGTGCCTTTCACGGTCCCGGCGAGCCGGATTGCGTGATCAACGTCGGCGTTTCCGGGCCCGGCGTGGTTCGTGCAGCCCTTGCGAAAGCCGGCCCCGATTGCGACCTGACCGAAGTTGCCGACATCATCAAACGCACTGCGTTTAAAATAACCCGCATGGGTCAACTGGTGGGAAGCGAAGCTTCCCGACGATTAGGGGTGCCCTTTGGGATCGTCGACCTTTCCCTTGCTCCAACCCCAGCGGTCGGCGACTCCGTCGCCCACATTTTAGAAGAGATCGGCCTTGAGACCTGCGGAGGCTGTGGCACCACCGCCGCCCTTGCCATGCTCAATGATGCCGTCAAAAAAGGCGGCGTGATGGCGTCGTCCAACGTCGGCGGCTTGTCCGGCGCCTTCATCCCCGTCAGCGAAGACGCGGGGATGATCGCCGCAGCCCGCAGCGGAGACCTGACCATCGAAAAGCTGGAAGCCATGACTGCCGTCTGCTCCGTCGGCCTCGACATGATCGTGATCCCCGGCAACACCGAAGCTGACGTGATCGCCGGCCTGATCGCAGACGAAGCCGCCATCGGCATGATCAATTCCAAAACCACCGCCGTCCGCGTCATCCCCGCCATCGGTAAAGACGTTGGCGACGAACTGGTCTTCGGCGGCCTGTTGGGCAGCGGCCCGGTGATGCGGATCAACCAGAAGTCCCCATCCAAAATGATCCTCCGCGGCGGCCGCATCCCCGCGCCGATCCAAGCCCTCCGCAACTAACCCCGGCGCCACATCCCAACCTTCACCACCTCCCAGTTGGCGCCATCATACCAAGCTGCGCCTCGATGACCGATAGGAGAAATCCGATGAAAACTGATTGCAAAGGCCTTTCCTTCACAGAGCTTGAGGCCTTCCTTATAAGCATTGGCGAACCGAAGTACCGAGCCGGCCAGATTTTTCGCTGGCTCTATCGCGGTGTCTATGATTTCGCAGACATGACCGATCTGTCTCTACCTCTCAGAGAAAAGCTTCAGCAGGTTGCCACGATCACTCAGCTTGTTCCTGAAAAAATCCAAATATCCAAGCAGGACGGAACGCGAAAGTATTTATTCGGTCTCGATGACGGCAACGCCATCGAGAGTGTTTTTTTGCGCTACCATCACGGAAATTCCGTGTGCATCTCTTCCCAGGCCGGCTGTCGCATGGGCTGCTCCTTCTGCGCTTCCGCCTTCGGCGGTCTTTGCCGAAACCTGACTGCGGCAGAGATGATCGACCAGGTGGTCGCCATTGAGAAGGACACCGGTGAGCGCGTCAGCAATGTGGTCATTATGGGCACCGGTGAACCATTCGACAATTACGAGAATCTATCCCGGTTTCTGGAATTGATCCACGATTCTCGCGGCCTCGGACTCAGTTATCGTTCCATCACCGTTTCGACCTGCGGCATCATCCCCAAAATCGAGGTCTTCGCCCGAGATTTTCCCACGGTCAACCTGGCCATCTCGCTTCACGCTCCCAATGACGAGATCCGCGACCAACTGATGCCGATCAACAAGAAATATCCCATCGCCGATCTTCTGGCGGCCTGCAAAGCCCACACAGAGCTCACCAATCGCCGGATCACCTTCGAGTACGCTCTGATCGACGGTATCAACGACCGCGAAGAACACGCCAAAGCCTTGGCAAAACTCCTCGCCGGCATGCTCTGCCACGTAAACCTTATTCCCCTCAACAAAGTGGAGAAACCAGCTTCGCCAGAAGCTGACCAGCCGATCTCCACCAACCCAGCTGACCTGCCGGCCCCCGCAGGTCACCTCGACCAGCCGGCCCCCGCCGCCCGGTCTTCTGCGGAGGCCTTCCGCAAGATCCTGGAAAGCCGCGGCATCAACGCAACCCTCCGCCGGGAGATGGGCGATGATATCGACGCCGCCTGCGGACAGCTCCGTTTACGGAATTTAAAAACTTAAATCGCCGCGAATTATCTTCGCGGCACATTTAATGGCATGGAAGATAAAAATTTAGTATTATACGGAAATCCGCGCTGCCAAAATCGCGGATAATTGAGTAAAACTATCTTTGACACACATTGATCGGCTGAAAAGATAATGAACTCTAAATATATGAATTATTTTTTATCTTCTGAGACAAATTCGGTGTGAAAAAGATAGGTGCGAGCGATAGTACAAAAAAATCTGAGACTTAACCGCCCCATCTCGCTTGAGATGGGGCGAAGTTTATCTTTTGGACCGATCATTGTGCTCAAAAGATAGTCAAATATAAAATGGAAATAAATTGAAATTAGCAATTTACAAGAAATGGAAAATAATGTATAATCGTAAATGTATAAACCCCGACCGCAACGCAGTCTGCGGCCAAGCCACGCCCCAAGTCCTGAAGGTATAGCTTTTGAGGCAAAGGAGTGACGGATGCATAACGACAAGATGGGAACGAAGGATCAAGAAATACTCGGATCACGCAGAGTGGAGCAACCCAACCCTTTCTATTCTGGAGTTCGAGCCCGGAAGACTGCTGGAACTGGCGTGTGCCTTCGGGAAGGAACGCAGAAGTTTGCCGGAAGAGTCCATCTCTTATAGAAACATATTCCCTCTTATACAAAACGCACGCTAAACGGTTTAATTTGTATAAACCGAGGTGTATCAGCGGATGGTAGCGGACGGTTTTTATACAAATTAAGCCTGAAATATTTCAAATTGGTTAGAAAATCGGGCTAAGTCTAACCAATTCCGGCAGCAATTGAAAGATTTGTATAGTCACCCCTCTGAATGCATTGAATTTCATAGTTGTGCTCCTCGCAATTAACCAAA
>PHAE01000017.1 GCA_002840285.1 Firmicutes bacterium HGW-Firmicutes-11
ACGCTCGTGCATTTTCATGTTCGAATCTTTAAAAACGGGAGCGCCAATAAAATAGCGATAGACACATGGCCTATCGCTATTTTATTGGCACTCCCGAGATGATTCGAACATCCGACGCACGGTTTAGGAATGCGTTTCTATAGATTTTACCCGTGTAAATACAAAAAGATAAATGTTAATATTCCAACGTTTGATGAATATTACTCTTGCTTTACAATATTATAAAAAGACAGTTATCAAAGATCAAAAAGACCAAATAATGTCCAAATATTGCGAGACATCATAAGTGATAACTAAAAGTAGATTAGGTTACATAGTATAAATAATATGTAACGCTATTGTATTTGTCACTCTAAAATATCTTTATGAACAACAAGTTGTAGTTAAAAAAATGGAAATCATACAGTATATAGCGACTTCACGGGCTTAGCAATACATGTTATACTGAAACAGCGTGTAGTTCTTTAGAATTTTAGATTAGAATAGAAGATGATGGGAAACAATATAAAAGGGTATCATATACATAATTATGAAAAATGTGTTTGTTTTATGGAGTCTAACGAACTAACTGTTTCTAAAGACAAAGAATATCTAGGGTGCGGAATGTACTTCTGGGATAATCATTCTAATGCAATGTTTTGGTTAGGGGAAAGAAGGCAACAAGAAGGAAATAGACACAGAAGACTTTGTTTGATTACATGTAACATAAACATAGATTATATGCTCGACTTGACCGATAATGAAATAGTAAAAGGTATCATTGAGGCTTGGCATGAATATGTTATTCGAACAGGGAGTGTAGAGAAGGCTCCCCTTGGATACATATTAGATACGTTAGATACATTATGCTCGGTTAAGCCTTTTTCTGTCAGAAAAGGCTCGTTGCACTACAATGGTGCCCAAAATCCTTTTGCTGATATAAAATGGGGTGCTAAAGGACATTACTTCACAGTATATAGTAGAATTATATATGCTGTAAAAGACTCAGAAGTGATACGAAATAAAAGAATGGAGGAGGTATCATGACTACTAATAAAGAATATGCTCTCGGAATTATTGCCGAGTATAAGGAACAAATTGCGAAATTGAGTTGCGAGCATCTACTTGAAAAACAGAAGGCTCAGGGGATTGTTTTAGAGGACTATTGCGATATGGGTATACATAACGCTTTTTTGAATTTATATTCAGATTTTTTGGTATTAGAACAAGACATATCGTCTATGAATTATTATGCTGGTAACGTAGAAAGTAGTTTGTTTAATTATGTTGATAGAGAGGCCAGCCTTCCATCAAAGGTTTACTCCTTTGTAAATGCTGCTTAGGTAATTATTGTGAAAAACAGTTGTTTTAATGTAGAAAAAGTAAGAGTTTCAGAACTTTGTTTTAAGGTTAATGATGAATTTGGACCAAATGAAGTTAAACTTGACATTAACCAGAAAACGGGATATGCCATAATTGAAAATGAAAATCGAGCAAAACTCAAAATGGAAATAGAGTTGTTCAAGACCGATAGAGGCATTGCTCCATTTGATTTAAAGGTAGTTATGGAAGGATTCTTTAATTGGGAAGAAGACATAGATAAAGATAAATTAGAACACTTTCTGTTAATAAATGGAGCTGCAGTCTTACTTTCATATGCCAGGCCAATAATAACCCAAATAACAACTTTCGCAGGATTTCCACCATTAATTTTACCACTAATGAATTTTGTAGATAGCGAAGAAGACTGTGAATAAGTCATTTGTACGTCCAATAAAGTAAATAAATATATATATATACCGCTCATTTATTGAGCGGCTTTTTTAAGTTTACCTTCTTGCTATAAGGATTCAATATATCTTCCAACACCTCTGCGGCCGCTGCATCAGCTGACTTAATAGCATGAGCATAGATATTGCCTGTAGTGGAGGCCTGAGCATGTCCAAGGCGATTGGAAACAGTCTTTAAGGGAATACCGGCTGCAATCTGCAGGGTGGCGTTTGTATGTCTCAGAGAATGGAGTGATATATCCGGAAGGCCCTTTCTGATCACGAAATGATAGAACCAAGCAGATATAGTATCCGGATGAATAGGTTCACCGTTCCACTTTGTGAACAAACGCTTTGATTGGATCCATTGATCCCCCAACTCTAAACGCCTCTCATTTTGCCAAGCTCTATATGATCTCAGCATTTCCATTGTAGCAGAGGGGACTTTGATAGATCTGTTAGAGCTGGAGTTTTTTGTTTCGTCCTCAAAAACGCCTCTATCGGGAAGGTATAGAGAAGTTCTCCTAATATGCAGCAAGTTATTATCAAAATCGATATCGGGCCATTCCAGGCCGCACAATTCTCCCCGCCTCATACCAGTATTAAGAAGCAGCGGCACAATCACTCTGTATTGTACCGGTTCATCAATAAGCGCGGACAAGAGCAAAGCTGCTCCATGTTCATCCAGGTACCGTGCTTCCTTTCGTTCTACCCTGGGTGGTTTCACTCTTTCGCATGGATTGGAGAATATCACTTGCCATTGAACAGCGGTTGAAAGTATTGAAGATATTAATCTGTGATAGTGAAGAATAGTTTGAGCTGAAAGCTGTTTTGTTGCAGCTGATACCTCAAACAGCGTTTTAATATCCTTTTCTAGAGCATTGGCCAGCCGTTGGGCGCTAGAAAATGAGATGTTTTTTCCTTCATAGATAGAATTAATTACAGACTTAGAAACAATGGCCATCTCGGCGATTTTGTCTTTAGTAAGCCCCTTTTCTTTTAACAGAACTTTTAGGTCAACTATGCACCTGTATTTAACGTCGTCGCGAATTCCATTTTCAGATAAGTTGTCATAAAAGGATATTAGGTGATGCGGCTGCAAATGGTCAAGGCGTATATGACCAATAGCCGGAAGGATCCTTTTCATTAAGCCCTGGTACCTTGAAATGGTTTTGGCCCGCAGCTGTTTGTCGGCATAATCTTTAAACCACTTATCAGAGAAATCTGCAAACCGAACAGATCCATCTAAGAATAATCCGGCCCGGCACTTTTCCTCAAACAGCACTGTTTGTCTTTGGAGTTCCTTCTTGATCTGTTTTTCAGTCATGCAAGGATCTGGCTTCCAGGTAGTGGAGCGCATGAGTTGCTTGCCGGTCATGTCATAGCCACATGAAACACGGATCCGGTATGAAGTTCCACGCTTTGTTACTGTAGCCATTGTTGTATAGACTCCTTTCTAAAAATCAAAGTCTATTAAGTGACATATTTAAGACTTATAAGAAATCCATTGAAAACTCTATATTACAGTCATCCATTATTCTCTCGCTGTCTTCAATTTTTTCAAATATGTCCTCAATTATTTGCGTTTCGATATCAAAAAGAAACAAAGGAGGCAGCATCTTGAGCACCCTTTTTATATCTGCATTCTTCTGTATTTCTTCTTTTTCCGTTGCATCATAAAGGCCAATGTCAACTTGAATATCGTCTACATGCCCTAAATTACTTCTTGTGTAAACATTGCCAAAAAGATTTAATTTACGGTCTTTACCTTTTTCACGGACGGTTAACTCTATTTCAACTGTATTATCTCTTAAGTTGGCCTGAGTTTTAACTCTAATATCGATCGGGATATAAACAAAAAACTGATCAGGGGTAATATTAAAATACATACATAAAGTATTGAGAGTATCTAATTGTATCCCTTGACTGTAGTTGTTAGACAGTGAAGTAAGAGTTGTTCTAGAAATTCCTGTGTCATTAGCAACCTTTGTTATTTTCAAATTGCGCTCTGCCAAAAGAACCGATAAATTACACTTAATCATTTTGTATCCCTCCTTGTTCAAATTGTACAATAAGAATAAAAAAAGTACAATACACTGTACATAATATTATTGACAATAGCGAATTGTAATGTATAATAAAAATATAAAACGTTCAACATGCTGTACATATATTAAGTAAAGGGAAGGAAGTGTAGCGCATGATAGTCAATAAGTTTTCTTCTTTGTTAGGAGACAGATTGATAAGAGTTAGCGAAGTATCTAAAGAAACTGGGATATCAAGGACAACAATAACAAACCTCTACTATCGCAAAAATGATTCTATATCTCTAAAAAACCTTGACAAATTATGTTCTTATCTCAGCTGCTCAGTTGGTGATTTATTAGAATATAGAAAAGAGGAGCAATAATATGGATGAGCAAAGAAAGTTATCCCTGACTGCAGCGGAGAGAGAGACAATAGTTTTGTTTAATGACAGCTCAAATGAATGCATTGTCTACACATGTTCGAGACCTGTGATGACTAAACTGGACAAGCTTTGTAAATCAAATCCTAAAACGTGGAGGCTTAAAGAAAAGGATAAGGAAAGTAAGACTTATCTTACTGAGAAGAACCTTATAAGTTTCAGGGCCGACAAAGTAAAAATGGAGTTGACTGATGAGCAGAGAAAGAAAATGTCCGATAGAGCAAAAAAGACCATAGCAATGCAAACATAGGATTCTCTAAATCATTTGATTTACAAGAATAAAGTCGTAAATCACAAGATAACTATACTTTTAGGTATAAAGTATCCACCTCGAAAAAACAGGAGTAAAAAAACAATGCTAAGAATGAGAAAGATCCAAGATGCTTATGAAGAGATAAAGGCGGTGGACCCGAACACCGCTATCACAAGAAACTATATCAGGAGACTAATAATCAGCGGCACTGTGCCGTCGATAATGGCCGGACGAAAACATTTAGTTAACATGGATGCTCTTGAAGCGTATTTGTCTAACCCAAAACCAATCAACAATCCGATAGAATTTGGAAGGATTAGACCGGTAAAAGAACATGGGGTAAACCAATGGCGCAAAGAAGAATGATTTCAGTAAAGGTCATAGATACGGATGACTTCATAGAAATGCCAGCGACTACAAGGCTCTTATACTATGAACTCAATATAAGAGCTGATGATGACGGTTTTGTTGGATCGCCGAAAAAAATTCAAAACATGGTTGGCTGCTCAGAAGAAGATTACAAGATACTGCTCAGCAAAAAGTACGTAATTCCTTTCGAAAGCGGTATTTGTGCCATTCGTCATTGGAAGATTCACAATTATATTCGTACGGATAGATATAACGAAACGATCTACCAGCTTGAAAAATCAACACTTACTGAACAATTGGGAATCTATGACATACCACATGACATACCAACGGTGTCCGATAAGGTAGGCAAGTGGGATACTCAGGTTAGGTTAGGTAAGGATAGTATAGGTAAGAGTAAGGATAGTATAGAGAAAGGGAAGGAGAGGGAAGGAAAGAGAGGCGCCTACGGCGCCCTTAAGGGAAAAAGCGAAAATAAAGAACTAACTGCAAACAGGATACGCGACAACTATAATCAGGTCATTATGTTACATGACAAGAGCTATCCTTTTCAGATGAATGAAGTTGAAAGAATCTTTAATGAATTTTTCATAGCTTACAAAAAATACAGAGGCAATGATCACCCAACTATTAGCAACCTGCAGTGTATTGATTTCATTAGGAAATTTCCTGAGTGTCCAGATAAAAATGGAGACAAAGTGAAACTGATTGTCTCGATTTATAAACCAATAATTGAACTATATTTCCAAGCAAAATTCTCGGAGGATTGCGATTATAACATGAGCCATTTCATGAGCGGAAGTGTTAGAACTCTGCGCTATAGAGAAGCGTTAAGGCTAAAAGGAGAAAATGAATGATAAATATAACAACATTCAAGGGTTACATTAGTGATGGAGAACCGAAATTGCGGCAAAGCTTAGATTTTAAAGTCAATCATTTTTTGGCGAAGAATGATATTAAGCCAATAGATATAAAATTTTGCTCCTTAAGAGATTCAAATCATTGTTTTAAGCAAACGATCTGGGAAGACACTATTGCAGTTGCAATGATTGTCTATGAAGTACAAGACAATAGAGAATCGGAGGGTTAGGATATGGATCAGATTATTACAGATAATCAATTAGAATTCATGATTGCCAAATTTCTTAATGAAAATTCCATAGGTAGGTTTATTGAGGACAAAGAGAATGTACTCGCTGATGCCCGGGAATCATATGGAGAATGTTTTGTAGAGATTGTTAAGCTGTTTTGGGATACATTGCTTGATGTTAAATATACGGTGACACTTAAAAAACAATCGCAAGCAAATGGAAGCGCTTGAGATAGAAGAGTTAAAAGCCTGACTCTTGGACGGGAGTAAAGGACTTGACATAAGAAGTTACGGCGAGGCTGGAAAGCGAAGCCGCGTAGCTGGACAGCTACGATCATACTGGAATCCTCAGGAAGATAACAACACACCTAAGGAGGTGTTATCACATGACAAAAGAAGAGATCCGCGCCAGGATGCGGGAGGTTCGCGAGGAAAAAGCAACGTTTATAAAAAAAGCCGACGCTTCGGACGATGTGTCCGAGATCCGCGCGATCAACGCAAAGCTGGACGGGCTAAACGACGAATACGGCAAGCTCGAGGAACAGCTGTATGACTTCCTCGAGGCTGGAATCGAGCAGAGATCTGGTTCTCCGATTGGACAAATCCAGATTCTCGGGACATATGGCATGGCTACAGCCAAAAATCAAAAAATAAAAAACGAAAGAGCAGGTGAAAACCACATGAATATGACCCCTGAAGTACGAGCAAAATTTGAGCAGCTTGGCTCAGAACTGAAAGAGCGAAAAGCTGCATCCTTTGAAATCGACGAAATGGAGCTCCGAGCGGTAACCGTCGCAAGCGGAGATCTGGTCGTTCCTACTCACACAAGCAACACCCTGGCGCCAGCGTTCAACGAGGTATCGGCTTTGATCGATGCCGTGAAAGCGGTTCCTCTCCCAGGCGGCGAAGCGTATGAAAAAGGTTTTGTAGTCTCTTATGGTGAAGGCGATTACACCGACGAAACTTCCGATTACACCGCAGCCGAGCCCACCTTTGACTATGTCCAGATCGGCAAGGCCAAAATCACAGCCTACGCTGAAATGACAGACGAAGCAGCAAAGCTGCCGAACGTTCAGTACGCAATCGAAGTTAAGAAGGCCATCATGCAGGCGATCCGCAAAAAGATCTCCCGGCAGATCGTCGCCGGTGCAGGCGGGCCTAACGCACTGACCGGAATTTTCAACGCCCCAGAAAACGTGATCCCGGCCGCCTCTGATATTGAGATCTCAAAGATCGACGTCGACACCTTGGATAATCTCGTCTTGGCCTACGGCGGCGATGAGGAGATCGAAGGCGACGCCTTCCTGATCTTGAGCAAGGCAGACCTGGCCGCTTTCGCAGCTATCCGAGACGCCGAGGGAAACAAGATCTACAAGATCAAGAAAACCTCCGGCGCAACCGGAATCATAAGCTCTGACGGCACATTCGAAACACCTTATGTTTTGAACTCGGCCTGCCCGGCGCTCACCGCTACGGAAACCGATGCGGGTACACTTTGTATGGCCTACGGAAAGCTCGCGGCCTACGAGATGCCTTTGTTCTCGCAGCTGACCGTCGAGGAATCCAGAGACTTCAAATTCAAGTCTGGCCACATCGCCTTTCGCGGATCCGTATGGACCGGCGGCAACGTCGCCATGTACCGGGGCTTTGTCCGGATCAAGAAAAAGGCGTAAGTCATGACGACCTTGGAGAATAAACGCGAGATCCGCATGGCGGAGCTTCGTGCCGTTCCGGAAGAAGGGAAGATGATCGTCGAGGGGTATGCCGTCGTGTTCGATACGCCGGCGACCCATTACGGATTCACCGAGATCATCGATCGGGGCGCCTTCATCGGTACCGACATGAAAGATGTGCCGATGCGGTACAACCACAATGACAGCTGGCTGATTTTAGCCCGGAGCCGGAACGGAAGCCTGCAGATGATTGTGGACGAAAAAGGTCTCTTCATCCGGGCAGAGCTGATCGACACGCAGACTAACCGGGACGTCTACAAGAGCATCCAAGCGGGGCTACTCGACAAAATGAGCTTCGCGTTCACAGTATCTAAAGCCGAGTGGAACTACGATACAGACACCCGACGGGTGCTTCAGATCGAAAAATTATTTGACGTAAGCGTGGTGGATACCCCGTTCTACGATACAACCTCAATCTTTGCGCGGGCCGCCCTGGACGAGCTGGAGAGCGGCAAAAGGGCGCTGGAAATTGAGAAGTTGAAAGTTAAAGCCAAATCCTGACGCAGCTGGCAGCAGCAAGCAAGACCACTACTTAAAGGTATCACGGCAGCCTACTCAACTGCCTGATATAAACCGACGCCCGGATGGGCTGACAGTTTCTTTGTTCACCGCTTCCAGCCGGCGGCAACAGGCTGGCTCCTTCCGCCGTTCCGGTGGGCGGCAATATACCGGACCTTGAGCAGGCCAAGGATAAACCTGCACCCTCTCCTGAGGAATGGCGAAGTCTTGCGGGGGCGCTGGATAGCTCTCCCGCAGGGACCAGCCGATCAGGACACATCCGCTATCACTTTGAACGTTGTAGGTGCTTAGGTATCCGTGGTGACCGGCGTTTTGTTCGCCACAGGCGCCGATTACAGCGGATTGACCCCCCTCCCCTTTTTAGCCAGCGCGGGAAGAGGGAAACCGGAGAAGAGGTTAGCGGAGAGGCACGAACCAAAAAATTCGAAATCCGGCGTACAGTTTGGAGGATTTATGGATAATAACGAATTTCAGAAAGAACGGACGCTTTAATGAACTTTATGACCTCTATAAAAAAGAAAAGATTATCCCTTGTGATAGATCTTCGACAAGGTTATAGTAAAAGTGAAATGGAGGTGTAATAATGCGTCAAACATTGTATGAGATTGATACCGAAGAATGCACGATTACAACTTTTGAAGGACATGCTTACCTGATTGATCCAAGCTATGTCTCTGCGATTTGCACATGGATACCGACAACTGAACTAGAGGTTGAAAAACGAAACGAGGCAATAATAATCACTCAAACAAGTACGGGAACGGAAGTGAATGCACTACTGGAATTGTATTAATAAAGACCAAATAAAGACCAATTCTATAAACTGATTAAAAATGCCTGCAAAGAATACCTTGCAGGCATTGATTCAATGGCACTCCCGAGATGATTCGAACATCCGACGCACGGTTTAGGAAACCGACGCTCTATCCCCTGAGCTACGGGAGCCTGTTACGTTTGCTATACTACCACAGACGGGAGGGATTATCAAGATGAGGTTTGATGCGGCGTCGATCATGGAGAGCGGCTTGCGGAAGAAGCCGGATTCTGATAGAATAGAGCAAATTCTGAGAGGCGGCCGCCTCTCAAGTCTACAGTAGCAGGAGGAACGCAATTGGAATCATATACCTCGCAAGAACTGTCCAAGCAAAAGCCCTGGCAAAAGTACGCATCTATGATCATCGGCGCCATTTTGGTGGGCTTTGGAATCTATATCGGAGACGGGATCATGATTGCCATGGGTGCAGTTCTGATCTATATCATGATCTACAAAAAGACGGTGATCGTCGACGAAGAGGGCATGATGATCCATTACAACTTCGTGTTTTACAGAAAGACATCCCGGTATCCCTATTCGGAATTCACCGAAATTCGGGCGGGTGTCAGCCCCAACAATGAAACCAACGTTGGATTTGTGAAAAGCGGAATGACCTATCCCGTTCTGCTTACTACAGACGAGGCGGAGCGAGTCATAGAGATGGTGCTGGAACAAATACCTTCTATGCCGGTCAAGTACTACGTGCCAAAGCCAAAAAAATTCCGCCTTTAAAAGCGCGGAAAAGTTTGACCGGAGCTGGAAAGCTGGAAACCTATAAGGACCCTTTGATGATCAGCAGGATCAGATTGTTATCGTACAACGGTCCTGCTATTTTTGAGGCCGCAAGCGATTCGCTGAGAAAGTCCCCGCCGGACAGGGTGATCACAGGAACCAGAAGCGCCAAAAGGAAGAAGATCAACAGGATCCCTTTCAGGGCGCCGGCAGCCAGACCGAGGACACCATCGACAAAGCCGATGACACCGTCCTGATTCTTTTTCCCCAACAAGGAAGCAAGCAGCAGAAAGACCAGACGGATCGCAAAGACGACCAGCAGAAACGAGATCACGTTGAACAGAAAACCGGCAAAGCCATCAGCGAGAGCCGAAGTCATGGCATTCTCCGCCGATTCGATCACGTTCTGAAGCACCGTCGGAAGACCTTCCGTGATGGGATCGGTAGTCTCCGATGCATTGGCAGTGAGCTTGTCCAGTATCGTTTGGTGGATGCTTTCATAGTAGTCGGTCTTTTCACGAAGGAAGAGTTCGATTTGGGGAAACCAGACAAACGCCAGCACGATGGACAAGAGCCAGCCGGCGGCGTGGAAAAAGGAGCGGACAAAACCGGTTCGATACCCGATGGCCGTGGAAAACACAAATATGATTGCGATCACGATGTCCATCCACACGAATGACCCACCTCCTTTCACACAGTATCATACTACCAAGGAATGGCGGGAAAAACAAGCCGCAGAGCCGAATTTCAGATTGAAAAGCCACATAAAGTATGGTAATATAGTAGGGCTGATGCGGAATGGAAGGAAAGCGCCATGGATCCAAGCTTTTTCATGAAGGAAGCCCTGCAGGAAGCCCAAAAGGCCTATGCCTTAGGCGAAGTCCCGGTGGGAGCGGTGATCGAATCCAACGGAGCGATCATCGGTCGAGGTCACAATCGGACCGAAACCGACAAAGATCCGGTCAGCCATGCAGAGATCATAGCGATCCGCGAAGCGGCAAAGGTCCTTGGGGGCTGGAGGCTTTCCGGGTGCAGATTGTACGTCACGACCGAACCTTGTTCCATGTGCGCCGGCGCCATCGTCCTCGCCAGAATCGAAAAGCTGTTCATCGGCACCATGGATCCCAAAGCCGGAGCGTGCGGCTCTCTCGCAAACATCCCACAAGATCAACGGCTCAACCATTACGTAGAAATAGAGACCGGTATTCTGGAAGAAGAATGCAAACAAATAATGAAAGAATTCTTCCGCGAGCTGCGTCAACGCAATAAGACGAAGCGGCGGAACGACCAGGAGGATCGTTAAGTATGAAAAGAATAGGCGCCATAGTCAGCCTTTTAGTGATGCTCATGATTTTATCCACATCGATGAGCTTCGCGTCCGGACTGACCCTGATCAGCAGCTTCCCGGAAGACGGAGAAAGCGGCCTGATGCCGGCCAACATCGCGATAAAGCTTGTGTTTTCCGAAAACATGACCAGCGAGGCGGCGCAGACGGCCAACGAAAACCGCTTTGCGATCACTGACGCGGAAGGGAAAGCGATCAAGTTCGATCCTCTCTATAATGCAGAAAAATATCCCAACGAAATATGGATACAGATCACGGAAACACTGACCGACGATACCGAATATAATGTAGAGATCTCTGCAGACCTGGAGAGCAGCGCAGGAAACACCCTGGATGAGCCGGTCAGCATCAGCTTTTCCACCAGAGACACAGCCGCGGACAGCAACGGCTACATGATTCTAATGGTCCTCATGGTCATAGGCATGGTGGTATTCACTGCATGGGACACCAGACGGCAATTAAAGAAACAAGGAGCGGCAAAAGAAGACGATAAGATCAACCCCTATAAAGAAGCGAAAAAGACCGGGAAATCGGTGGAAGAAATCATAGCAAAAGCCGAGAAGGAAAAAGAAAAGGCCACTAAAAAAACTAAAAAAGACGACAAAGGTAACGATATTCCTGATACGGACTCGCAAGATGCCGTTCGTGAAGGAGTGCATAAGGTCAAAGCCAGAAAGGCCATTTCCGCGGTCGGCGTCTCCACACCGCAAACGGTATTGAGACGGATCCAAAGGCGGGAAGAAGCAAAGAAAGCGGAAGAAGTCAAAAGGGAAGAGATCCGGAGCAGAAGCAAGGGCAGCAAACAACAGCAAAGAAAAAAGAAATAGTGACAGGATAACCAAATGAACAGCGAAACATTTCCCCATTCCATTTCACTTGCGGAGGAGATCGAAACCATCCTTCGGGAGAGGATCCTCCATGGAGAATACGGGATCGGGGAGAGGATCAAGGAAAGCCAGGTAGCCGAAGAACTGGCGGTCAGCAGAACGCCGATCCGTGAAGCACTGCGGCAGCTGGAACAAAAAGGCCTTGTCCAGTCGATCCCAAACCGCGGGTCCTTTGCTCTGGGTTTTACCCGGCAGGACATCGGCGACATCTACACGGTGCGGGCGGCAGTGGAAGCCATTGCTGTCGGCTGGGCAGCCGAGCGGATCAGCGCAAAAGAGCTCACAGAGTTGGAAGACGTCTTCGAGAAGATGGAGTTCTTCACCGAACGACTGGACAGCAAACGAGTCTCCGAACTCAACAAGGATTTTCATAAAATCATTTACAACGCCACCGGCAGTCGATTCCTTGCCCAGATCCTGAGATCTTATCAGGATTATGTGGAACAGACCAGAAAAGCCACCGTTTATTGCAAAGAAAACCTGATGGCGATCCTTTCGGAGCACGGGGACATTCTCGAGGCATTGCGGAAAAAAGACAAGGACCTGGCGGTGGAACGAATCGCCGTACACCTTGAAAATTCAAGAAAACGAGCGGAATTGAGCTTAAAGCTCTAAATTGTATACAATAAACATTTAACAATCATTTATACATGGCTATCCCCTGCACATGCGTTGTCTTCCCAAAAGGAAGATGGTAGCATGAAGGAAGAAATTGCAAGGGGGTAGCTATTTATTATGGAACCACAACAGCGGGAGCCTCTTCCCAAGAGCGGACGAAAGACCATTCTGCAGGGGAACGAGGCTTGTGCGAGAGCAGCAGTGTATGCGGGATGCCGGTTTTTTGCCGGATACCCGATCACTCCTTCTACGGAAATCATCGAAGTCATGTCGTCGGAAATGGTCAACGCCGGCGGAACCTTCATACAGATGGAGGACGAAATCGCATCAGCCTGTGCAATCGTCGGGGCGAGATGGGGCGGCAAGAGATCCATGACAGCCACCTCCGGCCCCGGTTTTACGTTGATGCAGGAAACCATCGGTTTCGCAGCGGTCACCGAAACGCCGGTCGTGATCGTGAACGTCCAGCGCGGCGGCCCATCCACAGGACAGCCCACCATGTCATCTCAACAGGACATCTATCAAGTCAGATACGGAAGCCATGGTGACTATGAAATGATCGCTCTGGCGCCTTCCTCGGTTCAGGAAATGTACGATTTCACGATCCGTGCTTTTGAGCTGTCGGAAAAATTCCGGACGCCGGTTGTCCTTTTGGCAGACGAGATCGTTGGCCATATGAGAGAAAAAGTGATCGTATATGATGGTGAACGACAGATCCGCGGCGGACACCGAAACTACGTCGTGTCGCCACAGGACGATTTTTTCACCGGGAGCAACTCCCTGGTCGAGGGACAGTTCCATGACGATATGGGGCGACGCATCGGCCATCTGGCAGACAAAAGCGGCAGCTTTTTAGCTTCGCTGGAAAGCAAGATCCAAAACCACATCGACGAGATCAGCGACGTTGACACCTTCTTCATGGAAGACGCGGACATTGCCATACTCGCTTACGGTTCCGTTGCCCGGCCTGCACTACAGGCCGTTCGTTCCGCAAAGGGGATACGGGAGGAAGCGGGCGCCAAGGGACGATTCGTTGGCAATCTCCGAAAGGTTCTGCCTTGGAAAAAACCGGATGTGAATCCTTACAGTCATTTGAACGTGGGCATGATCAAGGTCAATTCGGTCTGGCCTTTCCCGGACAAAGAAATCCAGCGACTGGCGAAGAACTGCAAGTATGTCTTTGTGCCGGAGATGAATGTGGGAAAATACGTCAGGGAAGTCGATCGGTGTCTGAAGCACAGCAAGGTCATCTCCCTCCGAAAACTGGGTGGAGACCTGCATACACCGACAGAGATCCTGGCGGCGATCGCGAAGGAGGTGGAACAGCATGAATAGACTCATGGAACGATATCTGAGGCTGGATGCTCTTCCTACCCTCTTTTGCCCCGGCTGCGGAAACGGCATCGTACAACAGGCCTTTGTGACCGCAGTTGACAAACTGGGGATCCGGGATGACATCGCCTGCGTCAGCGGGATCGGCTGCTCCTCCTGGGTGCCGTGCTATCTTGACCTTGATGTGATGCACACCACCCACGGACGAGCCCTCGCCTTTGCCCAAGGACTAAAACTGGCCCGGCCGGACAAAAAGATTGCGGTCTTCACCGGTGACGGCGATTGCCTCGCGATCGGCGGGAACCACTTTCTCCACGCCTGCAAACGAAACATCGATCTGGCGGTGATCATGATCAACAACCATATCTACGGAATGACCGGAGGACAGAAATCCCCGGCAACGCCCCAGGGGGCGGCGACCAAGACATCGCCGTGGGGCGCATACGACGAGCCGATCGAAGGAGCAGATCTGGCGATCTGCATGGGAGCAACCTACGTTGCCCGTTGGACCACCGCACATCCGGTCCAGCTGGAAAAAAGCATCGAAGCGGCGATCAAGCACAAGGGGTTTTCCTTCATAGAAGTCATTGCACAGTGCCCGACCCAAAGCGGGAAGAGCGTCTACGGCGACAAGGATCCGGCGTTCATCATGAAAAAGCTGAAAGAAAACAGCGTGATCTACAAAGAAGGGGACCACGTCCCCGCCGGAAAGATCAAATGCGGTGTACTCCATCACGACAACGACAAAACAGAATACATCGAGCGGATGGAAACCCAACTTCGACTCTACGCAGAAAGCAAAGCGCCCAAAACGTCGGGAGAAGGAGAGCAGGCGAAATGAAAGTAAACGTCGACATCGCCCATTGCAAGGGCTGCGGGATCTGCATCGCCTTCTGTCCCAAGCAAGTCTTTACCTATTCGAAAAAGAGAAACACCTATGGAACCGCAACGCCGGAGCCATCAAAAGAAGAAGAGTGCATTGGCTGCCGGCTCTGTGAAAAGCTCTGTCCCGATGCAGCGATCCAAGTGGAGGAAACAAAATGAGATTGAATGTCAGATTCGCCGGCGCCGGCGGACAGGGAGTGATCCTTTCCTCCGTGCTGCTCGCCAAAGCCTACGGCCTGGGAGAAGACATGAACATTTCCCAGACCCAGAGTTACGGCCCGGAAGCCAGAGGCGGCGCCTGCAAAGCGGAAGTCGTCATCTCCGACGAGTACATCGACTATATGAAGGTTGACGACGTGGATGTCTTCATCGCTTACAACCAGACCGGCTACGACAAGTACTGCTCGGACCTGGAAACCAAAGACATGGTGTTGATCAACAGCACCCTGGTGACCACCAACAACCCGGATCATTACCATATCCCGGGAACCAAAATCGCCGAGGAAATGGGAAAGCCCCAGGTAGTCAACATGGTCATGCTGGGGGCATTGACCAAGCTTCTCCCGAGGCTTCATTACGATAAGGTGATGGATGCGATCTGGGAAGACTTCCCGGCGTCCCTTGCGGTTTCCAACATGGAGGCCTTCGACAAAGGGTATCGCTTCATGGAAGAGCAGCTGTTGCAGAAACAGAGCGCCTCCTAGGAGTCGCTACGCAAACGCACGTAGCGCTTACGCTTGGGTTGCCAGGACCGCCTGGATCCCGATAGCGCATTCCAGACGCTTACGCTCGGTCTCGCAGCCGAGATGATAGGGCTTCAGAAGATCGTCGTTGCTGTGATAGGCATTGGCGTGGCAGCCGCCGCTGCAATAGAACTTCGCCCAACAGTCTCTGCACTCGTCCTTGATGTAAATATGGGCCCGGTTGAAACGGTCGTAGAGACGGTTTTCAAACACCGGGTCCTTTACGTTGCCCAGGAGAAATTCCGGATTTCCCACGAACTGGTGGCAAGGGTAAAGATCCCCTTCCGGCGTGACGGCAACATATTCAGTGCCCGCGCCGCAGCCTGAGACCCGCTTGACCACGCAGGGACCCTGGGTCAGGTCGATGCGGAAGTGAAAAAAGGAAAAAGGCTCTCCTCGCAAAGCGGCATCCAGATACTGGTCTGCAAGCGCGTCGTATTCCTGAAAGATCCGGGGAAGGTGCTCCTCCCGCAAGGCGTAGCTTTTGGAGGAATCGGTGACCACCGGCTCGACGGAGATGTTTTGAAATCCCAGAGAAGCGAGATGCCGGACGTCCTCGGCAAAGTCCAGGTTGTCAGCGGTGAAGGTTCCCCGTACGTAGTAGGTTCCCTTCCGTTTGGCAGCAAATCGCTGAAAGTTGTTTACCACGACATCGTAGGTGCCTTTCCCGCCGGGAGTGAGCCGCATCTTGTCGTTGACATCTTTTCTGCCGTCAATGCTGAGGATGACGTTGTCCATGGTCTCGTTGATGAACTCGGACTTTTTGTCGTCCAGGAGAAGGCCGTTTGTGGTGATGGTGAACCGGATGTTCTTTCCGTAGGATTTTTCTGCTTCTCTGCCGTAGGCGACCAAGGCTTTGACTACGTCGAAGTTGAGCAGTGGTTCTCCCCCGAAGAAGTCGATTTCAAGATTCCGTCGGGTGCCGGAATGAGCGAGAAGAAAGTCGATGGCTTGCTTCCCGGTTTCCAGAGAAAGCAAAGACCGGGGCCCATCGAAGGCGCCGGTGTCACCAAAGCAATAGCGACAGGCCATATTGCAGTCGTGGGCCACGTGAAGACACATGGCCTTGATGACCGCCCCGCGATCCTCCAGCATTTCAGTGGTGATCTGCTCATCGTCGGTGAACAGCATGCCGGCCTCCGCCAGGGCCTTGATTTCCTCTGTAGCTTCCGCCACATCCTCTTTCGGAAAATGAAAAACGGTGGTCGGATCGGAGAGCAATTGATACATGAGATCGCTCACCAGATGGATCGCACCGCTGTTGACATCGATCACGATGTTGTGTTCCCGGAATTGATAACAGTGGATCATGCTATCTCCGCCGGATGTTTTCGCATTCCTGGTTGGCGACGGTGCAGGAAGTCTTGCAGGCCGACTGGCAGGATGTCTGGCACTCACCACAGCCCTTTTCAGCGGTGACTTTGAGTGTCGGTTGGGCGATGGTTTTCACTTGTTTCAGTTCTTTCATGGGACCCTCCTGTGTTGGAATCGTAAGCCAGCCAAAGGGCTTGACCCGTTGGTTAGATTACTCCATTTTGCCGAATTTGTCAATGAAAAACGCCGCCCTCTTGAATTGCAAAGCAGGTTTTCCGGTGGTATAATAGAACGAATACCCTGCGGCAGGTTTCTTTTGTGTGCCGCGAAGGATAAGGAGGGCCAAACATGGCTGTAGAATCGACGAATTTCATCCACGCAATCATAGATAAAGACCTGGAAAACCGGACCTATCAGGATCGGCCGGTCTACACCCGGTTCCCACCGGAACCCAACGGTTACCTGCACATAGGGCACGCGAAGTCAATCTGCCTGAATTTTTCCACTGCGGAAAAGTATGGCGGCAAGTGCAACCTTCGCTTTGACGACACCAACCCGATCAAGGAAGACACAGAGTACGTCGATTCCATCGAAAACGACGTGCGCTGGTTGGGATTTGAGTGGGACAAATTGCTCTTTGCTTCTGACTATTTTGAAGACATGTATCACTGCGCTGTCCAGCTGATCAAAAAGGGAAAAGCGTACATCTGCGATCTGACTGCTGAAGAGATCCGTCAGCACAGAGGCACCCTGACCGAGCCGGGGAAGGAGAGCCCTTACCGCGACCGACCGATCGAAGAGAGTCTGGCGATCTTTGAAGACATGCGCAATGGAAAATATAAAGATGGGGACAAGGTCCTGCGGGCCAAGATCGACATGTCGTCCCCCAACATCAATATGAGGGATCCTGTCATCTATCGGATCGCCCACGCGACCCACCACAACACCGGTGACCAGTGGTGCATTTATCCGATGTACGACTATGCTCATCCCATCGAGGACGCCATCGAACAAATAACTCATTCGATCTGCACCTTGGAGTTTGAGGACCACAGACCTCTCTACGACTGGGTGTTGCGGGAACTTGAATGGGAGATGCCACCCCAACAGATCGAGTTTGCCAGATTGAACCTGACCAATACCGTCATGAGCAAGCGCTACTTGAAGGCGCTGGTGGACAATGGGACCGTAGAAGGCTGGGACGATCCCCGCATGCCGACCATCGCCGGTCTTCGTCGCCGCGGTTATACGCCGGAATCCATCCGGGATTTCTGCGACCGAATCGGGGTCTCCAAAGCCAACAGCACCGTTGACATCTCGCTACTGGAGCATTGCATCCGGGAAGACCTGAAACCCAAAGTAGACAACCGCATGGTGGTGTTCGATCCCCTGAAAGTGGTCATCACCAACTACCCGGAGGATCAGACCGAAGAAGTAGTCATCGAGAACAATAAAGAAGACGAGTCCATGGGCTTCCGGAACGTACCCTTTTCAAAAGAGCTTTACGTCGAACGGGACGATTTCATGGAGATCCCGGAAAAGAAATATTTTCGCCTTTTCATAGGAAATGAAGTTCGTTTCAAAGGCGCTTATTTCATCACCTGTAACGAAGCGATCAAGGATGAAGCCGGCAACATCACGGAGTTGCGCTGCACCTATGATCCGGAAACCAAAAGCGGCAGCGGGTTTGAAGGTCGCAAAGTCAAAGGCACCATCCACTGGGTGAATGCCGCCACCGCCCTTCCGGTCAAAGTCCGGATCTACGACTATCTGATGATCGACAACGAAGCAGGAGAAAGCGTCATCAACACCGATTCCCTTAGAGAAGTATCCGCTATGGGCGAGCCGTCTCTCGTCGACGCGAAAGCCGGAGAACGTTTCCAATTCCTACGCCACGGCTACTATATCGCAGACTCGGAGCTGAACACTGAGACAGAAAAGGTGTTCAACCAGATCGTCGACTTGAAGAGCTCCTACAAAGGGAAATAAGTCATGGAAGAAGTAAAGAATCAAAAGCGATTCCGAATCGAGCGGGATTCCATGGGAGAGATCGAGGTAGAAGTCGATCGACTTTGGGGCGCCCAGACGCAACGAAGTCTAGAGAATTTTCGGATCGGCAAGGAAACCATGCCGAAGGAAGTGATCCGCGCGTTTGCCTTTCTAAAAAAGGCTACAGCAATGGCAAATCTCGAGCTGGGCGCATTGGACGAATACCGGACACCGGCGATCATGGAAGCCTGCGACGAGATCCTCGAGGGAACGTGGGACGACCAGTTTCCGCTGGTGGTATGGCAGACCGGAAGCGGTACCCAGACCAATATGAACGTCAACGAAGTCGTTGCCCATCGCGGAAATCAGATCCTTGGGGAATCATCGATCCACCCAAACGACCACGTCAATCGAAGCCAAAGCTCAAACGATACCTTCCCTTCGGCAATGCACATCGCGGTCGTACTGGAAACCGAGCAGCGCCTGCTACCTGCAGTGGAAGTGCTGGCGGACACGCTGGGAGCACTGTCAAAGGAATACATGGATATCGTAAAGATCGGACGCACTCATTTGCAGGATGCGGTGCCGATCACACTGGGGCAGGAGATTTCCGGCTGGGAAGCCATGCTGCGGCAAGATGCCGCCATGATCCGCTCTCTTCTTGACCAGGTGCGGGAGCTTGCCCTGGGAGGAACGGCAGTCGGTACCGGCCTCAACGCCGATCCGGAGTTTGGCGCCATAGCAGCCAGACATATCACCGAACTTACGGGAACGACTTTTATCACTGCTCCCAACAAGTTTCAGGCGTTGACCAGTAAGGCCGGGATGGTCGCTCTTCACGGCACCTTGAAGGCGCTGGCGGCGGACTTGTACAAGATCGCCAACGACGTCAGACTGCTTGCAAGCGGTCCCCGCTGCGGGATCGGAGAGATATCGATACCGGAAAACGAGCCAGGGAGTTCCATCATGCCTGGTAAAGTCAATCCCACCCAGAGCGAGGCCTTGACCATGGTGTGCTGCCAGGTGATGGCCAATGACACCGCGGTGGGGTTTGGGGCATCCCAGGGACATTTTCAACTCAACGTCTATCTCCCTTTGATCGCCTACAATGTTCTCCAATCCATCGGACTGTTGGTGGATGCAATGGATTCCTTCCGGGAGAACTGCGTCGTCGGCATCCGTCCAAATCTGGAGAAGATCAACGAGAACCTGAATCGTTCTCTCATGCTGGTAACGGCTTTGAATCCCTACATCGGCTACGACAAGGCAGCGAAGATCGCAAAACAAGCATTTCAAAAGGGAACGACACTCAAAGAGGAAGTATTGAACGAAGGACTGATGACCGAAGAGGAATTTGACCGGATCGTAGATCCGAAGCTGATGGTGTAAAGGAGTAGTCCCATGGAAAGCAAAACCTACATCGAAGGATATATCGAGCGGGCGCGTAACGCTCAGGCAATCGTCGAGACTTATAGTCAGAAGGAAGTGGATCGACTGGTTTGGGCCATCGCGAAAGCGATCAGCGACAACGCAGAAGAATTGGCTGTCATGGCGGTGGAAGAAACCGGGATGGGCGTCGTTGCGGACAAGACGGTGAAAAACAAGGTCAAAGCGGCGATCATCTGGCATAGTCTGCGGGATAAAAAGAGCGTCGGCATCATCGACAGAAACGAAAAAACGGGTATCGTACAAATCGCCAAACCCATGGGCGTCGTGGCGGCGATCACGCCGACGACCAACCCCATCGTAACGCCGATGAGCAATGCGATGTTCGCCGTCAAAGGGCGAAACGCCATCATCGTGACACCCCATCACAAAGCCATCGGTTGCACAACGGAAGCCGTCAACCTCATCAACCAGGCATTGGCTAAGCTGGGCGCTCCCGAGCATCTCGTACAGATCCTCGATCAGCAATCGAGAGAAAACACGAAAAACCTCATTGAAGCCGCCGACGTGATCATAGCCACCGGCGGAGCCGGTATGGTGCGGGCGGCCTACAGCAGCGGCCGGCCGGCCTTGGGCGTCGGAGCGGGAAATGTGCAGTGCATCATAGATAAAGGCGTCGACCTAAAACTGGCGGTGCCGAAAATTATCAGTGGAAGGATCTTTGACAACGGGATCATCTGCTCAGGAGAGCAGACGGTGATCGCCCCTGCAGAAGAATACGAAGCAGTTCTGGAGGAGTTCAGAAGCAATGGCGCTTATGTGGTTCGGGATCCAAAGGAGAAGGAGGCGTTTCGCAACGCCATATTCATCGACGGCGCTATGAGCCGCCACGCGGTCGGCCAATCGGTGCAGACCATCGCGAGACTCGCCGGGGTAGAAGTGCCGGAAGAAACGAGAGTCATCGTGATCGAAGCAGACGGCCAAGGCGGGGAAGACATCCTGGCCAAAGAGAAGATGTGCCCGGTTCTGGCCGCCTATTCTTATGACACCTTCGAAGAAGCAGTCGGCATCGCAAAGGCAAACCTGGAAGTGGAAGGAATGGGGCACAGCGTTGCGATCCATTCCATCAACAAAGAAAACATCGAATATGCTGGCGAGCACCTGAATGTGAGCCGGTTCGTGATCAATCAGCCCTGCGCCAGTTCGGCAGGCGGAAGCTTTTTCAACGGTCTGGCACCCACCAACACGCTGGGATGCGGCTCCTGGGGGCACAACAGCATCTCCGAGAATCTTGATTACAAGCATTTGATCAATATTTCCAGGATCGCCTACTATATGCCGGACAATCCGGTGCCCACCGACGAGGAGCTCTGGCGCTTCGACGAGTCATGAAACACTTGCTGCTGACCATCACCTATGACGGCACCGGTTTCCACGGATGGCAGCGCCAGCCGGGGCAACGGACGGTGCAGGGAGAACTGGAACGAGTCCTTTCCATCCTTTGCCGTGACGAGATCACCATTGCCGGCGCCAGCCGCACCGATGCCGGGGTTCATGCCTATGGACAGCGCGCCGGGTTTTCCGGAGAGTTCGGGATCCCTGTGGAAAAAATTGCCTACGCCGCCAACCGGCTGATGGACAAGGACGTCAGGATCCTTGAAGTGGTAGAGGTTTCTGAAGAGTTTCATCCCCGGTTTGACGCGAAAGGCAAGACCTATCTGTATAAGATCAGAAACTGCCAGGAGCCGGATGTGATGTTGCGGAATTTCCACTACCACGTGGAGAAACCCCTCGATATTTCAGCGATGCAGGAGGCCGCCACCTATTTAGTAGGAGAACAGGATTTTCGCTCTTTTCTTGCAGCCGGAGGCAAAGAACCGGAGACGACGATCCGCAGGATCACAAGAGCCGAATGCTATCTGGAGGATGCCGACATCGTATTTGAAGTCACGGGTAGCGGTTTTCTCTACAATATGGTCCGCATCATCACGGGAACGCTGGTGGAGATCGGCCTGGGAAAGAGAGCGCCAGCAGAGATGAAGACGATCATCGAAAGCCGGGATCGGAGACGCGCCGGACACACCGCCCCACCACAGGGGCTCTATTTAAAAGAAGTCTATTACGAAGGAGAACTCGCTGATGAAAATTAGAGACCTGTATGAGCAAAAGAAAACGGTAATGTCTCTGGAAATTTTTCCGCCGAAGCTGGATTCTCCAGTCGAGGTCATTTACGATACGCTAGATGCCTTGTCCGACTTGAAGCCGGACTTCATCAGCGTCACCTATGGCGCCGGGGGAAAGGCCAAGGATCGCACCATCGAGATCGCAGCCAAGATCAAGAACGACTACGGTATCGAAAGCGTGGCCCATTTGACATGCATATCTGCGACGAAGGAACAGATCAAAGAAAACTTTCGCACGATGCGGGAGGGAAACGTGGAAAACATCCTGGCGATGCGGGGAGATATCCCGGAAGACCCGGACTTTGAGTTTCCCAATCCACTCCAGTACGAACATGCCGCCGACCTGATCGCCGAAGCCCACAACGAGCGGGATTTCTGCATCGGCGGAGCTTGCTATCCGGAAGGACACATCGACGCAGTCAGCAAGGTCCAGGACATCAAGTACCTTAAAGCAAAAGTGGACAAAGGAACCGATTTTCTCATTTCCCAGCTGTTCTTTGACAACGAACTCTTTTTCCGCTTTATGGAGGAGATCGATCTGGCAGGAATCAATGTGCCGGTATCCGCCGGGATCATGCCGGTTTTGAACAAGAAGCAGATCCTTCGGATCACTCAGTTGTCCGGCTGCTCCATTCCTCCCAAACTCCAGCGGATCCTGGATCGTTACGAGGACAACCCGGCAGCGATGAAGGAAGCCGGCGAGGCCTTCGCCATCGAGCAGATCATCGACCTGATGGCCTGGGGAGTGAGGGGGATCCATCTTTACACGATGAACAAGCCGGAAACCGCCCGAAGGATCATGGGAAACATCGAAGCGATACGCAGTTTGCAGGGATGAAAACGCGCAGCTGCAGATAGAAACCGGAGACGATAAATGGATTTGAGAGAACGGCTGAAGCACGGCATTTTAGTCGGCGACGGAGCCATGGGCACCATGCTTCAGCGGATGGAGCTGGACGCGGGACACGTTCCCGAGGTATTGAATTTCACAAAGGCGGAGCAGATCCGCCAGATTCACGTCGACTACTTTTCCAAGGGATGCGATTTTGTTACCACCAACACCTTTGGAGCCAACCGTCTGAAAACCGGCGAATCCGGCTACACTGTCGAAGAAATCATGAAGCAGGGGGTCGCGCTTGCGAAAGCAGCAGCGGATCTTGTTTCCGGCGACGGAAAACCTCGCTACGTGGCACTTGGACTGGGTCCGATCGGAAAGCTGATGCGACCGACAGGGGACCTTGCGTTTGAGGATGCGGTGCAGCTCTTTAAAGAGCAGATCCTTCCCGGCGTTTCCGCCGGCGCGGATCTTCTTCTCATCGAAACCATTTCCGACCTATATGAAATGAAAGCGGCGGTGATCGCCGCCAGGGAAGTCTGCGACCTCCCATTGTTCTGCTCCGTCACCTTCCAGGAGGACGGCCGCATGCTGATGGGCGCCGACCCCTTGACAGTGGTGACGGTGCTCCAGGATCTGGGGATCGACGCCATCGGAGTGAATTGCTCTCTGGGTCCGGTCCAGATGATTCCCATCGTGAAGGAGATCCTCCAGTATTCTCACATTCCGGTCCTGGTCCAGCCAAATGCCGGCCTGCCCAGACTCTCCAAAGGGGAGACCGTTTTCGACGTCGACATTCCACAGTTTATCGAAGCAATGGAAGAGATGATGGAAGCCGGCGTCTCTGTGGTCGGGGGTTGCTGCGGCACGACGCCGGAATACATTAGGTCCTTGGTCGATCGCGCAAAGGCAATAAACGATAAGAGAGCAAAAAGTACCCAAACTGGAACCACGGCGGCCTTGGCGCGGGACATGGCTGACCTGCCTCGCTATACAGCCGTAGCATCTTCACGCAAAACCGTCTTGCTCGACGACAGGATCCGGGTGATCGGCGAGCGGATCAACCCAACAGGCAAATCCGCCTTGAAGGAAGCGCTTCGAGAAGGTGACCTTACCTATATCGAAAACGAAGCCATCGCCCAAGTCAAAGCCGGCGCCGCGATCCTGGATATCAACGTGGGTCTGCCCGGCATCGATGAAAAGGAAATGATGCTGGAAGCCGTCAGACGTGTATCAGCGGTGGTGGACGTCCCGCTTCAGATCGACAGCGCAGATCCGGAAGTGCTGGAAGCGGCAGTCCGATCCTACAACGGACGGCCGATCATCAACTCGGTCAATGGCAAGCAATCAGTGATGGATGCCGTTTTTCCCATCGCTCAAAAATACGGCGCTTGTCTGATCGCATTGACGTTAGATGACGCAGGGCTCCCGGAAACCACGGAACAAAGGGTCGCCATCGCGGAAAAAATAATAAAAGAAGCGGAATCCTATGGCATCGGCAGAGAACGGATCCTGGTGGACTGCCTTACCCTTACCGTATCAGCCCAACAGCGGGCTGGCAGAGATACGCTGGCCGCGATCCGCGAAGTCAAGCAGCGGTTCGGCGTCAAGACGACTCTGGGAGCCAGCAATGTCTCCTTCGGACTGCCCAACCGCAAGCTGTTGAACCGGACCTTCCTTGCTATGGCCCTGGAAGCCGGTTTGGATGCGCCGATCACCGATCCATTGGTCGAAGACTACATGGATGCGATCCGCGCCTATGAAACCCTCGCAGGAAAGGACGTCGATTCCCGGGATTTCATTGCCTGCTACGGAGGCGGCGCGGAAAGCAGCACGAAAAGCGGCTCGGTCAGCGCCGATGCCAAAGGCTTTGCGACCGAACCCGGTATCAAACAGGCCGCAGTGTCACAGGAACAACAACTGACCGACATCATACTCAATGGTTTCCAAGACAGGGCTGCCGCCGTGACCGCAAATTTACTCACGTCCAAAGAGCCCCTTGCCATCGTGGAAGAGATCATCATCCCCGCGTTGGAAGTCGTGGGGAGCGACTATGAGTCAGGAGTCCGCTTTCTCCCACAACTGGTCCAGTCTGCCGACACGGTCCGGGAGGCCTTTGAGGTACTCAAAGCCCATATGGCGAAAGCCGGCGACACGATATGCTACGGCAGGATCCTGATGGCCACGGTCAAAGGTGACATCCATGACATCGGCAAAAACATCGTCAAGGTCATACTGGAAAACTATGGTTACGAAGTTCTGGATCTTGGAAGGGACACGGACATCGACCACATCGTCGAGACTGCCAAGGCAGAGAAGATACGCATGATCGGTCTGTCAGCCCTGATGACTACGACGGTGATGAATATGGAAAAAACGATCAAGGCGATCCGCGCCGCCGACATCGATTGCAAGATCGCAGTGGGCGGGGCAGTGCTGAACGCCGAATACGCCAGACAGATCGGTGCTGATTTTTATTGCAAGGACGCAATGGACGGCGTCCGGGCGGCGAACGCCGTTTTCAAGGAGGGCATCTGAGCATGGAACGACCAGGTTGGGACGAATACTTCATGGAAATGGCAGAGGTCGCGGAAAAGCGATCGACCTGCATGAGACGGAGAGTCGGAGCCGTCATCGTCAAAGACAAGCGGATCATGGCCACTGGCTACAACGGTGTTCCCAGCGGAATCGAACACTGTGAGATCCGGGGATGCCTGAGAGATGAACTGAATGTGCCTTCCGGGCAACGCCACGAGTTGTGCCGCGGTCTTCATGCGGAACAGAACGCCATCATACAGGCGGCCCATCTGGGGCAGAGCATCGCCGGCGGAACCATTTACTGCACCAATCAACCCTGCGTGATCTGCGCCAAAATGATCATCAATGCTGGCATCAAGCGGATCGTGGTCCGGTCCGGATATCCGGATGCCCTTGCGGTGGAAATGCTGGGAGAAGCGGGACTGGAAGTCGAACTTTTGGAACGGGAAAAACGAGGAGACGAATGATAGCACCCATACTACTGATATTTTTTGTCGCAGCGATCATTTCCTTTGGAGTGACGCCGCTGGCCATCAAAGCGGCTCCGAAGATCGGAGCAGTCGATGTTCCGAAAGACGACCGGCGGATGCACAACAAGACCATGCCGCGGTTCGGCGGGATCGCCATCTATTTGGGCAGCATGTTGTCGATGGCGTTTTTGCTTCCGGAAGCGACCGACGACCGGTTTATCGGCATCGCCATTGGTGCTACTTTGATCCTTATAATGGGGATCGTCGACGATATCCGTGGACTTTCGGCAAAGTTCAAATTGGCAGGCCAGATCCTGAGCGCCTGCATCCTCTTTGGTTTTTCCGTCCGTATTTCCTTTATCACCAATCCCTTCGGCGGCGCTTACATTGAATTTCCCTGGATCGTCAGCTTGTTGGTAACAGTGATCTGGATCGTCGGCATCACCAATACGATCAACCTCATCGATGGATTGGACGGACTTGCCGCAGGCGTTTCCTTTATTGCGACTGTTTCCATTGCCTATATCGCCTACATTCACGGACGTTACGAGATCAGCATGGCCTTCATGGCGCTTGCCGGATCCTGTCTTGGATTTCTGCCCTGGAATTTTCACCCGGCGAAAATTTTTATGGGGGACGGAGGCGCCCTGTATCTTGGATTTATGATCGCATCCATATCCGTGATGAGCCCGATGAAGAGCGCAACGGTGATCGCAACGATCCTGCCGATCTTTGTTCTAGCCCTTCCGATCCTGGACACGGCACTGGCGATCCTGCGCCGCATCAAAAACAAACGTCCGATCATGGAAGCAGACAAAGGCCATCTTCACCATCGAGTGATGAATGTCGGCATGGGACAGAGGCGAACGGTCCTCATCTTGTACTGCATCAGCGGCGTCATGGGCGTGGCCTCTGTTCTGATCAGTAGGGATCTTTTTATCGATGCACTGATACTGATCGTGATCGCGACGACGTTGATTTATGTGTTCATGAAGGACCAAGGGTTCGGGAAGCCGTTTAAGGATTAGCATTTCCTCTTCTCTTAATGATGCGGCTTACATGTGCACGAAATCGCTCGCGCTGCGAATGTTGATAAAGAAGGCCAGACAGGAGGAGAGTGGAACATTCTTGCGCTCGGACGCTTTCTTAGCACATATAAGCCACATCAGCACAAAACGGGAAATGCTAACACAGGGCTCCCGAATCCTAGTACCGCGGAAGGGAATGCTCGCATGCAATTTCCCTTGGAAACCGCTCGCTTCGCTCGGACGGTTTCTACGGTAAACTACATGCTCACTGCAATCAGGGCAGCTCAAACCAGAAAAAAATCGACCTGAAGCAGATTCCCAAACCCTTGTCCCGCGAGTGAAGTCGCTCACGCTGTGAACAGTCTGCGGAAGACATTTTATAGAAATAGAATCGTGCAGGCAGGTTTGAAAACGATTTTATGGTGGGATTTATCTTTTCAACACAAATCGTTCACGCAGGGATAAAGATTTAAGCACATCTTGGTATTTGATCGGTGTGCGCCGGCTAGCGCAATCCTTATTTCGGACAAAACTATCCCAGAAACACATTTCTCGAACGCTGGGATAAATTCATAAACTGCGACCCGAAAAATATTATCCCAGGGATCGATCAATGTGTCAGAAAGATAAATCGTAGCGAATTAGAGCTTGAAAGTGTGGAAATAAGAGCCAAAAAAGCCAACTGGCCCAGAATGTTTATCCCACAGGACAAAATATGTGTCGCCAGGATAGGATAGTCGCGACATGCCTCTTGAAGGCATCTAAAGAAATATCATCGCCGGTCGAAACCGGTCGAAACCGGTCGAAGCCGGACGCAAAGTAAAAAATTGGATCGACAAGTATGACACCAACGGGAGAATGAAAATGAAAGTATTGACCGTATTTGGGACACGGCCGGAGGCCATCAAGATGGCGCCGCTGGTGCAGGCGCTGACAGCGGATCCGGACATTGAATCGGTGCTCTGCGTCACGGCTCAGCATCGCGAGATGCTGGATCAGGTGCTGTGGCTCTTTGAACTGACGCCCCATTACGACTTGAATATAATGAAGCCCAACCAGACGGTCGCCCAGATCACGACCAATGTCATGCTGGGCATGGAGAAGGTGCTTCAGGAGGAATCGCCGGACATCGTGCTGGTGCACGGGGATACGTCGACAACATTTGCCACGGCGCTTGCTGCATTTTATCAGAAAATCCCGGTCGGCCATGTCGAAGCCGGCTTGCGGACCTTTGACAAGTATTCTCCCTATCCGGAAGAGGTGAACCGAGTACTTACAGGTCACATCGCTGAGCTTCACTTCGCCCCGACGGAGCAGAACCGACGGAATCTTCTTGCGGAGGGGATCAGCGACGACAAGATTTTTGTCACCGGGAACACCGTGATCGACGCCCTACTGACCGTCGTCGAGAAACCATACACCTTCATTGAAGATGTGCTGAGAGATATCGATTTTGAAAACAAGAGAGTCATCACCGTGACCTGCCACCGCCGTGAAAACCTGGGCGAACATATGGCCAGCATTTTCAAGGCAATCCGCGCCATCGCCGAGGAATTTTCTGATGTGGAAATCATCTATCCGGTCCACATGAATCCCAAGGTGCAGACTGCGGCAAAAAAATACCTGGGAGAAATGGAGCGGATCCATCTGATCGCGCCTTTGCAATATCAGCCCTTCGTCAACCTGATGGCCAGATCCTACCTGGTGATCACCGACTCCGGTGGAATGCAGGAGGAGGCCCCGGCGCTGGGCAAACCGGTACTCGTTGTTCGTAGAGAAACAGAGCGGCCTGAAGCCATCGGCGCCGGCACCGTTAAACTGGCAGGCGTTGATCAGGAAACCATATACGAAATGACCAAAACCCTGCTAACAGATCCTGAGGCCTATGGAAAAATGGCCCACGCAGTCAATCCCTACGGAGACGGACTTGCCTGCCAGCGGATCATCACTGCACTAAAGACGACGGTGGAGGCGGTGGCGGCCGAGGCTGACCAGAGTAAAGTCTGAGCATAAGACTTTACACCATACCGAGCTGAGATTTAACCAAAACAGAGATAGAGACATGGGATTTGTATAATAAGCAGGAGGGCACGGTCGCAAACGGACCGATAGGAGGCTCTTAAATGGAGGGCTTTATCCAAAACCCTCATAAAACAAAGAGATTTTGATAGAAAACGACGAGATCCTTAACCAAATAAGAGGGAAACCCTTTAAATTCTGATAATGGACTCACAAATAAGGTCGGCAATAGCTACTTTCGAGGCTATTGCCCTCAACATTTATACAAATCAAGAAAAAAGATGTTTGATTTGTATAAGCGACCGGCTGCAGTTTGGACAGCCGGAGCTAAGACCGGCCTCGACCGGCTGCAGTCTGGACAGCCGGAGCTAAGACCGGCCTCGACCGGCTGCAGTCTGGACAGCCGGAGCTGAGACCGGCCTCGACCGGCCAGAGCCGAAACTACTGGCCAAGATCCGCCAAAACCCAACCGGAGCAACTTGGAATGAAAGAACAACCCATCACAATTGAAACAAGACCGCTATATAGGACCCTGGCTCGGGTGGCGCTGCCTATTGCGCTCCAGAGCCTGATCGCCTCCTCGCTGAACCTGGTGGATAGCCTGATGGTGGGGAGCCTGGGCGAAGCGGAACTGGCGGCAGTCGGACTATCGAGCCAGCTGTTTTTTTTGCATTGGGGAGTTATGTTTGGCTTTGCCAGCGGATCGGCGGCATTTTTTGCCCAGTTCTGGGGAACGCAGGACATGGCCAATATCAAGCGAGTGCTGGGCTTTGCCGTCGCATTTAGTTTTGGAGTAGGGTTTTTGTTTTTTGTACCGGCGATGTTTTTCCCCGAGTCGGTGCTTCGGATCTTTACCGACATACCGGAAGCCATTGTTCTGGGAAAGGGCTATGTCAGGATCGCATCGATCAGCTTTTTGACCGTGTCGATCACCATACCTTGTACCGCTGCACTGCGGGCGACCCAGCAGACGAAGCTGCCGCTGTTCATCAGCATGTTTGTCTTTTCCAGCAATACGCTGTTGAACTATCTGTTGATCTTTGGGAAGTTAGGGCTTCCTGCGATGGGTGTCAACGGCGCAGCAACCGCGACGATGATCTCCCGGGGAATCGAATTGATCTTGATTTTGTATGTGATCTTTGGTCGCAAGAACATCATTGCGGGAAAGCTGAAGGAATATTTTCACTGGAACCGGATGCTGGCGGCCAGGGTCATGAGAAGCGCATTGCCGGTCACCGTCAACGAGACCATGTGGAGTCTGGGAATGGTCACCTACAACGCCTTTTATGGAAGGATGGGCATCACCGAGTTTGCGTCGGTCCAGGCGAGCATGACGATAAATACGCTGTTCATCATGGCCATCTTCAGCTTGGGGGATGCCTTGCTGATCCTGGTGGGGCAGCGGATCGGTATGGGACAATTCGACTACGCTTTTGAGCTGACAAAACGACTGCTTCGGATCGGTGTGTTCGTCGGGATCGGATCGGGTATTCTTCTGATCCTTACCGCAAAGCCGATCATTGGATTGTTTAATTTTAGCCCAGACGGGCAGCGTTACGCGATTTACATTCTTGTGATCTATGGGGCCATGATGTGGCTGAAACTCTATAATGGCTTAAACATCATAGGAACGTTTCGCTGCGGTGGCGACACTAAATATGCCATGTTTCTGGAAGTGGGGAGCGTTTGGCTGATCGGCGTTCCGCTGGTTTACATTGGAGTATTCTACTTGGACATCCCTGTTTATTTTGTCGTCCTGATGGCCCAAGCTGAGGAAATCGTCAAGGGATTCTTCTGCCGAAGCCGATTTCGATCGAAGAAATGGATCAACAGTCTCATTCAAGGAATCGATTGATAAATCAATATCACACTTACCGCAACATCGTACGATTATTCAGACAAATTCGTTCATGGATTTCGCCAAAAGTATTTACAATTGCGACAACGGACGGTATAATCATACTTAATTGTTTTCCAGTGTTCGTGAAATTTTAATCGAAGAGGGAATACCCACATGCAACCTGTGATAATCGGCCTCCTACTGGGAGCCGCAGTGGGTTTGGTCAATTTTGGTCTTCTGGTCCGGCTCTCGGAAAAAGTCGCAGACATGGAGGCGAAGAAAGCTGGAGCGATGGTGATGCTCGGCTATCTTCTACGAATCGTTTTATATGGTGGCGCGGTCATCGCAGCTGTACTGTTGCCGGGGATCGATCCTTTGGCTACCGGAGGCGGCATCCTCATCGTTGCCTTGGTGTACACGATTCGCTACACCATCAAAGCGAGTAAGTAGTGGACGAAAAACGACAGGAAATAAAATAACAGAAGCAAAAATACAAATTTCACAAAATCGAAGGAGGCTGCGTAGTGGCGATCGAACAAATCAAAAAAATCAAAGAAATCGAAGACCAGGCAGATCAAGTCCGGCGAAAAGCCCAAGGCGATGGAAAGCAGATGGTTTTGGATGCGGAAAAGGAAGCGGCACGCCTTGTGGATCAAGCCAGAAAGGATGCAGCCAACGCTTACAAAGATGCTCTGACAAAGGCGGAGGCAGAGGCCGATGCGGTGTACGCAGAGATCCTGGAAAAGGCCAAATCGGTATGCGATGTCATCAGCGAAGCCGCTGAAAAGAACCAGGAGGCCGCTGTAACAAAAATTATAGGAAGGGTTGTGAAATAGCGTGTCAATCGCCAGAATGAAACAATTGACCGCCATCGGCCACTCTTCTGTTCGAGCGGAACTGATGGAGCAGCTTATGACCCTTGGGGTCGTAGAGATTTCCGATCAGGAAGCAAAACTGGGGGAAAGTGAATGGAAAGCGCTGGTCAAAACCGACCGTAACGATGGTTCCGTCGGTCGTTATGACAACTGGATCAACCGCACGACCCAGGCCCTGGAAGCACTTGAAAAGTACGGCACCGAGAAGAAACCGTTGTTCAAGACCCGGGCGCCGATCACGCTTGCCGCGTTTGAGGACTCCCTGAAGGAACGTCATCAGATCGAGAAAAACACAGAGATTTTGACGGTTTACAGCAACAAGCTGGCGGAGCTTCAGGCGACACAAAACAAGCTGGAGGCGTCCCGCATGGGACTGATCCCTTGGAAAGAGTATGACCTTCCTCTTGAACTCAAGGAGACCAAAGAGGTGGACATCATTCTCGGCGGCATTCCCTCTGCGGCAAATCCAGACCTTCTCAAGCAGGAAGTGCTTGCGGCAACAGAGGAATGTACCTTTGAGCTGGTCAACGGCGATTCGGAGCAGTATTACATCGCCATTCTCTGTACGAAAGCGGTGCGCCAGGAGATCGACGAGATACTCAAGGGATACGGTTTCAACCGCGCCCAGTTTGGTGATCTCTCCGGTTCGGCATCGAAAAACATCACAATGATCGATGAAAAGCTCGCCGTCATCGAAGGAGAGAGAGCCAAAGTCATTGAAGGCATACAGGGAATGGAAGGGGAGCGGCAGAACTTTGAATTGCTCCACGATTATCTTGTGCTCAAGAGAGACCGGGCAATGATCCGGGAGCGGTTGCTCATCACAAAGCAGACATTCTACTTGGATGGCTGGTTTCCCGCCGCAGCGACAGCGAAAGTGGAAGCGCTGCTCACAGAAAAGGAATGCTACTATACGATCCGCGAGCCGGAAAAAGGGGAAGAAACGCCGGTATTGCTTCTCAACGGCAGTATGACCGGGCCTTTCGAAGCCATCACCAGACTCTATTCTCTACCGGATTCCAGAGGGATCGACGCGACTCCTTTCTTTGCTATTTTCTACGCGATCTTCTTTGGCATGATGCTCAGCGATGCGGCATATGGCGTGATCCTTACGGTTTCTACGTTTCTGATCCTGAAAAAATTCAAACTGGAAGGTATGGCAGGACGCCTGATGAAGATGTTCTTTTACTGCGGCATCTCAACGACGATCTGGGGCATCCTGTTTGGCGGTTATTTCGGCGATCTGATCACCGTGGTTGCAGCCACATTTTTCAATGCCGACGTGGTGATCCCGGCGCTTTGGTTTGCGCCGATGGAAGACCCGATGAAGCTTCTGATGTTTTCCTTTATACTAGGAGGGATCCACATCTTCCTGGGCATGGCGCTGGATGGCTATCTTTCCATCAAGGATGGACGGCCGATGGATGCGGTGTTCGATATCGGTCTTTGGTACATTCTTCTGATCGGCCTGGTGCTGCTTCTCGCAGGCGTCAGCCCTGACATCGGCAAATGGATGTCGATCGTCGGTGCGGTTGGGATCCTGGTGACCGGAGGCCGGCACAACAAAGGGATCGGCCGCATCACCGGAGGCCTCAGCAGCCTCTACGGGATCACCGGCTACTTGTCCGATGTCCTGTCCTACTCGAGGCTTCTGGCCTTGGGCCTTGCGACCGGCGTTATCGCCTCGGTCGTCAACACCATGGGTTCCCTGGCCGGCGGCGGCATCACCGGAGTCATTCTGATGATCATCGCCTTTTCCATCGGCCATAGCTATAATATCGCGATCAACGCCCTGGGCTCCTTCGTCCACTCATGCCGGCTTCAGTACGTGGAATTCTTTGGTAAGTTCTACAAGAGCGGCGGAGAAGCTTTTGAACCGTTTCGTGAAAAAACAAAATACGTTGAAATTTTAAGGGAGGATCACTAAATGAACACTGAAGTCGCTAATCTATTATTCAATGGAAGCTTTCTCGCAATCCTTGGCGCATCCATCGCCGCGCTGGCTGGTATCGGCAGCGCGCTTGGCGTAGGCATCGCCGGCCAGGCTGCCTCCGGCGTCGTTGCCGAAGATCCGAAAAAGTTCGGACAAGCTCTGATCCTGCAGGCGCTTCCCGGCACACAGGGTATCTACGGCCTCCTGATCGCATTCATCATCATGCAGAAGATCGGTCTTCTAGGCGGGAGCGGATTGATGGCTCTCACCATTCCCCAGGGAGCCTACATTTTAGCAGCATCCATTCCCATCGGACTGGTCGGGATATTCTCCGGTTATGCCCAGGGCAAAGCGGCAGCAGCAGGCATCATGCTGGTGTCCAAGAGACCGGAAGAAATCGCAAAAGGTATGGTCTACACGGCGATGGTCGAGACCTACGCTGTGCTGGCGCTGCTGATCTCTTTCCTCATGGTAAACGGCGTGCAGCTGTAAGGATGGTACAATGAGCATAGAAACAATCACTGAAAAAATCCAAAAGGCCGCTGGCGAAGAAGCAGCAGCATTGATCGCCAAAGCCCAGGCCGAGCGGGACGACATCCTTGGCAAAGCGTCAAAGCAAGCCGATGCCATCCGCAAGGAAATGGAAAAAAAGGCAGCCCAGGACGGGATCCTCTTCAAGGAGAGGAAAGTCTCCGTCGCCGAGCTGGAAGCCCGTAAACTGGAGCTTGCCACCAAGCAGACGGCCATCTCCAGAAGCTTTGCTTTGGCGTTGGAACAGCTGTCCTCCATGGACCAGAACGCTTACGTCGCGTTGTTGGTCAAAGCAGTCAGCGAAGCCGGCGTGAACGACGGCGAGCTTTTGTTCAACTCGAAGGACCGGGGATCCATCGGCCAGAAGGTCGTTGACGAAGTCAACGGAAACGATGACAAGGTCAAGGTAACGCTTTCCGAAGACACGATCGATGCAAAGGGCGGCTTCGTTCTACGCAAAGGCTCCATGGAGATCAACGCAACGCTGGAAACCATGGTGAACGCGGTCAAGGAAGCGGTGACACCGGAGGTCGTCGAGGCACTATTCTAAAGGAGGAAAGACGTTGGCAAGCAACAGCGGAACCAAAGATCACATATTCGCTTCCTCCAGGGTGCGCAGCGTAGAAAAGAACCTGTTATCCCGTGAAAAGGCCGAGGCGATGATCGATAGCAAAACACCGGCGGAAGCTCTGAAGATCCTCTACGATCTCGGATATGGCGAAGGCGCCGATCCGGTCCCGGCGGAAAAGTTTGGAGAGTTGCTGGCGGAGGAGACGAAAAAGACCTATTCTTTCATACGGGGGATCGCTCCGGAAGAATCGGATCTTTACGCCTTCCTCTATCCCTACGACTATCACAACCTCAAAGTGTTGATCAAGGCCGAACTTCAGGATTCAGATCCTGAGCCATTTTTGATCGATGTGGGAACCATCGAAGCGGGACGACTTGCAGCAATGTACCGGGATAGGGATTTTGTTGGGATGACGTCGATGATGAAGGAAGCGGTCCTGGAAGTTCTGGATGTGTTCGCCAGGACCAAGGATCCCCAGACGATTGATTTCATATTGGACAAGGCCTGTTATCGTGAAATGACCGAGTCGGCAGCAGCCACAGGAAACGCCTATATCATTGGGTACGTCCAGCTTTTGATCGACACGATCAATCTGAAGACCTTCGTGCGGCTTCGGCAGATGAAGAAGTCTTGGGATGTGTTTTCCCAGGTATTTCTCCCCGGCGGAAAAATACAGGAAAAGCTGTTTGTGAACAGTTACGATGAGCCCTATGAGCAGTTTGCCGACCGGATGGTGCCTTATGGATTGGACAAGGCTATGTCGGAAGGCGGAGCTATGATCCGGGAGTCCTGGAGATTCACGGCTCTAGAGCGTCTCTTGGACAACGCGCTCATGGAGTATGCAAAAGGCGCCAAGTACATTTCCTTCGGGATCGAACCCCTGGCAGCGTATCTGATTGCCAAGGAAGGGGAGATGCGGACGGTTCGCATCGCGATGACCGGCTTGATCCAAGGGCTATCCAGGGAAATGATGGCAGAAAGGTTGAGGGAAACCTATGTTTAAGATCGGTGTGATCGGCGACAGGGACAGTGTCCTCGGCTTCAAGGCCGTGGGACTCGACGTGTTTCCCTGCAAGGATCAGGAAGAGGCAAAAGACGTTTTGGTGCGGATCGCCAAAGAATCCTACGCGATCATCTACATCACAGAGCGTTTTTATAAAGACATGTTGGAAGAAATCGCCAAATACGAAGATATGCGCATCCCTGCAGTCGTTCCTATTCCGGGAATCGACGGAAGCTACGGCATTGGCATGGCCAATCTGAAAAAAGCGGTAGAACGGGCAGTCGGCGCAGACATACTCTTCGGCAACGAATAAACAGGAAAAGGCAGGTGACTCAAAAAGTGAACCAAGGTAAGATCGTAAAAGTGTCCGGACCGTTGGTCGTAGCGGAAGGCATGCAGGGAGCAGACATGTTCGACGTGGTACGAGTCGGCGAGCAAGGTCTGATCGGTGAGATCATCGAAATGCGCGGAGGCGCAGCATCCATCCAGGTCTACGAAGAGACCGCCGGGCTCGGCCCGGGAGCAAAAGTGGTGACCACTGGCGTCCCTCTTTCCGTTGAGCTTGGACCGGGCATGATCGAGAGCATTTACGACGGTATCCAGCGGCCCCTGACCGAGCTTCTGAAGATCTCCGGCTCCAACATCACCCGAGGCATCGACGCCAAGCCCCTGAACAGGGAAAAGAAGTGGACCTTTGTCCCAACGGTGGCGGTCGGCGACGAGATCGAAGCCGGCGACATCATCGGAACGGTGCAGGAAACCATCATCGTCGAGCTGAAGATCATGGTGCCATACCGGATCAAAGGTATCGTCAGAGAGATCAAGAGCGGCGATTTTACCGTGGAAGATACGGTCTGTGTCGTGGAAACGCCGGATGGCAAGATGGAAGACATCACCATGATGCAGAAGTGGCCGGTCCGGAAAGGCCGTCCCTATAAAGAAAAACTGGTTCCGGAGATGCCCCTTCTCACCGGCCAGCGGGTCATCGACACCATGTTCCCCATCGCAAAGGGCGGCGTCGCTGCGGTCCCCGGACCTTTCGGAAGCGGCAAGACCGTCGTGCAGCACCAGCTGGCCAAGTGGGCGGAAGCCGACGTGGTCGTCTACATCGGCTGCGGCGAACGTGGAAACGAGATGACCGACGTACTGATGGAATTCCCGGAACTGAAAGACCCGAAATCCGGCGAGCCCCTGATGAAACGGACCGTTCTCATTGCAAATACTTCCGACATGCCGGTTGCGGCGCGGGAAGCTTCCATCTATACCGGAATCACCATCGCTGAATACTATAGAGATATGGGATTCTCAGTGGCCCTGATGGCCGACTCCACCTCACGGTGGGCCGAGGCGCTTCGGGAAATGTCCGGCCGACTGGAAGAAATGCCTGGTGAAGAAGGCTATCCGGCCTACCTCGCCTCCCGGCTCGCCCAGTTCTACGAACGGGCCGGGCGGGTCATCAGCCTCGGCAAGGACGGCCGCGAGGGCGCCCTGTCGGCCATCGGCGCGGTTTCCCCTCCCGGCGGAGACATCTCCGAGCCGGTATCCCAGGCGACGCTGCGGATCGTCAAGGTGTTCTGGAGCCTGGATGCATCCCTTGCCTATTCCCGACATTTTCCAGCCATCAACTGGCTCAACAGCTATTCGCTCTACGTGGACCGGCTGGCCAAGTGGTTTGCTGACAACGTAGACAAGGATTTCCCGGCGATGCGAAGCGAAACCATGAAGCTTCTCCAGGAAGAAGCGGAGTTGCAGGAGATCGTTCAGCTGGTCGGCCAGGACGCCTTGTCCTTCAGCGATCAGTTTAAGCTGGAATCCTGCAAGTCGATCCGGGAAGACTATCTGCATCAGAACGCGTTCCACGACATCGACACCTACGCGTCGATGAACAAACAGAACCGACTTCTTCGCCTAATCCTCGAGTATTACCGTCAGGGAAGCGACGCCATCGAAAAGGGCGCCGACTACCATCCGCTAGTCAACCTCCCTATCCGGGAGACCATCGGCCGGTTCAAGTACATCGAAGAAAAAGACGTGGATGCAGAATACGACAGAGTCCTGGAAGAACTGACAAAGAACATTTCGGACCTGGTCAACGAGGGAGGAGAATAGGATGATTAAGGAATATAGAACCATCTCCGAGGTAGCCGGTCCTCTGATGCTCGTCCGGGATGTGGAAAATGTCACCTACGACGAACTGGGAGAAATCGAGCTCCAAAACGGAGAAACCAGACAGTGTAAAGTGCTGGAGATCAATGGCAGCAACGCCCTGGTCCAGCTCTTCGAAAGCGCTGCCGGTATCAACCTCGCCGACAGCAAAGTGCGGTTTCTCGGCCGGGGCATCGAGCTCGCTGTGTCCATGGACATGTTGGGCCGGGTTTTCGACGGCCTGGGTCGTCCCAAGGACGGCGGAGCCGAAGTCATTGCCGAAAAACGTCTGGACATCAACGGTCTACCCATGAACCCTGCAGCTCGTGACTATCCTGCGGAATTCATTCAGACCGGCGTTTCCGCCATCGACGGACTGAACACCCTGGTACGTGGCCAGAAGCTACCGATCTTTTCCGGATCCGGTCTTCCCCACGCCAACCTGGCAGCGCAGATCGCCAGGCAGGCCAAGGTGCTCGGTACCGGTAGCAACTTCGCCGTTGTGTTTGCCGCCATCGGCATCACCTTCGAAGAAGCCGACTTCTTCATTTCCGACTTCAAGCGGACCGGCGCCATCGACCGTACCGTTTTATTCACCAACCTGGCCAACGACCCGGCGGTCGAGCGTATCGCCACCCCCCGGATCGCCCTGACTGCAGCGGAATACTTAGCGTTTGACAAAGGCATGCACGTGCTGGTCATCATGACCGACATCACCAACTACGCTGAAGCCCTGCGGGAAGTATCTGCCGCCAGAAAAGAAGTTCCCGGACGGAGAGGCTACCCCGGTTACCTCTATACCGACCTTGCCACTCTGTACGAGCGGGCCGGTCGGAAGAAGGGCTACGAAGGATCGATCACACTGATCCCGATCCTGACCATGCCGGAAGACGACAAGACCCACCCGATCCCCGACCTGACCGGATACATCACAGAAGGCCAGATCATACTCTCCCGGGATCTATACCGGAAGGGCATCGTTCCTCCAGTGGATGTACTCCCTTCCCTGTCCCGATTGAAGGACAAGGGAATCGGCAAAGGGAAAACCAGAGCCGACCACGCCGACACCATGAACCAACTCTTCGCGGTCTACTCTCGAGGCAAGCAGGCGAAGGAACTGATGGCGATCCTAGGCGAAGCCGCCCTGACCGACATCGATAAACTATACGCTAAATTTGCCGATGTATTCGAAAACAAATACGTTTCCCAGGGCTACGAGGCCAACCGGAGCATCGAAGAGACCCTGGATCTCGGCTGGGAACTCCTGAAGCTCATGCCCAGGGGAGAACTCAAGCGTATCAAGGACGTTTTCCTGGATCAGCATTTCCCGAAATCGGGAGAAGAACCCAAAGAATAGGGAGGTGATCGGGAATGGCACGAATGAATGTGAACCCGACCAGAATGGTGCTCACCTCGCTGAAAAAGAAGCTTGCCGTCGCCACCAGAGGACACAAGCTGCTCAAGGACAAGCGGGACGAGCTGATGAAGCAGTTCCTCGAACTGGCCAGACAAAACAAAGTGCTCCGGGAAGATGTGGAACATCAACTTTCTGATGTCTATAAGAACTTTGCCATCGCCAACGCGGTGATGTCCAAAGAGATGATGGAAGAAGCGTTGATGTTTCCCAAACAGGGAGTTTCCATAAAAGTAGGGCACAAGAACGTCATGAGCGTCGATGTTCCGGTATTTGATTTCACAACGACCACAGAAGATGATACCGACATCTACCCTTACGGCTTTGCCACCACCTCCGGCGAACTGGACAAGGCCATCGACAAGCTGGCCCAGGTCTTCCCCGCCTTGCTGACTCTGGCTGCCATGGAAAAGGAAGCCAGCCTCCTGGCGGAAGAGATCGAAAAGACGAGACGCCGGGTCAACGCCCTGGAATACGTCATGATCCCCCAGCTTCAGGAGACCATCAAATACATCAAGATGAAGCTGGACGAAAACGAGCGTGGCAACCAGACCCGGCTCATGAAAGTCAAAGACATGATGATCGCCGCCGCCATCCGCGAAAAGCAAGCCGCTGACGCCGCCGCCCTCGCCGACTACCGGGCCAAACAAGCCCAGTAGCCCAGCCCAGCCTCGGCCAAGCCTAGCCTCGACCCTGGCCCATGCCCGCCGACCGGCCAGTGGCCGTATATTCAAAAGTACGATCGCAGCTTCCGCACAGGGGCTGCGATCTTCCTTATGGCCCCACCACTTATCTTGGTCCTCGAATTTATCTTTTTGCGCCTGACTATCTTTTTTGCACAAACCAAGAACGCTAGGATATGAACTAGCTTGAATTTCGGGATTTCATCGGTGCGCGCCGGCTGGCGCGTTCCTTATTTCAGTCCGAACTATCTTTCTTGCACACTCCTTGTTTGCTGGGATATCCGAATCGATGGTGACCTGGAAAATCCGTATCCCAGACGTGATGAGTTGTGTCGAAAAGATAAATCAGAACGACTTTGGCCTAAAAAGTGTCGAAATCGGGGCAATGGAGTCAACCTAGTCCGATTTTTTTATCCCATGAGACAAAATTAGTGTCGAAAAGATAGTTTGGCCGCGACAAACAGATGAGCGAGCCGCCCGCAGCCTCTGCACAGGGGCTGCGATTTCCATTGGGTCAGAAATTCTGCTCGTTAAGGCCTTGTCACTGGCCGTTTGCGCAGATTTCACAATATTCTGTGT
>PHAE01000056.1 GCA_002840285.1 Firmicutes bacterium HGW-Firmicutes-11
AACTTGTTGTTTCGCCCCAAACTATCTTTTCAACACATTATATGTTAGCTGGGATACGAATTTCGCGTTTTCGAGGCGGGTGCCCTGTGAGACGCACCGTCTCAATCCGCAATTGATGAGCAAATCTATCTTTTTCGCACGTTTCGTGTCGTCTGGGATAGCGCACAGCCGAGCAGGCGTTTCCTAGCATATCCCTGAGTATGAAATGTGTGCTGAAAAGATAAATCGGAGCGAAATAGGGATTTCAAAGTGCCAAAGGTGCGGAATCTGACCTACCACCACCACAGATTCCGCGAAACCATATCTTGTGGGCTTGAAACTGTGTCGAAAAGATAGAATGACTATTCAGCCCATTCCGCCGCCACAGATTGCAGCACCGCCACCACAGATACTGCTGGAAAAAACAAGAAACCGGCGCAAGGCCGGTTTCTGCAAACCTAATATGCACGAATCAATATACATTGGCTCCATCGATCAAAATGCGTTCGAAGAACAGCATTTTCTCGTATCCGAGGGTAACCGTTTCCTTCTTGAAACGAACTCCTGGCTGCACATAGATCTTGAATCCATCCACTTCATAAACTTCAAAACTGTCGTCGGCGGGCGTTTGAGAAAACTTTGCTGAAACTTCAGCATAAGAGCCGCTTCAACAGCTTCGGATCTTTGAACTGAGAATGATGTTGCTGACGTTTTTTTCCGCCATCTGCTTTTTGATATCATCATTTAGAACGAAATTCAACATGTGGCACCTCCAATACATGGACTTTTACCATGGAAACAACTTGAGTCATTATATACCCCGAAGGGCGGAACCTACGCAGGATCGGTCGATATTTTCCCAGGAGGACAAAATGGGGAGACTATTCTGAATCCAAACGGTTTCAAAACGGAAAAGGGTTGCCGCCCGCCGTTTTCATTTGTATACTGATTTATATAACCTCATGCAGTTGCAATCTGGAAATACCGAAAGATGGAGGTGGTATCGGTGAAACATATTCGCCCCGTTATAGCATTTGTCGTTTGCCTTGCCCTGGTCGCCGGGATCGCAGGGGTCCCGCCGGCGCCGGCGTACGGCGGAGGTGACGATTATTGGTTGGAGTTTGTGGTCACGGACAGTGATGGAGAGCATTCGGTAACATCAACTGCAATTGGGATTTGTGCAGAAGCACCGGAAAACTGGGATTGTGTGGTATCCGTCCCGGCAATCACAAACGGATCGATAACCCTGCCTCCGACGATCGGTGGAAAATCCTACGAAATGTATTATCTGCCGGATATATTTCTACCAGATGACTACAAAACGAAACCGATGCCGGGAGAGATCGGTTCTATCGCGGGGACGACCGGTTTCACCGGCAGCGGCATGACATTCGCGTTCGAAAAACCCTTTGGCCGCATCGCATTTGCCATCATCCTTGATGGAGATCACTTTATGAATGCGCAACGATTCACGTTCTTTCAGCCGGGATATGATACCGTCGATTTGACTTTTGGATTGATAGACATAATTGGTATAGATGAACTCGTTGATCCGTTCTCGTACGAGCCGCTTACAATCGAGCTGGATCGTGTGCGACAACCGGGGACGGTTGAAGTATACGCAGTGCCTGCTGGGGTGAGCGAAGCGGCTATCACGGCAGCGGGAATCCTCACCGGAGCTGCAGTGGTTGGTGAACAAACGCCGTTTAGCCTCAGCGGAAGACCGATCGAATATGTGGTCGACCGTTCGAATTATATACGCTCGGATACAGACGGGGTCGTGAGCTTCGATCGCTATTTCGGCATGGCTGACCTTCATTATTTTTTTACCGTTGGATACGCTACAGAGACTGTGCAAGTAACGATCCATGAAGCGGATTTCGTCGGACTGCAGATTGAACCGAACATTAAGGTAGGTGATTGGGGAAGTGGAGTGCTGGACTTTTCTCCCAATGCAGTAACAAACACTGGAATCACACCCACGGCAAATATCTATTTCACCAACGAGGCATTTCTATTAGGACCGAAGAGCTTTGGTGTTCCAACTACAATAACAGGGATCACATGCAGCAGCCTCGAAGTAATTGCCACAACTAATAGCTCGATCGAGAAAGGATATTGGGAGATCTCCTTGCCGGAAGGCAGCTTGGATCCAGAATATTTCTTCGATGTTGAGCTGAATGATGGCAATGAGACCTGGATTGTTCCACTTATTGTTCGGCGTGTTCTAATATTGGCCACTTCCTTCGATCATCGCGAAGGAGTCCCTCAATACGGTAACATGGAAGAATACAAGACTTTTTATGGGACGCCGATCAAGCCGATCCCTGATACAACCGACTACGGCGACTTTCAAACCTTTGTCACTGTGTTTGCCAAAGAAGCAGAAAACCCCGACGATGGTACTGCCTACCTCATCGACCATACCCTTCTGGTGGTCTATCATCAGGATATCGCCGAGAGCCGCAGCCGCGTCCTAGGCGCCCGCCAGATACAAGTCAATACCCCGGCAGAGGACATGATGATGTCCGATCGCCACGAAGTCCTCGTGTTCCGAGAGGGGGATCCCCAATACGCGGATGTGGCAGACGCCAACCGCATCACCGCATTTGTCCTTGACAGCGACGGCATATCATCGACCGCTACGGCCTTCGGCGGCGTCACCTTCGGACTTGGCGCCGGATGGAGCCATCTTTTGCCCAATCATCCGGATTGGGGCAGCGGCAAGGACGGTATGGAGTATGAAAGGCCGGTGAATTGATTATGAAACGGATACTGCAGCAAGACCGTGTTCGACCGCTCGTTCTTCTTTTGCTACTTGCATGCGCATTTGCTATGATTTCAACACCCTCTGCGTTCGCAATTGAAATCATACCTCCGACAGTGTCGGCGACCTACGATTCCGGTGCCGGGACGATCACGATGGAAGGCAGCCACCAGGAAGCCGGCGTTCTTAATTATCCGGTCGTACTCGAGGTCCTTCGCCCCGACGGCAGCCTGCTCTACTTTGCCACCCAGGGATTGGACGAGGAGTATGCATTCGAACTCACAATTGCAGTCGCCCCCTTGTCCGCCGGCACCTATACGGTCCGGATGGCTTCCTATGGCGGAGGGGACTACACGACGGCCACTTTTGCTGTTGCGCAAAGTGGCGGGAGCGGCAGATCTTCGTCATCCTCTCCGGTGATCGCAACGCCCTCTTCCGATCCGACAGCATACTACGATGACATCCCCAATTCTATGGGCTGGGCTGTGAATGCAATCAACGGCTTGACGGAGCAAAAAATCGTCGCGGGAATAGGCGACCGCGCCTACGGTCCGGCGCTGCCGATCCGCCGAGGCGATTTCATCCTGATGCTGATGAACGCCTATGCGTTGGATGGTGAGCCGGCATCCCTTTTCACCGATGTCCCGGCCGACAGTTACTATGGAAACGCGATCGCCCTGGCGCGGGGTCTTGGCATTGCCGTCGGTGACGGGGAACGGTTCCGCCCGCAGGAGTCGTTGACCCGGCAGGATGCGATGGCGCTGCTGCACCGGGCGATGGTGAAAAAGGGCGTGGCTTTGCCGGAAGGAACAAGCGCTGATCTGACAGGATTCCTTGACGCCGGCGATGTCTCCGCGTATGCAGGATCTGCAATCGCATCCTTGGTGAAATCCGGGATCGTGCAAGGCGACGGGACACGATTATACCCACATTCCACGATCACCCGGGCAGAAATGGCAGTCATGCTTTGGAAGGCCCTCGAAATCCAGGAGTGACTTAGAACCAAAAGAACCGGCAAGTGTACGGAGCGGAGCGATCTGCTCCGTATGCTTTCGTCAGCCGAAACCTAACAAATCAGATGACGTTGATGGCAGGGGGTATTTGATTGACAAACAAGAAAAAGCAGATATAATGAAAATATATTCGTTTAAATGAAAATGTTTTCATCCTAATGAAATAAGGAAAATCTTAGTATGAACAAAGAATTTCTCTACAATCGAAACCCAATGAAAGTATTGTCTTATCTTTCGCTTCACGCACGCGAAGAAAATATTGCATTTCGTGTTGCAACTGAATTGGGTCTTTCGCAAGGCAGTGTGCACGGAATTCTTAAGGAATTTGCTCAACAGGGATTGGCGAAAAAGAGAAACGTCGGGAAATCGATCGTTTATGAAATTAACGGCGAGCACCCAGTCGTTAGGGCTTTTCGCAAGATGGAAAATCTTTTGGAAATAGACGAACTGATAAACCAGCTGAAGTCTCTTTCGAGAAAAGTGATTCTGTATGGAAGTTGTGCGTTTGGGGTCGACACCGCTGAAAGTGATATAGATTTATTCATTGTTGCAGATCGGCAGGAACAGGAGCAAATAGAGAAAGTGATTCGAGACTTTTCATCGAAGCGCAAGATATCCCCACTTATGCTTGACCTGATGGAGATGATGCAGTTGGAAAGTGACGATCCGGTCTTCTTTAACCAAGTGATGAGTGGTATAGAATTATGGGAGAAAACGAATGGGTCAACTTGAACATTTTCTAAAGTCCGGCAAGCTTAAGAGTGTCACATTTAGCAAGGACATGTGTATGAAAGAATTGAATATCAGCCAGAAGGACTATGAAGCTGCCATGGATAGCTTCCGTGCAGAGGGATACAAATGGGCAACGATTCAAGGCTATTATGCATTGTTTCACGCGGTACGCGCGCTCTTGTTCCATGCGGGATACAGAGAAGAAAGCCATACCGCGCTTAAGATTGCGTTTCGTGAGCTCTATATCGATACGAATTTAATGAAGGAGAGTGTTTATAAAACACTCGAGCGTGGCATGAACCTCAGAGAGATGGCTGATTACAAAGACAGTTACTCAAAAACTTCTGCAGAACAATTGCTTTGCAATGTGAAAGAAAGCATTGAAGAGATTAAATCCTATTTCGATAGTGAAGGAGCAGACAAATGAGACTCAACAAATACATCGCCATGGCTGGCCTGGCCTCCCGCAGAAAAGCGGACGAGCTGACCCTGGCGGGAAAAGTAAAGATCAACGGAAGCGTCATGAACGAGCCGGGCTATGACGTCAAAGACGGGGATGTGGTGGAGGTGTCCGGACGGCTGATCGAGCCGGTGAAGCGGCATGTCTATTTGATGCTGAACAAGCCGAAGGGTTACATAACCACCGTGACCGATGATCGGGAACGTCTGACGGTCATGGCGCTGGTCGGTGATGTTGCTGAGCGGGTCTTCCCCGTCGGCCGCCTGGATTACAATACATCGGGACTGCTTCTGATGACCAATGATGGCGAGTTCGCTTATCAGATGACTCATCCGAAGCATCAGTTGGAAAAAACCTATCGGGCGCGGATCATGGGCGTGCTTTCGTCGGAACGGGTGGCGCGACTTCGTAAAGGGGTCGATATCGGCGGGTTTGTGACGTCGCCGGCTTCCGTCACAGTGATCAAGCAAATGGATCGGTCCGCGATCGTTGAAATCAAGATCCACGAGGGCAAAAACCGCCAGATACGAAAGATGTTCGCCGCCGTCGGCAATAAAGTGGTCGATCTGGAACGGGTCGCCATCGGAGACCTCTATCTGGGGCATCTGATGTC
>PHAE01000057.1 GCA_002840285.1 Firmicutes bacterium HGW-Firmicutes-11
TGGCCTTCAGATCAATCACGGCGGCAGAAAGTGCGAAGCGCCGGGAATGGACATTGAGGCGCCTTCTCCCCTCCCCTTCGATACCGAAAGCAAGGTGCCGCGGGAAATGACCAAACAAGATATTGCAGATACCGTACTTGAATTTCAGAGAGCTGCCGCACGAGCGCTTGCCGTAGGTTTTGATTTGTTGCAGGTCCACGCAGCCCACGGGTATCTCCTCAGCGAATTCCTCTCTCCCGCAACGAACAAGCGAACAGACGAATACGGCGGCAGCCGTGAGAACAGAGTACGGATGTTGGGCGAAGTTCTGGATGCGGTGACGAAAGTTTGGCCGAAGGAAAAACCACTGGAAGTTCGGGTCAGCGCGGAAGATTATGTGGATGGCGGCAATCAAGCCGAAGACTTGGCTTACATGCTGAACCTTGTGAAAGGCAAGGGGATCGATATGGTCAACGTCAGCACCGGCGGAGTGGTTCCAGCACCGCCAAAAGTATTCCCCGGCTATCAAGTATCTCATGCGCAGGCCATCGCTAGAGTGACCGGATTACCGGTAACGGCAGGCGGATTGCTCACGGATCCTACCCACATCGAATCCGTCCTTGCTGACGAAAAAATAGAGCTCGTCTTCCTGGGAAGAGAGCTCCTGCGAGATCCTTACTGGCCACTTCGGGCAGCGACTGCTCTGGAATATGAAATGGAATGGCCAAAACAATACTTACGAGCCAAGCCCCGCTAGTTCGCAGGTGCAGATTCCTCCATGCCACATACGAGGCGTCCGTTTTCCATGACTGGAAACTTGCAATTATGTGGCGCAAGGCGCTTCCAAAGCTCATCCGGGGACTTGTCCGCCGTCTTGTAATCGCTCACGATCCGACCGTCGGACATTTCAATGACCCGGTCGGATTTTTCTGCAATATGACGATCATGGGTCACGATCAAAAATGACATACCAAGCTCTTTGTTTATCTTTCGGAGCAGGTCATAGACCTGCTCTGTTGCATCGGAATCCAGATTTCCCGTCGGTTCATCTGCGAGGACCAGGTTTGGGTCGTTGATCAACGCCCTTGCGATGGAAACCCGCTGTTGTTGTCCTCCGGACAGATTGTTGGCCGGATTTTTCATTCGGTCTTTCAATCCCACCAATTCCAAGAGCTCTTTGGCCTTTTCCTCTCTTTTTCGATCTGCTAACCCGCTTCCGATCCAAGTTGGCAGAAGGACGTTTTCCAAAGCATTGAACTCCGGCAGCAAGTGATGGAACTGGAAAATGAAGCCGATGTTTCGGTTGCGGAATGCCGCAAGTTCGCCATCACTCATAGAGGAAAGCTCTCGTCCTTGAAACAGAAGCCGGCCCCGGGTCGGACGATCCAGAGCGCCAAGCAGATTGAGCAAGGTGCTCTTCCCACAGCCGGAAGGTCCGATGATGCTGGAGAACTCACTCTTATTTAACTTCAGTGTGACTTCGTTCAATGCTTTCGTTATGATTTCTTTGCCATATTCTCGTGTCAGGTTTTCTCCCTGCAGCAAGATGTTATCCATTTTTGATTGCCTCCATCGGGTTGAGATTTGCCGAGCGTCTGGCAGGGATCACAGATGCCAGGGTCCCCGCAGCTGTAGCTATGGCTGCCAGCAGTAGAACGTTGGCCCAACTGTAAGTAATACTAAAGGTGAGACCCTCTGCAGAATTAAAGACTGACAGCAGAAGGATACCGGCAGCAATTCCGGCGATCGACCCCATCAATCCCAGCAGCAAACCTTGAAATATAAAGATTCGACTGGCACTCTTCTTCGTCGTGCCCATCGCTTTTAAAATGCCGATCTCTTTGGATTTTTGGATCACCGATACCGCCAGCACGCTTGCGATTCCAAAGGTGATGGAGATGATCACAAAAAATTGGATCGTATAAGACGAACTGCTTTGGCTCGACAGAGCCGTAAGCAGCTGCTGGTTCAGTTCTTTCCACTGTTCTACTTTTACACCGGAAAGCCTCTGCTTCCAGCCATCTGCGATGGTGTCGACGGCAAAAGGATCTTCCACTTGCACTTCGATGGCAGTCACACCATCTCCCGTATTGAACAATTTCTGTGCCCGGCGAAGGTCCATGAACATCAAGGAACTGTTTGCCGATTCGTTTTGGAGATCGAAGGTTCCTCCTACCAGAAGCCGAACCGAGTCCCCGTTAGGTAGAAGGAGATTGAGATTGCCTCCCGGACGAAGACCAAGATCCGTCGCCAGCTTCGTTCCGATCAGAATGGTGTTGCCTTCGGCCACGGGGCTTCCTTCCACCATACGGGAGCTGATCTCATAGATCAAATCTGCCTGTTCGAAGAAGACGCCCTTGATCTGCACCGACTTGTCGGTTCCTCCGCTGCGGACCAAAGCTGTTCCCTGCAACGTTGGGGAAATTGCAGTTACTGCCTCGTCTTCCCTGATCTCGTCCACGATAAGTGACCAGTTGTCCAATTCCTTCTGCGCCGTTGATGCGTTTCCACGTAGAAGCAATGTTCCCGGTTCGCCTGCTTCTAAAATCCGTGTCGTAGCATCCTCTTCGCTTCGAATCGTAATGTGGGAGCTGTTGCCAATGGTCTCGTCGACCAGGCTTCCCTGCAAGCTGGTGATCAGTGACCCGAGAAAAATCTGAACCGCAACACCGATAGCGATACCGACGATGATGAACAGAGTCTGGCTCTTTCCGCTCCTCATGAAGCGGAGCGCAACCTTCAGTTCAAATTTCAAGAAGCATCCGCCTCCTCGTATTTATTGACCCTGTCTCCATCTGACAAACCGTCTGAAGGAGAGAGTACGATATCGCCATCTGACAGGCCTTCGGTGATCAAAATAAAAGAGGAAAGCCCTGCTTCTGTCTTCACGGTCCGCTTTTCTGCGCTTCCATTTTGATACACAAAGACATAGGTTTCCGGATCTGTATCGTTGTCACGCAACAGGTAAGCAGCAGGGATCTGAATCGCACTCTCGATCTCGCGAAGCATGATTTCCAGATTGACCGTCAGATTAGAAGCCTGATAGGGAAAATCGTCCGGCAATGCAATAGCAATGGCGAAGGTCCCTGTGTTTGGATTGATCTGTGGTGTTATGTTTTCGATCGATCCTTCTACGCCTTTGGTTCTATCGTCTCCGACAAAGATGTCGACCGGAAGACCTTTTGTGAGGTAGGGAAAGTACTTTTCATCCAGATCAGCAGAAACAGTAAAACCTCCGGTGCCACCGATGTCCGCCAGGGTCTGACCCGGTTGCACAGAATCTCCAACGGCAACGTAGGTCTTCAGTACCACAGAGTCCCAGGGAACGACGATCCGGTAATCGTCAGCATTGTCTCTTGCTTTATTGTAAAGCGCCTCAGCACCCTGAAGTCTGGAAGCGCCTGCGTTTCGAAGTGAACCGCCGGGACCAAGTGCTTCCAATCGAAGCCTTGCAGTGGTCCATTGGGAAAGCACGCTTTCATAGGTTGCTTTTGCACTCAGCATCGTGCTTTTCGAGATGGCGCCTTCGTTGTAGAGTTTCTCTGAATCCCGATAGGCCGATTCCGTTTGTGACTTCAGGGATGTCAAACGGTCGTATTCGCCTTTTGCGGACGCATATTCAAAACTGACAAGATTGTTGTACTGAGCCGCAGAGTCCAGATAGGCCGCCTCCCGCTCCTCCAACTGATATGCCAGGTCTCCCTCATCGATTTGAATCAAAACCGATCCGGCGTTCAGTGTTCCGCCTTCCTGCATCGTGATTTCTCTTACCGTGCCGGATACTTCAGAGACGAGGGTGGTTTCCTGAGAAAGACCCAGTTGTCCTACCGCTACGATCTTTTCTGTATAGGGTCCGCTCATGGCCTTGACTGCTTCGATACTTTTATCATCATTTAGTATAAAAAACGCCGCAACTGCGATGACTAGAATGATCACACCTCCGGCGGCCAACTTCTTTCTTTTGTTCATCTTCAAAAATCCTCCCGTACCAGCTGAATGCGGTCGATTCATTATACCCAATATAGTAAACTAAACGCAAACGTTGCAAGATAAATCTATAATTTCGTTTCATTGTTTGAATTTTGGGAATAATGTGATAGGATAGTCTTATCGTGGAGGTGATTACATGGACAATGCAAGCAAAATGAAGTTGATGACCGAAAAGAAAGTCTGGGCTGTCATTGGGGTTACGCCTAATTTAGACAAGAAATCCAACCAGATCTACCATACCCTATTGGACAACGGCTATGAAACATACCCGATCAATCCGAAGTACAAGTTTCTGGAAAACGGGGAACCCTGTTATCCATCACTGGATGCGCTTCCCAAAGTGCCGGATTGTGTCGACTTCGTTGTTCCGCCTCCGGTAACCATGCAGCAGCTGGAAGCCATGGATCCGGCAGTCATAAAAAATGTGTGGCTACAGCCGGGAACCTATACAGACGAAATCCTGGAATACGCTGAAAGCAAAGGCTTTACTGTCGTCAATGACGGCGCTTGTGTCATGGCGTATCTCAATTCCAACGACCGCTAACGAACGTAGTACAGACAAGAAGGAGGATTCTCAATGATCAAAGAAGTGAAAGACCTGATCAACTCGCAAATCAACAAGGAAATGTACTCTGCGTACCTCTACCTTGACATTTCAAATTTTTATATCAATAAAAATCTGGACGGATTCGGCAATTGGTTTCGGGTGCAAGCGCAAGAAGAAATGGATCACGCAATGCTGTTTACCACATATCTGCTGAACAATCAGGAAGATGTGAAGCTGGAAGCGATCGCAGCTCCGGATGTGCCATTCCCGGATTTCCGGGCTCCGTTGGCCGGCGCTTACGAACATGAATTGTTCGTGACCGCTTCCATCAACAACATTTATACTGTCGCCTCTGAGAACAAAGACTATCGTACGATGCAACTGCTCAGCTGGTTCATCGACGAGCAAGGTGAAGAAGAAAAGAACACCGACGACCTGATTCAGAAGTACGATCTCTTTGGCTCCGATCCAAAGAGTCTCTACATGATGGACAAGGATCTGGCAACAAGAGTTTACGCTCCGCCGTCTCTGGTCCTGTAAAACATAGGGGCGGTTCTCTGTTCTACCGGTCTGGAGGATCTCGGGGTCGTGTTCGACGATGGACAACGTTCCCATGAGGTCGGTGGTGATGCGCACCACCGAGGACGTGCCTGTGATGGTCGAAAGTAAGTCGGATGCATCGACTTCTTCCGGTGCTACGCTTCCCTGTACGATACCGTCCTTGATTTCTCCCCGGCAAAGAAGCTTGATACGCTTGCCCCGGGAGACAGCATCTACGATTTGCTCCTTTGTGATATCTTCGATCCCTTTTCGCGCTATTTTGTCCGGTGTCGTGCCGGCATCCATCAGGACATTGAGGAGCGCAGCCGTCTTGGCCGCTGCATCCCAGCCCAGCAGATCCAGAGAAGGATCTGCTTCCACGAAGCCTCGTTTTCTGCCTTCTTCCATGACTACTTCCATAGGAATCTCTTTGGACAGTTCTTCCAGCACGAAATTGGTGGTCGAGTTCAGTATTCCTTCGACTCGCGTCACTTTGCAAAGTGGCAAGGTCTCTGTAACGAGGTTGAACACCGGCGTACCGTCCATGACGGTGGTTTCGTGAAAGAAACAAACGCCTTGCTTCTGCGCCAGATCCCGAAGCTCGCGATACGCCCAGGCGATGGGACCTTTATTGGCTGTGATGACGTTCTTGCTTCGATTGAGGGCAGCTTTGATGTGATCGATTGCCGGCTGGCCGGAAAAAATTTCCAGTGGTGTCAGCTCTACTAAAATGTCGTAGTCCTCCTGTTCCGCCACTTCGATGGCATCGGCGGCGCTTTGGTAAGGGTCTGACGGATCGAACCGGCCAGTCTTCGTAAGTTCAGCCAGAAGCTTCTCCAGATCCAACCCGTCCTCGGCCACCAGGCTGCCCCGGCTACGAGTCACGATGGCGGTCACTATAGGATCCTGACTATAAACGGACTGGATCTCCTGCTTTTTTTCGATCAAAAGTCTAGCGAATGCCTGCCCCGCATTGCCGAAGCCAAGGATCGCTATTCTGGGTTGCCTCATCGGTCTGCCTCCTCTGTTTCCAACGCCGGGAGCAAGGTAAACACTTCATACTCGTGGGATAAAAGGTCGATGGTCAATAGTTTTCCACGTAAGATGCCGGGGCGATCCAGTAACACCTTGATTGCCTCTGCCACCTGAATGGAAGCCACCACTGCCGGTGTGAACGCAGGGTTTCCCAGCTCAGTCTCGATCCCTTTATCTTCTTTGTCAGCATATAAGGTTTCCATGATCCGGTCTCCTGGGAAACTGACCGCTACCTGGCCGTACCAGCCGGCGATGGCGCCGTGGATCATAGGGATCTCCAAGGCTTCGCACGCCGCTTCCAATACTTTGCGGCTCTTGATATTGTCCAAAGCGTCGATCACCAGATCGTGGCCACCCAGTAGTTCCCTTGCGTTTTCTTGGGTGATCATGGCGCAGATCGGCTTTACCCGAATCTCCGGGTTCACCTCTCGCATCCTGGCACGAGCCGCTTCCGCTTTCTCGGTTCCAAGCAATGGCACGGTAGACAGGAGTTGACGGTTCAAGTTGCTTTCCTCAAACACATCCCCGTCGACCGCAGTGATGTGGCCAATACCCAACCGTCCCAATTCTTCGATGACATAGCCTCCCAGGCCACCGCAACCGGCGACGAGTACCCGGAAGTCTCTCAGTTTCCGATTTTCTTCCGGACTCAAGGTCTTCATGTTTCTGTCATACCGTCGGCTCATATCCACCCAGCTCCTTCAGGATCTCCTTAAATCGTTGGCTATGCAGAACGGCGAGAAAGGCTTGGATCATTTCTGATTCCATATGGATGCGGGGAATTGCGAAGTCATATTCCTCGTAACCGATGCTGATAAAATCAAGTCCCATCGCCTTTGCTGCCGAGTACACTCCGATTCCCACGTCCGCGGTTCCACCGTTGACTGCTGCGGCTACCGCCATATGCGTCGTCATATCTCTATCGTAGCCGCGGATCATGCTGCTGTCAATCTTTGCCTTTTGCAGCAAGTGGTCTGTGAGGAGACGAGTTCCCGAACCCCTTTGCCGGTTGACAAAAGAGACGTCGCTTCGGCAAAGGTCTTCCATGGTTTGAATCCCTTTGGGGTTTCCCTGCTTCACCATAAAACCCTGCTGTCGCTTGACTCCTTTGACAAGAACGATGTCATGGTTCTTCAGATATTTTTCGATATAGCTTGTGTTGTACTCGCCTGTCCCTTCATCCAGAAGGTGGATCGGCGCGATGTGGGCCTCTCCCCTGGAAAGGGCGAGGACGCCTCCCATGCTTCCAACGTGAGCGGATGACAGGTGGTAACCTTCCATCATGCTTGCGATATAGTCCATGATCAAGTCATGGCTTCCGATGGAAACGATTGTTCGCTCAATGGCTGTCATATCCTTGGTCAGATGAACCGGCACTGTTTCTCCGGCTTCAAAGCCTTCGCTATTTTTGGGGATGATCAGAAGTCCGTCAGCTTTCACAAGAGACATGGTCACTCCGGCTCCTCTGGGAAGAGGTGTTGCAATCAGTTTTCCACCCACATTTCCCACTTTGACTCTGATGTATTCCCGATACTTCAGCGACGAGACGATGCGACGGGACACGACGGCATCTACCACAGGAAGTGTCTGTATTTGCGTACGTTGAAGCAAACGAAACACCGGTCCTACGATTTCCTCGAAAGCCAGAAACGCAGAGCCGGGATAGCCGGGAACGCCGATGACCGGTTTTCCTTGAACGACACCAAGAATGGTGGGTTTCCCAGGACGGATCCCTAAACCGTGGAAAACGACCTGTCCAAGTTCGCCGATCAGGGTTGCTGTGTAGTCCATGCTTCCCGCCGACGATCCGGCGTTGATCACCACGATGTGGTTATCTTTGACCAGTTCAAGGAATGCATCTTTCAGTGTCCGATATTCATCAGGAACCGGCGAGATGCGCATGGGAGCGCCTCCCCATTCCTGTATGATTCCCTGAAAGGTCCAGGAATTGGTGTCAAAGGTTTCGCCCGGCTCCAAATGGTCGTATTGATCCTTGATTTCATTTCCGGTGGGCATGATCCCGACCCGCACGCGCTCAAAGACTTCGACTTCTGTCACTCCGCTGTTTAAGACCGCGCCAATATCTATGGGACGCATCTTATGATTCCCCGGCAGCACCATTTCCCCGGCGACGATGTCTTCCCCGATCGGCCGCACGTGCTGCCAAGGCGCTGCCTGAATGGTGACTCGCACTCGATCCTTATCCAGATCGATCAGATCCTCTACCATGATCACAGCATCATAGGGCTCTTTCATAAGATGTCCCGTATTGATGTATTCAAAGTCTTTACCTTGCACAAGATCTACGGGAGTTGTTTCGCTTGCACGATAGGTTTTCTCTGCCACCACCATGATGCCGTCCATCGCCGCCGCATTGTGATTGGGAGCCGAGATCCTGGCAAAGACTGGTGCTGCCGTGACTCTACCCAGAGAATCTCTGACATCGATCGTCTCTATGTGGACCAACTCTGCGGCAGGACGAATGATCTCCAGATATTCTTTGATTGCAGTTTCGATGTCCGTATTGGATAAATAGACGTTTCGTTCCATAAAGATTTCTCCTGTCTATTGGATCGGGACAACCTGCACCAGCTGTCCCGCAGCAACACCTTCGGTTCCTTGGGGGATGACAACATAACCATCAGCCAGTGCGAGTTGAGAGATCGCTCCCGATTTTGCCCGGATCGGACGAGCGGTCCAACCGGGGCGACCAGTTGATTTGTCCGGTTCGCTCGCTTCCAGGTTGACCAGTTGATATGTTTCTCTGCCTTCCCCGGAATGTATGTTTTCCGCAAGGATCGCGGGTATCCGTTTTGGTCGCTCTTCATTTCCCAGAAAATATTTCTTAAGAAAGCCGTTGACGATGACATCGAAAACGATGATGGAGGATAGCGGGTGGCCCGGCAGACCGATCACGGCCTTGTTTCGCTTTTCTCCGGTCAGGATCCCTATGATCGTCGGTTTTCCGGGTTTGATCGCCAGACCGTGGGTGATGACGCCGGGGCTTCCCAGGGAATCAATGATGCTCGCAGTGAAATCCTTCGTTCCGGCAGAACTCCCACCAGACAAAATCACCAGGTCGCTCTCTCTCAATGCCGATTCTACTGCAGTTCTATATGCATCCGGGTGGTCCTTCACAACGGATAGGGACAGAATCTCAGCGCCGGCCGACTCCGCAAAAGCAGCTACCGCATAGGCGTTGATATCGCGAATCTGACAGGGTCCGGGAAAGATCGCCGGATCGACAAGTTCGTCGCCGGTGGAAAGTATGGATAACTTCGGTTTTCGAAACACGGACACCGTGGCTTTGCCGCAGGCAGCAAGAAGGCCGATGTCCTTGGTCCCGATGCGATGACCGCGGGAAAAAAACTTCTGGCCTTTTTTAAAATCGTCACCGATGTTCATGATGTTTGCGTTGGGAGGAGAAGGACGATTGACGCTGATTTCCGTCTCTCCCAACTGGTCCACATGCTCGACCATGATCATCGTATCGGCGCCATCAGGGATCATTCCTCCCGTCGGCACATAGACCGCCTGCCCAGATTCAACGAAGATCGTTGTCGCTTCTCCCATCTCCACCGTCCCGACTACGGTCAAGAATGCAGGAATGCTGTCGCTGACCCCAAAGGTATCTGCGCCCCGAAGCGCATATCCGTCGACAACAGACCGGCGAAAGGATGGTGTGTCTACATCAGCCTCGACGTCTTCAGCCAGATAACGACCACAGACATTCCTCAGATCAACTGCTTCTACTTCCCGTTCCATGTTTCCAAAGTATTCCTGCAGTTTTTGCTGCACTTCCGAAATGGTATCGACCTTCAATAGCTTCATATAAGCAGTTCTCCTTGTACAAATCGCTGTGTCAATGGATGCTTTGGCTCTCTTAGTACGGTTTCAGTGGCTCCGGTCTCAGTCACGACCCCTTCGTAAATAAAAATCACATGGTCGCAGATCCGCTTGGCCTGAGGAAGGTTGTGGGTGATCATCAGGACCGTGGTTCCTTCCTCCCGGTTGATTTTAAGAAGCATCCGCTCCAACTCTTCGGTCGTGGCAGGGTCGATGTTGGCCGTCGGTTCGTCCAGAAGAAGCAATTGTGGATGAAAGGATAGCGCTCTGGCAAGAGCAACTTTTTGAGATTCCCCGGCGGACAACGTCCAGGCCTTTTGCTTCAGATG
>PHAE01000058.1 GCA_002840285.1 Firmicutes bacterium HGW-Firmicutes-11
CAGAACTTCTACTCTCGCAACGAGATCATGGTCACTTGGGCAGATGACATTATCATTGCAGAGGCTGGAGAAAAAAGCGGTGCTCTTCTCACCGGTAAGCTGGCTCTGAAAAACAACAAGGAACTCTTTGTCGTCCCGAACAGCATCTTTGCTCCGGGAAGCGCGGGCTCCAATCGACTGCTTCAAAGCGGTGCACTTCCGTTCCTGGGAGCTCTGGAAAAAACACAGTCTCGCCGCGGCGAGAAATTCACTTTACGACCGCATGCAGATTTGATCGAGTTATTGGACATAACACCATTGACGATGGAGGAGTTGTCACATCGCCTGCAGCGAGACTCAGAACCACTACAAAGCGATCTGCTTTCTCTTGAACTCGAGGACTTGGTGCGCTTCCATCCCGACGGGAAGTGGCATTCCAACGGTCACTAGAATGGGACGAAAGCCAAGAACAATCTCGGCAGGAGCCCTATATCACATCGTACAACGCGGCAACAACCGAAACTACGTTTATGAAAACATCACAGACAAGAATTGTTTCTTGCGGCTACTAGTAGAATCAAAGGAAGTCGGCAGCTATCGAATCCTTTACTACGTATTGATGGACAATCACTACCATTTGATTCTGGAATCCGGCGAGGTGCCTTACTGGAAAGGCCTTCAGTGGCTGAACACGACCTACAGCAAGTACTTCAACAAAAAGTATAACCGCAGCGGTGGAATCTACGAAGGCCGGTACAGTGCGTGGGAAATCGGCGACACAAGACATTACTACCAACTGCTAAAATATATAGCGGAAAACCCAGTCAAAGCCGGTATCGTGAAGAAACCCTGTGACTACCGTTGGTCAGCTCACCCGGATATCATCGCAAGCCGCAATCAGATCGTGGACGTCACAAGGACACTGTCCTATTTCCCGGGCCCCTCAAACAAAGCAAAAGCAGAATACGTAGATTTGATTGAGCATGAACGGACCATAAAATCGGACTACGGCCTTGTACCGACCAAGGATGAGCAGAAACTCAAAGATGCGCTGGATTTCATCCTCTCAACCTTTTCCTTTCCGGATCAGGTGGTCGAGAGCATCCAACATGGCAGAAAAGCGACAACAAAAGTAAAAGCAGAGCGTGACCAGTTTATCGTAGCTGCGTACCAGGCAGGGTTTTCCGTAAAGGAAATCGCCGAGTATCTCTCATTGTCTTACGAAGGCGTCCGTAAGATCGTTGCACATTTTCTTGATGTTTGCACAATTTAATGCTAATATTGAGCAAAGAAGCAAACAAATGTGCAAAGGTGGGATTTCATAATGCGAGAATTTGATTATAGAAACCTAGACGCAAGTCTTTTAAAGCCGACGATCGTCAAGTCTCTAACCCTGATCCATGAATACAAGGGCAAGCAGGAGCTGTATTTAGAAGCAGATTTGGACGTGCTGGGCTCGTTGATGGATATCGCTAAAATCCAGAGTACCGGCGCATCCAACCGGATCGAGGGCATAAAAACTTCTGATAAGCGTTTGAAAGAGATCGTTCAAGAAAAAATTGAACCGCGAAGTCGGTCTGAACAGGAGATCGCAGGATACAGGGAAGTACTAACCCTCATTCACGAGAGTTACGACCATATCACTCCAACACCAAGTATTTTGTTGCAGTTGCATCGAGATTTGTATGCTTATAGTAAATCTTCTGTCGGTGGATCCTTTAAGAACACTGACAACGTCATTGAAGAAATGGATATCGACGGTAGCAGACGCATTTGGTTCAAACCGCTTTCTGCCTTTGAAACGCCTGGCGCAATCAGCGAATTGTGCGATGCCTATCAAAAGGCGATCAATGATAACGTTTACGATCCGTTGCTACTCATCCCTATCTTTGTGTTAGATTTTCTTTGCATTCATCCGTTCAACGACGGAAACGGACGAATCAGCAGGCTTCTTACACTCTTACTTTTGTATCGTGCTGGCTACCTGGTAGGTAAATACATCAGCATCGAGCAGATCATCGAAAAATCAAAGGAAAGTTACTACGACGTATTGCAAGAATGCTCCAGGGGATGGCATGAAGGGACAAACCAATACGATTCTTTCGTTGAATACTCTCTTGGCGTGATTCTCAAAGCATATAGGGAATTCAGCAACCGAGTAGAATACCTTAAGCATCGAGGTATGTCGAAACCGGAGCGAATCAAGCAAATCTTATCCGGCAGAGTGGGTTCGTTCACACGCGCGGAGTTAATGAACTTGACGCCAGACATCAGTGAATCAACGATGCGAAAGACTTTGTCGGAACTGCTTCGTGATGAGTATATAATCAAAATCGGAGCAACCAGTGATGCCAGGTATATTCGAAATAGCAAAAAAGACAAGTAGCGAGGAGATACAATGGCTGGGAACTGGCCGTCGCCCATGTCATTGTCGGGGTCGTTCTTTTCCTGACGATCATAGGGATCCCATTCGGACTTTAGCACATCAAATTTGCTAAATTAAGCCTGGTACCCTTTGGCGCCAGAATCTATCGAATTTAACAGGTGCTTGCCTCCAATCCAGTTTACATTTTACTATAATTGGGATATACTGGTAAAGAGGTATAGTGAGGGGGAGCATAGGAGAAGCGAGATGAAAGTCACTGGCATTGTCCGAAAGCTGAAACGATACTATTCGGGATGTTATTTTTGCAGGCGCATGGAAAAGATGAAACACTTCAAGGGAAAGAGCATCTGCGAAAAGTGCATAAGCGAGTTATAACCAAAAGGAGCGGGATCCACCCAAATTTACAAGGTGGATCCCGTGATTTATTGGCTCGCTCATACTTGTCTGGCCGATAATCCTATTTTTTTCCCCAAATGGTCTTCGCCTGTGCTTCCATCTTTTTCAGCCGTGTATAGTAATTTGGCTGTTCGGTCAGGTGTTCCAAGACGATCTTCGCTGTTGACAAAGGGTCATTGTTGGGTGCATTCGCGAGGGCGTCTTTCTCCCCATGTTCAAGCTCCACGTTCATTGCATCGCGAAACTGCTTAACATCAAATTTCTTCCAATCGATCTCCAGTTTATCTCCAAATTCCCTGGCTTGTTCCGTCGTGAATTTCTTTCTTGCCGGCATTTTGCTCAATCTCCCTTCTACAACGATCAATATATGGAACAATCAGTATGTACATTTAATACGATTATTATATCACATTTCCTTTGTCCCTGCCCCGCAGATAAAGAATCATGTAGGACGTAAAGGATACGATCTTGGCAACCAAAGCCAGCAGCACCACCACCAGCGTCAGGGGAGAATCGGGAAGAAGGACCATCATGGAAACTGCCAACGCAAACAGCACCGTGGCAGATTTGCCAAATTTGTTCGCAGGAATGACAGCTTTCTGCGGGCGTGTGTACAGGTAAATACCGGACAAGATCTGGAAACCCTCAATTACGATCATGATAACAAAGAAGGCAAATGGGATCGCATCGATCGCTGCGAGGCACCAAAGCGCCGTCAGAAGCATCAGCTTGTCCGCAAGGGGATCCAACACGGTGCCAACTACGGAAACCACTTTGTATTTTCTGGCAAGATAACCGTCCAGCAGATCGGTTATCCCCGCAATCAGGTAAATCACCAGCGCGTAGACATGACTATAGGGATCGCCGGAAAAGAACACATAAATGAAAAGCGGAACCAGAAACAGTCGGATGATCGTAATGGCATTTGGAATATGTTTCATAATCATAAATCTCCTTGTGTTGTTAAAAAGTTTACCTGATTCTGGATGAAACATCAATCGATAACCATCAGTTTTGATGTATAATCAAGAAAAGACTTGTTAGTGCTACTATGTGCTCGTTATCAAGAGAGGATTTCTCATGGACAATTTTACTTTTTATAGCCCGACCTATTTTGTGTTTGGCAAAGATCAGGAAAACCATGTTGGACAATATGTCCGGCGTTTTGGAGGCAGCAAGGTGCTGATCCATTATGGCGGTGGTTCGGTGGTGAAATCGGGTTTACTTGACCGGGTCAAGAAATCGCTGGAGCTTGAAGGCTTAAGCTATATTGAACTTGGTGGCGTAAAGCCCAATCCGAAGAGCGGTTTGGTGTATGAAGGCATTGAGCTTTGCAGAAACAACCAAGTGGATTTCATCTTGGCGGTTGGGGGTGGAAGCACGATCGATTCCTCAAAGGCGATTGCTGCGGGCGTTGTGTATGATGGGGACTTTTGGGACTTCTATCAAGGCAAGCCCATCACGGAAGCGCTTCCTGTTGGAACGGTTCTCACCATCGCAGCGGCAGGGTCGGAAGGGTCCCCTGATTCAGTTATCACGAAGGAAGAGGGGATGTTCAAGCGAGGGGCAACGGGAGAGGCCATCAGACCGGCATTCTCCATTTTGAATCCACAGCTGACAGAGACTTTATCTTCATATCAGACCGCCTGCGGGATCACCGATATCATGGCCCATGTCTTTGAGCGCTATTTTACAAACACGGTGGAAGTCGAGGTAACAGACCGCTTATGTGAAGCGATACTATTGACGGTGAAAAAGGAAGCGCCTCTGGTCATCCAAGACCCGGGTAATTATGAGGCAAGGGCAAACATTATGTGGGCTGGCATGGTTGCGCATAATAATATATGCGGCGTTGGTCGGGAGCAAGATTGGGCGAGCCATACCATTGAACATGAGTTATCGGCCACATACGACTGTGCCCATGGCGCCGGACTTGCTGTCGTTTTCCCCGCCTGGATGGAGTACGTTATGAAGCATGATGTGTCACGTTTCGCACAGCTGGCGGTACGTGTGTGGGAATGCCAGATGGATTTTGTTGACCCCGAAAACACAGCGAGAGAAGGACTGACGCGCTATAGGGATTTTCTTAAATCCATTGGAATGCCAAGTAAATTCAAGGATATCGGTGCAAAAGAAGAAGACATTGAAAGCATGGCCCAAACCGCATGTTACGGAGACGGACGGGATGGCACGATTGGAAGTTTTGTGCCCTTGGTTAAAGAGGATGTCATAAGTATTTATCGAATGATGCTGTAAACTAAAAAGCTAATTGATTCGTTTCGCCTTGTCATTTGGCAAAGCAAAGGACAGGGCGATTCCTGCGAGGGGCAATATGCAGAGAATGTTCATGACCATCGGTAGCCCTACATGATCGGCGATGAGTCCTAGCAGTGA
>PHAE01000059.1 GCA_002840285.1 Firmicutes bacterium HGW-Firmicutes-11
CGCGGGATGATGTTGCTGCGGATCAATGCTTTATGTATCGGATACTCAGGGGTTCAGGTGAACACGGTCTTGACTTTGGCTGAGATGCTCAACAAAGGCGTCATTCCCATCGTTCCGGAGAAGGGATCCCTCGGCGCCAGCGGCGATCTTGTCCCTTTAGCCCATATGTCTCTTGTGCTTCTCGGAATGGGCGAAGCAGTATACCAGGGAGAAACAATGACCGGAGCTTCTGCGATGAAACGTGCAGGGATCACGCCTGTACGGCTAACCGCGAAGGAAGGCCTTGCTTTGATCAATGGTACACAGGCCATGTGCTCTATCGGTGCACTGGGGATCCACGATGCAGAGATGTTGATGAAAACCGCCGACATCGTTGCGGCTTTGTCCATGGAGTCAGAAAACGGCGTCATTGATGCGATGGATGAACGGTTACAAGATCTACGTCGTCAACCGGGACAAAAGAAGACTGCGGAAAATATGCGCCGGCTTCTTCAGGGCAGTAAAAAGATCACAAGACAAGGGGAAAAGAGAGTGCAGGACGCCTATGCCTTTCGATGCATTCCTCAGATCCATGGAATCAGCCGGGATTCGATCGGATTCGTGCGCGATATCGTATATAGAGAAATGAACGCAGTGACCGACAATCCCATCATATTTGCCGAGACACAGGAAGCGATTTCAGGAGGCAATTTTCATGGGCAGTATCTGGCAATGAGCCTGGATTTTCTGGGCATCGCATTGGCAGAGCTTGCCAACGTTTCTGAGCGAAGGATCGAGCGACTGGTCAATCCTGCATTGAGTGGATTACCGGCTTTTTTGGTGAAGCATGGTGGCTTGAACTCTGGAATGATGATCGCACAATACACTGCAGCTGCGCTTGTATCCGAAAATAAAGTGCTTGCCCATCCAGCATCAGTGGATTCCATTCCTACTTCCGCAAATCAGGAAGACCATGTCAGTATGGGGATGACGGCAGCCAGAAAAGCACGGGAGATCCTGTTCAATACGACAAGTGTTTTGGCGATCGAGCTGATGTGCGCGGCGCAAGCCATCGAGTTTCAGGGTTCGACAGGATTATCGCCTGCGATGGCGGCAGTCTATCGCGCGGTTCGCGGCGAGGTTGCTCCACTGGAATCTGACAGAGTTTTGTATCCAGACATCAAGGCATGCGCAAAGCTGATCTGTGATGGAGTCATAGTGAAAGCAGCGGAACAGATCGCAGGATCTTTACAGTAGTAAGAAAGGAGTGGCGGCATGCTAGGCAATCAGGAAATCAGTAAAGCAATGACGATTCGGCTTCAAGGCGATCTTCCTCCCCCAAAACAGTTCCGGGAGGGGATCCGCAGAGCGCCAAAAAGAGAATTCAATTTGACTGAAATGGAAACGACACTGGCGTTGAAAAATGCACTTCGTTATGTTCCTCCGCAGTGGCATGAAGTGTTGATCCCGGAGTTCTTGGACGAGCTTTTTACCATGGGGCGGATCTACGGATATCGCTTTCGTCCGGAAGGCCACATCAAAGCATTGCCGATCTCCGAATATATAGGTAATTGCCTGGAGGGAAAGGCCTTCCAACTGATGATAGACAACAATCTTGATTTTGATGTGGCATTGTATCCCTATGAACTGGTCACGTACGGCGAAACCGGTCAAGTGTGCCAAAACTGGATGCAGTACTGCCTGATCAAGCAATACCTCGAGGCTCTGACTGACCACCAGACACTGGTGGTTGCCTCCGGCCACCCCTTGGGCTTGTTTCACTCACAAAAGACGGCTCCACGGGCAATTTTGACCAACGGTCTCCTGGTCGGCATGTTCGATGACCAAAAAAACTGGCATCGAGGCGCAGCACTTGGCGTCACCAATTACGGGCAAATGACAGCGGGAGGATGGATGTACATCGGACCACAGGGCATCGTTCATGGTACCTTCAACACCTTGCTCAATGCCGGGCGGGCAAAGTTGGGACTGGCAGACGAACAAGATCTTGCCGGGCTGCTTTTTGTCAGTTCAGGTTTGGGAGGTATGAGCGGAGCGCAAGGAAAGGCGGCAGCCATTGCTGGCGGAGTCGCCTTGATTGCTGAAGTTGATTTGTCACGCATCGAAACCAGAAAACGACAAGGGTGGATCCAACAGATCGCAAACACTCCGGAGGCCGCATTTTTAATGGCAAAAGAAAACTTGCAGGCAAAGCAGGGGACTGCGATCGCTTTTCATGGAAACATCATCGATCTGCTGCTCTACGCGGTAGAAACGGAGCAAACGATCGATCTTTTGTCGGATCAGACATCTTGCCATGCAGTCTATGATGGTGGGTATTGCCCCCAGGGGTTGACCTATGAGATGCGCACGCAATTGCTGTCGGAAGACAAAGATGAATTCCGCCGACAAGTGGACAGGTCGCTTTGTCATCATTACGAACTGATCAAGAAGTTGACCGCCAGGGGAACGTATTTCTTTGATTACGGCAACAGTTTTTTAAAAGCGGTTTATGATGCCGGCGCAGCTGACATCTGTAAAAATGGTAAAGATGAAACCGATGGATTCGTTTTCCCATCCTATGTGGAGGATATCTTGGGACCGCGGCTGTTCGACTACGGTTATGGACCCTTCCGCTGGATCTGTCTGTCGGGAGATCCGGTAGATTTGAAACGAACAGATAATGCGGCTATGGAAACCATCGATCCTCAAAGAAGATACCAGGACAGAGATAATTACAACTGGATTCGTGATGCCGAAAAAAATCAACTGGTGGTGGGATCACAAGCAAGGATCCTATACCAGGATGCGGAGGGCCGAAGAGATATCGCGCTGCGCTTCAATCAAATGGTGAGAAATGGGGAATGCGGTCCGATCATGCTTGGCAGAGACCATCATGATACCGGTGGCACGGACTCGCCATTCCGGGAGACTTCGGACATCAAAGACGGAAGCAACATTTCCGCAGACATGGCGACCCATATTTTTGCCGGGAACTGTGCCAGAGGGATGAGTCTGGTGGCCCTTCACAATGGGGGAGGTGTAGGGATCGGGAAATCGATCAATGGCGGATTCGGCATGGTGTTGGACGGATCTGTTGAGGTGGATGAGATCTTACGCAATTCCATGCCGTGGGATGTGATGGGTGGTGTTGCGCGCCGCGCCTGGGCCAGGAACGAGAACGCGATCGAAACCAGCGCAAAGTACAACGAAAGCTATCCGCAAGACCATATCACCTTGCCGTATCTGGTGGAAGACGAAAGATCCTTAACGGAATATGTAGGCAGTGAATACAATAAGAGAATAGTGAAATAGAGCGAGGTAATAACATGTCGGAAAAGAAACAAATCATGGAATGTGTGCCAAATTTCAGTGAAGGCAGACGACTTGACATCGTAGAAAAAATCGTAGACGCTTTTCGCGGAGTAGAAGGTGTCCGTCTTTTAGATTACTCTTCGGACAAGGACCACAACCGATCCGTCGTCACAGTGGTCGGTGAGCCGATCCCTCTGAGGATCGCGGTGGTGGAAGCCATAAAAAGAGCAAGGGATCTGATCGACATGAATCAGCATCAGGGTCAGCATCCAAGGATGGGAGCCGCCGATGTCGTTCCATTCATTCCGATCAAGAACGTAACGATAGAAGACGCAGTCGCTCTTTCCCGGTCGGTTGCCAAGACAGTGGGAGAAGACCTCTCTGTCCCGGTCTATTTGTACGAAAAAGCAGCCAGCTCGCCACACAGAGAAAATCTGGCAGATGTGCGTAAAGGACAATACGAAGGGCTTGCTGAAAAAATGACGGACGGGGCTCGTTGGACTCCCGATTTTGGACCATCGACTCCTCACAAAACCTTTGGAGCCGTTGCCATTGGAGCGAGAATGCCACTCTGCGCCTATAATGTAAACCTGGCCACCGACAACCTTGAAATTGCAACAGCTATCGCAAAAAAAGTGAGATATCTCGGCGGTGGACTCCGATATTGCAAAGCGATGGGCGTCGAACTGCAGGATCGAAAGCAGACGCAAGTATCGATGAATCTGACGGACTTCACGAAGACATCGATCTACAGCGCCTTCGAAATGGTCAAGATGGAAGCTGCCCGATATGGAGTCGCAGTCGTAGGGAGCGAAGTGATCGGCCTCATCCCGCAACAGGCCTTGCTTGACTGCGCCGAATACTATCTCGGGATCGAAAACTTTTCAATAGATCAAGTGATCGAAAACCGCATCGCAGAGGATTGAAGATGAATAAAACCCTTTTGGTTCATGCAAGCCAGCTCGTTACGGTGAGCGGAACGGCCGCAAAATGCGGCAAGGATATGAGTGACATCGGCGTCATCGAAGACGGCGCTGTTTTGATGGAGGACGGACGAATCCGTTACGCAGGACCGACAAAGGACCTGGACCTTGATCAGCACAGCGATGCAACAGTGATCGATTGTACTGGAAAGACGGTTCTTCCTGGCTTTATCGACTCGCATACTCATTTTGTTTTTGGCGGGTATCGTCCTGAAGAATTCTCCTGGCGGCTGTCCGGCGTCAGTTATATGGACATCATGCAACGCGGCGGCGGGATCAACGCAACCACCACGTCTACACGTCTGGCGGGTGAGCAAACGCTGACTGCGTTAGGCCGAAAACGACTCGATGATATGCTTGCTTATGGGGTCACAACGGTAGAAGGTAAGAGCGGGTACGGTCTGGACAAAGATACGGAATTACGTCAATTACGAGTGATGAAAACCCTCAACCGGGAACATACAGTCGATGTCGTAAGCACTTTCATGGGCGCCCATGCAGTGCCTCCAGAATGGAAGGGTCAAACCGAC
>PHAE01000060.1 GCA_002840285.1 Firmicutes bacterium HGW-Firmicutes-11
CTTCGGAACAAAATGTGCGATCCTTTGCATAGGACAAGCCGGAGAACGACTGATGCACGCGGCATCCATCGCGATCAATACCACCGAAGGGTATCCCTCTCGGCACTGTGGGCGTGGTGGAATGGGAGCGGTCATGGGATCCAAGGGATTAAAGGCCATCGTATTCGATGATGCAAACGTCGAAAAGGAGATCCACAACTGTCGGCCAGAAGATCCCGACGCCTTCAGCACCTTCAGCAAGGAATGGGCTAAAAACCTGATCGATACTAAAAAAATACTGACTCGGTTTGGCACATCGTTTTTAGTCGATGCGGTCAACCGATTGGGCGCCATCCCGACCAGAAACTATTCGACCGGTCAGTTTGACCGTGTGCAGGGCATCAGCAGTGAAACACTGGAGTCAACAGTATTGAGCCGAGGCGGACGGATGGGACATCCCTGCATGCCTGGCTGTGTGATCCGTTGTTCCAACATCTACCATGATGCGGAAGGAAACTATCTTACGTCCGGACTGGAATACGAAACCATTGCGCTCATGGGATCGAACCTGGACATCGACGACTACGATTTCATCGCGACCATGGACCGGATGTGCGACGATTTTGGTGTGGATACCATGGAGATCGGCACTGCTTTAGGTACAGCGATGGAGGCAGGCTTGATTCCTTTCGGTGACAAAGAAAAGGCAATGGATCTTCTTCGACAGCTGGGCGACGGCACACCGCTTGGAGCAGTGCTTGGCCAGGGAGCCGCAACCTTCGGTGAAAATGCGGGATGTACCAGGATCCCGGGAGCGAAGGGACAAGCTCTTGCGGCTTATGATCCAAGAGCATTCAAAGGAAACGGAGTCACCTACGCCACCAGTCCGATGGGGGGAGATCATACCGCCGGCAATATGCTTGCGGGAAGAGGCAAATGGAGAGGCGTCGAGGACACGCTGCAGAGCGAAGGGCAGATCGAGGCATCGATCGATGTTCAGCTGATGACGACAGTTCTTGATTCTCTGGGCTTTTGCATCTTCACTGGTCCGGTGCCGGAAACCATGGACCGGATCGGAACGATCCTGACCGCGGTATTTGGAGAGACGATCCTGCCGGAAGACCTTCTTTCAATGGGAAGAAAGACACTGGAGACAGAAGTCGCTTTCAACATAAGAGCAGGGCTGGGAATGAACACAAACCGGATCTCCGAGTTCTTTTACCACGAGCCACTCGCCCCCAACAACACGGTGTTCGATGTGGACCGGAAACGACTGGAAACCAAATTTCATTATTAGCGAAGGGAATCGTCGATGGAAGTTCATGTTACTCTACACGCGGGTCTGTCGAAGGGCGGCAAAACGAAAGAACACATCGTTCGACTCGTCGGTGGGCAATGCACACTGATGGATGTCATTTCTAAACTGGGGCTTTCCCCAGACGCGGTCGGCCTGATTTTCGTCAACGATGTTATTTATAAAGAAGCAAACGAAATATTCGACGGGGACAAAATAGCATTATTGCCGCACATGGAAGGCGGCTGAGGAGGAAAGTAGATGCAATTGGCGATCATACTCGCATACTTTGCGCTGACCATCGGGATCGGGCTTTATTCGCAGAAGAAATCAAAAACAAGCGAATGCTTTCACGGATCGGGCTTGGGTATCATCATGTGTGTTGCTGCGGGTACGGGAGAATGGCTTGGAGGAACGTCCACGACGGGCGTTTCGGAATATGGGTATCTCTTTGGACTTTCCGGCGCATGGTATACGGTTGCCAACGGCCTGGGTATACTGGTACTGGCAATTTTCTTTGCGAAACTATACCGTAGTCTGGACACGGTGACTGTCCCCGGGATCCTAGGCCACTACCTCGGGAAAAATGCCAGACTTGTGGCCAGCATCATGTTGATTTTCGTCATGATCGTTGTGGGAGCATCCCAGATCATAGCAGCAGGGACTCTGGGTGTTTCGATACTCGGACTGGATTTCAATGTGGCAGTTATCATACTGGGTCTTTGCTTCATTCTATACACCATTGCCGGTGGCATGAATGCGGTCGGCCGCACGAACATTCTGCACCTTGCCGCAATGTATGGAGGGGTGATCGTCGCCCTGATCGTCGTCAGCGGTGAGCTCGGCGGATTTGCAACTCTCACGAGAGATTTGCCGGCGGATCCCTATTTCGAACCGATGGGAATCGGTACCAGCAAGGCGTCTTCCTGGATCATTGCTTCGGTTCTCGGCGCTTGTACGGCACAAGCCGGCATTCAGCCGCTTCTTGCCGCAAAGGACATACACACCGCCAGAAAGGCAGCATTTCTCACTGCTCTGATCGTAGCTCCATTTGGAATACTAACAGCCCTTCTTGGGATGTCGGCCAGGATCCTCTATCCTGAGCTCGGAAATGCAAAACTGGCTTTGCCCACACTGATGATGAATATGCATCCGGTGATCGGCGGTATCGTTTTGGCTTCCATTTTTGCCGCGGTGCTGTCAACGATCTCTCCGATCATTTTAGCTTCAGGGACTATGTTTACCAAAGACATCTTTCAAAGATTTGCCAGGCATGATGTAGAGGATAAAAGACTGCTTTTCATTTCCCGGGTTTCGACCGGTGTTGCCGGTTTGATCTGCATCGTACTCGCCATTGCGTTTTACGGATCCACCAAGATCCTCGACATGGTCTACTTTGCATACACCCTTCGAGGCGCTTTGTTTATCGTGCTCATGTATGGGATCTACTGGAAACTGACCACCGAGAAGGGCGCAATTTTATCCATGATCCTGACCGGAGCCGTTGGCCTGATCTGGGTCATATACAAAGGATTTACCGGGACATTTCCGATCGCAGACTGGATGACCGAAACCTATGCAGCGGTTCTAACGGCTGCTATCGCAACGATTTTGTTCAGCTTGGTGTATCCCAAAAAACCGGAGCCGCAGTTGTCATAGGAGGGAAAACGATGCAATTAAAGGATGTGAATCGAAGCTCGAAGGAAATCAAAGAAATCACACAGAAGTATATGATGGAAACTTACCAGCGATTTCCCTTCGTTGCAGTCCGTGCCAAGGACATGTTTCTGTATGACGAGGAGGGTAACGCCTATTTGGATTTTTACGGCGGGATCGCTGTGAACAGTGCCGGAAGCTGTAATGAAAAAGTGGTTGCGGCAGTACGGGATCAAGTCGGCGATGTGATGCACACGTTCAACTATCCGTACACGATACCGCAGGCACTTTTAGCAGAACTGATTTGTGAGACCTTGGAAATGGACAAGATATTTTTCCAGAATTCCGGGACGGAAGCCAACGAGGCCATGATCAAGCTGGCAAGGAAATTCGGAACGGACAAGTATGGACCGGAGCGTTACCATATCGTGTCGGCCAAGAGCAGTTTTCACGGGAGGACGTACGGGTCCATGTCTGCGACCGGGCAGCCGGACAATGCCTGTCAGGTGGGATTCAAGCCTATGCTTCCCGGGTTTTCCTATGCGACATTCAACGATTTGGATTCCTTCCGCGATGCGGTCACCGAGAACACTATCGCCATTCTGTTGGAACCGATACAGGCAGAAGGCGGAGTCTGGCCGGCAACGAAGGAATTCATGAAGGGCATTCGAGACCTTTGCGACGAAAAGGGACTTTTGCTTCTTTTCGACGAGATCCAGACCGGATGGTGCAGAACAGGGACAACGATGGCCTATATGCATTACGATGTCAAGCCGGACATCTTGTCCATGGCCAAAGCCATGGGCGGTGGAATGCCCATCGGTGCGATCTGCGCAACTTCAGAGGTTGCCGGTGCATTCAATTTAGGATCTCACGGGACTACATACGGAGGAAACCCGGTCTGCTGCGCCGCTGCCTATGCTCAGATCCAAGAGTTGCTGGAACGGAAACTTGCGGACAATGCCGCTGAGACCGGTGCCTATTTCATGAAACGACTTTCCGATCTTCCCCATGTGAAAGAAGTACGCGGCAAGGGCTTGCTGGTCGGAGTGGAATTCGATCTTCCGGTAGCTGCAGACATCAAACACGGGTGTATGGATCGAAGGATGCTGGTCACTTCCATCGGAACCAGCATTATACGGATGGTTCCACCCCTTATCGCAACGAAAGACGATTGTGACAAAGCATACGAGATC
>PHAE01000001.1 GCA_002840285.1 Firmicutes bacterium HGW-Firmicutes-11
ATCTATTCCTTAAATAATCATTTTCGGAGTTGATATAGCTCACAATTCCACTACCTATGGATTCAGCATCTCTTCAAACCCTTGCGTTGCAACTCTTCCTGGGCCAATAAAAAAATCGCCGATTACAGCGACTTTTTTTGTTTGGGTCTTACATCGGTACCTTTTTTATTAGAGCTGGTTTGGTATTTTTATCTTCTGTCCCGGCATAAGTCCTTCCGGGACGATTCCATTGATGTTGCAGATCCGTTTTACAACTTTTCGGACATCTTCGTCCGACGGTCCATATTCTTTTGCCAGATCCCATAACGTATCTCCGGATTGGATCCTTATTTCAGTGTATGTCGATTCGTCGGATCCATATCCCCGGTCAGATCCGTTTACAATGATCGTTGCCGAAATTACCAACAGCATGGCGATCAGCAAGAACGCCACAAAACGAATCGGTGATGTGATTTGATATCGTCGGTTCATGTTCCCCGCCCCTTTCGCTTTCGTGCGTCGCAAACGCATGTTCTTAAATGCAATATATCAGAATACACGTTCTTTGTAAAGAGTTTTTGGAACATTTGTTCTTTTTTATTTTCTATAAAGCAAGGGCGCACGTTCTGGAGTTCGTCCTCATCTCGTTTGAAATCGATTTTCGCTTCAATCTATCCTAGCGACACATGTTTTGTACTGTGGGATAAAATATCCTGGATCTGCATGGCTTTATGGACGGATCCAGGCACATTTATGCCCTAACTCGCTGCGATTTATCTTTCTGACACATTAATTAATGCCTGGGATAAAAATTTGATGGATCTCGGTCATCCCTTTATCCCAGCGATCGGGAAATGTGTTTCAAAGATAGATCGAGCTGAAATGCAGACCGCGCCAGCCGGCGCGCACCGATCAAATCAAAAAAAAGAGCTGGTTTTTTATCCCAGCGTTTTATTGTTGTGTTGAAAAGATAGAACTCACCAAAATAAAGTTTTCCGTACGTCCGAGCACAATCCTGCAGAAGAGCTTGCTCAAGAAACATCTCATGTTAGATAGCCTCGCTTGATCGAATGTGGCTATCTATTTTTTTGGATGTGGCGGAGCGGAAAGTTTGACGTAAATTTTATCGATATAAGTAGTCAACCAATGTCGGCGGATCAACAGGAAAACAAACAGTCCTGTGGCGATAACGCCCAGGACTATCATGCCAAAGTAGCTTTCTTTATGGAGCATGCTGCCCATCATGATCGTGCCCATCAAAGCCGGTGTCCTTCCGGCAAGGGATAAAATAAGAAAGGTTCGATATCTGAATTCAGAAACCCCAGCAGCGTAAGAAATTAGATCTTTGGGGAATCCCGGAATCAAAAACAAGGCAAACATGATCGCAAAGCCTTTTTTACTGTTCAGCTGTTTCACAAAACGGGTGATTTTTTCTTCACCGAAGAGCACGTGCACACCGTCCCGGCCTAGGGCTCTTGCAAGATAAAAGGCACAGGTCGTTCCGATCGCTATACCAATGATGGAAAACAAATAGCCGAGCCAGAATCCATAGGCATAGCCCGCCGCAAATTGTATGAACTGGCCGGGAATCACTGATATGATGATCTGTGCGACCTGCAAACCGATATAGACAAATATACTTGCCGCCTTGTATTGCTGCAGAAAGTCATTGACCCCCTCCATCGTTTTGAATTGATCGAACAGATGGGGTGAAAAGAAATAAACATAAGCCAGTGGTCCAAGGATGATCACTAGCAAAAGGATCAGTTTCAGGATAGGGCGCAAACGGTTCAAAGAATCCCCTTCTCTCTCATGGTCTGCAATGCCTTCAGCACGCCAAACCTGGAATGTTCATAGGTAAGACCGCCTTGGAAATATGCAATATAGGGCGGTCGGATCGGCGCGTCTGCCGACAATTCGATGGAGGAGCCTTGTACGAAGGCGCCGGCTGCCATGATGACCGGGTCGGCGTAGCCAGGCATGTCCCAGGGAACCGGTCTGACATGGGAATCCACAGGAGCTGCCGCCTGGATCCCTTCACAAAAGGCGATCACCGCCTCGGCGGAGCCGAGTTTGATCGATTGTATGATATCACTCCTTGCATCAGTGGGAGCGGGACAAACGTCATAGCCGAGATCCGCAAACACTTTCGCGCACAACATCGCCCCTTTGACTGCGCCGTTTACGACTTTTGGCGCAATAAAAAAGCCTTGGAACATGGTTCTTGACTGGCCGAAAGTAAGACCACATTCTCCGCCGATCCCGGGAGACGTCATCCGCCAGGAGATCTGTTCGATCAGATCCGACCGGCCGGCAATATAGCCACCGGTCAAGGCGAGCCCGCCACCTGGATTTTTGATCAGAGATCCTGCCATGACATCGACGCCCACGTCTGTGGGTTCACAGGTGTCCAGAAATTCGCCGTAGCAGTTGTCAACCATACAAATGATGTTCTCGTTCTCTGATTTGACAAACTCCACCCATTTGGCGATTTGAGGGATCGTGATCGCTTTGCGCCAGCCGTAGCCGGTAGCTCGCTGAAGGGTGATCATCCGCGTTTTCGAAGTGATCGCCTGCTGCAACGACGGTAGATCGATCTCCCCTTCTATTGTCAGCTCGATCTGTCGATACGTGATGCCAAAATCCTTTAAAGACCCCTTCCCTTCTCCGCGGAGGCCGATCACCTCTTCCAATGTGTCATAGGGAGCTCCGGTGCAGTAGATCAGTTCATCACCGGGTCGCAGTATGCCGCTGAGGGTCAAGGTAAGGGCGTGTGTGCCGTTTACGATGGTCGGACGCACCAAGGCGGCCTCAGTGTGAAACGCCATGGCATAAACCGTTTCCAGGGCTGCACGCCCCGGGTCGTCGTAACCGTAGCCGGTGTTCCATCCGAAATGCATGTCCGAGATCCTGCATTTTTGGAAAACATCCAGTACTTTATATTGGTTGTAGGCCATGATATCATCCAGTACAGCGAAGGATTCCACCAGACTTTCCTCGGCCTGATGGATCCGCTCGATCAGATCCGGTGAAATAGACATATGCTCCCGTAAAAATGCAGTCGTTTTATCTTTCATTTTTCTTCATCCCATTCGAAATTCTTTACCAGATCCCGCTTCACGTTCTTCTTGTGTGCGGCATAAAGCTGTGTCGTCGTTACGTTTTCATGATCCAGAAGAGCTTGCACATCGTAGATGGAATTTCCCCTTCCGATGAGAGATGTGGCGGCGGTCGCCCTGAGTTTGTGGGGGCTGTACCCTTCCCTTCTGGACGTCGCAAGTCCGATCGAGGTATATTTTTTTACCATTTCCCGGATCTGACGCTCTGTCATCCGTTTGCCCTGTAAAGACAAAAAGAGCGCATCTTTATGTTCCGCAGGAAGATGATCGCTGTCAGGTCGTTCCAGCTCCATATAGGCGTGCACCGCCTTTGTGGCTGTATTGTTCAATGGCATGATCGATTCCTTCGCGCGCTTCCGGTAGATTTTAAACTCACCGCGGCTGAAGTTGAAGGAAGAAAGATTCAACTGCTGCAATTCCGAGATCCGCAGGCCATAGGTCAGAAAGAGGATCAGGATCGCCCGGTCCCTATGTTTCGTCTTTTCCCAGAACTGCCGTTCTTTTTTTGTCAGATGCGTTCCTGTTGTGACTGCATCCAGCATGCGCATGACTTCATCGTCTTCCAACGCTTTGATTTCACGTTCTCCCGGCTTAGGGACCCGGATGGGGTCGAAGGCATCGGTGATATTGGTTTCCATCAGTCCTTCCCGGTACAGGTACTTGAAGATGACCGAAAGAGAAGAGCGTTTTCTTGCCAGAGATCGCTTGTCGTTTTCATAAATGCTGACGGTATGCTGTGTTTCCACGCGGTAATGCCTGCAGTAGTCGAGAAACAAGTTGATATCATGGGCTTTGATCGTTTTGAATTCCTCCGGATCGATCTCTTTGGTTTCCGTCGCCTTTGAGATTCCTGTTTCCGCGAGAAGATACCTAAGAAAAAAACGGGTATCCCGAAGATAGGCCAGCCGTGTCATAGGAAGCACGTTTCCTCTCAGATAACGGAAAAATCCCGAGAGAAACCTCGGAAGCTCCTGTTCGATCCTTCGACACTCTTCCAGGATATCGCTTTCTTTTTTGATGATATTGTCCGGTTTATCGCTTTTGTTGTGAATGCGAAGGGTCTTCTTTTCCATAGGTGGATTCCTTCTTTTCATTGTAAACAGTATCGATGTGCGCCAGCATCTGATTTAGTACCGAGTTGGCAGAGACACCGCCAGACAAATCGAACCATCGGACCTCTTGATATCTTCGAAACCAGGTGTATTGGCGCTTTGCATAGTTTCTCGAATGTTGTTTGATGAGCCGTACTGCTTCTTCTTCGTTATAGTCTCCGGCCAGAAAGCCGACGATCTCCTTGTAGCCGATCCCTTGCATCGCAATCGATTCGGCAGACAGACCCATGGTTAGAAGTCCTTTCACTTCTTCGACCAGTCCATACCGCATCAGTGAGTCCACTCTTTTGTCGATCCTTTCATAGAGCTCTATTCTGTCTCGCTCTAACCCGATGAAAACCGGATCGTAAGCATCGTTTGGCTGTAAGGAATTGTGGAATTCTGTGACCTTGTCTCCGGCTGAAGCGATTTCGATCGCGCGTATCACTTTTTTTAAATTGTTTGGATGGATTCGCGCTGCCGCTTCTTCATCAATCGCACTCAGCTTCTGATGAATATATTCTTTTCCAAAAGTTTCTGCCTCCCGATACAGTTTTGAACGCAATTCTTCGTTCTCGGGAGTATTGGAGAAATCCATGGTAAAGAGTAGCGAGTGAACATATAGACCGGTTCCTCCCGACAATATGGGAAGTTTCCCTCTGGATGTGACGTCCTTGATGGCTGCTTGCGCTTCTCTTTGGTAATCGGCCACTGTCCACGGTTCCCATGGATCGACAAGATCCACCATGTGATGCGGAACGGCAGCTTGCTGCTCTACTGTCGGTTTTGCGCTGCCGATGGTCATATGACGGTAGATCTGCATCGAGTCGGCAGAAACGATCTCGCCATCGAGTTTTTTGGCTAATTCGATGGCGTATTCGGTTTTTCCGACTCCCGTCGGACCGATGACCGCTATGATTCTTATCCTATCCATTTTATACCCGCCGAAACAGTCGTTCGATCTCGTGTTTTTTTAATTGTATGTAGGTTGGTCTACCGTGGGGGCAAGAGAGAGGATTTTCCGTCTGATCCAGATCTTCCAACAGTCTTCGTATTTCCAGAAGGTCCAGATGATCATTGGCCTTCACCGCCTGTCGGCACGCGTGTAGTATCAACTTTTCAATTGTATGGCTGTCCTCGCTGGCAACTTCATCTGCCTTTTGATCGAAAAAATCTTCCAAAAATGCCGATGCTACCGGGATGTCCGTGAAGGAGGGTATCGCCGAGACCCGATACGTCCTCGGTCCGAATTCCTCCAGCGTAAAGCCCAATAGCTGCAATTCTGACTGCCATACGGGCTCCAAAGCAGTCATTGCCGAGGTCAATTCAAAGAGAAACGGTGCCATCAAACCTTGACTCGATGGTTGTCGTTCCCTGACCATGGACAGAAACCGTTCATACAGGATCCGTTCGTGGGCTGCATGCTGATCGATGAAGTATAAACTGTCGTCTCGTTGGGCAACGACGTAGGTGCCGAACACGGTGCTAACGACGTTCAAGTCTGAAAACCGCTCTCTTTGAGGGGTTGAAATCACTTCCGGTCGTTGCTCTTCGCTTATCAGGAATCCCGACGAGTCCCCAGCGGCCTCTTCATAGTTGATTTGCCTCGTTCGTTCGGTTGACAATAATTGTTTAATGTCAACTTTAGTATTTTGCTCTTCTTGTCTCGTAAATAATCGGGGTGCCAGGGATTCGCCACGTGTTACAGGGCTTCCTCCAGCAAGAAGTCCCTTCTGAACCGCGACAGTTATAAATTCTCCCATTTCCTCCGGCCGGTCAAATCGAACTTCTTTCTTGTTCGGGTGGATATTGACGTCCAGTTTGGCGGGATCAACATGTAAAAACAAAAACACCACAGGAAATCTACCCTCTGGTATGCGTTCCCGATACGCTTTTGTTAGTGCGCGGTCGATGATCTGGCTCTCCACGTGACGGCCGTTGATAAAATAGACCTGGTGTCTGCGACTCTTCCGTGTCGTATCGATGGGAGAATGCAATAACAGCACAGAAAGCCCACTGTCGGCTGCTTCTGTACGGATCAGACGATCGCCGATGTCCTTGCTGTAGATCGTTGCTATGTTTGTTTCAATGTTGCCTTTTCCATTTGTGGCGAAAAGCATCGTTTCGTTGCTGATCATTCGTATGCGGATCAGGGGATACGCAAGAGCCATCCGTGACACGAAATCGATGACAGCAGTGCTCTCGCTTCCCTCGGATTTAAGGAACTTCAATCGTGCCGGTGTGTTGAAAAACAGATCTTCAACAAGTACCGTGGTGCCTTCCGGGCAACCGATTCCCTCTTGTTGCACCAGGTTGCCGCCATCCATTCGCAAGCGGTTTCCAACGACTTCCGTTCTTGTTCTTGTAATGATCGTGACCCGGGACACTGCAGCAATGCTGGCCAGTGCTTCTCCTCGAAACCCAAGAGTTTCAATGGACTCCAGATCTTTTTCCACTCGGATTTTGCTGGTGGCATGACGAAGGAAGGCCAAAGGCAGCTGCTCAGCAGGAATACCACACCCGTTGTCCGAGACGCGGATGTATGTTTTCCCGCCATTTTTGATTTCAACGACGATCTGATCGGAGCCGGCATCAATGGCGTTCTCCAGCAGTTCTTTTACCACAGAAAGTGGTCGGTCGACTACTTCTCCTGCAGCTATTTTATCGGCGACTTCTTTTGGAAGAACTCGAATCTCATCTCTTTGCTGCATCGATCAGTTCCTCCAAAAGCACGATCGCTTTCCCCGGTGTGATTTCCATTATATCAAGCTCCTTCAGCCGTTCCACCAGTGGATTCGGTTGTTCGATCCGGTCGAACATCGAAATCTGCTCTCTGACTTCTCCAACGACCGGCTGGTTGGCTCCCCACTCCAGTTCTTTGAGTTTATCGGTCGCCTTTTCCAAAACTTCCAACGGAACACCTGCCAGTTCCGCTACGTGGATCCCATAGCTTCGACTGGTGCTTCCATCGACGATTTTATGAAGAAATACGATGGTGCCATCGGCTTCCCGAACATCGACGTTACGATTGACCACACCGGTCACTCTATCTTCTAGTACGGTGAGCTCGTGATAGTGAGTCGCAAACAGAGTGCGTACTCTTCTATGTGGTTCGCAAAGATACTCCACGGCAGCCCAGGCAATGGATAGTCCGTCATAGGTGCTAGTCCCTCGTCCGATCTCATCAAGGATCACAAGGCTTTTATCCGTTGCTGTATTGAGTATGTGTGCCAGTTCGCTCATCTCAACATAAAAAGTGCTCTGTCCCTGTGAAAGGTTGTCCGAGGCGCCTATCCTGGTATAGATGCGATCTACAAGGCCTATTTTTGCCTCTTCCGCAGGTACAAAACAGCCGATCTGCGCCATGAGTACGATCAGGGCAGTTTGCCTCATATACGTCGATTTTCCTGACATGTTTGGGCCTGTGATCAGCAGCATCGTTGCTTGATCCCGGTCAAGATATACGTCGTTCGGTACGAATACGATTTCTTTCGATGATCGTTCCAATACCGGATGTCGCCCTTTTTCGATCACGATCCGATCGGACTCGTCGACCAATGGTTTGACGTAAGCGTAGCGGTTGCTGACTTCAGCAAAAGACAGCAACACGTCCAAGACCGAGAGCGCAAATGCGGTTTTTTGGATCCTGGGGATCTGTGACTGGATCTTGTCTCGCAGTTCCTGGAACAGTTGGTATTCCATCTGGTTGATGATCGCTTCTGCATTCAGGACGACGCTTTCCACTTCTTTTAGTTCCGGTGTGATGAAGCGCTCTCCATTGACCAATGTCTGTTTGCGGATGTAGTTTTCCGGTATAGCATCATAGTATGACTTCGTGATTTCAATATAATACCCAAAGACCTTGTTGTAACCAACTTTCAGGTTTTTGATCCCGGTTCGTTTCCGTTCTTCCTCTTCCAGAGAGGCGATCCACTTCTGGCCGTCCCGAATGGACTCCTTTTGTGCATCCAGTTCCGCAGAGTATCCTTTCTGAAACAGACCGCCTTCTCTTACCGTGAATGGCGGTTCCTCCACGATGGCTTTGCTGATCATCTCATAGATATCGGCTAGGGAGTCGATCTCCGATCCCAGGCGAGACAACAGTGGATCTTCTCTTTGGACGAGTTCGGACTGTACTTCAGGAATATGCAATATGGAATCCCGCAAAGCGATCATATCTCTTCCGTTGGCCGTACCTGCGGCGATCCTGCCGCTGAGTCGCTCCAGATCATACACATGTTGCATGGCTGCTCGCAGATCGTTTCGCAGAAGAACCTCATCCAGAAGGACTTCGACCGCATCCAGGCGTTCCTGAATTTGCGGCGCCCGGTTCAAGGGCTCACGGATCCATTGTTTGAGTCTGCGTGAACCCATTGCTGTCTTTGTTTTGTCCAGGATCCCCAGAAGTGAACCGGCATTATTTTTTTCATAGAGCGTCTCGGTCAACTCCAGATTCCGGATCGTCGCTTTATCAAGAGACATATGCCCTTCGGTATCTGCGATCTTCAGCGTTCTGATGTGGGAAAGGTTTTGTTTCTGGGTGTCCATCAAATACGTCAAAAGTGCGCCAAGCGCACGTTTGCTACAGTCCCGATCCTCCAGACCCAGTCCATTCACTGCATGTACGTGAAATTGGGCGCAAATACGGAGCTCCCCCGCTTTCAAATCGAAGCTTTGGGACGGCAGGACAGTAAGAAATGCACCGGTGTCTTCCAGCAATGCCCGGACATCATCAAGTTCTGCAACCGCATTATCGATCAATAGTTCTCTTGAACCAACTTTTGCAAGCTCATCCTGTAAACGATCGGTGGAATCCCTGCCGGTCAGTTCTACCGCTGTGATCTCACCGGTAGAGATATCGCAATACGCCAAACCGGCTCCCTTGTCTCCAATAAATAAAGCCGCAAGAAAATTGTTGTCATTTTCTCGCAGCATCGTTTGGCTGATCAGGGTTCCCGGTGTTATGATGCGCACGACTTCCCTTCGGACAAGACCCTTTGCGGCCGATGCGTCTTCCGTCTGTTCGCAGATCGCTACTTTGAATCCCTTTTCGATCAGTTTTGCAATGTAGACTTCAGCCGCATGATACGGCACACCGCACATGGGAGCTCGCTCCGGTAGGCCGCAGCTCTTTCCGGTCAGGGTGATCTCCATAGCTTTGGAAGCAACGAGAGCATCCTCGAAGAACATCTCGTAAAAATCCCCGAGACGAAAGAACAGGATCGCATCTTTGTGCTGCTCCTTGATCGCAAGGTATTGCTCCATCATAGGTGTCATCGCCATGTTTCTATCCTCGTCGGTCCAATCGGCTGTGAGCTTCTGCCACGACAACATCCACCGGAATTTCTACGGCTTCATCTTTGGACTCTTTGTGCAGAAGCAGAAGATATTCTATGTTTCCTTTCGCCCCGGTGATCGGCGAGTAAGAGAGCGCTACCGGCCGCAACCCTGCATCTCCCCCGTAGGACATTACTTTTCGTATCACATCGATGTGTACGTCAGGATCCTTCACCAGGCCATGCTTGCCAACCAATTCCCTACCGGCCTCAAATTGGGGTTTTACAAGGCAAACGACGTTTCCTCCGTCACGCAGTACCGATGCCACCACCGGCAGGATAAGGGAAAGCGAGATGAATGAAACATCGACAGTGATGAAATCCAGCGGTTCTGGGATTGCATCCGGCTCCATATAGCGTATGTTACACCGTTCCCTGTTGATCACACGGTCGTCGTTTCTAAGTCGGTAGTCAAGTTGTCCATAGCCCACATCGATCGCATAAACACGTTTGGCCCCTTCTTGGAGCATACAATCGGTGAAGCCTCCGGTGGAAGCGCCGAAGTCGGCGGCGACTACGCCAGTAAGATCCAGGTCGAACACTTCGATCGCTTGCTTCAGTTTCAGTCCGCCCCGTCCAACGTAGGGACAGCCTAAATGACGGATCTCGATCTCGGCAGACTCATCGACCGGACTTCCCGGTTTATCGGAAATCTGTTTATTTACATAAATGTGTCCTGCCATAATGGCAGTTTTCGCCTTTTCTCTGGTGGGATAGAGTCCACGTTGTACCAGGATCAGGTCAAGACGTTCCTTCAATGAATCCACGCACCCTTTCGCTGATCGACTTCGCATCCATGCCAAAGGCTCGGAATAGAACGTCCGTATCTCCGTGGGGTATGAATTTGTCCGGCCATCCTATGCATAGAGTCCGATATTCCCACAAACCTTCACTAGCAAGAATCGTCAGTATCTCGGCACCGAATCCGCCGAGAATGACATTGTCCTCCATTGTAACGATCCTGCCGGTCTTTCTCCCGGAAGCAATGATCGTTTCTCTGTCCATTGGCCTTAAAAATCTGGCGTTGATCACATCGGCACGGAACCCCATCTGCCGGAGCCGTTCCGCCGTATCGAGGGCGATAGCCACCATCTTTCCGATGGCGATCAAACTGACGTCGCTTCCTTCTTGCAGGACCTCGCAGCGTCCATCGATGGGAACCACTGCACGGTCAAGAGAAAGGTCCTCCACTGTGCCCCTGGGATAACGGATCGCACAAGGACGGTTTGTTGATAGCGCATACTCCATCATGGCCACTAACTCATCACCGTCTTTGGGAGCCATCACCGTCAACTCCGGTATGTGTGACAGATAGGACAAGTCAAATATCCCATGGTGAGTTTCCCCGTCATTTCCAACGTTACCAGCACGATCGATCAAAAATGTCACCGGTAAATTCTGCTGACAGATGTCTTCAATGATTTGATCGTAAGCTCTCTGCAAAAAAGTAGAATAAATTGCAACAACAGGACGGTATCCGTTCAAAGCCAATCCTGCGGCAAAAGATACGGCATGTTGCTCCGCAATGCCGACATCATAGGTTCGTTCGGGATACATGCGCTGAAAATGGCTGAGACCGGTACCGTCGATCATGGCGGCACTGATCGCAACGATTTTATCATCGGTCGCCGCCAGCGTTGTCAAGGTTTTTCCTGCAAGATCCGAGTAGCTGATACCTTCATTGCTTCCTTGTGTTTTGCCCGTCTCCGGATCAAAGCAGCCGATCCCATGGTATTTGGACGGATCGGATTCCGCATTGCGGTACCCTTTTCCTTTTTTTGTTACAACGTGGACCAATACCGGACCGTCCATCTCTTTGGCAAGGGTCAACACTTCACGGAGATCGTGAATGCTGTGGCCGTCGATCGGTCCGAAATAGGTAAACCCGAATTCTTCAAAGATCGCGCCTGGAACGATGGCATATTTCACTGCGTCTCTTATGTGGCCGAATCCGGAACGCAGACCTTCTCCTACGATGGGGATCCCTTCCAGAGTTTTTTTCATCTGACGCTTGAACCCCAGATACGTCTGGGAAGCGCGTAGCTTACCAAGGTGCTGGGACAATCCTCCATGATTCTTGTTGATCGACATCTCGTTATCATTGAGGATCACGATCAGGTTTGATTTCCAACTACCAGCGTTGTTCAGCGCTTCGAAGGCGACGCCGCCGGTCATTGCCCCGTCTCCGATCACGGAGACCACCGAATAGTCTTCACCGTTCAGATCCCGGGCAGCGGCATAACCCATCCCCACAGAGATCGATGTGCTAGCATGTCCGGCATCATAGGCATCGTGAGGACTTTCCTTTCGTTTGGGAAATCCGGAAAGTCCGTCGAAACAACGAAGCGAATCAAACGCTTCTGCCCGGCCGGTCAATATTTTATGCACATAGGACTGGTGGCCTACGTCCCAAAGGATCTTGTCAACAGGACTGTTAAAAATAGAATGCAATGCAATAGTCAATTCCACCGTCCCCAGATTGGAGGCGATGTGACCGCCGGTCTTTGATACTTTGTCGATTAGAAAATCTCTGATTTCAAACGAAAGGAGCCCCAGCTCCCGTTCCGTCATGGTTTTCAGTTCTGCCGGAAAATCATAGTCCGACAACCGGTGTTTCATCTAGTGTCTCCTTATTTGACCCGGACGGCCAGTTCCTCAGCGAGATGAACGAAAAATTCAGCTTCGTCGTAATAGGGCGCCAGCACTTCCATGGCTTTGTCTGTCAGTTCATGAAGACGATCTCTCGCTTGCTCCTCTCCATAGACAGAAGGAAATGTACACTTCCTGTGTCCCGCGTCCTTTCCTGTTTTTTTACCTACGATCGCTTCCTGTCCATCGAGATCCAGGAGGTCATCCGCGATTTGATAAGCAAGTCCAAGACATTCGGCATAAACCGTCAGATCTGTCAGCTTTTGCTTGTCAGCACATCCGATGAATGCGCCAGCACGAACCGCAGCGACCAACAAGGAAGCGGTTTTATTCAAATGGATGTAATCCAAGTATTCTCTCGAACACTGTCGGCCCTCGGATTCGATATCTGCCATCTGACCGGCAACCATTCCTCTACATCCGGATCCTTTGGCGATCTCGTACGCTGCCTGAATGCGGCATTTCAACTTTTGAGGGTCGTCGAAATACAACAGCATATCTTTCATCATGGCTTCGAACGCTGTAGACAACAATCCGTCGCCTGCCAGGATCGCTGTCGCTTCACCAAACACCTTGTGATTCGACTCTTGCCCTCGCCGCAGATCGTCATCATCCATCGCCGGAAGGTCATCATGAATGAGGGAGTAGGTATGGATATACTCGATAGCGCAAGCATAGGGCAGCGCAAGCTTGCTGTCTTTGCCACAGAATTCGCAGCTTGCCATCAGAAGCACCGGACGCAGTCGTTTTCCTCCCACAGTCAGGCTATATCGCATAGCTTCGCTGAGCGTATTGCTCTTGTTGTCTATTTCCGGCAGAAAATCCAACAGGTGGTCGTCGATTGTAGCTTTCAATCGCAGGTATTCGTCATTATACATTCGTATCCCCACATATTCTATTGCTGATCAAAATCGATTACAGTATCCTGCTTGCGGTCGTAGATCAAAATGCGTTGTTTGGCTTCCGAAAGCAGTTCGGCGCATCGGGCATGGTAAGCCATTCCTTCTTCAAAAGAATGCATTGCATCTTCTAGCGTTGTCCCCTCTTTTTTGAGCGTCTCCGCGGAACGTGCCAGACCGGTCAGTGCTTCCTCGAAGCTCATTTGGTTCTTAGTTTTCTTTTCCATTGGAACGCCTCCGGACTTCTTCTACAGAACAATTTATTTTACCATCTTTGAAAATGACCGTCAAGGAATCCCCCGCCTTGAAGGTGTCGACACCTTTGGCAAAACGACCTTCCTTGTCGACCACAGCTGCGTAACCGCGATCCATGATCGAATACGGATTGTACGCTTCAAGTTCGGCAGCCTGGTGTTTACACTCCAATTCCAGATAGCTGATTCTATCGTTGAGTCTTTGTCGAAGTCCTTCGATGTCATGCTGACGGAGTTTCAACGACAATATCTCAAAATACCCCTCCATCCGCTGATGAAGTTGTTGCTTCCATTCCATCATGTTTTTTCTCAGCATCACTGTCTCCGGTACGGCCAATCTGGCTGCTTCTGACGGAGTTGCGGCGCGAAGATCCGCCACGAAGTCAGCGATCGTTACGTCGGTTTCGTGGCCAACCGCTGCAATCACGGGAATTTCTGACAAGAAGATGCTGCGCGCGACGATCTCTTCATTGAAAGCCCATAGCTCTTCCGTCGACCCCCCGCCTCTTCCAAGAAGGATCACATCTCCGTCCCGAAACTTTCGGTTCGCCACGTCCAACGCTTTGCTGATGTCGGAAGCGGCGTCAGGGCCTTGAACCAGACAGGGAATGACGACGATATCCACCTGATCGTTGCGTTCCGTGATGATCTTGATCATGTCTCTGACAGCGGCTCCCGTGCCTGAAGTGATCAACAGAATCTTTTTCGGGTGCAACGGAATTGGCTTTTTGTATTTCTCATCGAACAATCCTTCTTTTGAAAGCTTCGCCTTCAACTTTTCGAAGGCGATCGCCAGATTCCCGGTACCCTCCACTTCGATCTCCCGAACGTTGAGTGAATAGGTGCCGCCACGTTCGAACACTGAGATATATCCGGAAGCGGTGATCTCCATCCCTTCCGCCAACTCGAAATGCAGCGCGACTGCCTGCTCATAGGGGAGAAAACAATTCAGTTTGCTGGTACTGTCCTTCATGGTGAAATAGACGTGGCCGGAACTATGATATTTCAGGTTCGAGACCTCACCCACGACGGAAACGTTACCCAGCAACGGATCGGTCTGGAGGATTCTCTTGATATAGCTGTTCAACTGCGATACTTGAATCGGTTTCATCGCCATCGCTGTCTCCCTCCCAGAATGCCGATACCGATCCCGTTGTCTGAAGATCGTCCTGCGGCTGCAAAGGATGCTTTTATCTGCGTTGTTTTCATATGCTCCATCAGACCTTCCTGAAGGACCCGGCTTTCCGCAACACCGCCGGTGTATAAAATATGCTCACAATTCAGCTGCGTAGATGCTCGTTCGCTCCATTTTGCAAGGCCTCGCACCATCGTGGAAAAAACTTGGGAGGCCAACTGCTCTTTCTTTATGGAACCCGTATCCCACAGCTTTGCGGCCTGTGTTTCAAAGCCGGACAGATTCGTGTCGAGTCCGTGGAACGGAATGTCTTTCAAAAGCGGCTTCTGACAGATCTCCACCGATGCCATCTCATCCAGTTCTTTTCCTGCAGGAAATGGCAAGCCCATGGCAACACCGATCCGGTCGATGACCTGACCAAAGGAGATGTCTTTCGATACTCCGACGCATTCTATGATCCCGTTGTCCACCAGCAGAAGTTCACAAGTTCCTCCCGAAAGATGAAATGCGAGATAACGATCCAGTGTTTCGATTTCCGTTCCCAATGCGGCGGAAGCTAGATGGCCTTCCTGATGAGAAAAGGAAAAGAACGGCACAGCCAACGTAGAGGCCACGGCCTTGCCGAAGGACGTGCCGGCACGAAATACAGGCATATATGAACCTTCCACCGGTCTTGGCCGGTCACTGGCCGCGACTCCCTTGATGCAAGACGGATCGACTTGTTGAAAAACGCTATCGATCAAACCCGGCAATCGGTCCATATGTTGAAAAAGGGCGTGGGATTGTCGCAATCCCCGTTCGCCCTTGGCCACTTGCAAGCATGCTCGCTCATCGATCTCAATTTTGTTTTCTCTCGTCACCACAGCGATGGAAGTGGTGTAATTGCTGGTATCAAACGCCAGGATCGCCTCACATTGTCGTTTCATCCCGACCTCTGACCACATTCCCCAGAATGCCGTTTACGAATTTCCCCGAATCTTCACTGCCGAATTTTTTTGCCAACTCTACGGCTTCATTGATCGAGACCGAGTCGGGTATGTCTTCAACATAAATCAGTTCTGCGACTGCAAGTCGGAGGATCGCCAGGTCCACCCGGCTGATTCGTTCCAGTTTCCAGTTGTCGCTGGCGCCTGCAAGGACGCGGTCGATTTTCTCCATGTTCACAGTGACGATCTCATACATGTTGTCGAAGTACTTTTTTTCCGGGGACGGACCTTTTTTTTCAACGACGGTGATTTCGTTGTCCTTGTAATTCCTGAGTCCTTCCAACCGAGACCAGAACAAGTCCCTTCGGGAAATCGTAAAATCCCTCTGTATGTCCATTTCATACAAAAGTTGCATAAAGCATTCTCTGGTTTCTTTTCTGGCGTCTCGTTTGCCCATGTTATCCTCCTCAGCCGGCTGTTGAATCGTCTTTGAAATGGACGCCGGCTACGTGGATGTTCACAGCGATGACCGGAATGTCGATAATTTCCTCTACTTCATTTTTTACATTTTCCTGCACGTCCCATGCGACCGCTGGAATCTTTACCCCATACTCGACGATCACTGAGATGTCGATGACGACACCGTCATCACCCTGATTGATTTTGATCCCTTTATATACTGGTTCCTTTCCCAGTAAGTTACGGGAAAGGCTGTCTGTGAGGCCTCCGCTGAGAGCTGAAACGCCGGCTGTTTTAAGAGTGGCGTTCAGCACACAGACTGCGATCACATCATCTGCGATCTTCACTGTGCCGACTTTGTCCTCATTGTTGTTCGTTGCCATGTTTCCCTTCTCCTGCACTAAAGTTCGGGACTTTCATTCACGTTGATCGTCAGGCGGACTTTCTCGATCCTGCGTTCGGACACTTCTTCGATTTGAAAGATGTAGTTCTCAAATTCGATCGTAGGGTATTCGCTTTTGTCTTCGTCCGGGATCTCTCCGAGGATCTCCAGGAGAAAACCGCCGAGAGTTTCACTGTTTTCCGACTGAAGGTCCATATCCAGTTCATCGTTCAGATCACTCAAAGAGATCACACCCTCCAGGAGGTACGTGTTCTCGTCGATTTTCTGGATGTCCGGTTCTTCTTCATCAAATTCATCGTCGATCTCTCCAACGATCTCCTCGATCAGGTCTTCCATCGTTACGATGCCGGAGAATCCTCCATATTCGTCGATCAGGATCGCGATGTGTTGCTTTGCTGTCTGCAGTTCACGAAACAGATCATCTATCTTCTTGCTTTCCGGTATGAAATATGGTTTTCTCAGTATCTTGCGAATATCGATGTTTTCAAATCCGATCGCTTTCGCCTGGATGAGATAATCTTTGATGTTGAGGATGCCGATGATGTTGTCCATATCGTCCTCGTACACGGGGATACGGGAATAGCGGAGCTCCATCAGTTCATCCACATATTCTTCTTGCGGGTCGTCGATGTCTATCGTAAACACATCGGTTCTGGCGGTCATGACCTCGTAGGCAAGTTTGTCGTCGAAAGCAAAGATACTGCTGATCATCCTTGCGCCTTCCTCTTTCAGAAAACCAGTTTCCTGGCCGACCTCGACCATCGACATGACATCATCTTCGGAAAACTCATCCTCAGTGGTTGTCGTTTTCTGCCTGGTGATCTTTAATAGCACCGTCACGGACCAGGAGAGCAAAAATACAAATGGTGCCATGACCTTCGACAGGAAAAGAACGATCCTCACCGTCGCCAGCGAGATTTTTAACGCATGCTGCAGTGCCATCCGCTTTGGATACAATTCTCCGAACACAAGAGAGAAATAGGACAGGATGAGAGTGACGATCACAACGGCAAACTGAGTTCCATACGGGATACCGAGACGAGTGATATACATGCCAAGATCATCCGCCATACCGATCGCTGCAACCGCACTGGCCAAGAATCCTGCCAATGTGATAGCGACCTGAATCGTGGAAAGAAAGCGATTCGGTTCCTCGATCAAGTCAAGCAATAGTTTTGCTTTGACATTTCCTTCCTGACTGAGAATTTTGATTTTATTCTTGTTGACCGAAACGATCGCCATTTCTGAGGCGGAAAAAAAAGCGTTCAATAAAACCAATAATACCAGAAATACAACTTGTGATCCAATGGGCATACTAGGGTCGGGGCTTGGGTCCATGCGTAGTTCCTCCTTCTTATTGCGGTTTTATTATACCATCAATTCTTTTTGCATACTATAAAATTTTCGTATGCCGGTTCTGCCAGTGGCAGTCGGATCATCTGCTTCGGATGAGGCGCTGCGACGAGCAGATTTCCTTCCACATCCGTCATTCCCTCCACCTGCTGAACAAAGCTGACATCGCCCGGACCGAAGACTTCGATCGTGTCGCCGGTGACGATCTTGTTTCTCTGTTGGATCAGGGCAGTCCTTGTGACTGGATCATAGTCTTTCACCAACCCCAAAAATGTGGATTCCCTCACATACTGACTGGTTTCATAATTTTGGCCGCCCTCATCCGGTCTTCCGTAGAAAAAACCTGTCGAATAGAGTCGATGGCTTGCCCGGTTCAGATCCTGCAACCAGGATTCTTCCACCCGATAGGTTTCCGGCGAACTGTAATAAGCATCGATCGCCTTGCGATAGGCGCCGACGACCGATGCCACATAATAAAGACTTTTAGATCTTCCTTCGATCTTCAGCGAGTCCAAACCGGAACGTATCAGATCCGGAATGTGCTCGATCATGCACAGGTCCTTTGCATTCATGATGTAGGCGCCCCGTTCATTCTCTTCGATCGGGTAGAACTCTCCGGGACGCTGCTCCTCCACCAGTTGGTACTTCCAACGGCAAGGATGGGTACACTCCCCTTGATTGGCATCTCTTCCGGTCATCGCATTGGACAAAAGGCATCGTCCGGAGTAAGAAATGCACATGGCACCATGGACGAAGGCTTCCAGCTCAACATCATCCCCAGATTTTTCTCTTATTTCTCGTATTTCGTTCAACGATAATTCTCTGGCTAAAACGATCCTCCGGATCCCTGCTTGTTTCCAGAAAGCGACTGACATGTGGTTTGTCGTGTTCGATTGGGTGCTTAGATGAAGTGTCGCCTCTGGCATTCTCTTTCGGATGAGATGGATGACGCCTGGATCAGAAACGATGTAACCATCCATGGGGATATGGGAAATGGCGTCTATATACGCGGAAATGCCGTCGATATCTTCATTGTGGGCGAAGACATTCAACGTCAAATAGATCCGCTTTCCACTCTTATGCACAAAAGCTGATGCTTCCTTTAGTTGTTCCGGATCAAAGTTTCCGGCACTGGCGCGCAGACCGAAGGCTTCGCCTCCCACATACACCGCATCCGCGCCGTATGCAATGGCTATCCGCAGTTTTTCCGGATCACCTGCCGGCGCCAGCAATTCGATTTGTTTCATAGTATCCTCTTTTTTCAATTGTCGATGTAGATCGCCTTGTTTCTCAAATGCTCATCAAAAGTGATCGAGAAAACATGGGAACCGTCTCCTTTGGCCAAAAAGTAAAGATAATCGCTCTCGGTCGGCCAAAGAGCAGCATCGATGGATTCAATGCCGGGAGAACAGATCGGTGTCGGAGGAAGACCGGAAACGATATAGGTATTGTATGGGGAGTCGATCTGCGTATCTTTGATGCTTAAAACCGGCTTCTGTTCCCCTAAAATATACTGAACTGTAGCGCAGGACTGGAGGGGCATTGCGATCGCCAGCCGGTTATGGAACACACCGGAGATGATCGGCCTGTCTTCTGAGACCACGGCTTCCCTCTCGATGACGGATGCTAAGGTGATGACTTCACGGACGCTCATCCCCAGCTCTTCTGCTCTGGCATAGTGTTCGTCTGAAAATACGGTTTCGAATTGACGGAGCATACGGTCTATGATCTCTCTCTCCGTTGCGCCGGAAAAAACTTCATAGGTTTCCGGGTAGAGGAACCCTTCCAATTGGTTTTCATCCGCCGGGATCCCCTCCAGAAAACGATAGTCAAAGTTGCCTGATTTTAGTTCCTTCAAGAAGTTTTCTGGCTCGATCAATCCCTTTTCCTGCAACGCTGCCAACGTTCTTCGGATGTCGTACCCTTCCGGAATGGTGAACCGAACTGTCTCATCCTGTCCTATCAGCAGCTTGTCAAAAATATCGTTCAAACTCATGCTGGCAGAGAGTGTGTATTTTCCTGCTCTGTATTTGCCATCGTTTCCTTTGATCCTGGATGCGATCGCAAAAAAATCAGAATCCCGAATGACGCCATTCGCTTCCAATATCCCTCCGATCCCCTTCGTTCCGGTGCCCTGCGGCACAGTAACTTCAATGGTTTCTGTGGCTGCTGGATCAAATGCGGCCAAACCTTGCGTCCAGTAGGAACGCAAGACAAAACCGCCAACCAAAACCAGCAGGATAATGATTGACAATAATGTTATTATGTAAATTCGTACATTGCTTTTACGTTTTCGTTTTACCATGGTGTCCTCAATTGATAGAAACGGGGCGTTGGATCCGCCCCGTTTGCTTTATTTCGATCGTGAGAGATAGTCGCCCGTACGGGTGTCGATCAATATAGTTTCTCCCTCTTCAATGAAGATCGGAACGTGGACGACAGCTCCAGTTTCAACAGTGGCTGCCTTCGTTACATTAGTTGCCGTATCCCCTTTGACGCCGGGCTCCGTTTCGATGACTTTGAGATTTACGAAGTTTGGCGGTTCTACCAGAAATGCCTTGTCCTTGTAGAATTTTATAGTAGCTATGTCGTTTTCTCTCAGGTACATTATGGCATCTTCCACCTGGTCTGCCATCAGCGGCACCTGGTCGTAGGTTTCCGCATCCATGAAGTAATACAGTTCCCCGTCAGAATAAAGGTACTGCATCTGCTTCGTTTCGATGTGGGCTTTGGGAAATTTGTCGTTGGGGTTGAATGCTTCATCACGGATCGCACCAGTCAGAATGTTCTTGTATTTTGTACGAACAAAAGCAGCGCCCTTTCCTGGTTTCACGTGCTGGAAATCGATGATGACATGAGGCTCGCCGTTGATTTCGAACGTGTTGCCTTTTCTAAATTCGCTTGCGTAGATCATGGGTGCTTCCTCCGTTTTCTTCGTCTCTTTTCTAGAGTACGATCAATTCCTTTTCTGACTTTGTCTTATTTATTATAGTGGAATCCGTCACAAATGCCAAGTCCTCAATTCGTACCCCGAATTTGCCCGGCAAATAGATTCCAGGCTCTATAGTGACCACCATGTTTTCCACTAACAGCTCTTCGCTTTTTTTGTTGAGAGTCGGAGCTTCGTGGATCTCCAAGCCGACGCCATGCCCTGTCCCGTGACCAAACGCCGCTCCAAAGCCGGCCTCTTCGATCACATCCCTTGCTGCACGATCCGCTTCTTTGCCGCTCATGTTGGCTCTGATTGCATTGCATGCGGCTTTCTGTGCCTGCAGTACAATGTCATACACCTGTCGCTGCTCATCGGATGGTTTCCCGATGACCACGGTTCTGGTCATATCAGAGCAGTACCCGTCAACGATGCACCCAAAGTCCAAAGTCACAAAATCACCGGTTTCGATCCCTCTGCTCGTTGGTCCCCCATGAGGAAGCGAAGTCCGCGGTCCAGAAACACAGATCGTCTCAAACGAAAGTGCTTCCGCTCCCTGTTCCCGCAAGAAACGTTCGATCTCCCAGGCAAGTTCCAGTTCGGTTCGCCCGGGCCGGATCCTCGTCAGCATATGTGAAAAGCAAAGATCGGTCAGTTCTTGCGCTCTGCTGATCGACTTGCGTTCAGAAGCATCCTTGATCATCCGAAGCGCTTCCGGTATTCCGTCGCCAGGAACCAAAGGAAGCTTTGTCTTATCCACAAGTTCCCGGTAATATCCATGAGAAATCGTCTTTTCTTCCACGGCCAACGTACTTGGCTGCAATTCGGTCAGAAAGGAAAAGAGACTTACCGAGTCTCCGGTCACGACGACCTGAGCTTCTGGGACGGTTTCCCTGGCTGCTTCCTCGTATCGGAAGTCGGTCACAAGAAAAAAATCTTGTTCCGTGACGACGCATTGACACTCAGTGGAGCGAAACCCAGTAAAGTAGAAAAGGTTTTCGCTCTTGGAGATCAAAAGCGCATCGATCTGACGTTCCAGAAGTGTTTTTCTGAGTTGCTTTAAACGATCACTCTTGTGGTCCAAGGCGAATCACCTCTCCCAGGATGCCATAAACATCAGAAACCAGGCGGGTAAATGCAAACTCGGCCTGCAGATACTGGGCCGCCAGCGGATCTTTGAGCAGGATCTGATATAGATTCTGGATCTGCTCCATCATGTCGGACCCCATCTCCCCGCCAAGGACCTGCTGGGCCTGGAGTTGAAATTGTTTTGCTTGAAAATCGTTGATGCTGGCTGACAAGTCATCGTTTTCCGAGACTTTTTCTTTCAACGCAAGATAGGTCGTATATTCCGGAGACTCTTTCAGTGCTCTGGCCAGTGCGTGGGCTTCATCGTAAACATTCATTGCTACACCTCCAAAAAGATTGGCAGAATCACCGGATTCCGCTTCGTGGTCTGATAGATATGGTTCTGTAAATCGTTGCGCACCGCGTTTTTCATGGCTGGCCAGTCCTTTTTACGGTCTTTCTTGAAACGGTTCAAAGTGGCTTCCACAACGTTGCGGGCAGAGGCGATCATCTCCTCTGATTCTCTGACATAAACGAACCCTCTGGAAATGATGTCCGGACCGGACACCACTTCTCCGGTGGCTTTGTCGATGGCGGCGACGACCATGATCAGTCCCCCCTCAGAAAGCAGCTTACGGTCGCGCAGAACGATGTTTCCTACATCCCCCACGCCCAAACCGTCAACGTACACCGCGCCTCCCGGAACCGACTCTTTTGCTTTGACGACCTGATTTTTCCGAATGTTCAACACCTCACCGTTTTCCATCACAAAGATGTTGCTCTTTGGCATTCCCAAAGATTCGGCAATCAATCCATGCTGACGCAGATGTCTGTATTCCCCGTGGACCGGCATGAAGAACTTGGGTTTGATCAACGTATGGATCAGTTTCAATTCTTCGGCACAGGCGTGGCCGGATACATGGATGTCTGCGATATCGGAATAAATCACCTCTGCACCTTTTGCAAACAGACGGTTGACGATGTTGGATACCGTTTTTTCATTGCCTGGAATCGGTGAAGAAGAAAGAATGACCACATCGCCTCGTTTGATCTGCAGCATTTTATGCTCGTTGGTGGCCATTCGCGACAGAGCTGACATGGGTTCCCCCTGGCTTCCGGTCGTTATGATCACGATCTCCGAGTCTTTCATACCTTTCGTCTTGTTGATGTCGACGATGACATTGGGCGGTATGTTGAGATATCCCAGTTCTGTTGCGATGTTGACGACGTTCACCATGCTCCTGCCGGAGATGGCGACCTTTCGATTGAACATGACGGCGGTATCGATGATTCGCTGTACACGATAGACATTGGACGAAAAGGTCGCTACCAAGATCCGATTTTCACAGGTCCTGAAAATGTTTTCCAATGCTGTACCGACGGTCCTCTCGGAAGGAGTATATCCTTTGCGTTCCGAATTGGTGCTGTCACCCAACATAAGCAACACGCCACGCTCTCCCAGCTTTGCCAGCCGGAGAAAATCCATCGGTTCGCCTTCCAGCGGGGTATAATCGATTTTGAAATCCCCTGTGTGGAAAATCAAACCCGCCGGTGTGTCGATGGCCAGAGCGAGGGAGTCGGCGATGGAATGGGTGTTTCGTATCGTTTCGATCTTGAATTCCCCGATTTTCAGTGTTTGTCCTGCCTTGATGGGGTTAAGTTTGGCTTTGATGCCATGCTCCTTCAATTTGTTTGCGACCAGACCGATGGCAAGCCGGGTGCCGTAGATCGGCACATCGATCTCCTTCAGAAGATACGGGATCCCGCCGATGTGGTCCTCATGTCCATGGGTCAGGATCATGCCCTTGATTTTTTCCTTGTTTTTGATGAGATAGCTGAAATCCGGTATCACGATATCGATGCCGAACATCTCATCATCGGGAAAGGACAGGCCGCAGTCGATGATCAGGATGTCATTTTTGTGTTCCAGAACCGTCAGGTTCTTCCCTACCTCGTTCAGCCCACCCAAAGGTATCAGCTTCACAGCTGAGTTGTCCTTGAAGGTCTCTGTCAATTTCAATGTTATGTTCCTTTCTCTATTTTACGACAATATTCAGGAGCTTGCCTGGAACAGGTATCATCTTCACGACTTGCCTACCTTCCAGTAACGCTCCTACTTTTGGGTTTGCAAGGGTCTCTTCCAAAAACGCTTCTTTGGACAGCCCGCTTGCTACGTATATTTTTTCTTTTCCTTTTCCATTGATTTGAACGACGATTTCCACTTCGTCTTTTATAGTTGCCTTTTCATCATAGGTCGGCCACGGTTCCTTATAGAGTGAACCGGCGTGACCTAGCTGCTCCCACATTTCTTCACAGATATGAGGTGTGAATGGTGCAAGGACCAAAACCAGCGACTCCACTGCATGGCGCAACAATCCTTCGTTTCTCTCTCTTACCGTCTTGTATCGGTAAAGTTCGTTGACCAGGATCATGACAGCAGACAAGGCGGTATTGAAATTGAAGCGATTCCCCAGATCTTCTGTTACCTTTTTGATCGCGCTGTGCAGGTGGTAAGCCAGTTCCTTGTCATCTTCAGTGGCAACCGTATATTCCTTTGGCGCATCCTTCAGTTCATCACGTAGTTCGAAAACCAAACGGTAGACACGGTTCAGGAAGCGGAAGCTTCCTTCCACACCAGCATCGGACCATTCCAGCTCTTTTTCCGGCGGCGCCGCAAAAAGAATGAACAATCTGGCCGTGTCCGCTCCGTATTTCTGGATGATCTCCTCCGGGCTTACCACGTTTCCTTTCGACTTGGACATTTTCGTACCGTCTTTTAGCACCATTCCCTGTGTCAACAGGTTGGTAAAAGGCTCAACCGATGGCGCGTATCCGATGTCATATAGGAATTTATTGAAAAATCTTGCGTATAAAAGGTGCAGGATCGCATGTTCTACTCCACCGATGTATTGATCTACCGGCATCCAATACTTTGCCTTGTCTTTGTCCCAGATCTCCATTTCGTTCTTCGCATCGGTATACCGCAGAAAATACCAGGAGGAATCCAGGAAGGTGTCCATGGTATCGATCTCTCTGGTCGCCTTACCTCCGCAGGTCGGGCATTCGGCTTCCAGGAAGGTCTTGCTTGTGGTCAGCGGCGACTCTCCCTTGCCAGTGAATTCCACATCGGTCGGGAGAAGAACCGGTAGGTTTTCCAGCCGCTCCGGGACCCAGCCGCAGTGATCGCAGTGAAGCATAGGAATCGGCGCGCCCCAATAGCGCTGCCTTGAGATCAGCCAATCCCGCAATCTGAAGTTCACCGTCTTTTTCCCGATGTTCTCTTTCTCCAGATATTGATTGATCTGTTCGATAGCGGTCTCGCTGTCCAAACCGTCAAAAGGCCCTGAATTGATCAGCTTTCCTTCGGAAACAAATGCCTCTTTTAAATCATAAAGATCGATCGTATCGTCGCAAGGGTCAATGACCGGAACGATGGGGATCTCATACTTGACGGCAAAGTCAAAATCTCTCTGGTCATGGGCCGGAACCGCCATGATGGCGCCGGTGCCGTAGTCCATCAAAACATAGTTCGCAATGTAGATCGGAACTTCTTTTCCATTCATCGGATTGACCGCATACCTGCCGATGAAAAGACCTTCCTTTTCCAGCGTGGTTGAAGTACGATCGATATCAGACAGATATTGAACCTTTTTTCGGAAGTCTGCGACTTGATTCTGATACTCTGTTCCCGCTACGAGCTTCTCGACATAAGGATGTTCGGGAGAAAGAACCATATAAGTCACGCCAAACAGCGTGTCCGGACGCGTGGTGAATATGCGCATCGTTTCTGCGAAGCCGGAAATAGGGAAGTCAACTTCTGCGCCGATGCTTTTTCCGATCCAGTTCCGCTGCATCGTCTTTACTTTCGTTGGCCACCCGTCCAGGCCGTCCATGTCATTAAGCAGTCGTTCTGCGTAATCAGTGATCTTGAGATACCATTGCTCCAGATCTTTTTTCCCTACCGGGGTATGGCAACGTTCGCAGCCACCCTCGACGACCTGCTCGTTGGCAAGCACTGTCTGGCAGGACGGACACCAGTTGACAGGATTTTTCTTTTTATACGCCAAGCCATGATTGAAAAATTGAATGAAGATCCACTGCATCCACTTGTAGTAATCCGGATGACAGGTTGCCACTTCTCTCTCCCAATCATAACTAAAACCCAAAGTTTTCAGCTGTTCGCGCATTTCGGTGATATTGTCCCATGTCCAGACGTTCGGATGTATCCCATTTTTGATCGCTGCGTTTTCTGCCGGCAAGCCAAAGGAGTCCCATCCCATGGGATGGAGAACGTTTTTACCTTTCATCGTAAGGTGTCTTGCGATCACGTCTCCAATGGAATAATTGCGGACGTGACCCATGTGAAGCTTTCCTGAGGGATATGGAAACATTTCCAGGAGATAGAATTTGTCTCTTCCGGGCTCTTCTGTCGTTTGGAACTGTTGGGTCTTTTCCCAATGGGTCTGCCACTTTTTTTCGATCTCAGTAAAATTGTAATTGGCCTGCATCTTTGGATCCTCCCGATCGTTGTCTATTCTTCAAGAGCCAGGAAGTTTCCATCGCCCCATATTTTTTCGATGTTGTAACGGCTGCGTTGCTCCGCCGAGAAAATGTTGACCAAAATATCGCCGTAGTCAAGCAGGATCCATCCGGATCCACGCCGACCCTCTGTATTTTTTGCGACGATTCCCTCCTTGGCAAACTGATCGATGATCTCGCCGGACAAAGTCCCGATCTGACGCTCAGATCCTCCGGTGGCGATCACCAGATAGTCGGCGAAGGAAGACTTCTCCTGAATATCGATCACGACAAGATCGGTGGCCTTCTTATCCGATAGTATCTTTGCTGCTTTCAGTGCGATTTCTTTGTTGTTCATAAACAATCCTTTCTTGATTCGGTGATAATAGTATGGATCCAAGCCATTGCGGCTTCTGTATCTTGGTCCAGCTGTTTTCCTCTGTCTTTGACATAGCGTATGGTCGATTCCATTGCCATAAGACAGGCGCGGTCCAGGTCCTCGTCGGCAGTTCTCCGGATCTCTTCCACCCCGGGATAATTCCTGGATGGCTCGATGGCGTCTGCTACATAGATGATCTTTTCCAGCAATGACATGCCTTTACGTCCCGTGGTGTGGAAGGAAACCGCGTTGAGCACTTCTTTGTCCTGAATACCAAACTCTTTTTGCAGCATTGCTGCTGCTATTTTCCCATGAGAGAGATCGGGAGCATCCCGATACCGTTCCGGCAAATCGTACGCAACCAAAAATTGGTTCAACTCTTCGTTCGTGTACTCCCTTGCCATGTCATGACATCGTGCGGCGAGGACGGCTTTTTCGCTATCTTCTTTATATCGTTCGGCGAGCCGGATCGCTTCGGCAACGACCCCTGTCGTGTGGACCCGCCTTTTATTCGTTACGTGATGATCGAGAAAAATCTCAATTTCCTTTGCAATTTGGTTTTGCATAACTTATATATTATACCATATTTTGCTGTTTCAAACAAGAGAACGGTATAATCCTTCCTCTCGTATCCATTCTTCCACTTTACTTGGAACAAGATAACGGATGCTGCGGCCAGTGCGGATCCGTTCCTTGATGTCGCTGGAAGAGATGTCGATTTTCGGCATTTGGACTTTTGTTACCGACGTTCCATACAGCACGTTGAGTTCTTCTATCATGAGATCTCTGGATTTGTCCTTATATCGGGGCCTGGCACCGACGATCAGAGAAAATTCCTTCAATATCTCATCCGCACGATTCCAACGCTTCATGCTTAAAAATGCATCGGTTCCGCAGATGAAATGAATCACAGCTTCCCCTTTCCATCGTTCTTTGAATTCCTGCAACGTGGTGATCGTATAGGAGACGTCGGGACCGTTCAGTTCATAATCAGAAGCCGAAAAAAACGGGTTGTCTTCGATGGCCAATTTCACCAGTTTCATGCGTTCTTGGCCACTTGCCGGCTTCTGATCCACTTTGAACGGTGATGTTTTGGCCGGAATAAAGATCACCTGATCCAGACCTGCGCCATCTCTGGCCTGCTCCGCAAGAATCAGATGCCCATTGTGGATTGGGTCGAAGGATCCTCCGATGATACCGATCTGTTTCATGGCAGCGCCCCTATTCTTTTACCAGTTCGATTCCCAATTCCTTCAATTGATCGTCTCCTGCCGGCGATGGCGCCTCAGAGAGCAGGCAGGCCGCTGCCTGATTTTTCGGAAAAGCGATCACCTCGCGGATGCTCTTTTCACCACGCAGCAGCATGATCATGCGGTCCAAACCGTACGCCAACCCTCCGTGAGGAGGTACCCCATAGCGGAAGGCCTCTAAAAGGAATCCAAATTTGTTTGCCGCTTCTTCGTCTGACAGTCCCAGGGCGCGGAACATCGTTTTCTGGAGTTCTCTGTCGTGGATACGTATACTGCCGCCGCCGATCTCCACACCGTTAAGTACGATATCATACGCTTTGGCTCTCACCTTGCCAGGATCCGTTGCAAGCAGAGGAATGTCATCCAGATGTGGTGAAGTGAACGGATGATGCATTGCTGTGAATCGTCCTGCTTCTTCGTTGTACTCCAAAAGCGGGAAGTCTACGACCCAAAGGAGATCGAATCTTTTTTCGTCCAACAAGCCCAACCGGCCTGCAAGTTCTCTGCGGAGGAAGCCCAGACTGTCAAATACAACTTTTTCCGGGCCGGCGACGATCAGGATCAAATCGTTGCTGGTCGCATCAAAGACCGATGCCAGGTTTTTTAGTCCTTCCGGATCATAAAACTTGTTAAAGGAGGATGTGATCTCGGCATCGCTGACGCGGATCCAAAACAGCCCTTTTGCGCCAAAGGTTTTGATATCATCCTGTAGCTTATCGATGTCTTTGCGGCTGAAACGATCACTGTATCCATTGAGGTTGATCCCACGAACAGTTCCTCCGTCTGAAACGGCATCGGCGAACAACGGGAAGGCAGAGTCTGCAACCAGTTCTGAAAGTGATTTCAATTCAAATCCAAACCGAGTATCCGGTTTGTCGCTTCCATATCTCTCCATGGCTTCCTCGTAAGGGATCCTTGGGAGCGGAAGATTCACTTCCACGTTCATTATCTCGCGAAACAGACGCTGCAGATAGCGTTCCTGAACCTCCAGGACATCATCGACATCGACGAATGACATTTCCAGATCGATCTGGGTGAATTCCGGCTGCCGGTCTGCCCGAAGGTCCTCATCTCTGAAGCACTTGACGATCTGCATGTAGCGATCGGTCCCTCCTGCCATCAAAATCTGCTTGAACATTTGGGGGGATTGGGGAAGCGCATAAAACGAGCCCTGGTTGACCCTGCTGGGAACCAAGTAGTCTCTTGCTCCCTCAGGGGTCGGTTTGATCAGCATCGGTGTTTCCACTTCAGTAAAGCCTTCTCCGTCGAAGAAGTCTCTCGTCAGTTTGGCCACCTTGTGGCGAAAGGTAAGGTTCGCCTGCATCTTGTGTTTTCTGAGATCCAGATAACGATATTTCATACGAAGATTTTCTGATACCTCGTCATCGTCCTTGATGTAGATCGGCGGCGTTTCTGCTTCCGAATAAACGACAAGCTCTTCTGCGATCACTTCCACGTCACCGTTTTTCAGGTCAGGATTGATGGATTCTCTCTCCTTGACACGACCGATCACACCCACGACATATTCACTTCGCAACGCATCGCCCCGTTGAAATAGTTCTTCTGGAACATCCTGGTTAAATACTATCTGAACGATCCCGCTTTTGTCCCTTAAATCGCAGAATATCAACCCTCCCAGGTTTCTGCTTCTTTGGATCCAGCCATTCATAGCCACCGTGGAACCGATCAGGGACCGATCCACTTCTCCGCACATATGGGTGCGTTTGATCAGATTTGACACGTTGTTTCCTCCCGGTCATCAAAAATTCCCGCTTCTTTTCGCAATAGCATTTCGTTGATCCTATCGATGTAGATCTGGTAATTGGAAACGTTGAACACCCGTTCCAAACGTTTGTCTTTCTGCTTATATACTTTGCTGCCTCCGCCGGCTCCCAGCGCGATCACCGTCTGGTTTTCCTCCATGATGCGCATATTGTACAAGCTTTCGGCTCCCGGTTTCGCATATCCTATGTTTTCATGATTTCCCGTGGTTTGTTTCTGCCGGTACAGATAATAAGGCCGGTATCCTTTGGAGATCAGGCACTGATATGCATCTGCCACCATAGATCCCACCTGTGTTCCCGTCCGATAGGAATACTTATCATCGATTTCTGCCAACTGTGATCCTCGTTTGACGGAAAGCGTATGTACAGTAATGTTTTCCGGACCCTGTTCCAGCAGTTCGTTCAAGCTGTCGGAAAATTCCTCTTGGGTTTCGTCCAGCAGTCCGGCGATCACATCCGCATTGATCACGGAAAAGTCAACTGCTCTCGCCAGACGGAATGCCCCGATCACCTGTTCTGGCGTATGGGCTCTGCCGATTCGCTTCAGCGTTTCTGGATTCATGGATTGTGGGTTGATGCTGATGCGATCGGCACCACTCCTTCGGATCGCGATCAATTTCTCTTCCGTGATGGTGTCCGGTCTGCCAGCTTCTACCGTATACTCTTTGCAGTCTTTGAGATCAAAGGAGGAACGAATGACATCCATCAAGTCTGAGAGTTCTTCAGACGTCAACGAGGTTGGCGTTCCTCCGCCGATGTAGACCGATTCCGGTCTCCAGCCCTTCTCTCTCATTTTTTCTCCGGTGAAGCGTATTTCCTTTTTTAAAGCTTCTATGTACGCCCCTACTGCTGCTCCCTGTATGGAATACGAAGGAAAAGAGCAGTAAAGACAACGGGTCGGACAGAACGGAATGCCGATATAGAGTCCGACAAGCGAGGGGCCCGTTTCCGGCATTGCAATTTTTTGTGTCTGCAATGTGGAAATAATAAGATTCGCCTTTGCCTCACTCACATAGTATTCGTTTTGCAATCTCTCTTTGACTGCTTCCAGAGACCCTGCAGCAGCCAGCATGTCGCCTGCCAGTTTGACTGGTCGAACCCCTGTCAGTATGCCCCAATCCGGGCTTTGGCCGGTCAACGCGGAAAGCTGTTGGAAGAGGTAGCTCTTAGCCTCATTTTTGTCCGTTATGTCGTCGGGGATCCGTATCATCTTTTCAGGCAGCGGTTTCGTCCCTTCCGTCAAAGGGTCCACATCCAGGATACGGAATTCCGATGAAGGAAGAAACATTCGCGCCATTTCCTGCAAATTGTAGGTCCCCGGCGCTCGATTGAAATACAACTCATACAAATGGATTGTGCTCCTTTTCGTGACCGATCGTTGTAAATCCTTCATGTCCCGGATAGACTACCGTTTCTGCCGGCAGCACAAAAAGCTTGTCTTTGATCGCGGAACGGATCGCAGGATAGGAGGAATAAGGAAAATCAGTCCGTCCGATGGAGTTCTGGAACAGCGTATCCCCGCTGAACAACGTTCCATCAAGATAAATGCACATCCCGCCCTTGGTATGCCCGGGTGTGTGGATGAAAAGAAGCTCAAGGTCGCCGATTTTCATGGTATCCATGTCGCTGACCGTAATATCGGGCTCTACGGATACTGGTTTGCCGCAGTACATCGCTGACTGGTTTTTCTTTGCATCCGACAGCATGTCGCATTCTGCTTCATGAGCGACGACCAGGATCTCCGGGAACGTTCTTTGGTAGAAGTCCAGTCCGCACAAGTGGTCCGGATGACCATGCGTCAGGATCAAATGAGTGACGTTCACGCCCTTCTCTTTGACCGCCTGCACAAGTTTTCCAGACTCACCGCCGGGATCTACGATGAAGCCGGTCTTCGTGTTTTCGTCTATAACAAGATAGCAATTCACGCCCAATGGGCCGGTGATAAAATGTTGTATCAGCATATCAGAACTCCTTTTTACTGTCGATCATGATCGTAACGGGACCGTCATTCGCGATGTTGACCAGCATTTCTGCCCGAAAGACACCTTCCGCAACGCGGATCCCCTTGCTTTTGCATTCACTGATAAATTCCTGGTAGAGTACGTCTGCCTGTTCCGGTCGTGCTGCCCGGATAAAACTGGGACGCTTTCCTTTTCTGCAATCACCGAACAATGTGAACTGAGAGATCGCAAGTATCTCTCCACCGACGTCCAGCACTGACCGGTTCATCTTTCCTTCTTCGTCTTCAAAGATGCGCAACCCTGTGATTTTTTCCGCCATATAGGACGCATCAGCGCTGTTGTCGGCCTCTTCTACACCAAGCAGCACGGTAAGTCCCAAACCAATGGATCCGGTGATCGTACCGTCGACTGCGACGTTGGATGATTTGACTCTCTGAACGACGGCTCTCATAAATCAGCTGCTCCTTGTTTAAATACTATAGGCTGGACCGGTACACATCTGCGACGCCCTGGACGCTTCTGAGCTGTCGCAGCACCTTCTCCAGCTGGCCGGTATTGGTGAGAGACAAGGTCATCGTGATGGTGGCAATGTTTTCTTTGCTGCTTTTGGCATTTACGCCGGCGATGTGGACATCCATGTCTTCACAGACTCTGGAAATGTCTGAGAACAGACCTTTTCGATCTTCTGCCAGGATCTGGATGTCTGCATTGTAAGCGATGTTTTTCTTCGCTTGATTCCATTCCACCGGGATCAGTCTCGGCTTTTCCGATTCCGGCAGGGAAATGATGTTGAAGCAGTCGACCCGGTGGACTGAAATGCCTCGTCCTTTGGTTATAAATCCGATGATCTCGTCTCCGGGAACCGGGTTGCAGCATTTGGAAAATCGAACCAGGAGGTCATCCATCCCCTCCACAGTGATACCGTTAGTAGGAGTTTCATGAACACGTTTCCGCTCTTCGATCGCTTTGATCTCTTTTTCCTTGCCTTTCAGCTCAAGCTGTTTGTCTTCGTGATAGAACCCAAGCAACAGAGTGGAGACTTTGGACAGCATGACACCGCCATAGCTGATCTGGCTGTAAAGATCATCGGAAGAAGAGATGTTCAGATTCTTTGCAACTTTGTTGATCCACTGGGTCCGGATGATCAGTTGCGGATCGTACCCCTTTCTGCGGATGTACTTTTCCAGCATCTCCTTGCCCTTGCTGATATCTTCGCCCTTGTTCTCTTTTTTCAGGTATTGCCTAATTTTATTTCGCGCCGCATTGCTCTTGACGATCTTGAGCCAGTCGATGCTCGGACCTTTGCTGTTGGAAGACGTGACGATATCGACGATTTCTCCGTTGCGCAGCGTGTAGTCGATTGGTACCATTTTCCCATTGACCTTGGCTCCGACACATTTGGCGCCGATGGCAGAGTGGATCTTGAATGCGAAATCCAATGGAGTGGAACCGGCTGGTAGTTCGATCACATCGCCTTTTGGAGTAAAAACGAACACCTGGTTGGAAAACAAATCGACTTTCAACGTCTCCATAAATTCTCTGGAATCGTTGAGATCCGTCTGCCATTCCAGCGTTTGTCTGAGCCATGCCAGTTTGACTTCTTCCCGGTCTTCTTCCACCCCTTCTTTGTACTTCCAGTGGGCGGCGATACCATATTCGGCGATCTTGTGCATCTCCGCGGTTCGTATCTGGATCTCAAAGGGGTCGCCGTTGTCGTCAATGACGGTGGTATGAAGGGACTGGTATCGATTGGGCTTCGGCATGGCAATGTAGTCTTTGAACCGTCCCGGGATCGGCTTCCAACGGGTGTGAACGATACCGAGGACTGCGTAGCAATCCTTTACCGATTCCACGATCACACGAACTGCGGTCAAGTCAAAAATTTCATCCAGTTGCTTGCCCTGGTATTTCATTTTTCGGTAGATGCTATAGAAATGCTTGTTTCTGCCTTTGATCTCGTAGGCAATGTTCAGATTGTCCAAGCTCTCTTTGATGACGTCGATCACTTTATTGATGTGATCGATCCGCAATTCCTTTTTCATGCTGACCTGTTTCACAAGGTCATAATAAACATCCGGATCCAGTTCCTTGAGGGCAATGTCTTCCAGCTCGAACTTCATCGCATAGATGCCCAGTCGACTGGCAAGCGGAGCGTAGATTTCCAGAGTCTCTTTGCACTTCTCTTTGATCTGGCTTTCGTTCATGTAGTTTATGGTTCTCAGGTTGTGAAGACGGTCCGCCAGCTTTATGATCAGGACACGAATATCCTTGGACATCGCCAAAAACATCTTTCGCAGATTTTCTGCCTGTCGCTCTTCCTTGCTCTCATAGACGAGAGATCCCAGTTTGGTGACCCCATCTACCAAAACGGCGATTTCGTCGCCAAAATCCTTTTTCAGATCCTCCTGGGAATAGGGAGTATCTTCCACTGCGTCGTGGAGAAGCCCGGCGATGATCGTGTTCTCATCCATACCCAAGTCTGCCAGGATCTGAGCGACAGCCATGGGATGGGTAAGATAATCCTCACCGGATTTTCGCATTTGTCCCTCGTGGATCTCTTCTGCTTTCCGATACGCCCGCTCGATTCGTTCGATGTCGTAATTCGAATTTTTTTGCAGAAGCTCTTCGAGGAAGATCTCCATACGTTCCGTGTTTTCCATAGATGGACCCTATTTCCCCTGATAGCGCGGACGGTTGACCAGCCGTTCCAGCTGGTAATAGACGGGACTTGCGATCGTGATGGAAGATACTGCTCCTGCGAGGATACCGATCATCAAAGGAAGTACAAACTCCCGTATCGATCCACCGCCAAGCATCAAAAGAGGAACGATAGCGACGACGGTAGTGATCGAAGTCATTAGGGAGCGAACGATAGTTTGATTGATGCTTTTATCGATCAGATCCTCGATCCGGTTTTTCTTGAATATCCTCCGATTTTCCCGGATACGATCGAATACCACGATCGTGTCGTTGATCGAGTATCCGACAACGATCAAAACTGCCGCAATAAACGGGTTGTTGATCGGTATCTGGAACAGACCATAAAAGGCGACCATGATCAAGACATCATGGATTAGGGCTGCCACAGCTGCCAACCCGAACTTCCATTCAAACCGTATGATGATATAAACCAACATGCAGGCGGCGGCGATCAGGATCGCCCGTATCGCGTTGGTCTTCAACAGCGTTCCAACCGAAGGACTGAACTGTTCCACCGCCAGGACATTGCTTTCATCGATCGAAAAAGCAGTGTAGATATCTGCAAGGACGCTTTGCCGCTGGCTCGTATCCAATGCCTGGGTGGTTCGGATGATCACTTCTTCGTTTCCATCTCCCGCATGAACGATCGATGCGTCAAGATCATGTGAGCGAAGCACGTCTTGCACTTCATCCAATGTAACGACTTGTTCCATGTCGATCTGGATCATCGTTCCACCGGTGAAATCGATGCCCCAATTGAAGCCACGGATCACGCCGGAGCTAACACCAATAATAATGACGACAGCTGCTATGATATAGAAGTACTTACGATGCTTCAGATAAGAAAGCTCTCGCTTCATCTCCATGCGTTTGTTCGTCACCCCGAACATGCCCGGTTTTGCCAGGGATTTGGTCTCCACCGCTGTCTTCAAAAGGAATTGTGTAACCAAAACAGCAGTCAAAACACTGACGATGATACCGATCATCAATGTCATCGCAAACCCACGGACCGGACCTGTTCCAAATTGATACAGAACCACACCGGCGATCATGGTCGTCAACTGGGAGTCGATAATGGTGCCCATCGCTCTTCGAAAGCCCGTATCAACGGCAACACGTAGGGTTTTGCCTTCTGCATATTCTTCTTTGATCCTTGCGAATATGATCACGTTGGAGTCGACTGCCATTCCAACGGACAAGATCAATCCAGCGATTCCCGGCAGGTTTAAAACGGCAGATAATATAGCGAGCACCCAAAATACGACCAAGATGTAAAGTGCAAGTCCGATATTGGCGACCAATCCCATGATCCGATACATCAAAAGCATCAGAATCAAAATCAGACCAACCCCGATCACTCCGGCAACCAAACTATTTTGTAGCGAATCAATGCCCAAACTTGGTCCGACCAGAGATGTCTGGACTTCTAAAAGTCCTACAGGAAGTGCGCCAGCCCGAATCAGCAAAGCAAGCTCCGTCATTTCATCGTCGGTAAAAGATCCGGTGATCTGGGCTCTCCCTCCGGAAATCACGGAACTGACTTGTGGAAACGATATGACATTTTCGTCTAGAATGATATAGATGACTCGATCCACTTCGCCGGTTTCCGCATTTATGACCTCGCCGTTGAATGCTTTCCTCGTGGCCTCTTCAAAAGCTGCTGCGCCGGACGCGTCAAACTCCAGATTTACGGCATTGAATCCTTGTTCATCCTTACCGATCCCTGCGTTTTTAACTTGGCTACCGTCCACAACGACGGATCCGTCCCCAAGAACGAACTGCAACTGTGCTGTTTTTCCGATGGTTTCGATCGCTGCTTCGGCATCTTCCGCACCGGGAAGCTCGACTCGAATCTTCTTTTCTCCTTCAATGGTCACGATCGGTTCAGACAAGCCCATCTGGTTGACACGACCCTCGATCACAAGCTGAGTCTGTTCCATGAGATCAGCCAACTCCGTTCCGGTCGCTTCCGTTTGCGCTTCCATCACAACATAAACACCGCCCTTCAAATCGAGACCAAGTTTGATCTCATCTTTGAACGACGGACCGATACCGGAAAGACTGACCGCCCAGCCAACTCCAATCAGCAAAATCAATACAGCGGCAAGCGCTTTCTTCATTTAATGTACCTTCTCTCGTTAAAATACTTACAAAATATTGTACTACTTTTTCGGTTCCCCGACAAGCAGATATGCAATTATCCGAGTATGTAAAATCCCCTGTGCCAAGCTGGTACAGGGGATCGTATACATACGTTTTATTCCTTTGCTTCTTCTTCGATCCCTTCGACGGTTTCTTCGACAGGTTCGATGACCGACTCTTCGACCGATTCTACAGGTGCTCCCGCATCTTCGGCCTTCGCCTTATCAAGTCTTTTAGGCTTCGACTTTTTCTGGGCCTCTTCGGTCTCTTCCTTGGCTGGCTCGGCATCCTTCTTTGTTTTCGGAGTTCTTGCCGCCATGGGCTCGTCTGTGATGACCTTTGATACCGCCCATCTCGTGATTTCCAGTTTGGTCTTGTCGGACCCAACCTGAATCACCAGCTGTTCGTCACGCAGACGTACAACCGTTCCATAGATCCCGCCGATCGTGATGATCTGATCGCCGACCTTTATACTGCTTCTCATGGCATTGACCTGCTTTTCCCTCTTCTTCTGGGGGCGAATCAGCAGGAAATACATGATGAAAATCAGTAGTAGCAAGGGCATAAAAGTGTAGAGTGTTTCCATAAGTATCCTCCTCTCGGTTTCAACAAGCATTATAACTGAGATTGGGGAAAAAGGGAAGGTTTTTTTCTTGATTTCCCCAGTGGTATGTGCTATTATATCGTTGTTGTGCCGGCGTGATGGAATTGGCAGACGTGCGGGACTCAAAATCCCGTGGTGGTAACACCGTATCGGTTCGACCCCGATCGCCGGCACCATTTTTATTTGTTTCATATCTCGGGGCGTGGCGCAGCTTGGTAGCGCGTTTGACTGGGGGTCAAAAGGCCGCAGGTTCAAATCCTGTCGCTCCGACCATTAAAAAAGTTGGTACCGCATGGTGCCAGCTTTTTTAATGGTCGGATTGTTAGGAAGATTTGAACCTGCGGCAGCGGGGGTATCGGGGGAGAGCATCTTACCATATCGTCCAGCCACCATCGATCACTATGGTCTGACCGGTGATCATGGCTGCTTCCTCCGACGCCAGAAAGGCGAATACAGCCCCGACCTCCGAAGGTTCGACCAGGCGGCCAACCGGAATCATTCCCAGAACCATGGAACGATACGACGGATCCTCCAGCCTCGTTTTCGTCAGTTCTGTCATTGCAAAGCAAGGAGCCACTGCGTTTACGGTAATTCCAAACGCCGCATAGTCATAAGCAAGTGTTCGTAGCATCGCGTCGACAGCTCCTTTGCTGGCGCAGTATGGCACTTGGTGTTCGCGAGCGACTAGTCCCGCCACACTGCTTGTGAAAAGGATGCGTCCTTTTTTCTGTTCTTTCATCACCGGTAAAACCGCCTGCGTCATAAAAAAGCTTCCCTTCAGATTGACATCCATTACAGAATCCCAAAGCTCCTCCGTGATTTCCTCCGAATGTTTCGGGTGGTTCCGGCCGGCATTGTTGACCAGAATGTCGATCCGTCCGTATCTGTGTTTCACATCAGCGACTGCTTTATTGATGGAAGCCGGATCCGTGATATCCAGTTCATGTGCATATACGTCGAAAGCTCCTGCTTTTTTGCACATTGCCATCGTTTCCTCCAGGGAAACACCCGCGCGATCCGTCGGGACTACGATCGCACCCTGTTTTGCAAACACCTCGGCAATTCCCTGTCCCAGACCCTGTGCGGCTCCGGTGATGATGACGATCTTTTCTTTTATTCCAAACATTTGGCTACCTTCTGATACATGCGGTCCCGATAAAGGACCGCTTCCTTGTCTTTTCCGTCGGAATAGTCATAGAAGCCGCGGCCGGTTTTCACACCGTAGTTGTTCTCCTCAAAAGCCTTGGCAAGCAGGGAAAAGCTCTTGGTTTCGTTGGATAAATCGGCAAAGAGATAGGAAGCGATATTGTGAAAAATGTCCAATCCGCCGTGATCTGCGATCTCAAAGGGACCGAGACATGCATATCGTATGCCGAGAGCATATTTCATCACTCGGTCAATGTCCTCCGGCGATGCGATCCCCTCTTCTGCGATATGCAGGCACTCCCGGAGGATCGCAAATTGGATTCGGTTCAACACAAAACCCGGTGCGTCCTTGACCATCACCGGCTTCTTATGGATGACGACGCACAGATCGTAGATCGTCTGCGCTGTTTTTTCGTCGGTTTGCTCCCCCTTCACCACTTCGATCAATGGGATTATGTGGGGAGGATTGATCCAGTGCATCCCAATGAACCTGCGGGGTTGGACCACTGCGGACGCCAGATCGGTTATGCTCAGGCCGGAGGTGTTACTGGCCAAAATGGCGGATTCCTTAACGAGAACGGACGCCGCCCGCCAAAATTCCATTTTTGCTTCTCTGGATTCAATGATGGCTTCCGCCAACAGATCTGCGGAGGAAAAAACAGTTTGATCGCTCGTTGGTTGGATTCGCTTCAAAAGCGCTTCCGATTCCCCGGTGTTCATTTCTCCATTTTCGATTTCCGCTTGCAGATGTGCCTTGATCCTTTGGAGGCCACGCTTCAGTGCTTCCTCTGAAACATCGTAAAGACCGACCTCATATCCATGTCTGGCAAAGGTCTCCGCCATTGACGCCCCCATCGTTCCGGCACCTGCCACGACGATTGTCCGAATCGTTTTCATTCCATTTTCTCCTTTCCTGTCATCAGGCCTTCCTCTCAATGAAATCATTTTGAAATCCAGCTTAGAAACGCAGTGCTGTACCGAAGTGTTTTCGTTGGGCAGGCATCCACACAGTGTCCGCAACCAACACAGCGAAGCGAAGTTACAGGCTCTCCCTTTATGGACCGGCTGTTGATATCGATTGCCATCGGGCAAGTCTGATTGCATTGCTTGCAGTCGATACATTCTGTGCGGTTGGTTACTATTTTTTGTCCCGCAACTTTTCCCAACAATGCTAACGTAGTTCCTAAGGGGCAATAATAGCAATATCCTCTGCCGATAAAAACGACCCAGAAAAACATCATCATCAATAGTTCGGCGCTCAAGTATTTGTATATTTCCAGTCTGCCGACCAGTTCATAGTTTTCGAATACCGTCACATCACTGAGCAGAAAAATCCAATACAACGTGAATAACATAGCAAGAACGAAAAACGTCCACTTGAGAATGGTCAATGCTCGGATCTTGTTTGGGAGGGCTTGTTTCCGCTTCCCGATCAAGGGAAACGCCGGCGCGAAGACTTCAGATGCGAACCCGTTAAAAAGGCATATAGTGGAGCATTGCCAACGCCTGCCTAATAACAGAGTACCAAAGAACACGACTCCACACACGAACAAATAAAAGATCAGAGCCATTGTAATTCCGGTCGCTCCCCAAATTGGGAATCGGTCGATATAGAACGAAGAATTCTCTGACAGCAACTGCAACGGCACCGTCGTCCAAGGCAATGGCATCGCAAAAAAATATAACTCATTGTTGTTAAGAATCAAAGGAGAAGCGATATGGACAACCAAAGCTGCAACGATAAAACCTTTCAGATTCTTTTTCCTCATTGTGGTTCGTTCCGTTTTATTCAGCAGTCGGATCGTCAGAATGCTAGCTACAATTATAAAACCTGTTTTCAGCCAGTTTTCGTAAAAGTGCCAAGCCCATGCAATCAATTTTGCCGTGGCTTCCGGCGCGTTCGTAGCATAGCCATAGTTCAGTCCCGCAATTAGAATGCATAAAGCAATATACGTCCAAAGAAGGCCCTTCAGGATCTTTCGTTCGCTCTCTGTTTCTTTCATCATGAAAACATTCCCCGGTAGCTATATATTGAGCTTTTGCGTTACATGTTGTAGTCCATTCTATCAAAAAAACGGACCTTAGTGTTATATTTCCGTTTGGATTGATAAATTTGTGGCTATATACAATCAATAGTTCGAATATTCATACTTTTTGAGAGAGGGTGACTATAATGAAGAAAATATTGATTCCGGTAGACTTTTCTGAGCCATCATCCAGGGCTGTTGCGTATGGTAAAAAAATGGCCTTGGCTTTTGACGGCAAAGTAACGCTTCTCCATGTCGTTCACGACAAGATGATGTACAATGACTCCGGAGGGCTGACTGCCGCTTCCAGAGCGCCAACTGTCACATATCTTGGCGAAATGCTGGAGAAAGATCGCGCTGATGCTATGGAAATGATGGAAAAGTACAAAGAGGTCTTTCAGGGCACCGGCGTCGAAGTAGAGTGCATCGTAGTTGAGGGTAGTCCTGCAGACAAAATCGTTGATTACGTAGAAGAAAACCTGATGGATATGGTCATAATCGGTTCAGAAGGGATCGGTTCTGCCCTTCGGAGGGTCTTCCTCGGTAGCGTTGCAAACCGTGTGTTGCATCATGTAAAAGTTCCTGTGCTATTGGTCCAATAACTCAAAAAATAAAGGGCTGTCTCAAATGAAAATTGAGACAGCCCTTTTTCATTGCCCGTGTTTAGGACGTGATAAAGGGTAGAAACAGCTTCTAAAAGAATTGCTCTACCCTTTACCCGAGGTTGTACCACAATGGCGTACGCCCTCCTTTCATTTCTACTCCTGATCCGATCATCTGATATTTGGACATTCAGACATTACTATCATTGTCTCGGATGCTGGAGCGACTCACTTACTCAGGTTACCCTTTTCTTTGAGTTTCTTCATGATAGCACCATCTTTCATTGTTGTCAATAGCGTAATCTGAAATTTCTGATTATTTATTTTTTAACTTCTGCTTCGTTTCCATAACCGCGTGTTTCCCAGAATCCGCGGTATTCGGAATCGCTTGAAACCTCGATTTCATTGACCCAGCGAGCCCATTTATAGCCCAATCTATCCTCTGCCACGACGATGAAGGGATATCCCATCGAAGAAGGCAGAGTGACTCCGTTGGAGGAGTAGGCGATCAACATGTCTCTCTCTTCTATTAGTTCCAGCGGCATCGAGGTGGTATATCCGTCAACGCAATGAAAAATTGCGATCGTACCCTCTTCCTTGACATCGGCTTCTGCTAGCAGGTCCATGATGCGTACGCCTTCCCAAAGTACGGTTGCCTCCCAGCCTTCGACACAATACAACGTAATGAGCCGTTGATGGGATTCTTTTTCCAGAACTTCATCGTACCGATAGGTCGCAGGCTCGTTCACCAGTCCTGTGATATTCAGTTCATAGGTATCGATGTCGACTTCTTGCACTCCTGCAATGGAATTGTCTCTCGGTCCGATCGCAGGATCCAATCGAACTCCCTCATACTCCCGAACTTCTTTTTCTTGGTACCTGGCTTCTGTGGCCGCTGATACACCATCCGGTGAGTCCGGAATATCATCGGCGTCGCTGCAAGCACTCAATACAACAAGCAAAATCGACAAGATCGTTAAGATCACGAAATTTCGTTTCATAGCAATCTCCTTACTAGTCCGTCGAAACCTCGACGCCTTTCCAGAAAGCGATGTAGTCTTTGATGTGTTGGGCTTCGCTCAGTGGTTCGGGATAATACCAGGCGGCGTTCTCGTTTTTCTTGCCTTCCACTACCACATGATAATAACTTGCCAGACCTTTCCAGTGGCATCTTGTATGATAGTCACTGGACTCCAGGTAGTTTGAATCAACATCCTCCTTCGGGAAGTACTGATTTCCTTCCACTACGATCGTCTTGTCGCTTTTTGCTAATTCGACTCCATTCCACTTTGCTTTTACCATTTTTTTCTCCCCCTTTTCTTCACCGGCCGCCAAACAGGTTGCCGATCCCAATGCTTCCAAGAATACTTCCTTCATCCTTGACGCCAGACCCACCGTTTTGCATCGTCGCTTTGATCAATCCGATCACCCGGCTGAAAGGAAGAGACTGCATCCAAACGGTACCTGGTCCGATCAATGTTGCCAGAGCAAGTCCTTCTCCGCCAAACAAAGCAGTCTTAATATTGGAAAACTCGACGTTGTAAGTGATGTCATCGGTCATCGCCACCAGACAGCCGGTGTCAAGACGGATCAATTCTCCCGGAGCCAAATCCCGTTTTGTGATCGTTCCTCCGCTGTGCAGGAAGACGTTTCTGCTACCGATCAACCTCTGCATGATGAAACCTTCACCGCCAAACAGGGCAACGCCGATGTTCTTCTGGAATGCAATTTCGATCCCTGTACCTTTCTCAGCACAAAGGAAACTGTCTTTCTGGCAGATGATCTGCCCGCCATACTCGCTGAGATTCAAAATCATGATTTTTCCCGGGTATGGCGCTGCATATGCCACCTTTTGTACTTCTTGCCCCCGGTTAGTGAAAGATGTCATGAAGAGACCTTCACCGGTGAGGACCCTCTTGCCAGCAGACAACAGCAGTCCCACCATATCTGTGTCCTTGTTCTCTGCACCGTCACCGAAAATCGTTTGCATCTCGATCCATTGGTCCATATACATCATAGAACCAGCTTCCGCGATCACAGATTCCCCCGGCTCAAGTTTGATTTCTACAAATTGCATGTCACTGCCCTCAATCGAATAAGCAGCTCTACCGTCAGACATCGCCATCCCTCCCTTTCGGCATTCCATCCAAATTTAGATCCCAACGTTCTTCTACAAGATATTTGCCCCAAGCATGATGAGTGGCCGTTTCTGTTATCGTGAACCCATACTCTTCATAAAGATGTCGTGCCGTGTCTAGAAAATCAACCGTCCAAAGAAGTATGGACTTGTAGTTTTTTTCTTTGCAATAATCGATCACATGTTCCAACAGCGTTCTGCCGATCCCTTGTCCGCGCAGTTCTTCTCCAAGGATAAACCAGCGCAGCTGGGCTATCTCTTCTGACACCTTGACGATCGCGATGGATCCTCTTGTGATCCCATTGTCCTCAACGATCCACAAGTATTCTCTGTCGGGATCATGACTTGCCAGGAAGTCCATCATTGCATCTTCCACATAGCTCCGGAAGGACGCATCAAAGCCGTGTTCCGTACAGTGGACGTCCAAGTGCAATTGCACGACCAAGGGTATGTCTTCTGGCACAAAATGACGGATCAACATGGAGAAACCCTCACTCACTGACGAATTCAACAAGGTCGAGTTCCATAATGAACCGGTGTTCCCCTTCCCCGTATTCGTTCTTTCTCAAAAGGACAGCATCAAAACCTATCTTGTCACGATACAATTTGATTGCAGGATCGTTCTCCACATCTACGGTCAATGTCATGCGGGAAAACCCTTGCTCCAGCAGATTTTCAGCAATGATCTTCAGAAATTCGAAACCCATGCCCATCCCCTGATAGTCTTGAGAAATAGCGAAGTCAGACAAGTAGACACTTTCACTATCTTCCCAATCTCGTATCAATATTGCAAGCCCCAGCAACTTGCTTTTTTCCTCTTCCTTTAGTATGAATACATTTCCGTGACGGATCTGAGGAACGATCACAAATTCGTCGGCAGCCATATCTCCGAACGAATCGATGCCGAACTGTACGATCCTGCGAAGCAGTTTCAAGTCAAAGTCTTGAACCAGGAATACCTTGAGGTGGTTGACATCGATATCAAGGTTTTTTATGAACTCTTTTGGCAATTTTTTGATTTCATCAAGCATACATCTTTTCCTTTCTAAATTCAATTTCTGGTTTATTTTTTGAGCAAGGTCTTTACGATGCTGCTGGTTTTGTTGGCTCCGGCTTTGATTTTTCCGAAGGTTCGATCGATCGTCGCCCGCTTAGATGCCATTGCAAATGCTTTCACCACCGTGACAGAGTTTTGTTGTACGATCGTACGAAACAGACTACACGCTTCAAGGGTCGCATATCGTTTCACTACCCTCCGGTCCGCTTTTGTAACGGCAGAGGAATAGCGTTTTGCCATAGCGCCAACGCGTAGCGTGAGGAACGCATTGATCGATCCTTCGATCACAGAGTTCATGATGATGCTGGCGACAGCAGTTGCGCCTGGCACCAAGGTGCTCAGACTTTCTCCGATCAGGGAATCGATCAGTGGCTCCAATTGTTCGTCGATCATGATCAGATCTTCCACTTCCCTTGCCATCATCACAGTGACCGCAACGTTGCTGTAAAGATAAACGATTTCATTGATCGTTGGTCTTTGGTGGTAGATGTGACTGATCCTCCAGACAATGCGGGAAAGACTGACCAAAACAAAAAAGCCATCAAGCACACCATTCTGCGAGATAGCCGTTGTTATAAAAACCTGAGAAGAGGATTCATTGAGTATCTTGAGCGATTCTTTGTCGAGCACGAGCAGCGCATCATCAAGTTGTGCAACCAAGTCTTTGCTTTCGTCAAAAGTAAAGCCGGCTTCTTTCAAATACTTATTCTTGACCATTCTGGCCTTCAGGGTCGACAGGTAAGCCATGTAAGCTGCTCCGTCGGTCTCGTCGGGAAGTTCCAGTGGTTTTCGCAGCTTGATGAAACCAAAAACCGGAACGAGAAAAACAACGATAAACGCCAGGGAGACTATGATAGTAACCACGCTTCCTAAGGTTGGGTGAATGGCTGAGGATGTAACTGAAATCTGATACACCTGATTGATCACGGTCACCAAAAGTAGAAGCAACAAACCTGCGCCGAACCACTGAAGAGTTCGTTTCAATGTCTTTTCCATCGTTACTGACCTCATCGTCTTTCTGTATCACACTTGGATTTCCCGTTGGTATTCCTCCTGTGTACCGGTGCGAAGTCCCATGGACTTTAAAATCTTTCGGACGCCTTCCACCGTTCGACTGCCGTCGTCTATGTCCATCGAGTTTTGCGCAACGCCTGCCAACCCGGTATTGGGTGGAATGATCGATGTCACAACATTGGCGCCGGCATCGATCCTGCTGGCAAGCCCGGCGATTCCGTCAACATCCAGGGACGCCGGAATCAAGGACTTCGGATTCAATATTCTTAGGATAGCAATGGTCTTGGATTCCAAGCCGCGATCCGGCGATTTGGTCTGTTCCATCGGGATCCCCTTCTGTGGAACAAAGCTCATGACCCGAAGTTGCTTGGCATCGATGTGACTCATTGCTAAAATAGAATCCGCCAGATCCTCCATGCTTTCTCCGATCCCCGTCATCAGTCCTTCTTCGATCAGCATGCCCTGAGTCCGTGCATACAGTTTGGCATTCATCCGTCTGTCGTACTCTTGGTCCAAACGTAGGGTTGCAAAGAGATCACGATTGTAGGTTTCCTGATAAAGCGCATACCATTCCACATTTCGCTTTGCAAACTCATCAATGATATTGTTGGGTACGACACCCGGCGAAATCATCACCGGCAACCCGGTAGCTTCTTTGATCGAGGAAATGATCGACAAGACCGGCGTAAATTCTTTCTCATGATATACCGGGTCTTCTCCCATTGTCAAATCCAAAAGATGCACGCCGGACTCCGCCAATTGCTTCGCGATCATCAGCACTTCATCCGGTTCTTTGCGATATCGGTGGATTTGGTTGGATGATCTGTAATAGCAGAAGTTGCAATTATTCCTGCAATAGGTCGAAAAGTATACAAATCCATAAAGGTAGATGCGGTCCTCGAAATAGCGGGTTCTAATTGTTCTCGCGGCTTCGTAGAGTGCTCTTTCCTCTGCTCCCGCGGAAGCGAGCAAGGTTATCACCTCACTTTTCTCGAGGTGTTGTCCGTTCAGAGCTTTCTGTAAAATGGCTTTCATTTTGTTCCTTTCATTGGCGGGGAGCCCGGGAGTTTCACCCGGCTGCATAGATTTAGAGTCTATGCGATCCATCCGATCCGTCCCCCGTATCAGCGACACAATTCGCCAAGCATGACTGCGACTCCAATGGGGAGCCGATCATGAACGATTCGGTCTTTTCTTAGTTCCAGTGTCTCATCTGTGAGCGATATCGGCAATCCGGGAGCTGCGATCCAAACATCCGGATGAAGCATCTCGTCTGTAAGCCATCCGCTTTCATCGGTTGCATCGAAGACCAAGGGGTATTCTTTGATCTCTTCTGGCGAACCAAGAATCTTGTATTTGGTGAAAAATTTGGTTTTTTGACTGTTTTTATCGTACAGGACCGGAAACGCACCTTTTGCTTCGAGCAACTTTAACGCCTCTTTGCCGACTCTGCCGCAGCCTAAAATCAAAACTTCCTTTCCGGACAATCCTCCTGTAGCAGTCTCTAGAATTTGGATGTAACCTTTTGCCGTAGCTTTATCGTTTTCTGTCATTCGATTGCGCATTCGATCGATGCCAAGGAATCGATCGTCATCTGCCAGAAAGATCCAATCAACACCTTTGGTTCCCGCTTCATGAATGCCGGCCACGTCGGTGGCTTCTGTAACAAAGATCGAAAAGCCCAGATAGCTGATGATCCCTGCAACAGCATCGGCAAATCCGGTTATCACACCGAGGCCAGACGTCACTGGCACAGCTGCAATGACTGTCCCCATTGCCTTATTTTCAAAGTCGGAGAGCGACAAACCGTTGGACGATGTGGAGATGTCCTGCAGGGATGCGCCGATCTTTCGCTCCAGTTCGATATCGAAACGCAGGAGCTCTGCGCCTGCCGAAACCGCTAAATCTTGTTCTTTTAGCCTAGTCATGGTTCAGGTCCTTTCCATAATGTTCGGAAAAAAATGTGGTTGCGTATTTGTCCATTTTCCACTTTGGTACTTTACATGCTTCACAAGGAACGACAGCCCACTTGTTGCGGAGCCACCTCGCCGCTCTTGAAGTTCTGGAATCGAAGACACGGAATGATTTGCCGCAATGTGTCGTAACTTCGATGTATCGTCCCCTCCGCTCGACAGTTTTAACTCCGTGGATCACGCCGTTTCTCGAAGGCCAAAGCTTGATTTTGTCTACCAGGGGAAACAGCTCCGTATTTTTTCGGTAATACCGCTTTTTTAATTCAGCCAAGCCGTCACCTGCTTCCCTTGTTCTGGTTTTTCTTTTCCATCAGCAGGTTTGCCTGTCTGACTGCATCGATGGCGTCTTCGCTGTAGCTGTCTGCTCCGATTCGCCTTGTCCATCGAATCGTGCATGGTGCTCCCCCTACCATAGTGATGTATTTCTCCCGCAACCCAAGCTCCCGAAGCAACTGCTCCAGCTTTCGCTGTTCCGGCAGAGTTGTGGTAAGCAGCGCACTGGTTCCAATGATATCCACCTGATATTCCTCTGCTTTTCGGATGATTTCCGATGCCGGAACTTCCCGTCCCAGGTCGATCACTTCAAACCCGTTGGCTCTCAAGGTAGAGGCAACGATGTTCTTCCCGATGTCGTGGGCGTCACCTTCCACAGTAGCCAGGAGGATCCGTCCTTTTTTTTCAATGGTTCCTTCAATGCTGTCCATCACACGTTCCGTTACGCTTTTCATGACCTCTGACGAATACAGGAGTTCGGGAAGAGACAATATGCCCTGTTCAAAGGCATCTCCGATCTGGGTGTTGCCCTTTCCGAATCCAAGGCGCAGCAATTCCACAAGATCAAAACCTGCTGCTCTTGCTTCATCGATCACCGACATGGCCTTCATTTCATCGGCATCGACGATGGACTGTCTTGCCCGATCCATAAGTTCTGCACGATTGCTCAACTCTTACTCCTCAAAAATTCAGGCGAATTCCATCAAGGTAGGTAATGCTTCTTCCGACACGCTTGATTCCGGTCTCTCCTCGTAATGCTAAGGCAACTCGTTCCAATCCGATTCCCAACCCGACCCAGCTGGTGTCAAAAATCCCAAAATTTATGTCGAGTGGATGAGGTCCATAAGCACCGGATGCCAGTTCCATCTCTCCCACGATGATGTCAACGGTTTCTCCATACACTGCTGAATCGGTGACTTCCAGTTCATATGACTCAAGACCAGCTGCCTTCATGGCTCCTTTGGCGATTTCCGTCAGTCGTTCCCTTTGTTGTCCTTCCGGAACCGATGGAAACTCTACCAGGTTGAGCATCGTAAATTCGTTGAGGTGCTGGGCTCCCTGGCTTTCTTTCCGGAAGCAAACGCCGATCTCGAAAAGTTTTACCTGTTTTTTAGTCACTTTATAAAGACTCTGCATCAACTCATACAAGTTTGGGGCTAGCATGGGACGAAGGCACTTGGTCTTATCGATCCGGAAGATTTGTTCTCTCAACGGATGATCGTCTCCGATGGACATTTTGGTCAACTGGACGTCCGACAGTATGACCGGAGTCGCCACTTGGGTAAACCCCATCTCCTCTCGAAGCCAGCGGGACATTCTGTCCTCCACTTCGATCAGAATCGGTCTGTGGTCAACGGACATCAACTGTTCCAGTCTTCGTTTCGATGCAGCGATCAAAGTGGCCTCTGTTTCTTTGAAAAAAAGGTCTCTGGATGCGGTATCAGAAAATGCTGCAGCGATCCCAGATTCCGGTGCGCCAAGCTCCGCCAGTCTCTGTTTTTGAGTTTGTGTCAAAAAAGTGCCGTTCATATCCTTCATTTCGCCACCGAAAACGACATCTCGTTGAGAAATATCGTCTGAAATTGTGAATGGGAGGCTAAGTCGATGTGCTCTGTTTCCCCGGCCAACCGAACAGCAGATTCCCACATCTTCGGAGACAGTAAAGCCATACTCGCACCAGTTCCGGCGCCATTTCCGATGGATCTGACTTTAGAAGGTTCCACTTCAGGCAGAAGCCCGATGGTCAGAGCGCTGAGCTTATCGATATAGTTGCCAAATGCGCCGGCGATCAGCACCCTGGTCAAGTCTCCTGCCACAATGTCCAATTCCTTCATCATGATCCGTATCCCTGCGGCAACAGCGCCCTTGGCCAACTGGACCTCGCGGATGTCTTTCTGGTAGAGTGATATCTCCTTACCATCGATTCGTCGAGAAAGCAAAAATGCGTCTCCGTACTCATCCCGCTTCAGTCGGTCAAGCAATCGTTTTGGAACATTGGAGGTCTCTCCCGCTTCTTTCGTCATCAACCTTCCTGTCGGCGAAATCAGACCGGCAGACAGGAGTTCTGCAACCACATCGATCAGACCGGATCCGCAGATCCCGGTCGGTTCCGTCTCTCCTATGACCGTCAGATCCACATCATCATTTACGATCCGTACTTTTTCGATGGCTCCGGTAGAAGCCCTCATCCCATGGCGGATCGAAGCTCCTTCAAATGCAGGTCCGGCTGCGGTTGAACAGGTCAGGATCCGTCCGTCCTTTGCCAGCAAAATCTCGCCGTTGGTTCCAATATCGATGGCCAGGTTTGCGCCATCCAGATGTTTCAAATCGGAGGCGATCAGAACGCCAACGATGTCAGCTCCCACGTGCCCTGCGATATTGGGAAGGATCTGTAGATCGGCGTCTTCAGCCATCGTCAGACCCATCTCTTTTGCCGAAACTACGACTGGTCCTTCGTAACCGGGAAGGTAAGGTGCAGAAGCAAGGGAAGATGCATCCACACCCAGTAACAAATGGGTCATTGTCGTATTTCCTACGACGGTTCCTGCGACAATGTTGTCACCGGATATTTGATTTGCAGCAATGAACTGGCATAGAATCTCTTCTATGCAATCGATCACGATCTTTTGCAGCAATGCAGGGTTTTCCTCTTCCTGCATGGAAAACAGGATCCTTGAAATCACATCGGAACCATAAGGACTCTGCGGATTGGTTCGTGCGGCGGTATCCACCATCTCTCCTGTCGTTAGGTTCCATAACACCCCCACGATCGTCGTAGTTCCAATGTCGAAGGCTACTCCGTATCCTTCCGGCAACCCCCTTTCTTCCTCTCGATTTGAAAGAAAATGTTCCGGAAGCCACAAGAGGTCTTTTTTTCTGTCCGTCTGCTTTTCAATGTCAGGCAGTTCTATTCGCATCCCGTCAGTGCCTGTGAGTCGGCATGCGAGACGCCAGCCGTCTTCTTGCTCCTCGCGGTTGAAAAAACGTGATTCTTCGATGGTGACCTCCGGATGACTGCCACGGAGGATCTTGACTCGGCAACGACCGCAGGTCCCTCTTCCGGAGCAACTTGCCTCAATAGGAATAGAAGCCTTCCTGGCGATATCCAAAATGGTTTCACCTTCGCTGAAGTCAACGATTCGATTGGCGGGGAAAAATTCGATTTTCATCTATATTTACCTTTCCTGCAGTAGTTCATAGAGAGAGCAGCTGTACCAGTTCACCTTTTCGTTCGTTGAGAATGCGGCTCATCATGCGGATGCCGATGGCAGATATGATGACGATCCTGGTATCTAGTATCTCATCCTTCCATGGAGCAAATTCCACTCTGCCCCGTACACCGCTGATATAAAAGTTTCCTTCCGTTGTCCTAGCAAATCCTTTGATACGATATGCATCCATTGATAGCGCTTCTAAAAAACCGGACAATTCGGCATGGGGAATCGCTTCCTTACCATGCAGAACAAATGATTTTGGACGGCTTTCGATCGTGTTTGTCGTTTCTTCTCCTGGCAGATCTGCCGGTTTCATAGACTTCACCAATGCATCGTAGTCCAATCGACAGTAGGATGTCATTGCCACAGAAGCATTGCTATTGGCCGCTTCTATAGTTTCAACGATCGATTCGAGAGTCGATTCTGTAATGAGATCGATTTTGTTTACAATAATATTGTTACTGTAAGCTGCCTGTTGGTGGAGTGCAGGGAGCAGATCATAGTAATCCAGGAAAGTTTCCCCATCAAGAACACAGATCGATCCCCGAAAGCGATACTGTCCTTCTGTCCGGTTTTGGATCGATGTCAGTATCTGAGGAAAATTGGCCGGATCCGCAAGACCAGATGCTTCAATAAACAACATAGAAATCGGTTCTTTTGCCATAGCGATCAGACTTTCAATAAACTTGTCTTTGATGCAAGCGCAAAAAATCGAGCCGTTGGACAACTCGTTCATGCGTACCCCATCTCGTTCCACCAATGCCCCATCGATGCCGATCTCACCAAACTCGTTGACGATGATTCCGATACGCTGGTTCTTGTATTCGTTCAGGAGTTCCTGCAGCAATGTAGTTTTTCCGGTGCCGAGAAAACCGGTGATCAAAATCAGGTCAATCATTGTGTCCTCCACATTTTAGTATAATCTATCGAATCAAAAGAGTCCAGTACAAGGGACACCAATAAGGAAGCGAAAGGGCAGGCACCCATGGTGTCAGCCCTTTCGCTCATTTCACTAGCAGCGCGCGTGTAGAACAGAGAACCGTCCCCATGTTCTATTTTATCCCTGCGCGCTCTTTGAATCGCTCCACCGAGTTGATCTTGATGTCCAGGAGCTCTGCGATCCGAAACTTAGCTTCCATACCTATGTTAGCTTCTGCATTCGGTTCCACATGAGCCAGGCCAAGACCTTTTTCTTCACGTACTTCCGACATGGTGACCACGTCGCATAATTCCTCGAGGGTGACGCCCAGTTTTCCTGCCACATATTCTTTCGCTTCGTTGATTTTCATCTTGCGAGAGAGCTGCATGCGCATAACCAGATCTCCGGCTGTGCGTACGCCGCCCATGCTGGCAGCAATTCCGTGAGTGGCTTCGGCCCCGAGGGGATCTCCTACGCCTATCTACAATCCGTCGATTTTGCCGATTTCGACCAGAGCCTTATCGACGCGGGTGACGATGTCAACCGGTAAGTTTTCACACATCGGTACTCCGCACACTCCCATTCCTGCGTTGGCATGGATGGGAATTTCCGCTACTTCTGTACAAGCTTTGATGAAGGTGCATACTCTGGCGATGTTCCACGGGAATGTCATGTTGCAATTGGTGTTGACCACCGGCCCGAAGATGGAAGCGCCGGCTTTTTCTGCAAGCTTCACTTGTTTATGGGGATACAGCCCGGCAAGTCTGACATCATCATATTTCAGTCTGCCGTGCATGCCGAGGACGAATTCTCCCGCCATTCCGATTTCCACATGCAGATCCGGAAAACGTTCCCGGATCCGTTCGGTAGCCAGCAATGAGACGAGGAAGTCGGCATCGCCTGCGGCTCCGCTGGTATCCAGATTGATTCCATCGGCGCCGACGTCATTCATTTGCTCTGCCACATAAACGATGTCTCTGACTGCATGCTCTACTGCTTCTTCCTGTGCGGCGAGAGCTTCATTGATCTTGCCCTCCGGCAGAAGGACTGCCCAGTTTTCCACAGGGCCATCCGGCTTGGTGTAGAATCCAAGGTTCGGCATAGCGCCATAGAACAACGGTAGCGTGGTCCGGTTCAATGCGTGCTTCAGAACCGTCGCCTCTCTTTTTGCAACACCTTTTACTGTTTTGTAATTGTAGTCACTGAAACCGATGTCGACGGAGTCGCATCCCAGGATCCGTTCGTGGATCATGGCGTTGACTGCCCGGTCTGTCGGGATCCCGCATTTCGTATTGATTTTATCGGATCCGGAATCGCTTGTGGTTACGATCTGCATTCCCGGTTCCACACCGACAACGATTCCCGGCATCGTGATGATGCCATACAGGTGTTCGAACTCCTCATCGGTCAGCGCCGGAATTTTCCCACGCATAACTGCATCCGCCATGCCGGCTTTCATATCCTCTCGGATCTCCTGCTCGGTCATGTGAACGATGGAGCCGTCACCCATTCTGGTGAAGTAGGTTTTTTCTCCCATGTCATCCATCCTTTCTTCTTTCTTTTTCTGCCGCCTCTGCCTCTCCTTCTTCCACGATCGCACGGATCTTTTTTCTTACTTCTTCCGGAAGCGGAGTCGGCTGGTAGGTTCTCAATATTTCAAGGGCTTCTTCTCTTGCGACGGCCGCGATGTCTTTACCGCCGCTGCGTTCCCAATTGTCTCGCATCTTGCGATTGAACAAGCGGGTGGTTGAAAGTTCTTGTCTCATATACTTCAAGGTATGCCGTTCTCCCAGGTAGTTTCCTGCAGGACCGACTTTCTTGATGACATCCAGTGCGATGGTCTCTTTGTTGACGGCAATTCCTTGCAATATCCTTCGAATCATCCTCACGATCTCCTGATCGATCAGAAGCTGCTCATAACTCATTGTCATTCCCATTTCCAGCATGCCCATTCCGTAGATCACATTGCTCCCTGTCAATGCGGGCAACATCGCTGTCATTGTTTTTTCATGGCCGAGTTGAGCGTCGATGATTTTACTGTCCCCCTATGTTCCGCCAACGTTGGTAGGAATTCCATAGTAGTGTCCGATCTGACCGACTGCCGCGCCAAACATTGCATGTTCCGGGGCGCCCACCGGCGATGTCGCCGATTTCATGTCCATGATCGTCGTCGAGCTTCCATAGAGGATCGGATTGCCTTTATTGACGATCTGGGACAGTACGATCCCACCAAGGATCTCAGCATTGGTTGTGACGAGAGTTCCTGCAAGTGTGGCGGGTGTCGTTCCTCCACACAGTCCCATGGACAAGATATCGATGGGAAGGCCGTGGCGCGCGGACAACAGGATGATCTCGGTCTCGTTTTCGTTGATTTCCAGAGGGCTGTTGGGACAAGCTCCCATGGTTATGATCGGACGTTCCCGGAGCTTGTCATACCCTCCCTGGATCGCGGCAGCCATATCGACGAATCGCTGGGTGTTTTTCTTTCCTTCCAAATCGTGGGCGAAGTTTTTTGTCAGATTGTTGAAGACAACTTCTGCTTCATGAAGCGATTTGACTCTTTGATCCACGTCTCCCGCTGCCACAGCGATGGAAAATACATCGACCCCGTCCATCGAATCGATGAATCGTGCCACGTTTCCAAGATCTTCCTTGGTGGAGTCTCGAATTTCTCCTGTCTCGGGATCCATCATCAAGACGCCGGTGCCGAAGTTTTTGAACACTACGTTTTTTCCGCCGACCAGTGCGTCGTTTTTAGGATCTCTTCCACAGAGGGTGAATTCCGGCGGGCAACTTTCAATGCTGTCGTTCACCAGATTTGCAGGAAACCGGACCCTGTCAGTCTCGAAGTCCACATCACATCCGGCAGCGCTGAGGATCTCCAACGCTTCCTGCCCATGCATCTGAAGCCCATATTCCGACATCAACTCTATTGTAGATCCATGCAAGGCATCCAGGTCTTCATTGCTTAGAATGCAATAGCCCTGAATGTCAGTCTCATGAGTGAATTTTCCCATGTGAGCTCCTTCCTTATTTTTCAAGCCACCCGAGAATTACGTTCACCGCATCGGTTGCATCTTCGCAGTAAGCATCGGCACCGATCTTTTCTGCCCAACGCTTCGTGACCGGGGCGCCGCCAACCATGGTTTTCACACGGTCTCTCATCCCTTCTTTGACTAAAAGCTCTTCGATCTTCTTTTGTTCGGTCATCGTCGTTGTAAGAAGTGCGCTGCTTCCAATGAAATCAGCATTGAACTCTTTGGCTTTTTCAATGAATACTTCGGCGGGAACTTCCCTGCCCAGATCATGAACTTCGATGCCGTTGGTTTTCACTAGAGATGCAACGATTCCTTTACCGATGTCATGCACGTCTCCGGCTACTGTGCCGATGACCAGGACACCTTTTTTTGGTGCATCCGTCGTTTCAAGTGTTGCTTCGATTTTCTCGGTGATCATCTTCATCACTTCTGTGGAGAAAATCAGTTCGGGAAGAAAAATCTCGCCCATTCCGAACTGGTCTCCCAGTTCTCTCATTCCGGCGCTGAATCCGTCGCTCAGTAGCTCGACCATACTGAGTCCTTCTGTCTGTGCTTGTTCAAAAGCTTCCAGAGCTTTGTCTTCATCACATTCGATGATGGATTCCTTCGCCGCCAACAAAATTGCTTCTTTACTCATTTTCGTTCCTCCTGAACTTCACTTCTATTTCACACGGCTTCTGATTTCGGACAGCAGTTCTTCCTTCGATGGTATGATGGAGATCCACTTTTGCTCTCCATTTATGCACATGGTCGGAAGATTTGCGATACCCATTTTTCTCGTTCTGGCAATGTCTTCCCTCACATTGTATTTGTAAACTTTATAGTCAGCAATATCCTTGATTTCGTCATAAATATCGACCACGCTGTTTACCATGTACGTACAGGCGGCGCACTGCTCCGGATCCAAAGTGAACAGTTCGACCAGAACCTTGTCAAGATTGGCATAATCCGGTATTTCGATGTCGATATCATCGATCACAACCGTGTAGTTTTCGATCATTTTCCTTGCTTCTGCCGTGTGCTTGACTGCCTGGGCAGCAGCGACCGTATTTTCGATCGGTGTGTCGTAAGGCATGTCGCAACCCGGGCTGATGATCAGATTGTGATGATCCAGACTGTCCAGAAGATCGACGACGGCTTTCATGTTATCTTCCTGATTTCCCAACAACATGGTCGTTGTCAAAGGAATGTTTCCGCCGATGGTGATGTTGTATTTGTCTGTGACTTCTTTTGCAGTCACAAGATTTACATTTTCGTCAACAGAAACCCCGTCGGGACCCATTTTGCACATGACTTCGATCTGTTTGGAAGCGTTGCCACAGACGAAGAAGCAAGACAGCGCGCCTTTGCTTCTGATGAAATCAAAAACAGCGGTGAACCCATCGGAGAGCATTGCTTCGATGTGCTTCGGGGACACCTGGCTGACCAAAGGATCGACGACGGCAATGACATCCATGCCTGCCTCGATGTAGAGGTCACTGACCGCGATACAAACTTCGGAGCAAAAATCGATTAGTTCTTTCACGTAGGCAGGCTCTTTGACCATGTCCATAAAGATATTCGTGCCGCGGAGATGGGAAGCCAGAGTGAATGGACCACAGACCAGACCATACAGAGCGGTCGTCTCGCCAATCGATGCTTTCAAGCGTTCCATTACTTCCAGGATCATCGGAAGTCTTCCCGACTCTCTCGTTGGGATCATGCACTTGCATGGCAAGCTCTTGTCTTCTGCCAAGGGATGGGAACGGACGGAAGGCGGATTATCTCTCGCCCATAGCAGATTGCATCCCAGAATCTCTGCTTCTACCTGAAGGTCGAACAGCACCGGCATTCCGTCGGGCATATACATGCGATTGACTTCCATCAGGGATTCAAAAAGTTTGTCACTGTCGGTCAGAACCTCCTCCGCCGTATATCCTTTCAGCTTTCCCGCATGGACCCCCGCAAAGGGAACCCAAGGGACCGTATCTGTTTTCTCGTGGCGTAGCGCCTGAAACACCAATTCCTTGCCCATATTTTATCCTCCGTTTTCTCTCAGATATTCACAATGATCCGATGATATGATACTACCATTCATCATATCCTAATCGAAGGAGAATAGTTAGTAAGACCTTCGCTACTTTTGGTAATATATTTGGATTCTTTGTAAATCTATTGCATATCAACGAAACTATTGGTAAAATTAATTCAGTATTTTTACCAATAAATAGTACTTCTCATCTGAGAAATGGAGCAATATGAAGTCTAAGATGATCTCACCAGAGCAAACCCTTCCCATCAGTGGACTTTCCGCTGAACTAGAACGATCCGTTTCCGCTTTTTCCCACATCAGTGATGTGCCGGTCGTCTTCTATGACAACAATGGTGATCCGGTCTGGCGAACCAACACGGAACAACGTGTTTGTGACTATTCCATGAGTTATAAGAACACGGAAAGCGGTTGTCGGCGTAATTTGCTATCCTCGATCAACTATGCCGCGTCTCTGGGCGAGGCCTATGTGTTCGTGTGTCATGGCGGACTTGTCAATATTGCGGTTTCTTATTTGGGAGAAAACGGCCCTAAAGGTTGCTTCATCGCCGGCCCTGTGCTCATGGGCGAGCTGAGAGAAAGCATCCTGACGAAGATATTGTCGGTCGGGCAGTTCCCTGTGGAGCTTTACTCCACCCTGCTGCTGCTTCTGAAATCGATGAAATCCCGTTCTCCGGGGGAAGTTTCCTCTTTGGCGCTTCTACTCAACAACAGTGTGGTAAGCGCCATTGGCGGGAGCGATGCCTATCTGGATACACGTTCACAGCATCAGAAGCAAGTCAAGATCGGTTCGGCTCTTCAAAACCACAAAAAATCCCATCGTCAAATGGAATATCCACTTGATCTGGAACGGCGCATGTTTCAGTCGGTAAAAAGCGGCGAATCACGGGAAGCGTCAGACTTCGCCAGACAGTTGGTCAACGAGATCTGCGTTTTGGAATCCAGTGATATGAATGCGGTTCGCGCGAAGCTCTTTGGTTTGTATGCGCTGTTGGTTCGGGAAGCCGAAAGCGCCTTAGAGAAGGGATCCACAGAACCGGATCACGAGTTGCAGGATCTGGGTTCTCTCTATGATTCCAGAGACCCGGAGGAGTTGGAAACAAACTTCAGCGAGATCATTAATGCATTATCGGAACGTTTTGGAAGAAGTCTCTATCATGGGGATTCAGAAATCATAGAGAAAGTAGTTCGTTATTTGTCCGCAAAACATGCAGACAAGATTTCACTTCACAAAGTGGCGGATCATTTCCACATCAACCCTTCTTATCTGTCCAGTCTCTTCAAACAGGAAATGGGGCTTGGGTTTACGGAACATCTTTGCCAGATCCGAATCAAGGAAGCAAAACGTCTTTTGACCGATACCAACTTGACGATGGTCGACATCGCACAAAAGTGCGGATTCGATGACCAAAGCTATTTCACGAAAGTGTTCCGGAAATTGGAGGCCACTACGCCGAAGGAGTACCGAAAAATCCATCGCAGAAGCGACATCCTGCAGTATTGATACCGCACTCCACACAGGCGGAAGAAGGAAGCGGACTCTCTTTGGGCACCATAAACAACAATCCGGTGCAGCTTTTTTGCGGGATCATCATGCCGCTCTCATTGATCTTCATACCGATCTCGTCCAAGGGAAGGAGTTCTCCCAACAAGCGAGTCTGCCCGACCTCCATACCATAATATCCGGGGCCAAAGGATTGGGACAACTTCACGTCCGGGTCCTTTTCAGTTTCTCCGGACTCCAACTGTTCCCTCAACAACCCACGGCAGGCATCCACGAAAGCGGTGCCCCAAATATCTTCATACAACTGATCCAGGATTTGTTCGGAACCAGTAGTGAATGCACCGGTGGTCAATGCATACGCATACACACTTCTCAAAGTGTCTTTTTCGATCCCGTCGAACGCCTGACAGCGGAAGTTTTGTCCCAAAAACACTAACTCCGTTCCTTCAAATCGGTCCGGAATCCCTTGTAAACAAACTGCTTTTAGGTTCAAGGATCCTCTGATCTGATCCAGTACAAGTTCCGCCCGTTCCATCATCCGCACTTTTTTTGTGGTTACTGTTTCGATGCCGCTGTACTTCAGAAAAAAATTCCTTGCGATCGGTTCTGCCGAATCGATATCGAAGGAGATCACGCTGTGTGTCATTCTATGTGCTTCTCCTTTTTGCTTTCTTTTTCCCGTTCTTCCGCCTCAAGGACCGTGTATGCGACCTTGCCCACCAGTGTCTTGGGAAGCGATTCCCGAAACTCAAACTCATACGGCATTGCATACTTTGCAATGTTCTTTTCGCAATGCTCGTGGATGCTTTTCTTAACCTGGTCCGTCGGCGAAATCCCGGGCTTGAGAACCACGAAAGCTTTCACTTTCTGCATCTTGTAGGGGTCGTCCACGCCGATCACCGTTGACATCAGGACTGCCTCGTGTCCGTCGATCACATTTTCCAATTGCGACGGATATATAGAATAGCCGGAGGAGATTATCATGCGTTTCAACCGTTGGCGGAAATAGATGAAGCCATCCTCATCCATCATCCCCATATCTCCGGTGTGTAACCATATCCGGCCATCCGGATGTTCCTGAAGCGTGTGGGCGTTCTCTTTGAGATTTCCCAGATATCCGATCATGACCGTCGGTCCGCTGACACAGATTTCTCCGTCCGTCCCATAGTCAAGTTCGTCCTGGGTACCCGGTCTCACGATCTTATAATACATGTCAGGAAAAGGGATACCGATACTACCTTCTTTTCCGTTGTGCATCGGGGTCAAGCAACTGGCTGTCACACTTTCGGTCATTCCATACCCTTCTCGTATCTCCACCGTTGCCCCGTGCTCCCGTAAAAAGTGATCTACCTTACGCTTCAACTCGATCGAAAGAGAATCCCCACCACAAAAAACGCCTTCCAGACACCGAAGATCGACTCCTTTAAGCGTGTCGCTCCGAAGGAGTGCTTCATACAACGTTGGCACTCCTGCGATGTAGTTTGGCTTTTTCTTTTTCAGCAGTTCGCCGAATATTTTAGCATTGAACGTTGGGATCAGAATACAGTGGCAGCCATGTACCAGCATGGTATGGATACAGACACCGAGTCCGAATCCGTGAAAGATCGGAAGGATAGCCAGCATCACGTGCCCTGGAAACACGCATTCTCCCATTGCTGCAGTCTGAAGCGCCAATGCGTTGAAATTTCGGTTGGAAAGCAGAATGCCCTTTGTCGTTCCGGAGGTCCCTCCGCTGTAGAGGATCACAGCCGGGTCGTTTCCCTTTTGCCCGCCATGGACCGGAAGATGGCAGTGTTTTCCCATAGCAAGAAATTCTGCCCAGAAGATGACGTCGTCCTGCTTTGGGATCGGTTTGATCTTTCGTCCCTTGGTCAGTTGAAACAGCAAAGAAAGCACCGGCTTCAGCCGATCCCTGATGCTGGTGACGATGATGTTCTCCAGTTCCGTTCTGTTTCGTACCGCCGCAAATTTGCCGTAGAAGGCATCCAGTGTGATCGCTGCGACACTTTTGGATTCCTTTAAATAGAATTCGATTTCTCCTTCGGAAGACAGTGGGTGTATCATATTGGCCATCGCACCGATCCGATTGATGGCATAGAACATCACCACCGCCTGGGGGATGTTGGGTAGGCAGATCGTGACCCGGTCCTCTTCCTTGATGCCGATCGACTGCAGTGCCTTCGCACACTCATCGATTTCAGTTATCAGCTCACTATAACTTGTTTTTACGTCCATGAATTCGTAAGCGGTGTTGTCCGGAAACCGTTCGGCGGTCACAGCGAGAAGTTCGTACATCGTGGAATCCGGATACGCGAGATGTTCCGGCACGTTTCCATAGTGGGCAAGCCAGGGTGCTTTAATCATCAGTGTTTACCTCCAAGCTGAAAGGAGCTTCCAGAAGATAAGGATGCTCAAGCAAATACTTCAACAGTTTGATGGATCGGGCAAAGTAAAATCCATCTGCGATTCTTTCATCCAAAGTTGCGCCCAGTTCCACCACATCTCTGATTTGGGGAGTCCCGTCTGATCCAATACGATATTCCTTGTGGATCTCTCCAATTGTTATCATTATTGAGTTGGTTCCAAAATTTGTCAGATGATGATAAGGAGCTCCGCACTTTATGCTCCCTAAATTGGCGATAAAGACAGTTGTATACTGGGGGAGCATCGCGGAAAAATCTGCCGGCACCTTTCCGTAATACTCCAGCACGTTGAGTCCGGTCGCCACGAGACGCAGCAACGGTCGCGGAAGGCTGACGAGGGTTTTCACCACGCCATCCAGCTCGTTTCCACCGGCGTTTCGGACGTCTTTCACCACGCCCGCTACTGTTCGTCCGATGACATCAAGTGTCGTATCCCCATCGGCGCGGAGAACCATCATGCTTTCTTCACCTTTATCAGAGAACTCCTGCTTTGCCACAAATGAAAAAGAGACCTCTCGTCGCTGATAATAACGTCTTCCTGAGATAAACCGATTCAAATAGGGACGGTGAATCACAGTTTTTGCCAATCCGGACAGGATCAGATGGAAGAGCGTCATTTTATAGCCGGGTCCTTCTTCGTTTTTCTGTTTTATGTAGATCAATGCATTTGTGACATCGATCGTTTCGTTGAGGTAGACTTCCGCTTCCGTGCGCTTCGGCAAGAGAAACGGCATTGCTTTATGCATGATATCCAGATCCCGGACCCGTTGGCCGTCTTTTCTGTCGCCCCGGGTCTTTTTCACGTCTTTCATGTGCCACCTCTATTTTGTTATTTTGTCTCCTTGTTTTGGATCAAGGCAAAGGAAAAGCTTCCTTCGACACAAAGCTTGCCGTCAACAAAGCCCTTTCCTTCGGCGAAAAAGAACGGCGTTCGTTCCTTTGTGATCCGACAATGAAATTCTACCACATCACCTGGCCGTACGACACCACGAAATTTGATCTTGTCCAATCCCGTGAAAAAAGGAGTGGCGTCAACGGTACGATCTTTTAATAAAACAGCGCAGGTCTGCGCCATCATTTCGCAGAGAATCACTCCTGGAACTACTGGATTTCCGGGAAAATGACCATGAAGAAAGAACTCGTCTCCTTGGATCCGAATTCGACCGACGGCCAGACCATCCTCTTCAATAAAGGCTTCGTCCAGTAGAAGCATCGGCTTTCTATGAGGAAGGATCTTTTCTAACTCTTGTTGTTTCATCAAAATATCCTCATCTGCGGAAGGCCAACGTGCCATTGTGTCCACCAAAACCCAGCGAAGTAGAAAGCGCAAGATCGATTGATGCATCGACTGCATGATTTGGTGTATAGTTGAGGTCGCAGTCAGGATCGGCTTCCTGGTACCCGATGGTTGGAGGGATCCTCTGATCGCTCAAGGCCAGCAGGCAAGCAATGGCTTCCGTTGCACCAGCTGCGCCAAGCATATGTCCTGTCATCGACTTTGTACTGCTGATGTGCACTTCTTTGGCTTTGTCGCCAAAAACTCGTTTCAGAGCCACGGTTTCTGCCTTGTCATTCAGCGGCGTCGATGTGCCGTGAGCATTGTAGTACACTTTTATCTCCTCTTGGTATCCGGCCTCTTTCAATGCGATCTTGATCGAGTTTGCGGCACCAGCCGCCTCCGGATGGGGCGCGGTGATGTGGTGGGCATCGCAAGTGTTGCCATATCCGACGATTTCGCCATAGATTTTTGCGCCACGAGCTGACGCGCGATCGTATTCCTCCAAAACAAGGATCGCCGCACCTTCCCCTATTACAAAACCGTCCCGGCGAAGGTCAAAAGGAATGGAACTCGACAGCGGCTCGTTTCGGGTCGACAAAGCCGTACTGTTGGTGAATCCTGCAATGCTGAGGGGATTGATCGCCGCTTCAGCACCGCCTGCAATGATCGCATCGGCATAGCCGTGGCGGATCGCATGAAATGCCTCGCCGATCGCATGGGTCGATGTCGAACAGGCCGTCACGACCGGTAAACAGGGGCCCATCGCCTGAAAACGGATCGCAATGTTTCCGGCAGCAATGTTAGAGATCATCATCGGTATGAACAACGGCGATACTTTACGCGGACCACCGTTCAACAGCTTTTCCGTCATCGATATAAAAGTATCCATACCTCCGATCCCGGATCCGACATAGACACCCAATCGTTCCGTTTCAATGGTTCCGGATATGCCGCTGTCCTGAACTGCCTGTTCTGCCGCCGCCATGGCGTACTGGCTGAACATGTCCATTCTTCTGGCTTCGCTTTTATCCATGTACACCGCAGGGTCAAATCCCTTGACCTCTGCTGCGATCTTGACTTTGAATTCTTCGGTATCGAATTTGGTGATGTAGTCGATGCCGCAGACTCCGTTCATCAGATTTTTATGAAATGACGCCAGATCATTGCCGATCGGCGAAAGTATACCTACTCCAGTGACTGCTACTCTTCTCACATGCATAACCCCCCATCGATTCGTATGACTTCTCCAGTGATGTACGCGGCGTTATCTGATGCGAGAAACGCGACCAGCTTTGCCACTTCTTCCGCATTACCCATGCGCTTCAGCGGAATCTGTTCCAGCGCCTGTTCTTTGATCTTGTCCGGCAACGTCGCCGTCATATCGGTATCGATGAAACCAGGTGCAACTGCATTGCACGTGATGCCTCTTCCTGCCAATTCTTTCGCGACTGTCTTTGTCAAGCCGATGATCCCCGCTTTGGCTCCTGCATAGTTGGCCTGTCCCGGATTTCCCATCAGTCCAGCCACTGACGACAGATTGATGATCCTTCCCTGTCTCTGTTTCATCATAGGAGAATACAGGTGACGAATCATGTGGAAGGTCCCTTTCAAGTTGGTGTCTACGACTAGGTCGAAGCTTTCTTCTGTCATTGAAAGCAAAAGACCGTCTTTCGTGACTCCGGCATTGTTGACCAGGATGTCCACTTTTGAAAATGCACCCAGCACTTCCTTGACTGCTTCTTTTGTTCCTTCGAACGATGCCACATCGCACTTGATGGCCATTGCGTCTCTGCCGAGAGCCTTGATTTCATTTACCGTTTCCATCGCGGCCATCTGATTCCCAGCATAGATCACTGCTACCGAGGCACCTTGTTTGGCCAATTCGATGGCGATGGCTTTCCCGATCCCACGGCTCCCACCGGTCACGATCGCGTGTTTACCTTCCAGCATGTTTCAATTCCTCCATGGTCGTCCGAAGTGTTTCCTTATTTTCTACAGACAGGACCTTAGCAGCGGGAAGGATCTTGGTGATCATATTGATCAGCGTCTTCCCCGGACCGACTTCAATAAATGTATCTGCACCCTGTCGGTTCATTTCCATGATCGTTGGATGCCACAGTACCGGTGAGTCGATTTGACGGAACAGAAGATCGATGTCGCCGTACGGCAGAGCCGTCACATTGGCATAGACAGGGATTTCTCCCTCCAGGATCGTCAGACGGCTGAATGATTCTTCCAACGCCGTCCTCGCCTGTTTCATCATAGGAGAGTGAAAGCCCCCACTGACCGGCAACCGGATGGATTTCCCTCCGGATTTGACGACTTCTGCCGGGAAGGCTGTTGCCGCCTCTTCGGTACAGGCGACTACCGTCTGCAGCGGGCCGTTATAATTGACCGGATAACTGCCGGGAACCTGGCTGCATGCACCTTCTACTGCCTCTGGTCCGATGCCCATAACCGCAAACATCGTTCCCGGATACTCCGATCCGCAAAGATGCATTGCTTTGGATCGTTCCACAACGAAACGAAACGCTTCCTCCTTTGGGAGCTTTCCGGAAAACGTCAGTGCCGGAATTTCTCCCAGAGAAAACCCTGCTGCCATGTCTGGTTGGATCCCCTGCTCCCGCAATGCTTCCGCCGCAGCTAGATCGACGCAAAAGACACAGGGTTGCGTATTGATCGTTTGCTTCAACTCTTCCGCCGATCCGGAGAAGCATTGTTCCGATGTGCCGGGGCGGATCTCATCTGCCATAGCAAATACCGCCGCTGCTGCAGCAGAAGTCTGGGCCAATTCCATTCCCATACCGGGATATTGAGCTCCCTGACCGGAAAAAACAAATGCTATTTTGCCCATTTCCCGCCACCTGCAAGAAGCGCCTCCGCTTCGGTCATCAGTTCTGTAATGATTTCTTTCGCCGATTGCTCGCACTTTACTAAGCCGGCGCATTGGCCCGCCATAAAGCAGCCACCCTTTTCGTCCCCCTCGACGACCGCTTTGCGCAATGCACCGGCGCCAAAGGCTTCCAATTCTTCGACCGTTTTGGATACATCGTTCTCGTTTTTAAGAAACGCTCGTGTGAACGGCGTTTTCAAAGCACGGACCGGGTGACCCAGGCGTTTGCCGGTGGTCATCGTGTCGATGTCCTTTGCTGCCAGTACTTTGTTCTTGTAGATCGGATGAATGGAGCACTCTTTGGCAACAAGAAAACGGGTGCCAAGCTGTACGCCGGAGGCACCGAGCATCAGTGCTGCGGCAACTCCTCTTCCGTCGGCGATCCCGCCGGCAGCGATCACAGGAATGTTCACAACATCGCATACTTGAGGAACCAAAGCCATCGTAGTGAGTTCTCCGACATGTCCGCCAGACTCGCCCCCTTCTGCTATAACTGCAGTTGCTCCGGCCCTGGCGACCAATTTCGCCATACCGGTGGAAGGAACGACAGGGATCACTTTGATTCCTGCTTCGATCCAATCCTTCATGTACTTCGAAGGTAAGCCGGCACCAGTGGTCACCACAGGCACTTTTTCTTCGATGACCAGCTTTGCGATGTCGTCAGCAAAAGGACTCATCAGCATAATGTTGACCGCAAACGGCTTGTCCGTTAGGGTTCTGATCTTGTGGATCTCCCCGCGCACATAGTCGACAGGGGCATTTGCCGCAGCAATGATCCCAAGGCCGCCGGCTTTGGAGACGGCGGCAGCAAGAGATGCGTCTGCGACCCACGCCATCCCGCCTTGAAAGACAGGATGTTCAATTTCGAGTAAATCGCATAGTTTCGTTCTCATTATTTCTGACTCTCAACTAATGTGACGATATCTCCAACGGTTTTCAGACCGGCTTCGGTCTCGATGGTGATGTTGAACGCCTCTTCGATCGCCATGACGACTTCGATGACGTCGAGGGAATCCAGTTCCATGTCGTCAAAGGAAGTTTCCATTTTAACATCGGCGATGTCCATATCCTTGTTTTCTGCGATGATCTTTGCAATTGTTTCAAAAGTGGTCATTTTTGTATCCTCCATTTTATAATTTTATGACACAAGCTCCGGTGGTCAAACCGCCACCGAACGCTGTCAAAACGATTAAGTCTCCCTTGACCAGTCTCCCTTGTTCCATCAGTTCATCGAGCAGCAGGGGTATACTGGCAGAAGAGGTGTTTCCATAGTGATCGATGCCGTTCGCGATCTGTTCGTCGGTAAACCCAAGTTTGTCTCTGGCCGCTTGAAACACCCGCAGATTGGCTTGGTGAGGGACCATCATAGCGATGTCCTTTGCTTCCACTCCGGCTTCCTTCATGACCTGCTTCACGTCCTTGATCACGGAAGAAACTGCAAATTTGAACACTTCTCCTCCGTTCATCCGAAACGCCGGGTCGATCTGGGGCTGCTTTGCAAATGGGCTGGGAGAGAACACGCTTCCGATCACGAGCAGCTTGTCGTCTCCTTTTGCAGTGATCTTGATCGAACGCAGACCATCTCCTTTTTTGAGAACCACAGCCCCGGCGCCGTCCCCAAAAAGAACACAGGTCGCCCGGTCGGTCCAGTCGATATGTCGCGTCATGGCTTCCGCAGAAACTAAAAGGATCGTCTCTGCCTTCCCGGCGCGAATATATGCGTCGGCCATGTCAAGTCCGTAAACAAATCCAGAGCATGCTGCATTGAAATCGAACGACGGGCACTTGGCTTCGATATCTCTTTGTATCAGACAAGCCATGGAAGGAGTCACATAGTCTCCTTTTATCGTCGAGCAGATGATCATATCCAGATCTTTGCTTTCGATCCCCGCAGAAGCCAACGCTTTTTTCGACGCTTCTACCGCCAGATCCAGCAACGTCTCTGTCGTGCTCACATATCTTGTTTTGATTCCGGTTCGTGAAGTGATCCACTCATCAGTGGTGTCAACGATCTCCGATACCATTTCGTTTGTCAGTACGAGAGCCGGATGGGCCCTTCCTGTTCCGACGATTTGAAAGCTCATTCATTCCTCCGTATTTCGCCATTTTGTTTTTAAAGAACGCATCCAAGTGTTGCACTCCTGCAAGAAGCGCTTCCTTTTCCTGGTCGTTCATGTCTTCTGCCGCTGCCTTGACAAGTTTCAGATGGATGAACCAGTGGAGCCGGTATATCTTTTCACCTTCCCTTGTGAGGGTGATCCGTACTGAACGTCCATCATCGCTGCTTCGCTCTTTTCTCAGATAACCTTTTCTTTCCAGCTTGTTGACTGCAACGGTCGCGGAGGGAACTGCAATACGAAGATCCGCCGCGATCTCACTTACGGTTCGGCTGTGTTCCTCACCATGCCGTACAGATTCGATCAGGTGCACTTCGTTGATGGACAATCCTGGATCGCTGCGTTGCAGAATCAAAGCTTCCACTTCCAGAATGTCCCGGAACGTTTCGATCAGCAAGGCATTGAGGGAACGTTCGAACTGATCCATATCACATTCCTCCTTTCTCTTTCGTTGCCACAGTCAAAGGCAATTCGTGTAATTTACTTAGTTAGTCTATCTAATTATATGTTTTCTTCGACTGTTGTCAAGTTCTTTTTTGCAAAGCAAAGACCCCCATGTATTCACGGGGGCCTTCTGAGTGGTGCGGTTGAAGGGACTTGAACCCATACCCTTTCGGACACGGCCCTCAACCGTGCGCGTCTGCCGATTCCGCCACAACCGCAGGAAATATGTCATTTCGCCACGAACAATATAGTACCGTCATCCGGGTTCTTTGTCAAGATAAATTTCGAGGCTCCAGCTTTCACAACCGTTGTAGATATCGAAGAATTTCGGTTCGACCTTTCCCTCGAAGGTCGTCGGAACTGCAATGCCATAGGTCTTGTACAACAACGTGTAATAGGGCAAATCTGTATTCAGGATCTCTCGGGCTGACCTGTACAGTGAGGCCTTGGCCTCTTTGTCGATGCCCGACTGTATTTTGTCCAGTAGAACATCAAGAGAAGTATTGCTGTAGCCGGTGACCGGCGCATACGACGAATGGAGGATCGGTCTAAGGTCATAGGTGTCACGGAACCGAAACCCACCCAGATAGATATCGTAGTTGCCTTTACCCAGCGCTTCAACATACTCTGTCCAGTTCAATTCCACCAGGTTTGCATTGATGCCGATTCGTTCCAGATCTCCCTTGATCAACTGACCACCCAAGACTCTGGATGGATCATTTTGATTCACAACGATGTCCAGTGATAAAGTACCCACTTCCGCTTTTTTTAACAGCTTTTTTGCGAATTCTGGATCGAACGGATAGGCGTCTTTCTGGCTGTCGATTCCTAAATAACCGGGAAAATACAGGGAATCGTTGAGGACACCATTGTTGAAATAGCAGGATTCGATCAGCGCTTCATTATTGATTGCGGTAGCAATGGCTTGTCTTACCAACGGATCCCTGACCGCTTCGCTGCGAGAATTGAAACCAAGGACCTCTGCTTCGTTAGACGGAAATGCTATTATGTCAACCTCCATCGTACCCACCAGGGTTTCCCGGTTGACCGTTTTCAGTAATGTCATGTTGATTTCGCCGGTGGTGAACAGGTTGACCGCTTCTTCCTTCCCCGGTATGACTTTTACATTCAAAACATTTGTTGGAGCCGATTCTCTGTAGGTGTTACCTTTCAAAGAGAATTTATCGCCGCTCTCTCCTGGTTCATATCGATAAAGGCCCGTTCCGACAGGAATAAAACCCTCGATGTCTTTGACCAGATCTGCGGGCCTTCGATGCAGATGACTTGGGAGTATAGGGAAAATAAAGTTTTCCTTCGCCGCATGGTTCGGGTCCTTGAAGGTGACCACGACAGTCTTGTCAGCCGTGACTCTTACGCTTTTCACACCTTCCACGTGGGAGTTGTAAAGTGTTAAGTTGCTGGCAGCTGCGGCCTGGTATGCTTCTATACTGAACTTGACATCGTTTCCCGAAAGCGGGGTGCCATCCTGCCACAGGATGCTCTCCTTCAGCGTCATTGTCAACGTCAGGCTGTCCTCACTATAGGAAAAGGTCTCCACCAAAAGCGGTTCCGCTGCCAGATCTTCATCCAGCGTGAACAGTCCGTCATAGAGAAGCCTGCTCAGGTAGTAGGTGTCTTCGTCTTTGGAAACCACCGGATTCAAAGTCCTTACCTTCTCGATCGGTATCGTGATCTCATACGAGGTGACACGTTCTGGCTCGGTTTCTTTTTCCGGGAGCAGAAAACCGACCGCATCGGCGCAGCCGGAAAGAAACACTACAAAAAATACGAGGAGCAACAGAGTGCCCCGCAGGGGCTGTTTCATCTATTGGTCTCCTTTCAAATCAATTAGTAGTCTATCCACTTGCCTGAACAATTCTTCCTTGCCGCTATCATTGCGCAGCACACGGTGGGCGCGTCGACGCCGTTCCGATCCTTTGAGTTGAGCATTCATTCGCGCCCTGATTTGTTCACGGGTCAAACGGTCCCTCGTTTGGATTCGCTTGATTCTTGTTTCATCCTTCGCATCCACCAACCAGATCTGGTCAAAGTACTTGTCCCATCCCGCCTCAAGAATCAAAGCTGCGTCAATAAAAACGACCTCTGTATCTGGCAGTTCCTCTATCTGAGATTGGATCCTCTCGAGGATCCGATGGTGCATCACTTTGTCCAGTTGATGTTTTTTTACCGGGTCGGAAAAAGCGATCGCTGCCAATGCCTTACGGTCCAGGTCTCCTTCGGCGGTCAAGATATGTTCACCAAAGGTCCGGGTCAACTCGAAAAGTACCGGAGAACCTTTTTCCACAAGTTCTCTGGCTACTTTGTCCGCATCGATCACGATATGCCCTCTCTCCAGCAGGTAGTTCGACACCGTGGTTTTGCCACTGCCGATCCCTCCCGTGATTCCGATTCGCTTCATCATCACACCTATTTCAACTCGTACCAGTTGTTCCCCGTGTTTACTTCCACCAAAAGACCTACAAGCAACGGATATGCCTGTTCCATGGTTTCTTTGAGCAGCTGCTTCACTTGCTCCAGCTCGCTTACCTTTGTTTCGATGATCAGTTCGTCGTGCACCTGAAGGATCAAGCGAGAAGACAGACCTTCATCGCGCAGTCTCCGGTGACAATGGATCATTGCCAGCTTTATGATGTCGGCTGCGCTTCCCTGGATCGGGCTGTTCATCGCCAGTCGCTCTGCCGCCTGTCTTGCCATAGGGTTGCTTGCAGTGATTTCCCTGATCGGACGTTTTCTTCCCAATACGGTTGTGACAAAACCCTGTTCCCGGCAAAGCCGGATCTGATCGTCCAGGAATTCCTTGACTTTCCGATACTTTTCAAAGTAGGCGGCGATGTATGCCTCCGCCTCTTTTCGTGATATTCCAAGCTCTGCGGAGAGGCCAAACCCGCTCATTCCATAGATCACGCCGAAATTGACGGCTTTTGCGTTATTTCGCTGCAGAAGCGTCACCTCGTCTTCCGGAACGCCAAACACCTTCGATGCTGTGGCGCGGTGAATGTCATCGTTTCGCTGAAATGCTTCGATCAGCAAGGGGTCTTTCGACATGTGGGCCAGGATCCGCAATTCGATCTGTGAATAGTCTGCACCCACAAGTAGATGATCGCTGTCAGACGGGATGAATGCCTTGCGTAGTTTTCTTCCCTCTTCCTGCTTGATGGGTATGTTTTGCAGGTTTGGCTCCGTGCAACTGATCCTGCCGGTTGCAGCTACCGTTTGTCTGAAATGGGCATGGATCTTTCCGTCGCGATTGATCATCGGAAGAAGCCCTTCCACATACGTGCTTTTCAATTTCGAAAGTGTACGGTATTCCAGTATGAGATCCACGATCTCGTGTTCTCCGCGAAGCTTTTCCAATATCTCGGCGTTGGTGGAAAACCCGGTTTTGGTCTTCTTCCCCGATGGCAACTGTAGTTGATTGAACAGAACCTCCCCAAGCTGCTTGGGAGATAAAATCGAGAAAGGACCCCCTGCCAGATGATAGATTTGTTTCGTCAATTCTTCCAGTTTGCTGCCGAGCAAAGCGCCCGCTGCGACCAATTCTTCTCTGTCAACGGAAAACCCCTGGACTTCCATACTGGCGAGCATGAAGACCAACGGCAGTTCGACGTTTTGAAAAATGGGCAAAAGGCCTTCGGCTTCCAGTATCGGAAGAAAAAGGCTCGATAGCTGTACGACAGTCTCGCACCATGATGCGCCCTGCTCCGCCTCTCCTTGCATCAACGTTGCCCCGATGTCCCTTTGAAGATACTCCTGAGCAAGCGATGCCAGGTCATAACGACTGCGATCCGGCTGTAATAAGTACTGGGCGACAGCACAATCAAAGCCAGTGTCCGGTTGCCACCGCTCGACCCCGTTGGCAAGCAAAGCATAGTAATCGGTGGTCAACTCATGTCCATAGATTCGCGGTCGCTTTTCAAGGAGAAGCTCCTCTAAAGCAGCCAAAGTATCTTCCGTGATCGGTGCTATGTGATAGCCTTGTCCATTGTGACTGATAGAAATCCCTGAGATCGTCGGACGGTCAAGATGGTTTTCATCGCTGAATACCTTGATCGTCAGTGGTTTTTCCCTGTCCATCCGATCTGCCAAAAGTTTGATTTCCTTTCTGTCTTTCAGAGAAATCGTCTCGGAAGGAGTCCATTCAGCAACATGCAATTCTTTGAGAAAACGATTGAATTCCAGTTTGCGGTAGAGTTCCGCAAGCGTTTTTACATCTGGTTCTTCTATGATAAATTGATCAAAATCCGTCTCGATCGGCACATTGGTGTCGATTTCAGCCAGTCTTCGGCTCATTCTGGCGATGACATGATTCTCTTCAATTTTTGCTCTCAATTTGATGTTGGTGATCGAAGATGCCGACTCCAGTAACCGCTCAACAGTTCCGAACTCCTTGATCAAATTCATGGCAGTCTTCTCGCCGACACCGGGAATTCCGGGAATATTGTCGGAAGGATCTCCCATCAACGCTTTGAAGTCTACAAACTGCTCTGGCGGAAACCCGTATGCTGCAGTAAAGGCTTCCCTGTCATACATGTCGAATTCCGAAATTCCCTTTTTCGTGATCAGTACCCGTGTACGGTCGGATGCAAGCTGCAGTGCATCCTTGTCGCCAGTCACGACCAGAGGTTCCAGTCCTTCGTTCTCACCGCGTTTGACCAGCGTACCTATGATATCGTCCGCTTCGTATCCATCCATCTCCAGAATGGAGATTTTCATTGCCGTCAAAACTTCTTTCAGCAGCGGCATTTGCATCGCAAGCTCCGGCGGCATTCCTTTTCTGCCTGCCTTATAATCGACGTATTCCTTATGCCGAAAGGTAGGACCTTTTTTATCGAAGGCAACCGCCAGATACCCCGGGTCATGATCGGCTATGATTTTTTGCATCATATTAAGAAAACCGTACACCCCTTGAGTGTACAGTCCTTCTTTTGTTATCATCGGGCGTTGTATGGCAAAATAAGCGCGGTTGATCAGGCTGTTGCCGTCAATCACCACGAGTCGGTTCGATGAGCTCATCCGGTTGCTGTTCTTCATAAATTTCTCCTCTAGCTCCGACCAACACGATGAATCGTTCGGTTACCCCATCCGTCCCGGATTCCCAAACCAGCAGGGAAAAACGATGCTCGCCGGTTTTTAAGTCCCACGTGTAAGAATACAGCTCATATTGCTGCCCGTTCATATAACGCTCTGCCAATGCGGAATACAGGATCTGCTCGTCCCGCAGTTCGGCAAACTGTCCGCCATGTCGGGACACAGGATCGGAAGCGATCTGTACTTGTTGCGGTGGAGTCGGAGCTGCTTCTGGTTCTGCGGTTTTGATCGTTACGGGTTCCTCTTTTTCATCCAATGTGATCTCTTCTTTTTGAGACCGCTCCTGTACGACGCCTCCGTCCGGAGTATCGTTCAGTACACCGACTTCAGCCTCACCGCCTGTATCCGGCGATACTGCATCAGTGGTTCCTTCTTCAGATGCGATCCCCGCTCCTGCGGTTCCGCTCAATTCGGTTCCCGGCTGCAGCGGAGGATCCCACATGCCACTATTATACATGCTGATCGAAAGGATTCCAACCACAAAACACGCGGCAAGGGACATGCCGATGCGCATTCGCCTGCTGCTGAAAAAACCGGTCCCTTTTGTTGCGGATACGACGTGACGATCCAAGGGGATCGTTTCGTTTCTCAGTGCAGCTTGAAGACGTTGATCGAAGCCCTCCGGAACGGGTACTTCCGGAACGGAATGAAGGATCTCCACGATCCGGTCGATCTGTTGGTCTATGTTGTGATTTCTACTATTCCGTTTCATGAAGCATCCTCCTTTCCTATGATCGTTGTTCTTGACTATACTTTTTAGACGAGCAACTCTTTGTTTTGTTCCAAGATCATATCCCGAAGCTTGTGCCTTGCCCGATTGATCCTCGATTTGACTGTGCCTATGGAACATTGCAGGATCTCACTGATCTCTTCATAAGAAAAGCCCTGGATGTCGCGAAGAACGATGACTTCTTTCTGGTCCTTATCGAGCTTTTCCAAGCACTCCAGGATCAATCGCATCGATTCTTTGGAATCCAAAGCTTCCGCCGGTGTGGGAGAACGATCCGGTATGTCGAATGTGGTCTCTTCCTCATCCCGAACACGGTAAATGCTGTCTGTAGTCTTTCGGTTTTGATTTTTTCTGAGAAAATCATTGCAGGTATTTACAACGATTCGATACACCCAGGTGTCAAACTTGCTGTCGGACTTGAATTGACCAAGGTGACGATAGACCTTGATCAAGCTTTCCTGAAGAACGTCCAAGGCATCCTGCTCGTCTCTGAGATACCGCAATGCAGTATTGTACGCTTTTGTTTTGCAGCCTGCGATGAGCAACTCAAAAGCAGCCGGATCTCCGGCTTTCGCTTTTTCTATCAATTGTGCTTCATCCAGTGGTAAACCCATGGGATAACCCTTTGCAATTCAATGTTTTCTTGCTATACTCGATTATAGCACACCCAAGATATGGAGGCAAACATGTACGATTACCATACCCACAGTATCATTTCCGATGATGGAAACACTCCCATGCTGCAAATGGCGCAGGCCGGTATTTCCATCGGACTGAAAGAAATCGCGATCACCGATCACTTCGATCCCGACTATCCGGATCCGAACTGGTCGTCTGACCTGGACTTTGACCGGTATCAGCGTGAACTGGAAGAGACTTCCTTTGCTTGCCGTAATAAGATCAAGGTGATAAAAGGGATCGAGATCGGGATCCAACATGGCGATACGTTGGTCAAGTGCCAAACTGCTTCAAGGTCCTATGCGTATGACTTTGTGATCGGTTCCTTTCACTGTGCAGAAGGAATCGAGCTGTCCCAGGGCGGTTTTTTTGACCATCGTTCTGTCGAAGAATCTACGACTGCATTCTATCGCTACGTCCTTGCCACATTAAAGAGTTATGATGATTTTGACATTCTTGGTCACATCAACGTCATCGACCGGTACGGTTCCTATATCCCGAATTACAGCTGCTGCAACGACATCGTGACGGACATCCTAAAGCTATTGATCGAAAAGGGAAAAGGCATCGAAATCAACACCTCATCCTTTCGTTATGGCATGGGTGCTCACACAACTCCAACCGATGAGATCCTTGCATTGTATCGGTCTCTCGGCGGGGATATCATCACCATTGGATCCGATGCCCATAGTCCCAAACACGTTGGATATAAGCTCTCATGGGCGTTGGAAAAAATGCGTCAAATGGGATTTCGCTATCTGACTACTTTTGACCAAAGAGTTCCAAAACAGCTCTCTATTTGATCCGTTCCATAAAATCAACAGCGGCTTTGAGTCCGTATGCCGGTCTTGCTTCCATCGCAGCCCGGTTGATTGCTCTTGCCATCACCTCTGCTGCGAGAGCTCCCACCGCGTCAAGCTGAACTTCGACCTCTCCCGTCGACAGTACAAAGATCGTATCTCCGTCCACCATCGTATGCACCGGCCGGATGGCTCGTGCAAATCCATTGTGGGCAATGGAGGCGATCTTCGTCGCCTGGGTCTTGGTCATTTTGCCGTTGGTCACGATACAGCCGATGGTCGTATTTCCCGAGAACACATTCCTGCTGTTGGAATACTCCGCATACATGATTTCTTCTGTATTTGATATGGCCGTACCGTCAGAAGTCAAAATGCCGGCGAGGCGCTTTCCCGTCTCCACATCAACGATATCGCCCAAAGCATTGACCGCAACGATGGCGCCTACGATCAAGTCGCCGATCTGTAGAGCATAGGTACCGAGCCCGCTTTTCATCATCCGTTCGACGCCAAGGAATTTACCAACTGTTGCCCCTGTTCCTGCGCCAATATTACCCTCAGCCGGCGGTTCGGTCGTCGCGTTATTGCATGCCTCATATCCCATAACGGCATCGGGACGGCATTTCGGATCTCCGACCACCAAATCGAAAAGGGATGCTCCGCATACGATGGGTACGACAGCGACGCCCACATCAAATCCGATGTTTTTCTCTTCCAAGTATCTCATCGCGCCGGAGCCGGCATCCAAACCATAGGCACTGCCGCCGGACAACATCACCGCGTGGATCTGTTCCACGAGATTGACCGGACGCAGCAGTTCGGTTTCTCTTGATGCGGGTCCGCCGCCACGGACATCGACCCCGGCAGTGGCTCCGGCTTCGCAGATCACCACGGTGCAGCCGGTTCCACCTTCTATGTCTTGCGCGTGGCCGATTCGGATCCCTTTGATGTCGGTTATGTTCGCTTCTTTCATGATCGTTCCTCCAAATGCAGAGGCAGCGAAACGCTGCCTCTGCTTTGTGATATTCTAATGTTTTTAAATCGTTTGCATGATCTGGACCGCCTGGATCAATGCGATGATAACACCGACTACGGCTTCTCCGCCGAGAAGACCTGCTGCTACTATTTGACCCGAGCCGCCCTTCTCGTAATTGGGGGCTGCTTTCATCACGATGAAACGAAGAGCACCACCGATGAATGCGGTCAGGGACAGATAGAAAGGCAGGTAAACGCCAAGGCCAAGTGTCATGACCGGGAAGTTGACGATATACAGCAGGATCGCAGCAACCAATCCGATCAGGAATGCCGGCATATGAGAGATTCCGCCGACCATGGATGCGACCGCACCAGCCTGAGGAGCCGGGAACAATTCCGGATTTCCGAATGCCTGAGCGCCGTAGGCCTTGATGATGATGAACAGCACTATGACAGCAACGATGCCGCCGATGATGCCGCCGATCACTTCTGCAAACCACTGGGCCTTGGGATCAGTGTTGAGGATGTGTCCAGCTTTGAAATCGTTCATGACGTCGCCGACAAGTCCGCAAGCGACAGCAACGATCGCTGCTACGAAGAATGCTTCTGTCTGACCGATGGAAGAAGCAGCCTTAACTGCGATCAAAATGATGATACCGAAGATCTCCATCGGGTTGATGCCGGATTGACCGACGCACTGGGCAGACATCGAAGTGGCAAGCCACACACCGATGATGGTGATGATGGAAGCAACTACGCCCATTCCAGCAAATACTGTAAAGAGGAATGCCAGGACGACCATTGCGATCGGAGCCCAACGAAGCGGGATCACGCCGCCACCGAGATTGCTTTTGCTGAACATCGGGCCAAAGATTTCCTTCGCTTTCGGCAAGATGCCCTTGACGATGATGCCGACACCGGTTCCTACCATCAGGCCGATCCCGAGGGAGGACTTGATGCTTGCTGCAGTTGCGGCATCCAGCCCACCAATGGTCTGGCCACCGATCAGGATGCCAAAGTCACCGATGATGGCGCCAAGGAACCACACGCCGATGTAGATGGGTCCGATGATGTAACCGACAGCGATCAGCATTGGTGAGAGCCATACGCCGCCCAATGAACCAAAGGGCATCATCTTTTGGATCCAGACGACCGGAACGCCGAAAATGGAGAACCAATCTCTCAGAACTGTGAAGATTGCGGCAAGTCCAAGGGATGCAAACAGTGTTCCTGCTTTTTTTCCGCCTTCGTCGCCGACGATCAGCGTTTCCGCGGCCGCTTGACCCATGGGATAAGGGAGTTCTTTTGTAACTACGAAATATTTACGAATGAGTGCGGTAAAAATGAGTCCGAGTATGACTCCTCCAAGAGAAACGACGAAAAATGCGACTGTGCTGACTTCTGCATCCGGATTCAGCATCCAGATCCCCGGCAGGGTAAAGGCTAGGCCTCCGGCTACCATGGCGCCTGCAGACATTGCAGTGTGTGTGACGTTGATCTCGTTGATGTTGGTCTTACCGAGACCTTTCAGCGCAAACATCGACACTAAAGCTACGAACATTATGGGCCAGGGCAGTGCTCCCAGTTTCAGAGCAACGAACATAGAACTCATGGTCAGGATGATGGAGCCGATCGCCCCGATGATCATTCCGCGCAGTGTAAACTGCTCACGGAACGATGTGGCGTATTTCACGCCTTTTGGTTCTTGTGACATGCTTTTTTCCCTCCTGTCATAATTTATCAACACAGGTCACCCTGCAAATGATCAACTACTTTTGCTTCCAGGCATCCAACGCCGTCAGATTCAATGCAAGCAGATGTGCTTTCGATTCAGGAAGAACTTTTTTTAAGGCCATTTCCAGGCTTTCCCGCTTCACGCCGCCAACCATTTTGTGAATTGCTCCGAGCATCACGATGTTGGCAGCCCGTTCCTCGCCGATGTCTCTTGCAAGGTCAGTGGCAGGAATCGGATGAACGATCACATCTCCTCGCGCCACGTCCTGTTCGATCAGCGAAGTGTTGAGGAAAATGTGCCCACCCGGCGATACCAACGATTCAAATTTGACAAGGGATGGCTGGTTCATTGCGACAAGACAGGTCGCCTGGTCGATGATGGGACAACTGATGGGTCCGTCAGAAACGATCACCGTGCAATTGGCGGTTCCTCCCCGCATTTCCGGTCCATAGGAAGGAAGGAATGTGACCTCCTTGCCTTCGATCATTGCCGCATAAGCCATGATCTGTCCCAACATCAAAATGCCCTGACCGCCGAATCCTGCAAAAAAGTATTTGTGGGTCGCCACTTATTTCACCTCCTCCGGACAACGGAAATTACCCAAAGGATAATAGGGTATCATGTTCTCTTCCAACCAGGTCATGGAATCGACCGGAGAAAGTCCCCAGTTCGTCGGACAGGTGGACAATACCTCCACCAGTCCGAACCCCAGGCCCATCTGCTGTACGGTGAACGCTTTTTCGATCGCTTTTTTCGCTTTTCTTACATTCGCAGGCGTGTTGAGAGCAACACGTTCGACAAATACAGCGCCGTCGATCGTCGCCAATAGTTCTGAGATCCGAAGCGGCATCCCGGAAATCTCTTTTTTTCTTCCGTCAACGCCGGTGGTCGACTTTTGACCGATCAGAGTGGTCGGGGCCATTTGCCCTCCCGTCATGCCGTAGATCGCGTTGTTGATGAATATGGTCGTGAACAACTCGCCGCGATGAGCGGCATGGATGATTTCGCCGGCTCCGATGGAAGCCAGGTCCCCGTCTCCCTGATAGGTGAACACCGTTTTGTTCGGCAACGCTCTTCGGATCCCGCTGGCGACTGCCGGTGCCCTTCCGTGGGCAGATTCGCACATATCGACATTCATATAATCGTGGGATAAAATGCTGCACCCGATGGGTGACACGCCGATGGTATCGCCAAGCAATCCCTTTTCTACCAGGACTTCCATGACAAGCCGATGGGCGATCCCGTGGGTGCACCCCGGGCAATAGGTGGTCGTGACAGGGCGCATTCCCCTGGTGTATTCAAAAACAGTTTTCATCGAATCGCCTCCAGTATTTGCTTTGCCCGCCGGGCAACTTCCATCGGTGTTGGCACCATTCCCCCGGTACGATAGATCAGTTCTACGGGGAACCGTCCGGCAACTGCCGACTTCACGTCTTCCATCATTTGTCCGATGGCCAGTTCCGTGGAGATGACTACCTTCGTCGAAGGGTCGATTTCATCGAAGGCCGCTTCCGGGAAAGGCCAAAGCGTGATAGGACGGATCAGGCCAGCCGTTATACCTTCCGTCTTCAGTTGATCGATCGCTTCATTGACGATCCTTGACATGGTTCCGAAAGCCACGAACACGATCTCCGCATCCTTGCAATTCTTGATCTGGTATTTTGGCAGTTCCTTCCGCATGCTCTGGTATTTTTCCTCCAGATGCATATTGTGGGCTTCCAGTTCTTCCGGTTTCAGATGAAGCGACTGAATGACCATTCGTTCCCGTTTGTCGCCATGGCCGTTCAATGCCCATGGTTTTTCAGCCAGCAATTCTGCCTCGGACCGGACCGCACGATGCTCCGGTAAAGTGACAGGTTCCATCATCTGCCCCAACATACCATCCGCGAGGATCATGACAGGGTTGCGATAACGCTCTGCTATAGGGATCGCATCATAAATGAGATCGACCGATTCCTGCACCGACGCCGGTGCGAACACAGGCACATGATAATCTCCGTTACCGCCACCTTTTGTAGCTTGGCGATAATCTGCCTGCCCCGGTTGGATCCCTCCAACGCCGGGACCGCCGCGGGAAATGTTCAGCATTACGACCGGTATTTCTGCGGAGCACATAAAAGAAATCCCCTCTTGCATCAAGGCGATCCCCGGTGAAGAAGAGGATAAGAATACATTATGACCTGTCAGCGCCCCTCCATAGGCCATGTTGACAGCTGCCAGTTCACTTTCTGCCTGCACAAACGATCCTCCGTGTTTGGACAGTTCTCTCGACATGTATTCCGGTATCTCGTTTTGTGGTGTGATCGGATACCCGAAGTACAAGTGGCACCCGCCCCGGATGGCAGCTTCGGCAAAGGCTTCGTTGCCTTTCATCAGTTTTTTTTCTTCCATGTAATTCTAATCCTCCCGATATACGCTGATCACGCCGTCCGGACACATCAAGCCACAGATTCCGCAACCGGTACAGTTTTCTTTGTCTGTCACGGAAACCGGGTGATGACCCATCGCATTCAAAGTGCTGTCATGTATCTTAAGTATTTTTTTTGGACAGGAAGCGACGCAGAGTTCGCAACCCTTACATTTGTCAATGTTGATTCTTATACTGCCTTTTGCCATTGGTTCGTTTCCTCCTAGCGATCCAACCATGTTGGTCTCATGTAGATCTTCATTGGGAATCTTATCCCTGGGTCGATGTTTCGAAACATTCCATCAAAAACCTTCTCACACAGGTCTTCCGCACAGCAGTGATACCGGACCGGGATTCCGGATTTCTCCGCCAACGCATTGCAGAAACGGATCCCCGCCTGAATATGTTCCGCCTCGGTTTCCATCAAAAGATGGGTGTTGTTTACAAGCCCGTCCACCGGCAGTCCTGTTTCCCGTTGTATCTGCTCGATATGAAGAAGAGCTCCTTCCAGGGTAGAAGTTTCCGGTCGGTTACCATTGATCACGATCAGATGTTCGCTCTGTTCCGGTGTGAAATACTTGGCGAACTGCTTTAGTATTCTTGCGCCGCTGTCATTCCCTCCAACGTCGACCACTGTCAGGCAATCCGGGTCTTCCAGTGGTTTTCGGATCGAGGAGGACAAGGCAGGAAGTTCTGCCGTGATTTCGTAGTCAAAGGAACCTCCATAGACTTGAATGCCATTTGATTCTAATAACGCTCGTTGCTCCCGGCTCCGAAAGTACACGTTGGCAATGTCCAGATCCACTAAAGCGGTACGCTTCCCCGCATTGCTTTGATGAAGCGCCAAGTTCACTGAAAACTCCGTCTTGCCGCTGCCATAATGGCCGGTTACAATGGTGATGCGTTTCATTTACTTCGCCTTTGATTTGGTAGGATGTTTCGCATTGCGAAACGTTGTTTCATATTGTGATTTGAGATAGTTCCATTATACCGTCGATTTTACGGAAAATCAAGTACGAAAGGCAGGTAAGACGATGTCTTTCCTGCCCCATTCTTTGCTTCAATTTGGTGAAATAGATAATCCCGATGTGTCGTCAGGCCTATAATTCACACCCTATCTAAGATAGGTGGGTTTTCTGTTCCCGTTTCTGCCTTCCATTCAATGACGGCCCGGCATCTGCGGAAAAACTCGAAATCCCGTGAACATAATGTAGGTTAAATTACAAAACCTTAACGTGCACCTCAGGATCAAACTAACTTTCTATTTCTGTCTCAGTATAACATGCATCAATACGGTAATCAAGTCTTCCCGATGTTTCATTCCGGAAATTCGACGGCACAATTGTGATAGACTTTCTGCACATCATCGTTGTCTTCCATGGCGTCTACCATCTTTTTCAGCAGCTTAAGATCGGCTTCTCCCGGCGTTGCTTCCATGGATGGAACGTATTCCACATCTGCGTCGGCGAATTCGTATCCCAGAGTTTTCAATGATTCGGATACGACGTTGAAATCATCCGGCGCCGTCTGGATCTCATAGCTGTCCTCGTGGGTGATCATATCCATCGCTCCCGCTTCCAATGCGTCCTCCATCAAGTGGTCTTCACTGACCTTTTCTGTTTTTTCGATCAGGATCAAACCCTTTTGGTCGAACATATAAGAAACACAGCCCGGCACGCCAAGGTTCCCGCCATATTTATCAAAGGCGTGTTTCACGGCGGCAGTCGTTCGATTCTTGTTGTCCGTCAGCACATCGACGATGATCGCCACTCCGCCGGGGCCATATCCTTCGAAACTACCGGTTTCGTAGGTTTCTCCACCCAGTTCACCTGTGCCCTTTTGTATGGCTCTGTTGATATTATCGTTTGGCATGTTGATCGCTTTGGCTTTGTCGATCGCATGTTTCAATGACATATTATACTCTGGATCGCCCCCGGCTTTTGCTGCAACGGAGATGGCTCTCGCGTACTTCGTGAACACCTGCGCTCTTTTTGCGTCCTGTGACGCTTTTCTTCCAGCGATCGTTCCATGTCTACCCATGTTTCTCCTCCTTATCCAGGTTCTTAAAAGCTGTTGCCATCATCAGTTTGATCCGGTTCAACTGATTCACATCGCTTGCCCCGGGATCGTAATCGATCGCAGCGATATTGGCTTTTGGATCGTATTGCCTGAGGGGTTTGATCATCCCTTTTCCAGTCACATGGTTCGGAAGACAGGCAAATGGCTGCAGGCAGACGATATTACTGACGCCGCTGTCCAGGAGCTCAACCATTTCACCTGTCAGGAGCCAGCCTTCGCCGCATTGATTCCCCAGCGAGGTAACAAGCTCCGCCTTTTTCGCCAGTTGATCGATAGGCAACGGTCCATGAAAGCGATAGCTTTCATTCAATGCATTACGGGCATCGTTTCGGAACCATTCCACAACCTTGATGCCGATCCGGTTTTTCAACATCGTACTAAAACTGCCGGACAGCATTTTATAATTATACAGTTTACTGTGCATCCCGTAAAGGAAAAAGTCCAGCAGGTCAAGTACGACTGCCTCTCCGCCTTCATTCTCGATGACGCCGACGATATCGTTATTTGCCATAGGATGGTACTTCACAAGGATTTCTCCTACGATCCCCACTTTTGGCTTTTTAACGTCCTTTAACGGCAGCCAGTCGAATTCCTTGATCATCTGCCGAATATTGAGTCGAAACTGAGCCAGTTTGGGCTCTTCTATGTCCTGAATGCCGATTTTGGACCACTTTTCCGCAAGCGCTTCCGCCGAACCCGGTTCCTTTTCATACGGACGGGTAGCGTAGAGTATGCGCATCAGTACATCGCCATACACAAGTGCCATCCCTGCCCGATACAGCAGGGACATCGTGATTTTGAACCCGGGATTTGATTCCAGTCCGACGTAATTGAATGAGACGATCGGAACCTTTTCCATCTTCAAGTCGGCCATCGCTTTTCGCAAAAGAGGGATATAATTACTGGCACGGCATTGTCCGCCGGTCTGGGAAAGAACTACCGCGGTGCGGTCCAGGTCATACTTTCCCGATTTTAGTTCGCCAATGATCTGACCAAGGGTGACGATGGTCGGATAACATGCGTCGTTGTTGACATAACGCAACCCTTCTTCGACTGCGTTTTTATCGACCGTCGGAAGCATGATGGCACGATATCCTTCGTGTTTCAGCGCCGTCTCAACAAATTGAAAATGGATCGGCGACATTTGCGGCACAAGGAGATCGTAAGTCGCCTTCATTTCTTTTGTAAAAATGACACGTTCAAAGGGTTTCTGCAGCGGATTTGATTTGACTCCGTTCTTGTCTCTCTCCTCCATTGCCGCTTTCAGCGAACGGATTCGAATCTTTGCCGCTCCCAGATTTGCACCTTCGTCAATTTTCAATACGGTATATAGTTTGTTTCTGTGACTGAGCAGCTCTTCCACCTGCTCCGTCGTGATCGCATCAAGGCCACATCCAAAGGAGTTCAACTGCACCAATTCGAGATCGTCGTTGTCTCCCGCGACCTGCGCCGATTTATAAAGACGTGAGTGGTACATCCATTGATCGAGAACACGGATCGGACGCTTCAAGTCTGCAAGGTGAGCGACCGAATCTTCGGTCAGGATCGCCATCCCATAGGAATTGATCAATTTGTCGATGCCATGATTGATTTCCGGATCCAAATGATATGGACGACCGGCCAAAATGATCCCTTTGATTCCAAGCGTGCTGATCAGCTCAAGTGTGATCGCTCCTTGGTCACGGATATCCTGTTTTACCGCATGGTCTTCTGCTCTTGCTTTTGCTACAGCATTTTGCACCTCTGCTTTGGTAAGACCAAGTTCTCCAAACACTTCTTTCAAGCGCAAAGCCAGCCTTTTATCGTTGTCATAAGGCAAAAATGGATGATAAAACGTAATTCCGTATTCTTGGATCACATCATCCATGTTAGCCGCCACGGCTTCGGGATAAGTGGCTACGATCGGGCAATTGTAATGGTTCTGCGCTGTTTGATCTTCGACTCTTTCGTGATTCAGGTTGGGATAAAATATCCGTTTGATCCCATTGTTCGCAAGCCACTTAACATGCCCGTGAACTAGCTTGGCAGGATAGCAGACGGTGTCTGACGCGATGGTTTCCATCCCGCTTTGATAGATATGCTTTGATGATTGTGGCGACAAAACTACGCGAAAACCCAGTTCGGTGAACAATGTGAACCAGAACGGATAGTTTTCAAACATGTTAAGCACTCGCGGTATCCCGATCTCTCCCCGGGGAGCATTCTCCAGCGAGAGCGGTTCGTAGTCGAAGAGACGTTTGAGTTTGTAATCGAACAGATTGGGCATATCCTGACCGATCTTCTCCTTGCCTTCTCCCTTTTCACATCGATTTCCGGTGATGTATCTTCCTCCGTCATCGAAACGACTGATCGTAAGGAGGCAGTTGTTCTCGCATCCCTTGCATCTGGAATGGGAGTTCTGTACACGAAAACTGCCGAGACGTTCCGGCTTTATCATCGCTGTACGGTCGGTGGCCTCTGATCGTTCCATGGAAATGAGCGCTGCCCCATAAGCCCCCATGATGCCTGCGATATCCGGCCGAACGACCTCTTTGCCAACGATTTGCTCAACACTACGCAACACAGCATCGTTGAGGAACGTCCCACCCTGGACAACGACCTTGTTTCCTGCTTCATCGGCACTCCGAAGTTTGATGACTTTGTAAAGAGCGTTTCGTATCACAGAATAGGAAAGGCCGGCAGAGATGTCGCCGATGGTCGCCCCTTCCTTCTGGGCTTGCTTGACTTTTGAATTCATGAAGACGGTGCAGCGAGTCCCCAGATCCACCGGGTTTTCAGCAAAAAGCGCTTCTTTTGCAAAGTCTTCCACTTTCATCTCCAAAGACTTCGCATAGGTTTCTAAAAAGGAGCCGCAACCAGAGGAACAAGCTTCGTTCAACATGATGTTGTAGATCGCTTCGTCCTTGATCCGCATGCATTTCATGTCCTGTCCGCCGATGTCCAATATGAAATCCACACCTGGTAGGAATGCCTCCGCCGCCTTGAAATGAGCGATGGTCTCGATTTCTCCCAGGTCAACTCCAAACGCTGCTCTGACCAGTCCTTCTCCATATCCTGTGACAGTTGATTTTGCGATATAGGCCGATTCCGGCAGGCGATGGTACAGATCGCGTAGCACGTCCAAAATGACTTCCAGGGGCTTTCCTTCATTTCCCTTGTAGGAAGAATAAAGCAAATACTTTTCCGCATCGATCAGAGCTGCCTTGGTAGTGGTGGAACCGGCATCGATCCCCAGATATACAGCTCCTTTGGCATCCTTAATATCTCTTCTCTTGATTTTGTCTCTCTCATGGCGGCTTACAAAGTCATCGTACTCACCCTGATTGGCAAAGAGAGGCGGAAGGTGTTTTGTTGCAGACAGTTGTCTGGTGTCTGTCGTCTTGAGACGTGCCTTGATTTCCGGAATTCGTTGTGGTGGCTGCTTCGTCGAAAGCATGGCAGCGCCGATCGCCACAAAATACTCCGGCTTATCAGGAAAAATCACCTGGTGCTCTTTGAGCTCAAGCGTTTCGATGAATCGTTTTCGAAGTTCGGATAGGAAGGACAAGGGACCACCAAGAAAAGCGACGTTGCCTTTGATGGTACGGCCACAAGCAAGACCGCTGATGGTCTGATTGACCACCGCTTGGAAAATTGACGCAGAGAGATCTTCTATCGCAGCTCCCTCATTGATGAGGGGCTGAATGTCTGTTTTTGCGAAGACGCCACATCGGGCGGCAATCGGATAAATCAGTTGGTGGGTCTTTGCGCTATCGTTGAGTCCTGCAGCATCTGTCGAAAGCAAAACAGCCATCTGGTCGATAAACGCACCAGTCCCGCCTGCACAGCTTCCATTCATCCGTTGTTCGATCGAAGGCCCAAAGAAGGTTATTTTCGCATCCTCGCCGCCAAGCTCAATCGCAACATCCGTCGTCGGGATGATCTTTTCGACGGCTGCACTACAAGCAACGACCTCCTGCTCGAAGGGGATCCCGATCAAATTGGACAACGAAAGTCCTCCGGAGCCGGTCACGGTGACCGTGCACTCCAGATCGGGATAATGAGTATCCAAAACATCCATCATGTCCGTAAATTTTTCGAACACGTTGGACATGTGACGTTCATATCGGTTGAAGATGATTTGATCTTCATCATTCAAAAGAACGAATTTCACGGTAGTCGAACCAATGTCAATGCCTAATCTCATCTGTGCCGTCGTCCTCCTGTCGCCAATACCGTGTATTATACCATGGGAAAAAGTTTGTTGTAAAGGATGGTTATACATATATATAGGTAAGTAATCCATCACCCGTAAGTTTAGATTTACCCTCGCTCAGCAGATTGAAACAGAGTGAAAAGACCTGTGACGATGCACAGGTCTTTCTTTACACTTCGAGCTCTATAGTCACCGGACAGTGATCGCTTCCGAACACATCGTCCCGTTGCTTCACTTCCCGGATTTTGTCTTCGATGCGCTGTGAAACTAAAAAATAGTCGATACGCCAACCCGCATTGTTGGCTCTTGCGTTGAACCGGTAGGACCACCATGTGTACGCGTCCCTCCGATCCGGGTACAAGAAGCGAAAGCTATCTGTGAATCCCGCCATCAGCAATTCTCCGAATTTACTTCGTTCTTCATCGGAAAACCCGGCGTTTTTTCGATTTGCCTTAGGGTTTTTCAAATCGATCTCCTGGTGTGCGACATTCAGGTCTCCGCAGAGAACCACCGGTTTCCTTTGGTCCAGCTCAGTCAGATAGTTGCGGAACGCGTCTTCCCATTCCATCCGGTAGGAGAGCCGCACCAGTCCCTCCTGGGAATTTGGCGTGTACACGTTTACAAGATAAAACTCCGGATATTCAAGAGTGATCGCCCTTCCTTCCTGATCATGTCCTTCCGCTCCAATGTCGTATGCGACAGAAATCGGCTCCCGCTTTGAAAATATAGCGGTTCCCGAGTATCCTTTTTTGACCGCGCTGTTCCAATACTGATGGTACCCATCCAGAGGAACTTCTGCCTGTCCTTGTTGCATCTTCGTCTCCTGAATGCAAAGAATGTCAGGGTCTTCGCTTACGACATAATCCATAAAACCTTTTTCCAGACAGGCGCGAAGCCCGTTTACGTTCCAAGTGATCAGTTTCATAGCAAGATCCTTTCTAAAAAACCATCTCATTTATCTCCGATTTTCCCGCTGATCCTTGTTGGAGGAAACAATCTATCGTGATAATACCCTTCAGATAAATAAATCGCCGCAGCAGGATTATGGCCCGTTACTCTGTCTTTTACAACAAGACAGGTGGTTGGAAGATTGCAATGTTTGATAAATAGCGTGTCGTGACCAACGCATAATCCAACAATGATCGCCAACTCGCTGCCAGCCTTCTCTAATGCCATAGCTTGCCCAATTGGATTACACATTGCTTCATGTTCCTCATCGATCTGCCATTGCTTCATTCCCATGATTTCTTTCGATATTGCAGCGCATTTACAGCACACAGTATCAACGTCGAATCCATTTGCTTTGAAGATCTTGGACAGCAAACCTGCTTCCTTTGCCAAGCCTACACAATGGGCAATTCCCAACTTTTTATATCCCATATTTTCAGCAAATTCCATAACTTCTTCGATTCTGGTTCTTCTGCAGTAGCCTTCGTATTCCGTCTTGCACGCTTGAAGTGCGATTTTATTGATCTCTTCAGGCTCATATTTTGCCTTGCTCACTGCATGCAGATCCTCATCCCTACAAGGACAATTGAGAGGAGCATCCGATAAATCAGTAGTCATACAAGACTGTTTTTTACAAGATCCACAGGTATACATTTCTGCTCCTTTTCGTTATCGGTTCTTGCGGGATTGAGAAACGCCCCCATTTACCCTGGGAGCGTTCATTTTACCCATGTGTAGGGTTTTCATCTATGGGTGTGAGCAAGCCTATAAGCCGGGTTCTGTATTTGACGATCATCTATCTAGGCCTGCTGTCACCAGCAGGCTCGTGCGACCTACCTCTCAGGAAGCGGCGGGTACCGCCTTTCAGGTACTTTGCCTTGCGGCAGTTTCCTCCCTCACTTGGTCTTGCTCCGGGTGGGGTTTACACGGCCAGCATGTTACCATACTGCCGGTGAGCTCTTACCTCACCATTTCAACCTTACCGCGGCTTGCGCCGGTGGGCGGTGTGTTTCTGTTGCACTTTCCCTGGAGTCGCCTCCGCCAGACGTTATCTGGCACCCTTACCCTATGGAGCCCGGACTTTCCTCGAACCCAGAGTTCCCTCAGGATCCGCGATCGCCTGGCTTACTCACTTCGTTAGTATATCACAGGGTCAAAGGGATTCACAACAGATTTCGCCTCGAGTACTTCCACCGCATCCCTTGTTGCCTTCCTGAGCTTTTCTGCAAAGTTTTCAACAAAGATGCTTTCCGTTCCAAAATGCCCTGCATCAATCACGCATAGTCCCATTTCCTTCGCGATTTGAGCTTCGTGGTGCTTGACATCTCCGGTGATAAAGAGATCGCAGCTGTTTTTGATCACTGCTTCGATTGAGCTTCCTCCTGCGCCGGTGCAAAGTCCAACTGTGCGAATTGGCATAAGTTTGTCTCCCACGGTTCTCACGTGTTCGGGAAGCTTCAGTACCCGCTCTACAAGCGTTGCAGCTTCTTGCAGCGACATCGGGTTGTGAAATGATCCCATTCTGCCAATGATCTCCTTATCGCCGAGAGGCGTCCATACCTTCAGCTTTCTGACCTTTTGGAGATCCAGGAGATCCGCCAGATAGTCGTTGTTTCCTCCGAACACCGAGTCAAAGGAGGTGTGGGCGGTGTACACAGTGATCCCGTTTTTGATCAGATTGATCGCATAGCTTCCGGTCACCGTGTTTCCATCGATCACATCGAGCTTCGTAAAAAACAGCGGGTGATGGGTGACGATAAAGTCGGCTCCGACATCCACTGCTTCACGTATCACCCCGCTGGTGATCTCAAGCGCTACAAGAACTCGATTCACAACTTTGTTCCCCATATTGATCTGGTAACCACCGTTGTCCCAATCCTCCTCCAGTTCCCGTGGAGCGATGGTGCGAAGCTCCATCAACAAATCGTTAATATTGATGCTCATGTGTGACCTCCTGTGCCATGTCCGGTTCAACTATCTATATCAATTTCTGCAAACGTTCCAGTTCTTTGATTCTTTTTTTTGCAGATTCGAAGCGAATTTCACTTCCCGGATTTCCGTGTGAAACGATCTCTCCTAGTATTTCGGTTTCGATCGCAAGCTTTTTTTCCAAGAATTCCGGCAACAATGGATCATTTTTTTGGAACAACAAAGGACTGATCTCATAATCGATCGGATCCTTATATGTTACCCGACGAGTTGCTGCATTCGTGACGGCCACGATGATTTCACAGAGGAAGTTTCCTTCGCGTACAAGGAACTCATCCTTCACAGGATACCCTTGCCGCTCCAAAAACATACGTAGTTTGTCCTGACCATTCCTGGGTTGAAGTATGAACTTCTTCAAACTGTTCGCGATCACCGGTTGATCGGAAAGGATCGTTTCGATCAGCCGTCCGCCCATTCCAGCTATGACAGCTACGTCGACCTCTCCTGGCTTGATCGGCGCCAGTCCGTTTCCTTGTCTCAGATCCATGGCCATCGAAGGCGCATACCGGAGTATGTTTTCTCTGGCCTTTTGGAGCGGGCCTTGATTCACATCGGTCAAGATGGTACGGATCATGTTATTGTTTTGATAGAGCGCGATGGGTACCATTCCATGATCGGTCCCGACATCCACGACGGACTCCCCATCGCTGATGCATGTGACGATCCGCTGAAGTCTGTCCGATAACTGTAACATGTTTATTCCAGATAATCCTTTAGCTTTTTGCTACGGCTGGGATGGCGAAGTTTCCGCAGCGCTTTGGCTTCGATCTGTCGAATGCGTTCCCTTGTCACATCAAACCGTTTGCCGACTTCTTCCAGCGTCCTGGCGCGGCCGTCATCCAGTCCAAACCGCAGACGCAACACCTTTTGTTCCCGCTCGGTCAAGGTATCCAGCACTTCAACGAGTTGCTCCTTTAGCATAGAGAATGCAGCGGCCTCGGCGGGAGCAGGGACATCATCGTCCGGTATGAAATCTCCCAGGTGGCTGTCTTCTTCTTCTCCGATCGGCGTCTCCAGTGAAACCGGTTCTTGCGCGATCTTCAGGATCTCCCGAACCTTTTCTTCCGTGATGTCCATCTCGGATGCGATCTCTTCCGGCGTTGGCTCCCGGCCGTATTCCTGAAGCAGTTGCCTTGAGATCCGGATCAGTTTATTGATGGTTTCCACCATGTGCACCGGGATCCGTATCGTACGCGCCTGATCTGCGATCGATCGTGTGATCGCCTGTCGGATCCACCAGGTTGCATAGGTGCTGAATTTGTATCCTTTTCGCCAGTCAAATTTGTCAACAGCTTTGATCAGGCCGAGATTTCCTTCCTGGATAAGGTCAAGGAACAACATACCGCGCCCGACATATCGTTTTGCGATGCTGACGACCAAACGCAGGTTCGCTTCACACAGTCTTTGTTTTGCGGCTTCGTCCCCTGCTTCCATTCGTTTTGCAAGATCGATCTCTTCATCTGCTGTCAAAAGTGCCACCTTGCCGATTTCTTTCAGATACATACGTACCGGATCATCGACAGCGATTCCCTTCGGCAGGTTGGCTTCCAGATCGGCCTCTTCTTCGGGGATCGCCTCGACTTCCGGTTCGTCCTCATGTTCCAGAGAAATGATCTCAAAATCGTCCGGGTCTGCCTCGGATACGATTTCGATCCCCATAGAGATCAAAGCATCGTAAAGATCGTCCATCTGGTTTTTATCCATTTCGACATTTTCCAGGTGGTCTGCGATTTCTCGGTAGGAAATCGATCCCTTTCGTTTGGCACGGTCGATCAATTCGCTGACGTATTCAAATTTTTTCTCGTCGCTTTGGTCCATTTCAAAACTCATTGATCTTGTCCCCCGTTTACTTCCGCTGTAATTCCATCAGCTCTTTGGTTAATGCTACAATGGCGTCTCTGTCTCCCTCGTCGTCCAGGACCGATAACAATGTTATGATCTCCTCTTCTCTTTTTCCCCGTTGCATTTCCATGATGTGGCTGATGCAATCTGCAAAAACTCTATCATCCCGATCGGCAAACTGAACCGTTTGCATAATGTGATGGAGTATACCCAGTTCATGCTCTCCAAGACTGTCTTCCAGCTTTTTGAAGTCGATCTCTTCGTCGGATCGATATAGCATTCTTACGATCTCATAGATCCGGTAGCAATCCGGATCTTGAAAAACCGATTCATAGGGCTTAACCTTCGGGATATAGGAGCTCTTGACCAGCATCAGTTTGATCAGGTTCCTTTGAAGCTGTGGTGCGGCCGGAATGGCACCCTTTTGATCGGTCTCGGCGGATTGGCCTGACGATCTGTGACTGTCTGCATCGGTCGGGCCCCTCGGGTCACCCACTTCTCTCTTGATCGCACCTTCTGAGATATTTGTCTGTTTTGCTACCTTTTTTATATAGTAGTCGGCTTCGATCGGACGAAGCCCGCGAAGAACCTTTGCGATCTCTTTGAGAAACTTGAGGTTTCCGTCGGTGGTCGTGAGATCATACATCGTTTTCAGCAAATGTAATTTATAGTCGGCAAAGGGCAATGCGTCTTTCACCAATGCCAGGAATGCTTCTTTCCCATTTTTACGGATGTAGTCGTCGGGATCTTTGCCTTCGCTTATCAGCAAGACTTTGACATTGCAACCGGCCTCGTAGAGGATGTCCATGCCTCGGAGAGTGGCTGCCTGCCCCGCCTGATCGGAATCGTATGCGAGCACTATGTTATCGGTATATCGTTTGATCATGGTCGCCTGATTGACCGTCAAAGCCGTTCCCAGAGTAGCCGCCACGTTACGAACACCGTGCTGGTAAAGGGAAACCGCGTCCATGTACCCTTCGACAAGAATCACACTGTTCTCTTTACTTATATCCTGTCGCGTCAGGTTCAACCCGTACAGATTGTTTTTTTTCTGAAAGACCGGGGATTCCGGAGAATTTAGATACTTGGGATTGCCTTCTCCGATGACCCTGCCGCCAAAGCCGATCACCTTGCCTCTGGTGTTTATGATGGGAAACATGACACGATCTCTGAATTTGTCATAGTATCGGTCTTTGGACCTGGAAAGCAACCCCAATTCAAGTAAGGTGGCGGGATCTGTGCCCTTTGCCTGGAAATGCTCCAGGAGGCTTTGCCATTGTTCATCCGCGTATCCGATGCCGAACTTGCGTAAAGTAGAGGCGTCCAAGCCCCGTTTTTCCATATAGTCACGACCGGGATTGGGCCCCTCCGAAAACTTGCGGTAAAAAAAGGCTGCTGCCTCGCGATTGATCTCGTACAAACCCGTCTTTTTGCTTTCTGTGCCAAATCCGGAATCCTTCAATTCGATCCCGTATTCTCCTGCTAATTTTTCGATCGCTTCCGGGAAATCGAGGTTGTGGATCCGTTGGGTGAACTCGATAACGTCGCCTGTCGCGCCGCATCCAAAGCAGGTAAACATCTGTCGGTCTTCTGAAACAATAAAAGAAGGTGTTTTTTCATTGTGAAAAGGACAAAGTCCTTTGTGGTTGTTTCCGGTCTTCTTCAAGACGACCTGACGGCCAACCACATCAACAATGTTGCACCTACTTTTGATCTCTTCGATCGCGTTGTCTTTGAATCCCATATTCATCCACCTTTTGCCAGCTGTCATTATATTCGACAGGCGGAAGGAGATTCCTTTTTTTTTATGAAATTAGCGCCAATTTTTTGGAACATAAAGTTCTTTGAACAAATTGACTGCATATCGGTCTGTCATGCCGGCGATGTGATCCTTCACGACCTCGTTGACGCCATATGTATGGATCATGTTTTTTTGTTCTGCCGGTAATTTCGTGTTGTTCTTCTCGAAATAGTCGTAAAGTGACACGATCATCATCCGAATCTTTTCCAGTTCTTCGTTCTTCTTGACTTTCCCGCTATGATAGACATTTTCGAACATGAAGGTGCGAAGCTTGTCCATGTAGAACGCCATCTCCTCGCTCATCGTGATCTCACCGGCAGCGTCACTGTTGGAAACCAGATCGCTGACCAGCAGATTGATCCTTGTCCGATGATCTTTGCCCAGCACCCGGATGCAATCTGCCGGAAGATCTTGCTCCCGGATCACTCCGCTGCGAAGTGCGTCATCGATATCATGATTGATGTAAGCGATCCGGTCGCTGTATCTGACGATCATCCCTTCCGGTGTCGCCGGGAGTTGATCACCAGTGTGGTTGAGTATCCCGTCCCGCACCTCAAAGGTCAGATTCAAACCAAACTTGTCTTCTCTGGGTTCAAGGATGTCGACGACTCTCACGCTTTGAACGTTGTGTCGAAATCCCCCCGGATGCCGCTGGTTCAAGAACTCCTCGCCGTTATGTCCGAAGGGAGTATGTCCCAGATCGTGCCCCATGGCGATCGCCTCTGCCAGGTCTTCATTGAGAGCCAGGGCGCGGGCAATGGTACGGGCAATCTGAGACACTTCCAGTGTATGGGTCAGCCGCGTCCGGAAATGGTCGCCTTCCGGCGCAAGAAATACCTGGGTCTTGTGCATCAGCCGCCGGAACGCTTTGGAATGTACGATCCGATCACGGTCCCTCTGAAACACGGTCCGGTAGCGGCAGTTTTCTTCCTGTTCCTGTCTACCAAGGGATTGCGCGCTTTTAGTGGCATGTGGTGACAAAATCAATGCTTCTCTCTTTTCCAGATCTTCTCTCAGGATCAAAAGAACCGCCCCCTTTTAATGTCCGGTGTGTCCGAATCCACCTGCGCCCCGTTCGCTGTCGCTTAAATTTTGAGACAACTCCCATTCGATGGTTTGATAGGATGCGATCACCATCTGGGCGATCCGGTCACCATCATGGATGACAAAGGGCTCATCGCCCCAGTTGATCAGAATGACTTTGATCTCGCCCCGATAGTCGCTGTCGATCGTCCCGATCCCATTCACAAGACCGATCCCATATTTCACCGCAAGGCCGCTTCTTCCACGAATCTGAGCTTCGAACCCTTCCGATAGCTCGATGGAGATACCTGTGGGAACCAAATATCGCTGTCCGGGAAGCAACGTGACCGATGCTTCAAGATCTGCACGAAGATCCATTCCTGCCGAACCGTCTGTTTCATAGGAAGGCAATCGTCCTGTTTTGCTAGTGATCTTTACTTTCATTGTGCTGCCTCTTTCATGCGTTTCGACAAATCGTATTCTTTACCGCAGATCAATGCAGAAGAATACCGGTGCAAATCGGTCACCACCAGTGCCGCTTCCTTAATCTGTTCCTCTGTTATGCTATCAAGCGTTGCGATCACTGTATCGACATCCAAAGCTTTTCCATACAGAAGCACATTTTTGCCGTTGGCAAACATACGGTTGTTCACGTTCTCACGTCCAAACACATAACTGCTCTTGACCTGCTCTCTGGCGATGGCAAGTTCATCGGACGTCACTCCGTTTGCTCGTAAAAGAGCCATCTCCTCACTGATGGCATCGATCACCTTGTCCATATTTTCCATGCTGATGCCGGCAAAGACTTCGAACACGCCATCTGCAGAGAAATGATGACTGGCGGAGAAAATGCTGTATGCCAACCCCTTCTGCTCCCGGATGTTCTGAAACAGGCGCGAACTCATGCTTCCGCCAAAGGCGCTGCTTAGCACCTGCATCGGATAATGGAGCGGATGCTGATGAGGCAGTGATCGGATACCCATGCATAAGTGGGCTTGTTCCACATCTTTGATCTTCACCAGGTGTTTTGCCGGACGCTGCTCAGCGGAAAACTCTTTGGTTGCCTTCATGGAAGCAAATCCTTGCAGTCCTTTATTGAAGATCTCCATGATTTTGCTTTCCTCGAAATTTCCGCTTACAGAAACGACCATATTGTCCGCGGTATATTCTTTTTTCATATGGTCCATGATCCGGTCACGATCGATTCCCGTCAACGCTTTTCTGGTGCCGAGAACGGATCTCGAATAAGGCGAACCTTCAAAAACCAGAGTGTCGAGCAACTCGGAAATCTGGTCGTCCGGGCTGTCTTCCACCATTTTGATTTCTTCAAAAATGACATCTTTCTCACGGGAGAGTTCGGTGGGATCAAAGACCGAACCGGTGATCATGTCGATGAGAATGTCGAGGGCCTTGTCCACACTGGAAGTCAGAGATTTGATGTAGTAACAGGTAGCTTCCTTTCCGGTGAAGGCATTCATACCTGCGCCGATCCTGTCGGCGTCTTCAGCGATCTGTTTCGGACTTCTTCTATTTGTACCCTTGAACATCATGTGCTCAATGAAATGGGATATGCCCGAATTGCTGTCATCTTCATCCACCGCTCCGGTACGGATCCAAATCCCTGCGGACACGGACTGGACGTAAGGTATTTGTTCCATTACGATCCGGATGCCGTTGTCTAACGTTTTTTCGACTATCATACGGTACTCCTTGTATTGGTGCGATAGAAAAACAGCGACTGAAGAAAGGGTTCCGTATCAACACATTTCAGCCGCTGCTTGCCATTGTTTATAGAATGTGGTTTAGAGCAGTTCTTTCCGCGAAAGGTTGATTCGGTTCTGGCCGTCGATCTCCGTAACTTTGACTTTGATCTCGTCTCCTACAGAAAGGAAGTCCTCCACTTTTTCGACCCGTTCTTTTGCCATTTTTGAGATGTGCAGCAGACCTTCTTTGCCTGGAAGGATCTCGACGAACGCACCGAAGGCCATCAAACGAGTGACTCTGCCATCGTAAATGCCTCCTACTTCCACATCTTTTACCAGAAGTTCGATCTGCTTTTGTGCTGCCAAAGCGCTGTCCATATTGGGCGATGCGATGGAGATCAGACCATCGTCGTTGATGTCAATTTTTGCTCCGGTTTCGGCAATGATCCGGTTGATCGTGCTGCCACCCTTGCCGATGACGACGCGGATCTTTTCCGGGTCGACGCTCATGGAAATGATTCTTGGCGCATACGGTGAGAGTTCCGGTCTTGGCGCATCGATCTCTTCCACCATCTTGGACATGATGAACATGCGTCCTTCGTGTGCCTGGTCGAGAGCTGCTTTTAAAATCTCTCTGGAAAGCCCATGGATCTTGATGTCCATTTGTATCGCAGTGATTCCTTTTGCTGTGCCTGCCACCTTGAAGTCCATGTCGCCAAGAAAGTCTTCCATCCCTTGAATGTCGCTGAGAATAGCGATTTTATCATCCGACTGGATCATTCCCATAGCAATACCGGATACGGGAGCTTTGATGGGAACGCCTGCGTCCATAAGTGCCAATGTGCTTCCGCAGACAGATCCCTGGCTTGTGCTGCCGTTGGACGCCAGAACTTCTGAGACAACACGGATCGCATAAGGAAAGTCTTCCGGAGAAGGAAGGACTGGGATCAAAGCTCTCTCAGCAAGTGCTCCGTGACCGATCTCACGACGTCCTGCCCCACGCATCGGACGTGCTTCCCCCACACTGTAGGGAGGGAAATTGTAATGATGCATGTATCGTTTTTCTGTATCCTCGCCGATGCCGTCGATCGTCTGGGATTCACCCATAGGAGCCAAGGTTGCGACAGAGAGAACCTGAGTCTGCCCTCTGGTGAACAATCCCGAGCCATGGGTTCTCGGCAGGAAAGCGGTCTCGCACCAGATCGGACGGATCTCGTCGTGCTTTCTGTTGTCCGGGCGGATCCCGTCGTTGATGATCATGCCACGTACCTGCTCTTTGGTGATGGAGTAAAGAACGTTTCCAACGTCCTTCTTGTTGTCAGGGAAAAGCTCAGCGAAATGCTCTTTCGTCAGTGTTTCCACCGCGTCCATATTGTCAAGCCGTTCTTGCTTGTCATAGGTTTTGATTGCTTCCCGCATTTTTTCTGTCGCAAATTCACGAACTGCCGCATCGATCTCTTCAGGTACTTTGTAGAGTTTGACTTCTCTTTTCGGCACACCGACTTCCGAAACGATGTCTTCAATGAACTCGACAAGCGACTTGATCTCTTCGTGAGCGAACAGGATCCCTTCCAAAATAGCTTCTTCCGACACTTCGTTTGCGCCTGCTTCGACCATCATGATCGCATCCTTGGTTCCGGAAACGATCAGGCTCATATCGCTTTCTTCCCGCTCCGCCTGGGTCGGATTTACAACATATCTCCCATCGACTCTGCCAACCATCACGGATGCCGTCGGGCCTTCAAATGGAATGTCAGAAATGGATAGTGCGATGGAAGATCCCAGCATGCCCATGATGTCAGGCGCGCAATCCGGATCCACACACAAAACGGTAGCTACCACTTGAACCGCGTTGAAGTATCCTTTCGGAAACAGCGGACGCAGTGGACGGTCCATCAAACGACATGCAAGGATCGCATTTTCCGAAGGTCTGCCCTCACGCTTGATAAATCCGCCGGGGATTTTACCGGCAGCATACATTCTCTCTTCATAGTCGCAGGTCAAGGGGAAGAAATCAACATCTTCCTTTGCCTCTTTTGCTGCTGTCGCTGTAACATTGACGACGGTGTCGCCGTAGCGGATCGTAGCTGTTCCGTTGGCCAGCTGCGCCACTTTACCGATCTCTACCTGCAGGAGTCTTCCTCCCACTGCGGTACGATAGGTCTTATAATCTGTAAACTTCATTTGTCTTACCTCCCGGTTGTGTCTTTGGGCCGGCTTGACAAGTTAACCTACTCGCCGGAATAAGCTAAATTCTCAAGCAGACCCTTCCCTTTTCAGAATTAATAAATGCTTTAAAATGTATGCAATAAAGACGGGGAGTCAACCCCGTCTTTATGTAACCTTATTTTCTCAGTCCCAAACGTCCGATCAGAGTTCTATAGCGTTCCACGTCTTTGTTCTTCAGGTAGTTGAGTAGATTTCTCCTCTGGCCGACCATCTTGAGCAATCCTCTTCTGGAGTGGTGGTCTTTCTTGTGGATCTTCAGATGCTCGTTCAGATCGTTGATGCGGAAGGTCAGAATCGCGATCTGCACTTCCGGAGAACCGGTGTCACCCTCATGGGTCATGAAATCATGGATGATTTCTGCTTTCTTTGTTTGGTCAATCATTGTTTCTTCTCCTTTTTTTTCTCTCCCTGAGCCGTGTGCTGCGTCGGAGACTCGCCGAACTCAGCCAAGGGTGGTTTATTGACGGTTTATGATACCATGGTAAGCGGCTGCTGTCAAGCAATCCAGCTTGATCTGACCGACCAGATCCTCCATGTAATCAAACTTCACTTCTTCTCGGATCCTTTCCAAAAACTCCACCCGAATCACTTTTCCGTAGATGTCTTTGTTGAAGTTAAAGATATGAGTTTCAACGTTTTTTCGTCCATCGTCGTTGATCAACGTCGGTCGCACACCAACGTTCGTGACGCTTGGATACTTGATGCCGTTGTAATTGCAGTAGGTTATGTAGACGCCGTTGGCCGGCGTGACCATGCTTTCGTCCAGATTGATATTGGACGTTGGAAATCCGATGGATTTTCCCAGCCTTTTGCCTTCTACGACGGTGCCCTGGACGCTGTAATAGTGGCCCATCAAGCTGAGGCACTGGTCAACATCGCCATTGGAGATATAGTTTCGGATCGTTGTACTGCTGACGATCATTCCCCGAACCATATACGGTTCGAGTATATGAAGCCCAAATCCCAGCTCAAGACCAACGCGCATCAAGGTCTCCGGACTCCCATGCCCTTCATTGCCGAACCGGTAGTTGAATCCGCAATAGGCTTCTCTCATATGCAGTTTTTTTACCAGGATCTCGCGAATGAAACTTTCTGCGTCCATCTCCTGAATGTGCTTATCGAAATCGACCGAAATCAGATAGTCGACGCCAAGGTCCGCGAGCATTTTTGCCTTTTCTTCGAAGTACAGGATGTTTTTTACGACAGTTTTTTGTGCCAGTACATTCTTTGGGTGATTGCTGAACGTAAACACCGCACTTTTCAGGCCTGCTACCATTGCGCTGTTCACCGCTCTCCGGATCAGTTCCTGATGCCCTTTATGGACGCCGTCAAAATTGCCAAGGGCAACGACGGTTTCTTCCAGATCTTCTATTTCATCAAGGCTCGTAAACTGCTTCATCTGCACAACACCTTATCTGCAAAAAATAATTCCTTTACTTCGTCGTAGCGGGATGTACCTAAAAAGACACCATCGCTATAAACAGTATAGCCATCTGTTTGTCCGCGGGATTTTTTCATGCGTTCTTCTGTTCTAGAGGCATCCGGAGTTTTTATGATCTGAACTTCTCCCTTTCGCAGGTAACCGCCGTTGGAATACCAGCCCACTCTTGTTCCTGGTATTTGGATCTTTCCAAGATGACCAAGTGGAAAATCCACGGGAAGCAGACTTTGCTGCCAGTCTTCAAGAAGGGCCTCCGGAGTGACGGCTTCGTTTAATCGAAACGGCCCACTTGCGGTTCGGATCAAGAAACTCATGGTGGCGCCGCAACCAAGTCGACGGCCGATGTCAAAGCATAATGTCCTTACATAAGTACCCCGGCCACATACCACATCAAACAGAACTCTGTTCGTTGCCTTATCGTATCGGATCAATTTCAGGCTCCGGATCGATGCTGGTCTGGGTTCAAGGGTAACTTCTATTCCTTTGCGGGCGTAATCATACGCACGTCTTCCATCGACCTTAAGAGCTGAATATGATGGCGGTGTCTGAAGGATTTCTCCTGTCAGACTGTTCATCGCATTTATCAGAGAATCTTCATCGATCGTTACCTCACGGTGATCGGAAAGAACCGTCCCCCAAATATCTTGCGTGTCGGTTTCGACACCCAGCAGCATTTCACATCGGTAAGACTTTTCGCCCCCATCCAGGTAGTCGATGATACGAGTGGCTGTCCCGATGCAAATCGGCAGGACACCAACTGCCATGGGATCAAGTGTTCCGGTATGGCCGATCCGTTTGATTCCAGTGGTACGTCGAAGAAAGGAAATACAGTCGTGAGAGGTCATCCCCGGGGGCTTCAAAAGGTTGATGATTCCCGTCGTTTCCTTCATCGGTCATCCTTCCAGACTTTTTAATTGCTGTAGTATTGCGTTCTTTACCAGTACCTTCGCTTCCTCCATCGGAACTTCCAGTGTGAAACCCGCAGCTTTTTTGTGACCACCGCCACCGAAATTCCTCGCGATGGATGCGACGTCGCCATTGGTTTTTGAGCGCATGCTGACTTTGATCCTGTCATCGTCTTCTTTCATGATGCAGGAAATCTCGATTCCGCTGATATTGCGCATTTGTTCAACCAATCCCTCGGTTTCTTCCATGGATGCTCCCGCCTGTTTCAGCATGTCCTGCGTGATCAAAGCGATATTAGCCTTTCCTTCGCCGACGAATTCCATCGAAGCAAAACACAAAGCTGTCAATTTCACTTTCTCCGGCCGGGAGTTCTGGTAGATCTCGACGCCGATCTTGCCGTGATCCATTCCTGTTTCGAAGAGAGCTGCTGCAATCAAATGTGTCTCTCTGGTCGTATTGGTATACATGAAATTTCCTGTATCAGTAGCCATCGCAGCATACAGCGCCTGTGCAGAAAGAGCATCCATTGGATACTCCATCTGCTGAAGCAGCCGGTAAGAGATCTCACCTGTCGATGCCGCGTGCCGGTCAACAAAATTCAAGTCGGCGAAGGCTTCGTTTGTGACATGGTGATCGATACACATCGTCACGGTTCCCTGAAAGAAAACAGTTTTTCTTCCTTCGATCCGCGAAATATCACTGCAGTCCACTGCAAGGCAGACATCAGGGTTTGGAAGTATGTCCATATCGGTCGTGCAGAAACCATCATCCAAAAACATGATGTTTGCCGGTACGACCTCATTGATCAGAATGTATGCCTGCTTTCCCATCGTGCGCAGAGCTCTGCAGATCGCGGAGGCAGAGCCGAGAGCGTCCCCGTCCATTTGGACGTGAGGAAACAGAAGGACTGTTTTCGCTTCCAGTAACCCGTTGCCGATCTCCTTGAGGCTACAGTTCTTCATCCGGTTCTCCTTCTTTTTTATGTCCCAGGCCAAGTTCTGCAATGATCGTTTCGATCTGACGACCATATTCTTGAGACGTGTCGATCTGGAAGTGGAGTTCCGGAACGTGACGTAGCTTGATATTTTTCCCGATTTCCTTACGTATCAGACCCTTTGCACTCTGAAAGGCGTTTAAAACCTCTTGCTTCGTTTCCTGATCGGCAGACTGCTTCGAAGTGTCACCCAAAACAGAGATATAGAGGGTCGCATGACTGTAATCTGCGGTCACGTCGACGGCCGTTATGCTGACGATGCCCGATAGTCGGGGATCCTTCAATTCCCTGAGGATCAGATCGCTGACCAGTTTTCGGATCTCTTCGCCCAAACGACCGGTACGATATCCTTTGCTCATTTTATTTCCTTTCGATTTCCTCCATCTTGAAGGCTTCGATGATGTCACCTTCTTTGATATCGTTGTAATTCTCGATTCCGATTCCGCACTCGTATCCTTGCGCAACTTCTTTTGCATCGTCCTTGAATCGCTTCAAAGATGAAATCTTGCCTTCATGGATCACGATGCCGTCACGTACCAATCGAATCTGCGCATTTCTCTGGACTTTTCCTTCCAGGACGTATGCGCCGCCGATATTGCCGATTCCAGGAACTTTGAACGTTTCCCGAATCTCGATTTTTCCCATGACGACTTCTTTGAAAATGGGATCCAACATGCCTTTGAGTGCCGCTTCAATGTCATCGATGATCTCATAAATGACTCTGTAGGTACGGATCTCGACTTTTTCTCTTTCTGCCATCGCGGTGATGTTGGTGCTGGGTCTTACGTTAAAACCGATGATGATCGCATTGGTCGTGCTGGCCAGCATGATATCTGACTCTGTCACTGTGCCAACACCGGCATGTATGATGCGAACCTTTACATTCTCTGTCTGCAGCTTTTCCAAAGACTGTGTCAGTGCTCCGACAGAACCTTGCACATCGCCCTTCAGGATCAGGTTCAATTCTTTGATTTCTCCTGCCTGGATCTGGCTGAACAGTTGTTCCAATGTGACGCTGGAATTACGTACCATGACCTCCTCGCGAACCTTGATTCTACGTTGTTCTGCAATTTCCCTTGCGGTCTTGTCATCCTTCAGCGCGTTGAACTCATCACCGGCTTCCGGTACTTCCGTAAGGCCCAGGATCTCAACTGCAGTCGCAGGGCCGGCTTTACGGATCTTCTCACCCTTGTAATTGGTCATCGCCCGGATTTTTCCATGACATGTTCCGGCGACGATGGACATGCCGGAGTGAAGTGTTCCATTGGTGACCAAAAGCGTTGTGACAGGGCCTTTGGCCTTGTCGAGTCTTGCTTCGATGACAGTTCCCATCGCCAGTCTTGCGGGATTTGCCCGAAGCTCTAAGATTTCTGCCTGCAAAAGGATCATTTCCAGAAGCGTGACGATTCCTGTACCGGTTTTCGCTGATACCGGCACACAAATGGTGTCTCCGCCATATTCTTCAACAAGGATCTTGTTTTCAGGCAGGTTCGCCAGATCTTGCTTGACCCGGTCCGGATTTGCGCCTTCTTTGTCGATTTTGTTGATTGCAACGATGATCGGAACCCCAGCCGCTTTCGCGTGGCTGATGGATTCCAGTGTCTGCGGCTTCACGCTGTCATCGGCGGCGACAACAAGCACGGCGATGTCGGTGACATGAGCGCCTCTTGCCCGCATCGCAGTAAATGCTTCGTGGCCTGGTGTGTCAAGAAATACAATTTTTTGACCATTGATCATAACTTCGGATGCACCGATGTGCTGAGTGATCCCGCCGGATTCTCCCGCGGCTACATTGGTTTTTCGTATCGCATCCAGAAGTGAGGTTTTTCCGTGGTCGACGTGACCCATGACCGTGATGATCGGCGGTCTCGGCTTCAGGTCTTCCTCTTCATCCTCGTGCAGCTCCAATCCTTCTTCTAGCGCCTGTTCCTCCACTTTGTCTACCGCAACTACGATGCCCAGCTCTTCACCAAGCAGTACCACGGTATCCTCGTCAAGGTTTTGGTTGACGTTGGCCATGATTCCCAATTTCATCAATGCCATAATGATTTCTGAAGTGGTTTTTTCGATTTGCTCTGAAAATCCTTTCACCGTGATCGGCACATTTACGATTTTCGTTCCAGGTGCAAGTTCTTCCAAATTGATTCTGTTCTCCTCTTCCACTGGCTGTGCCTGTTTTTGTTTCCGTGGTTTTTTCAGTGTCGGTTTTTCCATCGACCGGGGGGTATATGGGCTCTTCTTCTTGGCATCCCGTTTGACATCCGGCTTATCTCTTTTATCATCCGGCTTGTCCTTTTTGCCTTTTTTAGTCGGCAAAATCGGAGCCGCACCTGGCGCATCTGGTTTTTTCTGCCGGGGAGGAACTGGTGCTCCCGTTCCTCTGTCCTTTGCATAATCGGGTCTTGTGGAAGGCGGGCGTTGGCCTTGTTGGCCGGGGCCTGCCGGTCTTTGCCCCTGATAGCCGGTACCTGCAGGTCTCTGTCCCTGCTGACCGGAGCTTGCCGGTCTCTGTCCCTGCTGACCGGAGCTTGCCGGTCTCTGTCCCTGCTGACCGGAGCTTGCCGGTCGTTGCCCCTGATAGCCGGTACCTGCCGGTCTTTGTCCTTGCTGGCTGGTGCCTGCAGGGCGTTGCGGTTCTGGTCGCTGTACGGGCGCAGGGCGTGGAGCTTCCCGTCGCTGTGCTGCCGCTTCCTGGGCAAGTCGTCTTTCTTCCGCTTCGATCTCCGCTTTCATCTCGGCGGGCACCGACGATGCGATCTTCTTGATACCAACTGTTGTTGGTTCAGTTTGTGCTTCACTGGCGTTGCCGCTTTCCTGTTTGGGTTCGGCCGGTTGCTGTACGACCGCTGTCGGAACGGCGACCGGTTTCGCCTCTTCTTGTTTTGTCTCTTGTTTGACCTCCACTGGCGGCTCTGCCTCAGGTTTGGGCTTTACCGGCTGTTGGGATGCCGATTTGGGCAGCGGAATGCCGATGGGTGGCTGCGCAGAAACAGACCTCGGCAGTGGTGTTCCCTGGGGAGGCATCACTGTTGAAGTACGCTGCGGAACTGTCGGCCTTGGCGCTGCCGGTTTGGTCTCGGTTCTTGTTCGGATCTCGACACGTTCTTTCGGCTTCAAGGTGGAAACATCTGCAGCTTTCACTGCGATCTTCACCTCTGACTGCGTTTTTTTCTCGTCCGCCTTCTGGGGAGCGGCCTTTACGATTTTCGTTTCCGCTGCCTTTCTGCGCGAGTGGACGACCATGTTTTCCACCGCTTTTGCATCTATATCCGAAATGGCGCTACTGTGGCTTTTCGCTTCGATTCCCATCGAATGAAGCTTATCCAACAGCTCTTTGCTTTCCATTTCCAGTTCTTTTGCTATTTCATATACTTTTTTTGACATCAACGAACCTCCCTATTCCTTATTCTTTCCTGTTTCGGTCTCTTGCTCTTTGTCGATTTCTTCCATAATGACTTTAGCCAGTTGAACGTCGGTGATTCCAAATATTCCTCGGTTCGGCTCCCCTGTCATAGTGGAGAGCGACTCCTTCGTCCCATAGAATCGAAATGGGATTTCTTGAGACACTGCTGTGCTGGTACATTTTTTTGTCGTGTTTTCCGCCAGGTCTGTAGCAATCAGCAGAAATTTCACGTTGCCTCGTTCCATGCCGAAGTGGCAGGAGTTGTATCCGGAGAGCAGATTGCGGGACCGTTTGGAAAATCCCAGGTAACTATGGATTTTTGACCTCATATTGATTCAATTCCTCAAGAAGTTCTTCGAGCTGTTGCTCATTGACTTCAATTTCCAATCCGCGGGGGATCGCTCTTTTCTTTTTCGCTGCGGCAAAGCACTGTGGACCCGGGCAAAGGTAAACGCCACGGCCATTTGCTTTTCCTGTTCGGTCGATCATGACGCCGCCTTCTTTTTTGGCAACGATGCGTATCAATTGGTTTTTTGGCTTCGATTCCATGCAACCGACACAACGGCGCATCGGTGTTTTTTTCGTTTTCAATGGAAGGCCTCCTATTCGAGTTCTTCTGACAACTCTTCCGATCCTTCTTCTTCCTCTGCCTCCAGCGAGCTGGGGTAATACTGGCTGTGGCTCTTGATGTCTATCTTCCAACCGCAGAGTTTGGCAGCCAATCTCACATTTTGTCCTTCCCGCCCGATCGCCAGGGACAGTTGATAATCCGGAACCACGACGGTTGCCGATCGTTCCTCTTCACTCAAGAACACACTTTCCACTTTCGCAGGGGACAACGCGCTGCTGATCATCACTTCCGGATCGTCGCTCCAGTTGATGATATCGATTTTTTCATTGAACAGTTCATCGACGACAGCCTGTACACGAATTCCTCTAGAACCCACGCAGGCACCGACGGGATCGATGTTTTCATCTTCCGTGAAGACTGCTATTTTCGTACGGGAACCGGCTTCCCGTGCAATGCTTTTGATTTCGACCAGGCCATCCTGGATCTCAGGAACTTCCAACTCGAACAGTCGCTTGACCAATCCGGGATGGGACCGGGACAGATAAACCTGAGGACCTTTTGTCGTCTTTTTGACATCCATGATGTAGACCTTAAGACGGCTGTTTACGATATATTTTTCCCCACGAACCTGTTCATTGACCGGTAGGATCCCTTCGGTCTTTCCCATGTTGATGAACACTGTTTCGTTGCTGATCCTATGGATGATCCCGGTCACGATCTCGCTCTGACGATTGATGTAGTCTTCATAGATCATTCCGCGTTCCGCTTCTCTGATCCGCTGGACAACGACCTGTTTCGCCGTCTGTGCAGCGATGCGGCCAAAGTCTTTTGGGGTGACCTGGTATTCAATGACATCGCCCAACTCGTATTCCGGATCGATCGCTCTTGCTTCTTCCAGGGACACTTCAATGAAAGGGTCGACGACTTCTTCCACAACGTCTCGTCTCATGAATACGTCGATATCGCCCTCTTCTCTGTCAATATTGACACGCACGTTCTGTGATGTGCCGTAATTTTTCTTGTATGCGGAAACCAGCGCAGACTCAATGGCTTCGATCAGCAGGTCTTTGGAAACCTCTTTTTCCTTTTCCAGGTCCTCCATCGCCATTATAAATTCTTTGTTCATCTCTAACAGTTGCCTCCTTAAAAAATGATTGCAAGTTTTACTTTTGATACTTTTTCTCTGGGGAGTGTGATCGACTCTCCATTTTCCAACTCTATTGTGATCGTCTCACTGTTGTAATCCGATAGTTTTCCAAACAGGTTCCGTTTGCCTCCGATGCTCTCGTACAGCCGCACGTCGACTTGCGCTCCCCGGTATCTGGCATAGTCCTTTTCCTTCAACAGAGGCCGATCCATGCCCGGCGATGATACTTCCAGATAATAGTTTTGTTCGATCGGATCAGTCTCGTCAAGCTTTGCAGCGAGATAGCGGCTTACGATCTCGCAATCGTCCGTGCCCACGTTTCCTGGCCAGTCCCCGTCTCGTTCCGGGCTCTTTTCAATGAACACCCGGAGATACCAATCCTTTTGCTCCTTGACGAATTCAAGGTGATAAAGCTCATACCCCTGCTCTTTTAAGAATGGTTCCAGCATAACAGTGACCAGTTCTGTGACCCGTTTTGACATATGATTTCTCCGTTCCGGCGACTGACAAAAATCAAAGAGTGGGATTTCCCACTCTTTGCAACAACCAATACGCCGTAATATTTCTATTACATTGGAATAGTATCACATGTCTCCCAATTTTGCAAGCGGTAATCCGTTGACCAAAGACGAAATATTCCTTGACACGGATATGCCCGAATGGTAATATCTTTGTTGCGACGTAAGATATTGTTCGCATGGCGGTGTAGCTTAGTTGGTCAGAGCGTCCGGTTCATACCCGGAAGGTCGGTGGTTCGACTCCACTCGCCGCTACCATTTTCAAAATATGGCCATGGTCCGGTAGTTCAGTTGGTTAGAATGCCAGCCTGTCACGCTGGAGGTCGTCGGTTCGAGCCCGATCCGGATCGCCATATTATGGTGGGTATAGTCAAGTGGTTAAGACACAGGGTTGTGGCTCCTGCATTCGTGGGTTCGAATCCCATTACCCACCCCATTTAAATTCAAAGTGTTGGGGTATCGCCAAGCGGTAAGGCAACGGACTCTGACTCCGTCATTCGCAGGTTCGAATCCTGCTACCCTAGCCAACACGGCGACATAGCCAAGTGGTAAGGCAGAGGTCTGCAAAACCTCTATTCCCCGGTTCAAATCCGGGTGTCGCCTCCAAAAAACCTGCAATTGGATGATTGCGGGTTTTTACTTTCAACCTGTTACCTATGAAGGAGGATACGGCCATCAGCGCTTCCGATCCAAAAACCAGGGCTATGTTATATATGGTTCTCTGCGCCGTGCTATGGAGCACTGCAGGGATCTTCATCAAATGGATCCCCTGGAACCCGCTTGCGATCGCAGGTATGCGGAGTCTCATTTCCGCCGTGTTGTATCTGTTCTATATGAGGTACCGTAAGACGACATTTGTGTTCAACCGTTATTCATTTTTGTCGGGATTTTTTCTTTGTGGAACCTTCATGTTTTTTGTAGTTGCAAACAAACTGACAACAGCAGCGAATGCGATCGTGCTGCAGTTCACCGCTCCGATCTTTATTTTAGTTCTGTCCGCGTTGATTTTCCATCAAAAGTTTCGCGCCTATGACATCATCACCGTAGCCGCCACCACGATCGGTATTTCGTTGTTCTTTCTGGACCGGCTGGCAGGTGGCTACCTGACCGGAAATCTGCTGGCGATCCTTGCCGGTCTCTTTTTTGCTTCGATGTTCATCACAACAAGTCGCGCCGGCGAAACCTCCAGAATGAGCGGCATTCTCCTTGGCCACTTGATGACTGCAGTGATCGGCATTCCCTTCCTTTTCATCTATTCGACTCCGGTGACAACTTCCTCCGTGCTGGGCATTCTTTTCTTAGGAATATTTCAACTCGGTATTCCTTACATACTATACGGACTTGCTATCAAACACTGTTCTCCCCTGGCCTGCTCCCTGATCAGCGCCATTGAACCTCTCCTAAACCCCTTATGGGTCTTTCTCTTCTTTCATGAAGTCCCGGGCTTTTTTGCTTTGATCGGCGGTGCTATCGTGATCGGTTCCGTCGTTTCCTGGTGCATTCTAAGCAATCGCGCGGTAGCGTCCCGCAATTCCAGATGATATACTGTCCCTAAGATCAATCTCGGTATACCAAAAGGAGACAAGTGTTGATGAAAACCAGCAAGCACATCTCTCGTAAGAGAAAAACCCGCATCAATTTGTACACTATGCTGAACAGCTTGCCTTTTGATGTCTGGTTCAAAGATGTCGACGGGAAATATCTCTATGTCAATGACAGTTTTATCGAATACACAGGAAAAACCAGAGAAGAAACTATCGGTAAAAGCGACTACGATCTATATCCGAAAGAAGAAGCGGACATCTACGTCGAGAGCGACCGGGCAGCTCTATCCGGTATGCGTCCAGGTTTTTACGAGTCCGAGTATCGGCCTGGGAGATTCAAAGAAGAATATAAAGCACCCGCTTTTGACCGTGACGGCAATGTGATCGGCTCTACAGGTTTTTCCAGAGACATCACTGATCGTGTTGCGATCAGCGAGGAACTCAAACGTAGTGAACGTCGATTCCGCGCAATTTTTGAAGAAGCCCCTTTAGGTGTTGGCGTATTCGATTCTATTAACGGAAATGCTATTATGGTCAATTCTAAATTTGTGGCGATCGTAGGCCATTCCCTTGAAGAAATCAATCGCATGCAGTGGTCTGAGTATTCTCACCCAGACGAGATCCAGGAAAACTTGGATAACATGGCACGGCTCATGAACAATGAGATCACCGGCTTTTGTATGAACAAACGTTATATTAAAAGTGATGGCTCCATCGTTTGGGCCAACATGACGATCGCACCGATCAATGACCCGGATACCCAATTCCCTCAGCACCTTTGCATGATACAAGATGTGACCGCGCAAAAGGAGAAGGAACAGGAGATTCTCTATCTGAACTACCATGACGTTTTGACCGGCTTGAACAACCGGGCGTTTTACGATGAGGAAAAAAAGCGACTGGACACGGAGCGGCAACTTCCGATCTCGATCATTGTTGGCGATATCAACGGTCTGAAACTTGCAAACGACATGTTCGGCCATGTCACTGGAGATCGGCTTCTGGTTGAGGTCGCATCCATCTTGAAAGCCAGTTGTCGCGGGGAGGATATCATATCCCGCGTTGGCGGAGATGAGTTTGCCATTCTCCTTCCTCAGACAAATTATGAATATGCACAGCGTATCTGCAAGCGGATCTATGAAAATTGTGAAATGAGCCTGCGTGATTCTCATGATCGGGATGTACTGGTTCCCAGCATCTCCTTGGGTATCGCTACGAAGATTTCCGTTCTACAGCGCCTGGACGACGTCGAAAAGGAAGCAGAAGAAGCCATGTACCGAAGGAAGCTCTTAGAAAGAAAGAGCATGCACAGTTCCCTTTTGAATGCAATCAAAGCGACCATGCTGGAAAAAAACAACGAGACCGAAGCGCATGCCGGACGTCTGATCCATCTGTCGCAGAACATGGGTAGAACGCTCGGCCTTTCGGATGAAGAAATCAACGATCTCGAGCTTTTGGCGACTCTCCACGACCTTGGCAAAATCAGCATGCCGGATGGTATTTTGGATAAGCCAGGACCGTTGAATGAAGAAGAATGGTTGGAAATGAAACGTCACCCGGAGATCGGCTACCGGATCGCCCAATCCACTCCCGAGCTTCAATCCATCGCAGACGGGATTTTGAATCATCATGAGAAATGGGATGGAAGCGGCTATCCCCAAGGTCTCTCAGGAGAAACGATCCCATTGGTGGCAAGAATCATTGCCATCGTAGACGCCTATGATGCCATGACCCAGGATCGGTCCTATCGCAAAGCGAAATCTCACGAAGAGGCTTTGCGAGAGATTCATGACAATGCGGGCACGCAATTCGATCCAAAGCTCGCTAAACTTTTTATTCAGCAGTTTCCAGAATATTCAACTATTTTTTACCCAGAGCATTTATGATCCTGTGATCGGTGGTATACTATTGACAGAAGCCCAACGTTGTTACAACAGTATTGCAGGGGGTGATGTCATGAATCGTATCTTAGTTCCTATCGATGGATCCAGATGTTCCCAGATGGCCATGGAAAAAGCAAAGGAAATGGCTGTCGCGTTTGGCAGCTCCGTCGTCCTTCTCCACGTCAACGACTTTTATCAGCACGTATCCGTTTTTAAAATGACCGACGTGGAACAAATGTTCATGGCCCAGTTTGACCAACTCTCAAAGGATATATTGGAGGATGGAAAAGCTTTCTTTTCAGAAATCGCCGACCGTCTGGAAACCGTCCAGCTCGAGGGCAATGTGGCAAATAGAATCATCGAATATGCAAATGACAACAAGTTTGACATGGTGATCATGGGTTCCAGAGGAAAGACGGGATCGTTGAAATTTCTCGTCGGTGGCGTTGCCCACAAGGTTGCTCTCAATGTAGAGGCATCCATATTGTTGGTCCGCTGACCATTCATTACGTTATACGAAACCCACTCCCGGTAACGGGAGTGTTTCCTTCTCCGGAACTTTTTTATTTCCCTAGCGTCTATTGGGTATGGAGGTGATTCAAATGCTACAAAACACAAATCAAAAACGACGCCGGTCAATGGCATTGCCCATTTTCCTTGCGTTACTGATCTTCACCATCGCGGGAGTTGCTTTTGCTGGTGCGATGGATTTGAACGAAGCGAAAAGCACACATATTTTCTTCCACACAGGCAGTCCATTATTGCTGGATGGGGACCAAATACTTCCCCTTGATCCAGCGAATCCCGATGTTGCTGCCACGGTGATCAACGATCGAACTCTTCTGCCTTTGCGGTCCTTTGCGGAACACTTTGGTGCTGAAGTTTCCTATGATGCAGTTTCCCGTACGGCGATCATCGATCACGAGGGTGTCCGTTATAAATTCCCGATCGGTCAGAAGAAGTACATTATAGAAACCGCTGGCAGCAGCAAAGAAGTCGTCATGGATACCGGATCTATGATTCTCAACAGTAGAACCATGGTTCCCCTTCGTGTTCTCTGCGAAGACGTGTTTGAGCAAAAGGTTTCTTATTACAACAGAGTGATCGCGGTTGGCGATACGGAGATCAACCTTCAATATCAAGCGACGTTAATAAAACAAGTCAAGGATCGGATCGGCGTAGCCGTGAAGGCAAGAACCTTGGCTGAAGTCAAACTCGCCCTGTCTGGTGGAAGCCAATACGTCTTTGGCCGCGACATCGCTGTTGAAGGAGAAAAGACAGAAGCCGAGGCACCTTCTGCCGCACCGGTCAACGGCGCCGGCGATTCCGCTTCTGACGGCGGATCTAGCGGAAGCTATTCCAACACCAATGCTCAAGTCGAAGGAATCGATGAAGCAGACATCGTGAAGACCGATGGCAAAAATATCTATATCGTTGCGGAAGCCGCCGTGCGAATCGTCTCGGCTGACAATGGCGCTATGGATGAAATCGGCCTGCTTCGCGTCGGTGACAAAAAAGTTGTTCAGGAAATGTTCCTGGACGGCGACCGGCTGGTTCTGCTTGGCACAAGAAATGAATACAACCGTTATGAGCCGATGTACATTGATGGCGGCGCAGCGGATGGCGAAGCAGTGGAGAAAATGATCATGCCCCCCTATGATCCCGGCAAGTCCTTTAGCTTTGTCGATGTCTATGACATCTCTGATCCTGCCGATCCACAATTGTTGAAAAGCCATGAAATGGAAGGTTACTATCAGACCAGCAGAAAGAACGGCGACATCGTCTATATGGTGAGCAATACCTACTCCTATGGAGGGATCATTCTCCCCATGGTCAGGGACACCGCTACCGGTGATGTCGCGAAAGAAATCGCGCTGGATGATGTGATGATCCTTCCCGCATACCCGTCCCAGGGCTTTGTGGTCATATCGGCGATCAATATAGAAACAGAAGAAAAAGCATCCGTTGAAGCGATCGCTGCTTCTGGTACGGTAACTTACATGAACGATCACGCTCTTTATGTTGCCTCGTCTGATTTCAATGGCAACACAGCGGTCACCAAGTTTTCCGTCAGCGGACTCAGTGTTGGTTATGCCGGTTCTGGAATCGTGAAAGGCTATCTGATCAATCAGTTTTCCATGGATGAGCATGAAAACCATCTGCGGGTCGCTACAACGACCTGGGATGGCGGCAACCACCTCTTCGTTTTGGATCCTTCCATGAATGTGGTTGGTTCCGTGACTGGCCTTGCTGAAGGAGAAACCATTTATTCCGTAAGATTCCTGGGAGACAGAGGATATATCGTCACCTTCCGGACCATTGACCCACTCTTTGTGTTCGACCTATCTGATCCGAAGGCGCCGAAAGTCACCGGCGAATTGAAGATCCCGGGATTCAGCAATTACCTTCATCCGATCAGCGAAAACTTCTTGCTGGGGATCGGAATGGATACTTTTGAAATCTATCAGAGGGACAGAGATGGAAAAGAGATCGTCATCGGCACCCGTCAGGGCGGAATCAAGATCTCTCTCTTTGATGTATCTGACATGGGAAAACCGGTAGAAGTATCCCAATATGTGCTTGGAGATGCCGGAAGCTACTCAGAGGCCCTCTATAACCACAAGGCCATCATGTTTGACGAAGCTCGCAAACTGCTGGCATTCGATGCTTCAGTGACATCGGATCCTACCTCATATAAATTCCAGCAGGGAGCAGCCGTCATAAGTTACGAAGGAAACGATCTGTCCAGGGAAGCCTTCCTCGTATCCGTACCGACAGAACACTATGGAAGCGACATTCCTTATGGACGCAGAGTGCTTTACATCGGTGATGAACTGTACTATGTCCAAGGCGGCAAAATCAGTTCTTACGATTACAGCAGCTTCCGCGGTATCGATTCCCTCACCTTGTTCTAAAGACCGTCAAGGCCTCCGCCCTGAATAAAGGTCCCGTTTTCGATCTCCCGAAAGGCTTCCATCAGTTCTTCCCGGGTGTTCATGACGATGGGACCTCCCCAGGCGATCGGTTCCTTAAGGGGAACCCCTGAAAACAGAAAAAAGCGAAGACCATCATCGGCAGCAATGGCTGAGAATTGGTCTCCTTCCTCAAAGAGCAATGCCCGTTTGTTTGGATAGACCGTCGTCATATCGGAACCAAACGATCCGGCACCAAGGACGATGTACACGAACAAATTGCGGTTCGGATCCGTGGAGATTTGAAATTTGGCTCCGGGTTGCAACATCACATCGAAATAATCGATTTTCACGTAGTCACCCTGGGTTGCTCCAGCTATCCCCTTATATTCGCCGGAAATCACCCGAACACTATGATCCTCGTCTTCAACGACGGGGATCATTTCTTTTGTCAGATCCCGGTATTCCGGTTCTGTCATTTTGTCCTTCTTCGGCAGATTCACCCAGAGCTGGGCGCCAAGCATACGAGGAGTTGCCTGCGGCATCTCCTGATGCAATATGCCCTTCCCTGCTGTCATCCACTGGCAGCTGCCATCGAGAATGCTTCCGGAGTTGCCGAGGCTGTCTCCGTGTTCGATGTCACCTTTGATCAAGTACGTCACCGTCTCGATCCCTCTGTGTGGATGCCAGGGAAATCCTTTGATATAATCCTCCGGATCGTCGGAATCGAAGGCATCCAACATGAGAAACGGATCAAATTCCTTTACATCAGCCCTTCCGATCACCCGCACCAGCTTCACGCCAGCGCCATCATATTGAGTGGTTCCGGTCACGACCTTGTTTACTTCTCGGATCGCCATTTTACACCTCCGCAATGATTATACTTCGTCGTGCTCTCTGATTTCGACTCGGCGGATTTTCCCGCTGATCGTCTTAGGAAGCTCTTTTGCAAACTCTATGATCCTTGGATATTTGTAGGGCGCCGTTACAGTACGGACATGCTCCTGCAGCTCGCGTACCAGCTCGTCACTGCCGGAATAGCCGTTTGCTAAAATGACGGTGGCCTTTACGATTTGGCCGCGATCGGGATCGGACACTGCAGTGATCGCGCATTCAAGAACCGCAGGATGTTCCAGGAGAGCGCTTTCCACTTCAAAAGGACCGATCCGATAGCCTGAGCTCTTGATGACATCATCTGCCCGTCCCACAAACCAGTAGTATCCATCCTCATCCTTCCATGCCATGTCGCCGGTACGATAAATATTATTCGACCAGGCAGTCCGTGTCAGTGCTTCGTCCCTATAGTATCCCATGAACATGCCGACTGGCTTTATTTTGTCGGTTCGAACGACGATCTGGCCTTCTTCTCCGATTTCACAGCTGTTTCCATTTTCATCCAATATGTCGATGTCATATCCTGGAGCAGGTTTTCCCATCGAGCCGGGACGCGGGCGCATCCCAATGAAATTGCCGATGGTGACCGTCATCTCCGTCTGTCCATAGATTTCCATAAGCTCGATGCCTGTCGCTTTTAAAAACTGGTGATATACTTCGGGGTTCAGAGGTTCTCCCGCAATGGTGCAATAGGTGAGATTGGAAAGGTCGAACTGTGTCAGGTCTTCCTTGATAAAGAACCGATAAATCGTCGGAGGAGCGCAAAAGGATGTCACTTTATGCTTAACTATCACATTAAGTAGTTCCTTTGGTACGAACTTGTCATAATCGTAGACAAAAACTGCGCAACCGCAGATCCATTGTCCGTATATTTTTCCCCATACCGCTTTTGCCCAGCCAGTGTCGGCTACGGTCAGATGCAGTCCATGGTCGGTAACGTTGTGCCAGTACTTGGCTGTTGTGATGTGACCCAGTGGATACGTAAACCCATGTTGCACCATCTTTGGCATCCCCGTCGTGCCGGAAGTAAAATATAAGAGACACATGTCTTCGTTTGTGGTTCCCTCATCTCCGGTCGGTCTTGGAAACTCTTCGGACTGTTGCTCTGTTTCCTTGTCGAAATCGAGCCATCCTTCATAGGATCCTCCAACGGAAACACGAAGTTCAAGTTTCGGCGATTGATCCATCGCTTCATCAATATGTTTGACGACTTCATCTTCCGCCACGGAAACGATCATTTTGATGTCTGCTGCGTTGTTGCGGTAGATGATATCTTTTTTTGTCAGCAGATGGGTCGCAGGGATGGCTACCGCTCCGATTTTATGAAGAGCAAGCAAGCAGAACCAGAATTCATAACGCCTCTTCAATACCAGCATGACAGCGTCACCTTTTTTGATCCCGATCTCGCGAAAAAAATTGGCAGCCTTGTTGCTGTATTTTTTTATCTCTCCAAAGGTGAACGTCGCCTCCGCTCCTTTGTCATCGCACCACACCATTGCGAGTTTATCCGGCTCGCTGTCTGCGATGGCATCCGACACATCAAAAGCGAAATTGAAGTTTTCGGGAATGTCGATCTGGTAGTTCTTGTAAAAATCCTCATACGAATCGAAGTCGACCCGCGGCAAAAATTTATTCAGCAAATCCATATAGCTTGTCCTCTTTTCTATCATAAGTTCCGTCAGTGAATAACGATGGCCAGTAGTTTGGCCGGCTTATCATCCAGCGCCAGCATGCCGTGAGTCTTCGTGGAATCAAAGTATAGAGAATCTCCTTCTTCAAGTATGATCTCGTGGCCATCGATCATGATACGAAGCCGTCCTTCGACCATATAATTAAATTCCTGTCCCGGGTGTGCGCTGAAAACAAAATCCTCCCCTTCTGCTTTGGGGTCGATGGTCACCAGAAATGGTTCGCTCTTCTTGTTGATAAAATTATAGGCAAGACTCATGTAATGGTACTGCTTCATTCGCTCGACCACAACGCCGCCGCCCTTTCGTACAAGGGCGTAATTATGAAGCTTCGGTTCGTTCCCTGTGAGGATCGCCGTCAATTCAACTTTGTACTTATTGGCAAGCTCGTACAAAAATCCCACGGGAATGTCCACATTGCCACTTTCATATCCGACGTAGCTGTCTTTGGAGACTCCAAGCTCTTTCGACAATGTCTCTGCAGACAATCCGGATATTTCCCGCAATTCTCGGATTCGCTCGGCGATGGACTGGATTTGATCAGACATACATGCACCATCCTTTCACTATTTTGGCTCTGCCTCGAACACCGTTCCGCATTTTCGGCATGTGATTCTAAGCTTACCTTTGTTGACCGGGACTCTTACCTTGGTTCCGCACTGGGTACAGGCTACGACTCGGTGGTCTACAAGGGATAAAATTTTTTCTTGATCCAACCCGACCACCATTTCGTCGCCGATCAAAAATGCCGGTACTCCGGTCACTTTTCTGCGCATCATCTCAGCTCTGGCCTCCGGGTCGTTGGTTATATCTTTTTCTACATAATGGATATTGTTTTCCGCAAGAAACTTCTTGGCAACGACGCAATAGGGTCAGGTCTTCGTCGTAAATACAATGACATTTTTCACTTTGATTCCTCCTGCAATTTCAATCAGATTATCCTTTTTGAAGATTATACCATAGGAGTCCGACCCTTGTTTTACTTTTTTTCGGTGATGTGCTAAAATCAGTTTAATATATATAACTCTTCCTGCGTTAGGAGGGTCATTGTGCGATCGATTTTGAAGAATGTCTTGTCAAAGTTTCGGGGAGACGAATTGTATCGCCTGAAACTGGCCAGCGGCAAGATTTGTCTGACCTACCTGGTGCTCGGTGTGCTCTGGATCTACTTTTCCGATCAGCTGGTTTATCTGCTGGCAGGAAGCAACAGCGCAGCGTTTCAAACCATGAGCACATACAAGGGTTGGTTTTACGTAGCGATCACCACTTTATTGCTATACTATCTCATCAATGGTCTCTTTAAAAAAGTCTTCTATCTCAACCACAATGACGTTCTGACTGGTTTATTCAACCGAAATTATTTCGAAGTGCAACAAAAAAATCTCAACAGTAACTCAGTTTTGCCCATTTCTGTCATTATGGCAGACATCAACGAGTTGAAAATTGTGAATGATGCACTCGGTCACTTGACCGGAGACGAAATGTTAAAATTAGCTGCCTCTGCGATCCGCTCCGCCTGTCGAAATGAAGATATTCAGATTCGTTGGGGAGGGGACGAGTTTCTTGTCTTATTGAAAAACACAAACAGCGACATTGCAAGGCAAATGGCGAGTAAGATCAAGCACGCCTGTGACAAGGAATCTATAGGCACGATCCATTTGAATGTCTCTCTTGGCTGGGACACGAAATCGGATCAAAGTTATCCGCTGTCTTCCGCAATCAAAAATGCAGAAGATATGATGTATAGAAACAAGCTGGTGGAAAAACGAGGACACAGGCGAAGTGTGACCGATGCCATCATCACGACGCTTCACGAAAAAAATCCCCGGGAAGCGCAACATTCCAAACGTGTGGGAGAAATATCCCGTCGGTTGGCGAAGGCTCTGGGGTACACGGATCTAGAAGAAAGCAATCTTCATCTCATTGGTCACCTTCATGACATCGGTAAAATTGCGATCAATGAACAAATACTGAACAAGGCAGGCCCTTTGACAGCCGCGGAACGGGACGAGGTCGAACGGCATCCGGAGGTCGGATTCCGGATCCTCAGCGCTTCCTACGAGACAAAAGAAATAGCCGAATGCATTTTGTCCCATCATGAGCGGTGGGATGGAAAAGGATATCCTCGCGGCTTGGCAGGTGAAGATATCCCATTGATCGCAAGGGTCGTGTCGATCGCGGACGCCTATGATGCCATGACAGCAGAACGTCCGTATCGCAAACCTTTGACCTATGCTGAAATCAAAAATGAATTTTTAAACAATGCCGGGACCCAGTTTGATCCGCAGCTCACTCAGCTTTTTATCGATCGCATTCTGGTTGAAGAGCAAGTTCGGACTTGAGGCTATCGATGATTTCTTTGACTGTTTGTATCTCGTGAATCCGATGCACGTTACTTCCTACAAATACCAGACCTTCCTGTACGTCTCCTTTGACTGCCTTGATCAAAACGTCGGAAATGCAGTACGGTGCTGTCCCGGGATTGCATGCTTTCAAGCAGTTGAAACACCCTTTGATCCCCTTGCCGGCGATCTCCAATCCGGCGATGAACGGGTTGATAAGTGCTCGTCCAGGCATCCCCACAGGACTGACGATGATCGCCACGTCCTCTTTTTTTGCATCCACGTATGCCATTTTGTATTGTTCATCTGCATCGCATTCCACCGTTGCGACAAAACGAGTTGCCATCTGCACCCCGTCTGCCCCTTCGCAGAGAGAATGTGCGATATCCGCTCCGTCAAATATACCACCGGCGGCGATGACTGGGATCGGCTTTTCATCAGATTTTTGAAATCCTTTGATTGCTTCTAATACTTCCTTGACCAGATCTTGTACCGATGGCCGATTCGGAGAACACAGCGTCTCGTAAGAAAATCCGAGATGGCCGCCTGCTTCCGGACCTTCCACTATGATCATGTCTGGTCTGCGTCCGTGATGGCTTTCCCAGTACTTCGTTATTGTCTTTGCTGCTTTTCCTGATGAAACGATCGGTGCGATCTTTGTTTTGGACCCAGCCACAAACGCTGGCAGATCCAAAGGAAGCCCTGCGCCGGAAATGATCAGATCGATACCACTTTCCACTGCAGCCTTAACCATTTCCTGATAGTGATTCATCGCTACCATAAGATTCAGTCCAAGGATCCCCTTCGGCGCCAGCTCTCTGACCCGGATAATTTCCGCCTTCAGAGCACGTACATTTGCTGCCATCGTGTTCTTGAAGAAATCCGGTTCCCGGAACCCAATGTCCACACCGGCAAGAACACCGATGCCGCCTTGGTTCATAATGGCAGCCGCAAGCCCGGAGCCGGATACGCCGACTCCCATTGCTCCTTGAAGAATAGGCAATTCCGAGATCAAACCACCGATGTTCAGCTTTGGGATCTTCATTTGGCCTCCTTGGATGTACCCTCCATTAAGAAAGGTGAAATTTTTGCCTTTGTGAGCTTGGCGATTTCTCCCAGACGGATCGTGTCCGTCATGTTGGAAATGAAGGTGTAAGCGACGCCATGCTTCTTTGCCCGTCCGGTTCTTCCGATCCGGTGAGTGTAATAGTCGTTTTCATTCGGGATGTCGTAGTTGAATACAGTATCAACGTCATCTACATCGATTCCTCTTGCCGCAACGTCTGTGGCGATCAAAATGCGAAGTCCACCCTTGCGAAACGTGTTGAGAACCCGTTCTCTGACGTTCTGGCTCACGTCGCCGTGAATGCAATCCGCAGCGAACCCTTCTGCCGACAGCCACTTGGTGATTCTCTTCACCTTGTGCTTTGTGTTGCAGAATACAATAGCCCGTTCGTGGTTTTCCGACTGCATAATGCTTCTGATCGCGCCAATTTTTCCGCTCTCCGAGGTCTTTAGACTGTATTGTTTGATGTCTGGTTTGTTGTTGTGATCTTCAGGTACCGTGATTTCCACAGCATCTCGCTGGTAGATCCAGCCGATGTCCATCACTTCCCGCGAAAGCGTAGCGGAAAGCAAGGCTAGATTGCGCTTTTGAGGCATGCTGTCCAATATTTTTGTAACGTCCTTATAGAATCCCATATCCAGCATTCGGTCGGCTTCGTCCAGGACGATCGTCTGCACGCCGTCCAATCGGACAGTGCGACGGTTGATGTGGTCTTGCAAACGTCCCGGCGTTGCCACGACGATTTTGGGGCGTTTCTTCAATGCTTGTATTTGTGTTGCGATCGGCTGACCACCATAAATGGTCACGATCCCGATGCCGGATTTGAATTGGGCGATGAAACGCAGTTCGGAGCAGATCTGCAGCGCCAGTTCTCTTGTAGGCGCCAGGATCAAAGCTTGCACCCTTGGGTCTTCCTGATCGATATGCTCGATGAGGGGGATCCCGAAGGCAAAAGTCTTTCCGGTTCCTGTTGGGGCTTTGGCGATGATATCTTTCCATTCCATCATTGGCGGTATCGTCATCGCCTGTACCGGCGTTGCTCCGTCGAAGCCCTTTTTATCAAGGGCTCTCATGATTTCCGGTGATAAGTTCATTTGTAGAAATTCGTTCGTCATATCGTTTTATTCCTTTTCTTTCGTTCTTCAGCATTTGACTATATACGATTTGTATGTATGTTTCCGGTAAAAATAAAAACTCCCTCATCAAGTTTGGTCAGAATCCTCATCCTTTCCCAAAATATGATAAAAGAGATCCCAAGTCATGATAATCCATATAACACTACAACATCTGTGACTATATCATTTATTTACATTATATGCAAGGATTATCGAAGTGTGTCATAAAATCTTCATTTTTCTGCATTTGGCTGTAACATTTTATATTTTTATGAGTCTAAAGTGATATAATCATTAGTAAGATCATATCTGTAAGGGGGTATTAAAATGAGTCACGCAACTACCGTTACTCGCAAGCGTCGAGTGGTCAGTTTACTTTTGGCCGCTTTTCTTATTGTGCCGATGCTGTCGCCGGTGAAAATCCATGCAGCGAGTTTTACTGATACCAAAGGGCACTGGGCAGAGGCCTATATCGAACGCGCCGTCGCGCAGGAACTGATCAAAGGGTATCCGGACGGTCGTTTCGAACCAGACAAACAGGTTTCGCGCGCCGAATTCGTCAGCATGCTGAACCGGGCTCTCGGAAACAACGGGGTCGTATCCATCGGCTTCACGGATGTTTCGCCCACTGCATGGTACTACGCGGATGTCCGGCGAGCGGTCAGTGCCTCCTATGTGGCCGGATACAGCGACAGCACCTTTAAACCGAACAACAATATCTCCCGCCAGGAAGCAGCTGTCATGATCGCCAGAGTCCTGCCGACGTATGGCGAAAGCGGTCGTCTTCAGAACTTCACAGATTATAGAAGTGTTGCTGATTGGGCTTATACTGCGCTTTCCAAAGTCAATGGAAAAGGTTACATCAGCGGCTACACCGATGGCAAGATCCATCCGCTGGATCCCTTGACACGGGCACAGGCCGCGAAGATCATCGGTGATATCGTAGAAGAAGAAACCATCATCACCACCGACCCCTTGGTCAAGCGCGCCGACACCCGACTCAGTGGCAGAATCTATTCCAATAACGTCACGATCCATTCGGATCTGGCAAATGGATCTGCAACCCTGGACAACTGCGTTGTACTTGGGTCTTTGATCGTGCAAGGCGGGGGAACCGGAACTGTTACTGTCAACAACTCTCGTGTTGCAAACGCTCGGGTCGAGAAAGATGCTTCACCGGTGCGCTTACTTGCAAAGGGAGAAACATCGATCGTAAACACGACCGGCTCGGATGAAGGGATCCTGCAGACAAGCACATTGTCCGGTGGCCCGTTTGGACCGGGATTTGAAAACATAAATCTTTCCGCCTCTTCCGATTATGTGCTTCGCGGGAGTTTTCCCAAAGTATCCATCGTCGGTAGCAGTGCAGACCTGACCCTGGAATCCGGATCGATCACCAGCCTCACTGTCGGATCTGGCGGACGCAGGTCGGACATCACGGTAGAAAGCGGTGCCTCGATCAATTCCGTTTCGGTATATGCGGAATCCTATTTCCATGGCACCGGCACGATTTCCACAATGAATGTGTATGCTGATAACGTCACCTATGAGACACGTCCTCGCGCCATCAATGTCGGCTCCGGCGGTTCAACTCCAGAAAAAGTGGATCCCCGCCTTGCCATTACCATTGATCCCCTCGATGGCGAGACCGATGTCTACCTCGATACCAAGATCGTCATCACCTTCAACACAGCAATGGTAAAAGCAAACGGCAACACGATCGCCAACGCTGACTTGCCAAATCTCATCAAACTCCGCAGAGGATCTTCAACCGGAACCTCCGTTGCATTCACTGGCACCATCAACTCCGCTAAGACAGTCATGACTCTGACTCCATCCGCCAATCTGGACACTAACACCAGGTACTATGTGGTGATCGACGACGAAGTCATGAAAAACAGCAACGGGACCTACAACGAAGCCGTCAACAGCGACTTCACCACAGGGACAAAGACAGAAAAGCTGACTGTTACGTATAGTCCGGCGAATAACACCACCGGTGTTGCGCTGAATGTGAGCGCTTTGACGATTACGTTCTCTGATGCGCTGACCCGTTACGACGGCACAGCGATCACGGAAACATACTTAAAAAATAGCGTGCTTGTGTTCAGACGTGGCACGACGGATGTTGGCTACACAGTATCCTTCAACAGCAACAAAACCGTCCTGACGATTCGACCAACCAGCAATTTGCTGGTCAACACAGCCTATTATTTCGGCGTCAAGTCGAATACGCTGAAGACTGCTTTTGGAACAGCCGTCCCCACATCCGGATCCAACTTCACGACTACGACCACCGCCGAGGCCGCACCGGTAGCATCCAATGTGACGATATCTGGGGATGCTGTCGTAGGCAGAACTCTGACGGGCAGCTACACCTACTCAGATGTTAATGGAGATCAGGAAGGAACATCAACCTTCCGTTGGCTGGTAAGCGATACCGCAGGCGGCACTTACTCTCCCATTGCGCTTGCGACAGGAAAAACGTATACAGTTCAAAGTGGATATGAAGACAAATATCTAAAATTTGAAGTGACCCCTGTCGCCAAGACTGGTACTTTGACAGGAACCTCTGTTTTGAGTGCCGCCACATCCCAGATCATAGTGATACCAGAAGCCGCACCTGTTGCCACGAATGTTACTATTTCTGGCACTGCAAAAGTGGGTGAAACACTTACTGGTTCCTATACTTACAGCGATGTCAACGAAGATCCTCAGGGAACATCAACCTACCGATGGCTTGCGAACACCGGCGCCGGGGGGGCTTTTGAGGAAATTTCGGGAGCAACCGGCACTACTTTTTTGATCACCTCGGGACTTTTAGGTTATCGAATCAAATTTGAAGTCACGCCGGTAGCGGTAAGAGGCACGAGCACGGGTACTCCAGTGGAAAGCAATCAAACCGCAATCGTCACCGAGGCGGAAGCGGCTCCCACAGCAACCAATCTCTCAATAACAGGAAACCCCCAGGTCGGACAAACCTTGACCGCTAAATTCACTTATTTTGATGTAAACGGTGATCTTGAAGGGATTCACGAATACAAGTGGTTCCTGAATGGTACACAAATTGTTGGCGCAAATTCTGATCAGCTAGCAGTAATATCCACATACGAAGGTGGCTCGATTATGTTCGAGGTAACCCCTAAAGCAATGACTGGAATTCAAACCGGAGCATCAGCTTTCAGTCCAGCTGTCGGTCCAGTTGCTGCCGCGCCAGCCTTACCTCCTATTTAAGAATCTATTCTAAACGAAAAACACACTCTCTATACCAACGCGACAGGCACATGCCTGTCGCGTTGGTTTTGGTGTTCTATTTATAGTCAAAGGTGATAGGAGCATTAATAAATCGCTTTATCTCCTTCCGCCGTACCACGTGTTCATGGCGTTGAAAGACGATGACGTGAAGCGCCTCCCACATAAAGACCCAGCCGCCGATCATCAATCCTTCGAGAAACACATCCGTCAGAATTCCTTCTAAAACGATCCGGGATAGCAAATCGTAGGATACAAGAAAGCTGACGGAGATTACGGCGAGCACCAAGGCTTTTATCAGATGGCTTTTGATTTTTTTCTGCGCCACCCTAAAAAAGAGCGCGTAGTAATTTTTGTAGCTCTCGATCAGGGTTTTTTCCTTTTTCGTGTCCTGGCTCTCCCCTTCGATTGCTAGACTGATTTCAAACTGTTCCTTTATAGGAATATCCGCTGAACAAAGATCAAGGAATTCCGCCAATTCCGGGTGCATGTCTCTCTTTTTAAATACAGCATTATCCCATTCGTGAAAAAAATCCAAATAATCATCCAGAGCGATATCGATGATGTAGTTTCCGGTTTCCGGGTTCACGCGGTACTGCTGATCCAACATGAGTTCTCTCCTCTCGCAAGTTTATTTCTGCCATTAGTGTACTCTATTTTGAAGTGTGTTGCAGTATCTTTCTCAATCCTGCATCCTGTGGTATAATACGAAAGCGCGCTCTTCGACTGCGCGCACGGAGGAAGTATGAACAAAGCAAGACGAATCTCTTTTGTGATATTAGGCGGCGTCATCAGTGGCATCGCAATCAGTCTTTACTTGTTGTCCGGCTTTGGACCGGATCCTTTTACAGTTTTGGCAGATGGATCGTCCCAGGCGATAGGCGTGTCCGTGGGTACGGCAAATCTCGCCTTGTCTTTTTTGGTCGTGGTTGTAGGTTTTTTTCTTGGGCGCAAATTTCTTGGAATAGCGACGGTGATCAACTTCATCATCATCAGCCCCTCCATCGACATATTTATGAGGGTTTTTGATTCAATGGTCAATCCCGATTCCAGTCTGTTGATCCGTATCGTTTTTTTTGTTCTTGCATATTTCATGCTTTCCTTGGGAACTGCCTTGTATTTGTCCACGGATCTTGGCATTTCCGTTGTGGATCTCACGCCAGTCATGGTTTCAAAAAAAACTCACATACAATACCGTTGGTGCAAGATTGCCTTTGACGTGGTCGTTGTTATTTCAGGGTTCCTTCTAGGAGGCGCATTTGGGGTCGGGACAGTCTTTGCCGCATTGGCCACCGGACCTTTGATTCACTGGCTTAGAAAACGCTTGAAACCTCCATTGGAACGATTCTTTAATAAAGAAACATAAGGAAAGCTGTCCTTAAATATACCCTCCACTCCACTAGTATGCATGGCACTTGCTCAGGAAATACCCTTGGTTGTCTTATTAAAAGCAGAATTTATGAAAAAGACAGCAATTTGTTAATAATTGCTATAACGAGCAGGAATAATATGGTATTTTGTTAATAAATGGATATTTATTAACCCTTTCTCAAATAAATATCCATAGATTCCTCATTATCGCACAAACTGTTGTCGCTTAGGCCAAAATCCATCTCGAAAAGACAACTAAGCTTGTGAAGGCCGGGCGAGGTCTTATGAAGGCCGGGCGAGGTCTTATGAAGGCCTGCGAGTTCCTGTGAAGGCTTGAAAAGTCAAAGTCAATAAGGAAACGAAAGGGCTGACACCATGAGGTGCCGGCCCTTTCGCTCATTTTATAGAATGAGGTTCT
>PHAE01000061.1 GCA_002840285.1 Firmicutes bacterium HGW-Firmicutes-11
GCCATTTGAAAGAGTTGTTCTTTGTTCATTTCAACCTCCTGCTACACTCATCAAGTGACACTGGTCACGGTGTCACACTCTATGTCTAAAATGATAGGGGATACCCATTGGTAAATATATTATTCTCTTCTCCTGTTTTGGTAATTTATTTAGATTTTGTGATAACAACAGTACTAAACTTGCCTGGAAGGTTGGCACATGTTCTGCGTGACAATACCATCCTCAGGCGATATTATTACGTTGTCCGATATAAGCGTTGGGAGAATTGAGAAATGAAACAAAAACGCCTGCTGTATTCCTTCCTTTTGCTGTTTGTTATCCTTGCCGTCTACTCGGTGGCGGATTGGGTTTCTGCACCCGAAGCCAAAACCTATGAAGTGTCCCGGGTCGTTGACGGTGATACCATCATAGTTATTTTCGAGGGCAAGGAAGAGCGTCTTCGCCTGATCGGGCTTGACGCTCCCGAGTCTGTGCATTCCGATCCTGACCGAAATGTTACTTATGGTGCCATTTCTGCGGAGTTTGCGAGAGCGCAATTGGAAGGGCAAAACGTGACCCTTGAATTTGATGTGCAGGTGCGTGACCAGTACGGCAGATTATTGGCTTATGTCTATCTGGACGGCGAATTATTCAATGAACTGCTAATTCGGGAGGGTCACGCAAAGGCCGGTACCTATCCACCTAATGTGAAATACAATGAGATTCTGCACGAAGCAGAAGAGCAAGCCAGAGAAGACGCCCTGGGTTTATGGGCAGAATAACATCTCAATCGTTTGACATGATCAATGTCACGAGGTACAATTTATAAAACATATTAAATTTGTATGCAATGGAGGATCCTATGCGCATTTCTACAAAGGGCCGGTACGGTGTCGCTTCCATGATCTGTCTTGTCCAAGATTCCAGGCTCGGCGACCCGGTTACAATACTGAGCATATCCGAGAGACTGGGGATATCAAAGATTTATCTGGAGCAGGTGTTCGCTCTTTTAAAGCGAGCCAACCTTTTGAGCTCCACCAAAGGTTCCCAGGGAGGCTATCGTCTCTCGTTGCCACCTGACAAGATCACGTTAGAACACATTCTGAGAGCAACAGAAGCCAGCCTGTTTGAGCCGACAGAGCGTTCGGTCCCAGTGGATACCCTCTCCATTGAACTCGCGATGGAAGAAAAAATATGGAACCCTCTGGATCGTGCGATCGCGGTCACACTCGGTAACATCACTCTCGCAGAGCTTGTTACTGATGTGGAAAAGCGACAGCTGGGAAATGACTTTATGTACTTTATTTGATCCACTTGATCTGAAAAAGCACTTATAAAAAATGGTTGACAAGCGCAATCAAATACAATATATTAATACATATAAATCATATCGTTGTACTATGTTATTCGCAAGGAGGATCTTGAAATGAAACATATAGCAAAGAATTTGACGGATTTGATCGGAAATACCCCGCTCTTGGAGTTGCAGAATTATCGAATGCGGCACGATCTCGGATCCGCCATTATCGCCAAGCTGGAGTTCTTCAATCCCGCTTCCAGTGTCAAGGATCGAATCGGTTACGCGATGATCAAGGATGGTGAGGACAGAGGATTGATTAGAGAAGGTACGGTCATCATTGAGCCCAGCAGCGGAAATACCGGCATCGCCCTTGCTTTTGTCGCAGCTGCTAAGGGCTATCGCCTGATTATAACCCTTCCCGAGACCATGAGCGTGGAACGGCGAAACCTGATGCAGGCGCTGGGAGCAGAACTGGTTTTGACGCCAGGCCCGGATGGGATGGGCGGTGCGATCAGGAGAGCAGAGGAACTGGCAGCAGAGATTCCCAATTCCTACATACCACAGCAGTTCAGCAATCCAGCGAATCCGGCAATCCACAAGGCGACCACCGCAGAGGAAATATGGAGAGACACCGACGGCGATGTGGACATTTTCATTGCTGGCGTCGGCACCGGAGGAACGATTTCCGGTGTTGGTGCGGTCTTGAAGGAACGGAATCCAAAGGTGCAAATCATTGCGGTTGAGCCGTTTGATTCGCCGGTGCTTTCTGGTGGAACTAAGGGCCCACATAAGATACAGGGCATCGGCGCAGGGTTTGTGCCCCAAAACTTCAACAGCGAGGTTGTAGATGAAATCCTTCAGGTGACAAACGACCAAGCGTTTGAAACAACCAGAGAATTAGCAAAATCGGAGGGTCTTCTTGTTGGGATCTCTAGTGGCGCCGCCGTTCATGCAGCAACCATTGTGGCAAAAAGACCCGAAAATAAGAATAAGAGAATCGTTGTAATATTGCCCGATACAGGGGAAAGATATTTGTCCACTCCACTGTTTCAGGAGGAATAGACAGGAGATAAGAATATGACAGAACGCAAATTGAAATTTGACACGTTGCAAGTTCATGCGGGGCAGACACCGGATCCAACGACCGGATCCCGTGCAGTCCCGATCTACCAGACAACGTCCTATGTTTTTAAGAACGCTGAACACGCAGCAAACCTATTTGCTCTCAAGGAATTTGGAAACATCTATACACGGTTGATGAATCCCACCACCGACGTGCTGGAACAGCGTGTTGCAGCTTTGGAAGGCGGCGTCGGGGCCCTTGCGGTGGCTTCCGGGTCTTCGGCCATCACCTATGCTATCCTGAACATCGCCGGCGCGGGAGATGAAATTGTTTCTGCCAGCACATTGTACGGCGGAACCTACAACCTGTTTTCCTACACGCTCCCGAAGATAGGGATTCGTACGATTTTTGTAGACCCGGACGACCCGGAAAACTTCAGGACCGCGATTACTGATAGGACCAAGGCACTGTATATCGAAACCATAGGTAATCCGGGCATCAACATCATCGATATCGAGGCAGTAGCTAATATTGCCCATGAAAACAAGATACCACTCATCATCGATAATACCTTCGGGACACCCTACCTGATCCGTCCCATTGAATTCGGGGCTGATATCGTGGTTCATTCTGCAACAAAGTTCATCGGAGGACACGGCACGTCCATCGGCGGAGTGATCGTTGATTCCGGGAACTTTGACTGGAAGGGCAGCGGAAAGTTTCCCGGCATTACAGAACCGGATCCTAGTTATCACGGTGTCGTCTACGCAGATGCTGTCGGTCCATTGGCTTACATCATCAAGGCCAGAGTTCAACTGCTCCGGGATACCGGCGCTGCGTTAAGTCCATTTAATTCGTTTCAATTCATCCAAGGTCTGGAGACTCTCTCCCTTCGCGTACAAAGGCATGTGGATAATGCAAAAAAAATAGCCGAGTTTCTCAGCAAACACCCTGCTGTGGAATGGGTGAACTATCCCAGCCTCCCGGATAACAAATATCATGCTCTGGCGCAGAAGTACTTGCCTAAAGGAGCCGGCTCCATTTTTACATTTGGCATCAAGGGCGGCAAGGAAGCGGGAATCCGCTTTATCGACAGTCTAGAGATTTTCTCACTTTTAGCCAATGTGGCTGATGCTAAATCCCTTGTTATCCATCCGGCGAGCACGACCCATTCCCAGCTGTCGGAGGAGGAACAGAGATCGGCAGGTGTAACACCTGAGCAAATTCGTCTTTCCATCGGGATCGAAGATGCAGAAGACCTGATCTATGATCTAGATCAGGCCCTGAGTAAAGCATTACAATCGTAATTTATTCCATTGCCAGTGCTTTGTATGCACAGAACCTGGAACATTTCCCGCAGTTGGTGCATTTGGATTTATCCACCGTCGGTGCGCCATATCCCTTTTGTTTCAGTGCACCGGTCGGACAGGTGCGGATCGCCGGGCAGGGATGGTTTTGCGGGCAGCGGGACTTGTGGATCACAAGCACCCGGTTGTTTTGCGACGACGCGTTATCTTCCTTATTAAACCACTGGAATAAGCCGTTTCCCATTATTGTA
>PHAE01000002.1 GCA_002840285.1 Firmicutes bacterium HGW-Firmicutes-11
GGCGGGGGCGTCAACAGTGCGCCGGCGGGGGCGTCAACAGTGCGCCGGCGGGGGCGTCAACAGTGCGCCGGCGGGGCGACACCGATGAACAGTGAGACGCCGGTGATTGGAGAAGCAAAGCAGCAGGGCTGTCTCAAATTGCAATTGAGACAGCCCTACTGAAGACTGTTACATATTAATTTTACTGTCGGGCCTGATCGGGCTTGGTCTGTCCTGGACTGATCGGACCTAGCCTAGTCTAGACTAATCTGGCCGATTCGAGCCTAAGTCTAGTAGAGATTCGCAAAGATCTCTCTGATCTCGTCTCTGTCAAGGAACACATAGTTGTTGCCGAGCAAGCGCTGCTGGTTGGCAATGGTGCTATCGGTGAACTCGTCGATCTGGGCTTCTACCATTCCATAGTCCTTCAAAGGCTTTTTGACGATCAGCTTGTTCAAGAAGGTTTCCAGCTCGCCATAGACATCGCCGTTGGGATCGCATCCCAGTTCGTCTGCAAAGATCTTTGTTGCCTTAACGATCTTACCGTTGGGATCTTTGCGGGCATACATTTTGAATACTTCCGTAAAGAACTGGTAGTTCGCTTCGCCATGAGGAACATGGAACGCACCTCCGATGGAATAGGACAAGGCATGAACCGCTGCGCAACCGGCGTTGCCGAAGGCGATACCGGCATAGTTGGATGCCAGAACAAATTCTTTCAGGTATTTGAATCGTTCGTCTTCGCCCTTGGTCACGATCTCTTTATAACCCTTCATGATCATCTTGATCGCTTCTAACGAATACATTTCTGTGAACGGGCTGGCTTTCGGTGACAGATAGGACTCAATGGCATGGATAAGAGCATCGACGGAGCTGGTGACAAAGAACTTGTAGGGAAGACCGTTGATGGTTTCCGGAACGAGAACGGCAATGTCCGGATAAGTTTCATCCACTGCGATCCCCTTTTTTGTATGAAGGGATTTTAATTCGGCGATAGCCACATTTGTTACTTCACTGCCGGTTCCACAGGTGGTCGGCACGACTACTAGCTTTTTCTTTTTGACAGGAGCCACCGCGCCGGTGAAGAGATCGACCGATTTTTCAGGAACGTCCAAAGCTAATATTTTGCAGATGTCGACGATGGTTCCGCCGCCAAAGGCGATGATCCGGTCAAATGTGTACTTTTTCATTTCAATTGCGATCGCATCGATCATTTCGTCGGAGGGTTCTCCCGCTCCGAATTTTTCCTGATAGATCACGTTGGTTTCAATGCCAAGTGGTTTCATATAAGGAGTGTAGAGCCATTCGTTGGTCAGAACCAGGTCGTCCATTCCAACTTTGAACTCGTCGTTGAACTCCTTGAATGTTTCATAATAAAATATTTTTGGTACTACGCGTAATGCCTGCATGGTTTTACCTCCCTATAACACTGCATGGAATCGTTTTTCGAATTCCAGGGCCAACTCGTCTTTTACGCTTGGATGGGCAATGTCGATCAGGTTTCTTGCCCGTTCCCGAAGGGATTTTCCCTTCAGCGGCGCAATGCCGAATTCCGTGACAACGTAATCTACATCGTTTCTTGAAGTAGTGATCGGCGCTCCCTGGTCGACAAAGGGAACGATCTTGGAAATCATCGTTCCGTCCTTTTTCACAGTCACCGAGGGAATGGCGATGATGGCTTTTCCTCCATCGCTCATCGATGTTCCACGGACGAAATCCACCTGTCCGCCAACACCAGAGAACTGACGCAATCCAATGGCTTCCGATACCACCTGGCCTTGCAGATCCACCTGGATCGCCGAGTTGATGGAGACCATCTTGTATTGTTTCATGATCACTGCCGGGTGATTGGTGTAATCAACCGTTCTGGCTAAGACTTCCGGATTCTCGTGGGCAAAATCGTACAGTTTCTTTGTACCCATCAGGAAGGTCACCAGCATCTTTTCTTTATCGAAACTCTTGTATTTCCCGGTGATAACGCCTTTTTCATAGAGAGCCAGCGTTCCGTCGGAAATCATTTCCGAATGGATGCCAAGGTCCTTTTTATGGCCGAGGAACAGCATGACCGCGTCGGGGATCCCACCGATGCCAAGTTGAAGAGTGGATCTGTCTTCGACCAGATCGGCACAATGGCTGCCGATCCTTTCCTCAACCTCGGTGATCTTACCGGGCTTCAGTTCGATCAGAGGCACCGATGCCTCCACGATGTAGTCGAAATCATCCACATGGACCTTGTCGCCAAAAGTGTTGGGCACCTGATCGTTGACCTGGACGATGACCGTTTTTGCCGATTTCACCGCTTGATAAGTGTAGTCGATCGATGTTCCCAAGCTGCAGTATCCTTCGCTGTCCGGCGGAGTGACTTGAGCCATGGCAACATCACAACGCAGTTTGCCTTCCCGGATCAGTTTGGGCACTTCGTGAAAAAAACAGGGAGTGAAATCCGCTCGTCCTTCCACGATGGCATCTCTGACGCTGGCACCGGCAAAGATGGAATTGACCCGAAAATGCTTTGCCATTTCCGGTGCGGCATAAGGACCACCGCCGATGTTGACCATTTGTTTGATCTCGACATTCTCATACTGCTCCGCATTGGCGACCATGGCCTCGACCAGAGCTTTTGGCTCGCCGACGCAGTGACCAAGAAACAAAGCATCACCACTTTTGATATGTCGGACTGCCTCTTCTGCCGTGCACAACTTTCTCTTGTAATCATCTCTCCAGCTCAATCGTCACACCCTCCTCATTCCACTCTTTATAAATCGTTTCCAGTTCATCGATGATTTTATGAACGTGAGACGCATCCCACATCTTCAGACACCCCAAACGATACTGAAACTGACCGTAGGATGCACAGCTATTTGTGCATCCTCCGATCACCAACAGTATGTCGTACTCAAAGTCTTCTTCAGCGATCAGGAACTCGATCCTGCCGGCAAACTGCTTTCGGATCGTTTCCAGGGCTTCGCCTCTCATGTATCTGGGGTTGCACCCGCCGCAATATCGAACTCCGCACTTCACTGTTTTGCTCCGTTATCGTTCGCTATTTTTTGATTCCGGCGATGTTCTTTGCCAGTTCTTTTTTCGCTTCGATGTTTCCCTGACGAGCGATCATGATACGCTGTGCCTGGGGCGAACCGGCTCCATGCATGGATTCAGTCCGATAACCGACTGCCGCAGTACCAAGTGCGACATTTTCGATGAAACGGAGCACGCGCATCCGTTCTTCCGTGGTGGCAATGGGAGAACCCTTGAAGTATTTGTTGCAGACTTCTCCGATGGTCTCGCCGTTCTTGCCGACTTTGACTTTGGATTTGAAATCTTTTTCCGAAGGCATAGTGACCATGAGTCCGCCGGCAATGTCTTCTGCCAATCTTACGATCTCATACGGGAATCTGGTGACGTTTTGCTTACAGACGTTGGCAAGAAGCATGTCGATGCTGTAGTTGCCAGCCTCTGTTGGGTATCCTTCTGCCGAGCAGGCGATACCGCAGCAGTACAACGTCTCATTGAGATGTGTCATTTCGATCAGCTTGTCCTTGATGTGTGATGCTTTGTTTGCACCGTTGTAATCTGCAGCCAGTGCAGCAGCACCGATGATAACGTCGCCAACACCAACTTTGCATCCGCCGTAGCTCTGGCGATGGTATCCTGCAAAACGCTCAACGAGCATGCCTGCAAAGTCCCATTCCTCACAGAGGAAGATCCGGTCATTGGGGATGAAGACGTCATCAAAGACAACCAGGGCTTCCTGTCCACCAAACTGCTTGTTTCCAAGATCGACATCGGCTCCTTCTTCCATTTTTCTGGTATCGCAGGACTGTCTTCCATAGATCATGAAAATCCCGTCAGCATCCGAAGGTACAGCAAAGCAAACAGCATAGGACTTGTCTGCTTCTGTCATTGAAATCGTTGGCATTACCAGGTGTTCGTGGGAATTGATGGATCCGGTCTGGTGTGTCTTGGCTCCTCTGACTACGATCCCGTCAGCTCTCTTTTCAACGATACGAAGGAACATATCCGGGTCTTCCTGTGCGGATGGCGACTTCGAACGATCGCCTTTGGGATCGGTCATAGCGCCATCGATCGTGAGATCGTTTTTCTGAACGAACTTCAAGTACTCGACAAATCGCTTGTGGTATTCAGTTCCGTATTTTTTATCGGTTTCAAAGGTTGTGGAATAGATAGCATTGAACGCATCCATGCCAACGCAACGCTGGAAGCATGACGCAGTTTTTTGGCCAAGGAGACGCTGCATTTTGACTTTCTTCCGGAGATCATCCGTACTCTGGTGCAGGTGGGAAAAACGGTTGACCGTTTCACCGGTCAAATTAGACTTCGCTGTCATCAGATCCACATACTCCGGATCCCCGGCAAGCTCATAGGTCATTGCAACACAATTTATGGACGGACGAATGATGGGATGGTCGACCCAATTTTCCACCTGTTCGCCAAACATGTAAACTCTGGTCTTTAATTTTCTCAAGCTTTCGATGTACTGTGCTCCTGTCATTAACATTACAAACACTCCTTTTCTTAACGCCATGCAGCAGAATTTAATATATATACATTTATACTTTGCAATTTTCATGCCATATTTTGGCATTTTCTTTAGACTTCTTTACGAAGTATTTTCCTTGCCATCTCTAACAGGTCTTCGCTGACCGACGTGTCAAGAATGACTTCCTTGACCTCTGGGACTTCTTCCATCAAAACAGCGCTTACGACGTCCTCGATCGTGTATTGCGCCGAGGGGCAGGAACTGCAAGCCCCTGTAAGTCTTACTTTTGCGATTCCATTCTCAAAACTTACCAGGATCGCTCCACCGTAATGGGATGCCAGGAGGGGATTGACCTTTTCCTCTAATACCCGTTCAATTTTTTCTTTCATTTCATACCTCCGTTGTTTCAGTATAAATTGTGCGGCATTTGTTTGCAAGTCAGAGCAGGAAAAAATTGCTGGTCGCAGAGACACTTTGTGGTATAATGTCTCATTATATGTGCAGGATATGTGCAAGTGTCACATAAGCAGGAGGACCCAATGAGCAACGAACAAAAAAAATACAGCATCGACACCCAGTGTGTCCAGGGAACTTACGATCCCACAAACGGAGAACCTCGCGTGGTTCCCATCGTCCAAAGCACCACGTTTACATACGATGATCCGGATTTGCTGGCGGATCTTTTCGACCTGAAAGCCAGTGGCGATTTTTACACCAGATTGGGCAATCCGACCAACGGACATCTGGAAGGAAAGATGGCGCTTCTCGAAGGCGGCGTTGGAGCTCTCGCGTTGGCTTCCGGTCAAAGCGCCAGTATGTTTGCCATACTAAACATCTGCAACTCCGGCGATCATGTGATCTCCTCCTCTTCTATCTATGGAGGAACCTTCAATTTGTTTGATGTATCTTTGAGAAAACTGGGGATCGACTTCACCTTCATCGATCCGGATGCGAGTCTGGACGAAATCATCGCGGCAGCGAAGCCGAACACGAAAGCACTGTTCGGAGAAACACTCGCAAACCCGGGTTTGACCGTACTCGATTTTGAAAAATTTGCTGCGGCAGCGAAGGCGATGGATGTGCCTTTCATCGTTGACAACACCCTTGCAACTCCCTATCTTTGCCGCCCCTTCGAGCATGGTGTCGATATCGTGATCCATTCCACAACGAAGTATACCGACGGACATGCGACGAGTGTAGGAGGCGTTTTGATCGACAGTGGTTCTTTCAATTGGAACAATGGCAAGTATCCCGGCCTCACGGAACCGGACAGCAGCTATCACGGTCTCCGCTACGTCGAGAGTTTCGGTAAAGCTGCTTATATCGTCAAGGCACGTACACAACTGCTCCGCGATTACGGCAATGTGATGAGTCCCTTCAATGCGTTTCTTTTCCATTTAGGTCTGGAGACTCTCCACGTGAGAATGGAGCGGCACAGTGAAAATGCGCTGGCGCTGGCCACTTACCTTTCCGGTCATTCGAAGGTCGAATGGGTCAAGTATCCCGGACTTCCCGGGGACCCATACTATGCTTTGGCAAAAAAATATTTGCCAAAGGGGCAAAGCGGCATTCTTTCCTTTGGGGTCAAAGGTGGCGCAGAGGCTGGCAAGACTCTTGTCAAGAATCTTGATATGGTTCGTATGGTGGTTCACCTGGGTGATCTTCGTACCAGCGTCCTGCACCCGGCCAGCACCACTCACAGGCAGCTTTCCGGTCCACAGCAGATCGCGTCCGGGATACGCCCGGAGATGATCCGTGTTTCCGTCGGCCTGGAAGGCATCGATGATATCATAAAAGACTTTGACAACGCGCTTTTGTCCGTGTAGTATATTTCTGTAATCAGAGGCGGCACATCGCCGCCTCCCATATCACTTCATGCTAGGGGAGCTCAAGCTGAGAGTGCCATGCGAATGGCGCACCCTCATCACCTGATCCGGATAATACCGGCGTAGGGAAGCAATCGCGATCGATGTTTCGATCGTCTCCCCTCCTTGTTGTTTTTGTTGCAAAGGAGGTTTTTTTATGTCAGCAGAACAGATTCAGGCTTTTTTCGAGTCCGCCCCTGGCCAGGGTATCGCCGCCGGCGCCGTGATCCTTCTCTTTTTCTTTATTCTTGTTTCCGGCAAGAATAAAAAGACCGACACCAGAGGTCTGGTCTTGTCGGCGATTTTCGTCGCTCTTTACGTCGTTTTGAACCAATTGACGCTGTTTCGCTTCCCTCAGGGTGGTTCGATCACAGCCTTCAGCATGTTGGCGATCACTGCTTGCGGTTACCTTTTAGGCACGCGGCGCGCCGTCATGGCAGGAATGTGTGCCGGATTGCTGGAATTGATTTTCAATCCCTATGTGATTCATCCGCTTCAGCTCTTGCTGGATTATCCTCTCGCTGTCGGCGCCCTCGGGTTTGCCGGATTGATCCACAGCGGAAAGTGGAGCATACCCTCAGGATATCTGCTCGGCGTGTTGTGCCGTTACCTTTGTGTCGTTCTTTCCGGCATCCTGTTTTTTGGTGCCTATGCGCCGGAAGGATTCAATGCATTCACTTGGTCTATTTACTACAATCTTATTTACATCGGTGCAGAGATGTTGATCACTCTTCCAATATTATTTCTCCCACCAATCCGGTCGACGCTGCAGCGGCTTCGGAATCAGCTGGTTTAATCTGGTTTAATACTGTGTAGTTTTTTTCATACTTCCCACAATGTGGGAAGTATTTTTCTGCATTTTTTTAACATCACGAACAAAGATACCATTCGATTCGGATGGTATCTTTGTTTGTTTTAACTTCACGCAAACGAAAACACAAGGTTTTTGAAGCCACTGCAGTTTCAATTATTCACGGAATAGTTTTTTTTTCAGAAAATGAGTTTTGGCTATGATTTTGCTATTAATAAGGATGGTTCGACGAAGACGTCACTAAGGAGGAGGTGAATGGAATCCGAAAACCTTTAAAATCCAATAGCTATCGTATTTTTTGTTATTACATCAAAAAAAGGAGTAATCAAATGAAAAAGGTATTGTCGATTCTCATATGTCTTATGTTGGTTCTAACAATGTTTTCAGCTTGCGGCGGCGGCGAAACAGAAGACCCCGCAACTTCCGGACCAGAAGCAACCGGCCCGGAATACAAAATCCGTTTTGCTCATATCGAAAATGACTTCACCGCCTGTGCACAGGGTGTGGAAGTGTTCAAGAAGTATGTAGAAGAAGGTAGCGACGGCAGGATCGCAGTTGAGATCCTTGGGAGCGGTTCTATGGGAGGCGAAAGAGAAATTCTCGAGAGCGTTACCATGGGAACGATCGAAGGCGGCATGGCCATGTCCTCGTTGTTCACTACCTACCTTCCGAACTGGAACATCTTCGATCTGCCTTTTGTTTTTAAGAGCAGAGACGATTGGGCAGAGAAGGTCGACGGAGCAATGGGTGATGCACTGGCAGCAGAAGCCGAGTCGATCGGTGTTAAAGTTCTCAGCTTTTTTGACGGCGGTTTCCGCGTGATCTCCAATACCAAACGGCCGATCACAACACTGGCCGATTTCAAAGGACTCAAGAATCGCGTCGGCGAATCCACTCTCATGATCGATACCCACAAAGCGTTGGGAGACAATCCCATCCCGATGTCATTTGGAGAGATCTACACCGCATTGCAGCAGGGTACCATCGATGGCGTTGACACCTCTGTTATTTACGTCCAGGACGGCAATTTCCAGGAAGTCACAAAATACGCAACGCTGACCAACCACACAGCGCTGCAAATGGTGACCTTCATCAACAAAGACTTCTTCGAGAGCCTCCCCGCAGATCTTCAGGAAGTCGTGATGGAAGCGACTGCCAAGACCACGGCAGAGCAGAGACAGATCGCAATTGAAGTTGACGAACTGGCCATGCAGATCATGAAGGATGCCGGGATGGAAATCAATGAGCCGTCGGCAGAATTCACCGCTGCTATGATAGAGGCAACCAAACCTGTCGTAGATGGTTACAGAAGCCAAATCGATGCTAAGTTGTTTGAACTTGCAGGACTATAAATAGAAACAGCAATTATACTCATTCTTCTCCACTACGCCCGATGGGACTTCGGTGCCCTGCGTACAAGTAGTTCCGCATCGAAGTTCCGTCGATTGTAGATCAATGAATTAATTGCTTTGGAGGTAACAAGATTGTTAAAGAAATTGGGGAACAGGTTCGACGAACTGGAACGCAATGTGCTAATGATCACCTTGGTGGTCATGGTAATCATTATTTTTACAAATGTTGTGATGCGCTATGTATTCAACAACTCGCTTTCGTGGTCGGAAGAACTGGCAAGGTTCATGTTCATATGGTTTTCATGGATGGGCGTCAGCGCAGGACTGAGAGATGGAGAGCACCTTCGTGTGGAATTGTTGTCGACGAAACTGATTCGGCGGGGATTGATGAAAACAAACGAGTCGATCACGATCCTGGTATCTCTGATCTGGCTGGCAACCACAGTAGTCGTCGCTCGTTATGGATTCGAAGTGGTGTCGTCACAAATCAAATTGGGTGTGGTTAGCCCGGCGATGAAACTTCCGATGTGGGTCGCCTATCTTTCAGTTCCAGTCTGTAGTTCAGTCATAGGCGTTCGACTCGTAGTAAATATTATCGGCAGTGTAAAAAAACTACTTGGCAAATCAAATCAGAAAAGTGAGGTGGCTAACGAATGGAAATCCTGATCATGTTCGGTGGCATGCTTCTGCTGATCGCTTTGGGTCTACCCATCGGCTATGCCATTGCCGCTTCTACCATTATTACATTTATCACATCTTCCGATATCCCTCTGCGTATCGTATCCCAGAATGCGTTTACCGGGATCGATTCTTTCGTACTGCTGGCGATTCCGTTTTTCATCCTGGCGGGCATCCTGATGAGCGCAGGTGGTGTCGCAAGAAGACTGGTTGATGTTGCCGACGCATGCATCGGCTGGATCACCGGCGGCCTTGGAATGGCTTCTGTTCTGACCGCAACTTTCTTTGGAGCGATTTCCGGCTCCGGTGCCGCCACGACGTCTGCGGTAGGCTCCTTGATGCTTCCCGAAATGAAGCGAAAAAAATATGGGGATGAATTCAGCGCCTGCCTGATTGCTTCCGCAGGTTCCATCGGTGTAATCATACCGCCAAGCATTCCCTTTGTCGTTTACGGTGTGACCGTAGGAGTCAGCATTGGCGACCTTTTCCTGGCCGGGATCCCCGCTGGACTTTTAATGTGTTTTGTTCTGATGCTCGCTTGCTACATCATTTCAAAAAAGAACGGCTATCGTGGAAGTGACACCAGACCTACAGTGAAGCACATCGCAGAAACCTTAAAAGAAGGCATATGGGCATTGTTTGCTCCGATCATCATACTTGGCGGAATCTACTCGGGTATTTTCACTCCCACAGAGTCCGCAGTTGTTGCAGTTGTCTATTCCATCATCATCGGTGTCTTTGTATACAAGGAACTTGATCTGAAAAAACTGAAGGCTTCCTTTTATCAATCGGCAGTACTCAATGGAATTATCGTCTTTATCATCGGCTTTTCCGGCGCAATGGCAAAATTTCTTACTTTGGAAAATGTGCCGCAAAAGGTAAGCGCCATGATTTTGTCCTTTACCGACAGCCCATTCTTCATCTTGCTGATCATCAATGTATTTTTACTGGTTGTCGGGATGTTGATCGACAATATTCCCGCCATCATCATTCTGTCGCCGATCTTTCTTCCTGTTGTCCAAAGCGTTGGCGTCACGCCTCTTCAGTTTGGAGTGATCATCGTTTTGAACCTTGCGATCGGCTATGTCACACCACCTTATGGGACCACACTTTTCGTGGCTTCCGCAATTTCAAAGATATCCATTGACCGATTGGCGAAATATGCGACGATCTTCACATTGGTGCTTTTCATTCCTTTGATCCTCGTCACCTACTTTCCATTGTTTACCGACGGGTTTGTGGCACTCTTCAAATAGTATGCCTAAAGCCATGTCTCACGAAAAAAGAGGTCAGCCGGTCTACCGGCTGACCTTTCCTATTGCATGTACTCTTCTCTTGCATACTCTTCACCAAATAGCAACAGTTCTCGCTCACTCCTTGTTGTCCTCTTTGAATTGAGTTTCGTATAGAGTGCAAGGCCAATACCAATAAATGTCCAAAGCAGAATCAATCCCCATTCATAGGACCATGGCACGAGATTGACATTGATTGGCGTAAACAGTGACAACAGGAACAAGGATGCTCCAATTGCACCTATTCCGACTACCTTCCAGTGTTTCACTCTAAATGGTCTTGAAAGATCCGGTTCTTTGCTTCTGAGCACAATAAATGAGACTGCTACGAGCAAATAGGAAACCACAGTTCCGAGAGCCGCTGTATTGATAAACCAAACAAGCGCATTTCGGCCCAGCAACGGTACAATCAAGCAGATCCCGCCAACGAAGCCCAAAGAGACGTACGGTGTCTGATAGCGTGGATGGATCTTGGCAAAAAATGCCGGCAACATTCTCGCCCTTCCCATTGCAAAAAGAATTCGGGATGCCCCTACAAAAAAACCGTTCCAGCTTGTAAGTATCCCACAGACTCCACCCACGACCATGATCTTTCCAAAGGTTGGGGACAAGTAAGAAAACGTAGCTGCATCTGCCAGTGGAATCGAGGCTTCGATCCGCTGTTCCGGGGGAATCGCAAAGGCAATTCCGATCGTCATAAGGATATACCAGGAACCGGCTAGGACGATGGAAAAAATCAGGACTTTGGCGATATCCTTTAGTGGCATTTTCATTTCTTCTGCTGATTGTGGAATGACGTCAAATCCGACAAACATTGAAGGAACTACCAGAAGGACCGCACCCATGCCTGCGGTGCTGGTAAACAGCTTTCCTACGTAAGCACCATCGCCGAACGCCGCGCTTCCCGACAAGAAAACGATGCCAGTTGCTACCAAACCAATAGTTCCCATAAGTTGAAAAATTGCCGAGGGTTTCACGCCGATGATATTGAGTATGGTGAGAACGATGGCGCCGATCATTCCCATCAATGCCCAAGAGAAATAAACAGGATACCCGACGACGGTCCACAAATATCCGATTTGCGGCACATCAAAAATAGAGTCGATCGCAGTAGATATAGCAATCCCTTCCCATGCAGCGACCCCGATATAGGCGAACGATATCGCCCAACCCGCGGTCCATGAAAAGAAATAACCCAGTCCACGATAGGTAAAGGTCAATTCGCCTCCGGTAATGGGCAACGCTGTTGTCAGTTCTGCATACGTCAAGCCAACCAAAATGCACATGCCTCCACCGATCAGAAGTGCGAACAACGCGCCGATAAACCCCGCTCTGGCGATCCATTCACCAGGTAGAACCAGCCAGCCCCATCCGATCATCGTTCCAAAGGATAAGGCCATGACGTCGGATCGGCTCAGAACTCGCTTTAACTTGGATCTTTCCTGCATCATCCGTTCCATCGGCATTCCTTTACTTCAGACCGTACTCGGTTATTTTATTGAATAGCTGTCGTCTGCTTATTCCTAAGATTTCAGCGGTTTTACTGACATTGTGATTGTTCTTTTTCAACAGCATGCTAATGTATTTCGACTCGAATTCGCTACGAATGTCACGCAAAGGTCGGTCTCCCTGAAAAAACGTCTCGTCAGAGTTCGCAAAGCCGATCTCTTTGGTACGCATCAGTCCACTTTTCTTTATGATGCCGTCCTCCGACAACACAACCAGCCGTTCGATCATGTTCTTCAATTCTCTAATGTTTCCCGGGTAATCATAATGGTGTAAAAACTCCATCACAGCAGGATCGATTTCCCGGATCTTGATCGCCATAACAGACTCCGATTTTCGTATGAAGTATTGAATCAGTTTGTCCAGATCTTCCTGGCGGTTTCGTAGAGGTGGGACTTCGATTATGATCGTGCTCAGACGATAAAACAGATCTTCACGGAAGGCTCCTGTCCGTATCTCCTGTTGCAAGTCCTTATTGGTCGCTGAAATCAATCGAAAGTCGATGCTGATCGGATCGTTGCGGCCGATCCTCATGACCTTCTTGCTTTCGATCGCTTTCAATAACTTGGATTGGGTCACGAGAGGAATATCTCCGATTTCATCGAGAAACAAGGTGCCGCCTTCTGCTGCCTCAAATCTGCCAACTCTTGTGTTTGTTGCTCCGGTAAAGGAACCCTTTTCATGTCCAAACAGCTCTGATTCAATGAGTGTTTCTGTGAGAGAGAAGCAGTTTACATCCATAAATGGAGCATTCCTTCTCTTGCTTTCCTGATGTATGAATTGGGCAAGCACTTCTTTTCCGGATCCCGATTCTCCCAGAATCAATATATTGGCATCGCTTTTCGCTGCCTTCCTGCTGATTTCAAGAGTCTCCCGATATGCTTCACTTTCCGTTTCCAGCATGTAATCCTGGAGGCCTTCCGATGGCGGTTCGATTTGTTTCTCATCTTTGAACGCTTTCAGTTTTTCCAGGTTTCTGATTTCCGCCAACAGTTCTTCTGGGTTGCTGCCTTTGATGATATAGGTATAGGCGCCAAGTTTCATTGCGTTTACAGCGTTTTCAATGGTTCCATATGCGGTCATGATGATCACATTTGTGTTGCTGTACTTCTTTCTGACGATTTGAAGCAAACCAATGCCATCCAATTCCGGCATCATCAGGTCGGCAAGCACCAAATCATACTTCACTGTTTCCATCATCCCCAGGGCTTCCCGTGGTTTGTTTGATTTGGAAACGATATACCCCTTGGCAGTCAAAATGGTAGCCAGCACATCACAGTGGGCCGGTTCGTCGTCCACCACCAGGATCCTATACTCTCTGCCCATCATCTGGTTCCTCCCCCTGTTCCGGAAACACCATATAGAATGATGTCCCTTCGCCGACCTTGCTCTCAGCCACGATCCTGCCTTGGAGCTTTTCCATTTCGTTGTATACGATATATAAGCCCAATCCGCTTCCATCCCGCTTTGCTTTTGTAGTGAAAAACGGATTAAATATGCTGCCTATATTTTCAGAAGGAATACCAATGCCCGTATCTGTCACCGAAATCTTGACAAAACCAATATCTTTGTCATATCGGATCGTCAGTTCTCCACCGTCCGGCATGGCGTCCGCGGAATTCAGGATCAAATTGATCAGGATGATCTCCAATGATTCCGGTATCGTGTGAAGGATGATGTCATTTCCTCCTTCTATGCTTACTCTTATTTGCCTTGTTTCCAGAAGATTCTCCTCTAGTGAGATGATAGCCCGGATAAACTCACCTAGCTTGACCGTTTCTTTTGCGTTGTTCGAAATTCTGGAAAAATCCAAGAGATTATCGATGATCCTACTAGATTTATCCACCGCTTTCTCGATGGAAGAAATGGCATGCTCAATGACATTTCTCTCGTAATCGTCGCTGTTTTTGAGGATATAACAATAGTTCCGGATGATTCCCAGAGGATTTCTGATCTCGTGAGCAACCCCGGCTGCCAGTTGCCCAACAGCAATCATTTTGTTGTCCTGAAGCATCTGTCGTTCCCTGGCTCTCTCACGGGTCACGTCGTTCAGCATGAGAAGCACCTTCGCCGCTTGATTTTCAGACGCCTTCAATGGAAAAATCAATGCCTCATAGATTCTGTTTCCATCGATGGTTTCCAGTCGTGCATTTCCCTTTCCGTCAAACGCTTCGGTGAGCGCATGAAATAAGACTTCTTTTGCGGCAACTCCGAAATCCAATACGGCGAAAAGATTTCTGCCAATAATGCTACTTTTCCGTTTACCGATGCTTTCCGAAAATGCGCTGTTCGTGTTTCGGATGATTAGGTCAGGGTCGATTTCAATAAAAAATATGTTGACGCTGTCGTAAGTCGTCTGTAGATCGTTTCTGCTGGCATCCAGCATCTCCATCCGATCCGCCAGTTCGTCATACATGACCCGATAGGATTCATAAATCAGATAAAGTATGCTCGCTGTAACCATCAAAAAAATATATATGATCACGCCGACTCTGGCTGAAATCGCTTGTTGCAGCACTTCTCTTGCAGTTGTGGAATCCGTGCTGATTCCCATCCAGTCCGGCTCCAGATTCTGATTGTAATACACCAGAAAGGAAAAAGACAAGATGATGAAAACGATGAAGATCACTCTGATTCTGCGTTTCATATTGGACACCCTTGCTTATCTTCAGTAAAGGGAAACAACAGGGCAAATTGCTTTGCCCTGTTGCTAAAATGTTACTATTCTACTGACACGACCAACGCTTTTTCTCCCCGTCCAAATCCTTCTGTGTGAAGAACCGGAGTTCCCGGATGCGCTTCGGTCGGGCAAGGCCACTGAAGGGACCCTTCTGCATCAAGACGTTCAAAGTTGATTCCCGCATAGGAAGGGGTAACTGTACGAATTTCTTCAAAGACCTCTTCCGCGCTTGCATACGCTTTCTTTCCGAAAAGTGCAAGGAGTTCAGATAAGATCTTCCAGTCTTCCTTGGTTCCTTTATGCATGGGGATCGCTTTTCTTATCCGCTGCACACGGCGTTCGGTATTGGTCACTGTGCCTTCCTTTTCTGCATAGGTGCAGGAGGGAAGTACAACATCCGCAAGCTTTGCCGTTTCCGTCAGAAATGCATCCTGAACCACCAGCAGCTCCAGACCGTCGATCAGCTTTACAACTTCGTCGATTCTGTCATCTGCGCGAGTTATGATGTCTTCTCCCATGACGAAGAGGCCTTTCCATTCCGTCATCGGCTCAAGCAGGGAGATACCCGGCTCTATCGGCAGCGCTTCTTCCCATGCTTCGCTGAATCGTTGGACGGATTCCTTGTTGGTGAGTCTCTGGTACGCGGTATAATGCGCCGGGAGTACGCCCATGTCGCAGATGCCCTGCAAATTCGCTCCGCTCCGCAGCGGATTGATTCCGGATCCTTCTTTGCCCACCTTGCCGCAAATCAATGCCAAATTGGCAATATTCATGACGGTGACAGATCCGGGGCCCTGAGCGGTAAAACGCAACGAGTAGTAGATCGGCGCTTTTTCCGCAGAAGCATAGATCCTTGCTGCCTTGCGGATGTCTTCGGCCTCGACGCCACAGATCTCAGCTGCTTTTTCCGCCGACTTCTTTTTCAAATGTGTCTTGAGCTCATCGAAGCCCTCCACACGTTCTGAAGTGTATTCTTTGTCATACAAACCTTCTTCTACGATCACAGAAAGAATACCGTTGACCGCGGCGTTGGCTGTACCTGGATTGATTTTCAGGAACACATCAGCTTCTTTTGATATGACTGTATCGATCGTATCGATGACGACAAGTTTCGCCCCTCTTCTTGCCGCTTGCCCGATTCTGGTTCCCAAAATGGGGAATTCCTTGAAGGGATCGGTGCCGGCAATCAGGAAAGCATCCGCGTGCAGTGCTTCACTGATAGAGTTTGTCATCGCCCCCGTGCCTGTAGTGATCCCCAGTCCGGCAACCGGAGAATGGTACGCGATATGGTCCCAATGGTCCACGTTGTTGGAACCGAGGACGGTGCGGACAAATTTCTGGAACAGATATGCTTCCTCGTTGGTTGCACGCTCGCCGGACACACCGGCCAAAGCTCTTCCACCGTAGGTCTTCAACAGCGAATTCGTAGAGGCAAAGATATAGTCGTAAGCTTCCTTCCATGTTGCTTCTACCAGTGTACCGTCACGACGGATCAGCGGACTGGTCAGCCGTTCCTTGCTGTTGATGTAGTCGTACTCGTACTTGCCCTTCACGCAGAGGAGACCTTCGTTGGCCGGTCCGAAAGCCGGCTCCACTCGAATGACATCGGTACCGTTGACGCAAAGGGTGAGTTGGCAACCCACTCCGCAATGAGGACAGACCGAATCGGTTTTGTCTGTCGGCAGAGGTACCGGTTTCCTGTGAGTCACCTTGGGCAACAGCGCGCCGACGGGACAAACGCTGATGCAGTTTCCGCAGTCGATGCAGCCGGATTCCGACAGAGGATTCTGAAGCTCCGGCGCCACCACTGTATCAAAGCCCCGATGGACTAGGCCAAGAGCTGTAACACCGATGACCTCGCTGCAGACACGGACACAAAGACCGCAAAGGATGCACTTGTTGGGATCGCGAACGACATAGGGATGATTGTCGTCAAATTCGATCCGGTTGATGTCTCCGGCGAGTCTCTCCGGCTTTACATCGTATTCATTGGAATAGTCGTACAGCTTGCACTCATAATATTTGCCGCAGCCACACTCCAGACAACGCTTGGCATCTGCCACCGCTTCTTCTTCTGTAAATCCTGCCACGACTTCCTCAAAGTTGTCACGCCTGTATTCAGGATCTAAAAGTCCGACACTGGAGCGGCACTGCCGTTCCCTGTCTTCGAAATCTTTTTCTGTGATATCGTCCCGGGTCACAACATACGGTTTTTTATAAGCGATCCTCTCGCCACGAAGGTAAGCATCCGCCACTTCCGTTACTTTCTTTCCGTCTGCGATTGCTTCGATGGCGATGGAGATCTTGTCATTGCCGCAATCTCCTCCTGCGAAAACGCCGTCTACGCTTGTCATGAAGGTATCCACATCGTAGGCGATGCCCTTCTTGCGAGTCAGATCGACTCCTGGGAACCCTTCCGGCGCTACTGCCTGACCGATGGCCAAGATCACTGTATCCACGTCCAAAAGCTCGGTTTTGCCTTCCACCGGACGCGGTGCGCGGCGACCGCTTTCATCCGCTTCTCCCAATTCCATGATCTGTAGCTCGATCTGCTTCACGTTGCCGTTATCATCGGTGATGTAGCGGATCGGGTTGGTGAGATTGCGGAAGATGACGCCTTCTTCTTCTGCTTCTTCGATTTCGATCAGATCTGCCGGCATCTCGTCTTTCGTTCTGCGATAGATGTTGTATACCTTGGATGCACCCATACGGACTGCTGTACGGCAGGCGTCCATGGCGGTGTTTCCTCCGCCGACGATAGCGACCTTGTCGCCGATCTCCTGCGCTTCCTGTTTTACGACTTTGCGAAGAAAATCGATTCCGCCGATCACGCCTTTCGCGTCTTCTCCCGGGCAACCAGTGCCGGTGGAGACCCAGGCGCCGATCCCTAAAACAACAGCGTCGTATTCCGAACGCAAGGTTTCAAAGCTGATGTCTTCGCCGATTTTTGTATTGGGTCTCAGTTCGACTCCCATCTTTGCGATCTGGCTGACTTCCGCATCGACTACTTCTTTGGGCAAACGATATTGTGGTATGCCATAGCGAAGCATGCCTCCAAAATGGGGCATCGCTTCAAAGACGGTGATCGCATGTCCTTTTTGTCTCAGATAATATGCTGCAGACAGTCCGAAGGGTCCTCCGCCAATCACGGCGACTTTCTTGCCGGTTTCGGATGCTACTTCCGGAATATAAGGATCGTCCGCTTCCATATCTGCCGCATAGCGCTTCAGCAATGCGATGGAAATGGGCTCATCCACCAGTTGTCTGCGACAGTTGTCTTCGCATGGGTGGGGGCAGACCCGGCCGATGCTTCCCGGCATCGGGATCTTGTTCTTGATTAGCTGCGCCGACTCGCGGTACTGACCGTTGGCGATCAGACCTACATACCCCTGGCAATCGGTCTGGCCGGGACAATTGAGCACACATGGCGGACGGCAGTCTCCCACATGGTTGGAGAGAAGCAATTCCAGATTGGTTTTCCGTGATTCATATACCCGTTCGGTATCGGTCTTGACGACCATGTCCTTTGCGATGAGTGTGGCACAGGCCTTGACCATTTTCGGGTTGCCTTCCACCTCGACGACGCAGATTCCACAAGCGCCGTAGATTTCAACACGTTCGTCATAGCAGAGGGTCGGTATGTGAATGCCGTTTTCTTTCGCGACGTCGAGGATCGTTTGTCCCGGAAGTCCGGAGCATTCCTTTCCGTCGATTACGATCTTGAGTTTTTCCATGGTTTCGTCCTCTCTCCTACTCTCTGTTGACCGCATTGAATCTGCAGACTTCTTCGCATTTTCCACACTTGATGCAGCGTTCCTGATCGATCACATGCAACTCTTTGACTTTGCCGCTGATGCAATTGACCGGACACTTTCTTGCGCAGAGCGTGCAGCCGGTGCAAGCGTCTGTGATCGTAAATGTCAGCAAGGCAGAACAAGCTTTCGCAGTACACTTTTTATTGTAAATGTGATCTTCATATTCATTGCGGAAATACCGGATCGTCGTCAGGACCGGGTTGGGAGCTGTTTGGCCAAGTCCGCACATAGAACCGTCTTTTACCTTGCTTGCCAGTTCCTCCAGTAACTCGATGTCTCCGTCTTTCCCTTCGCCTTTTGTTATCCTCTCCAGGATCTCCAGCATGCGCTTGGTTCCGATGCGACAATAATTGCATTTTCCGCAGGATTCTTTTCTGGTGAAGTCGAGGAAATACCTGGCCATGTCAACCATGCAGGTGGTTTCGTCCATGACGATCATCCCGCCGGAGCCGACGATGGCACCGGTCTTTGTGATGGACTCATAATCGACGGTCGTGTCGATCAGCTCCGCAGGGATGCATCCGCCGGAAGGCCCACCCATCTGAACAGCTTTGAATGCCTTGTCATTTTTCGTGCCGCCGCCGATGCCAAAAATGACATCCCGCAGGGGAAGCCCCATCGGAACTTCGACCAGGCCACCCTTCTTGATTTTGCCGGCCAGCGCGAACACTTTAGTGCCTTTGCTTTGTTCGGTCCCCATGGCTCCAAAAGCGGCTCCGCCATTCTGGATGATCCATGGTACGTTGGCGAAGGTCTCGACGTTGTTGATATTGGTTGGTTTCTGCCAAAAACCCTTTTGCGCAGGGAATGGGGGTTTGAGTCTCGGCATACCCCGTTCCCCTTCCAGGGATGCGATCAACGCGGTCTCTTCGCCACATACAAAGGCGCCGGCGCCGGCTTTGATCCGCATATCGAAGCTATAGCCACTTCCCATGATATTTTTTCCTAAAAACCCCTTTTCTCTCGCCTGCTCCATGGCTTTTTCAAGACGGGCAATGGCGAGAGGATATTCGGCACGCACATAAATGACACCTTCGGTTGCGCCCATGGCGTAGCCACCAATGATCATTCCTTCGATCACCGAATGGGGATCTCCTTCCAGAACGCTTCGATCCATGAAAGCGCCGGGATCTCCTTCGTCCGCGTTGCAAACCATGTATTTATCATCTGCCTGGTTGATTCTGGCAGCATTCCATTTGAACCAGGTCGGAAATCCCGCGCCGCCTCTGCCCCGGAGTCCGGAAATCTTGATTTCCTCGATCACTTCTTCCTGGGTCATTTGGGTCAACACTTTTCTCGTTGCTTCGTATCCTCCGGATGCGATGTATTCGTCGATCTTTTCCGGGTTGATGATGCCGCAGTTCCGCAGCACGATTTTCATCTGCTTATCGATGAAATCATTGTCCACGTCAGCGATCGTATACTCGAGTACCGGCTCACCGCCGATGATGTGACGTTCGATGATCGTTGCCACTTTGTCTGGCTGTACTTTCACATAACGGGCTTCCAGATTTCCACCATCGTCGTACACGTCGACGATCGGCTCCAGAAAACAGGTGCCAACGCAACCGGTGATGTCCACTTCGACCTGGTCCAATCCCTTTTCATGAAGCTGTTTGACCAACGCGGTCGATGTCTTTCTCGCGCCGGTGGCGATGCCACAGCTTCCTTGTCCAACAAGAATCCTCATGTTCATCCTCCCTAAGCTTTGCTTCTGATTTCACGGAGTGTAGAACGAACCGAATCCTTGGTCAGGCTTCCGTATGTTTCGTCTCCGTCTGCATTTTTTATCATCATGACCGGTGCAAGGCTGCAACAACCGAGGCATGCCATATTGTTCAGCGTGAACAGCCCGTCTTCGGTCGTTTCACCGTCTGTAATAGCAAGTTCTTCAAATATGGCTTCTTCGATCATGTCGGCGCCGTTGACATGGCAAGCGGTACCTTTGCAAAGCATGATCAGGTTCTTGCCGATCGGCTTCAGTCGAAACTGGGTGTAAAAGGTGGCGATGCCATAGATCTTGGCCGGCTTGATTCCGGTACATTCGGATATGTACAGGATCGCATCAAAAGAAAGGTATCCGTAGATATCTTGTGCCTTTTGCAGGATCGTGATGATGCTTCCGGGAACCTTGGCATATTTGTCCATTACCGGGGCCAGTTCACTGAATTCCTGATTGTTGCAGTTGGAGCCGCATCCGCAGCCGCCGCTCGTGCAAGTCATGTTGTTTCCTCCTTGATTCTTCAGGTACACATAAAAAGGTGGTCGTCGGGTCTCAGGGTCTTCGTTTGTCATCCCGTGAAACGCAGAATTTTTAGAAAATTCTATGACCACCAACAGCTATTATTATATGGAATAATCCTTCAAAATGCAAGGAATTTCAACGAAAATCGGGTGTTTATTTATTAACGAAAAGTCGAAATAAACGTGTTTTTTTCCATTCGATCTCCATGAGAAAAATGCTGGCCAAAAGCAACGCCGCACCTAAATATGCCCTCTGGGAAAGCACCTCTCCCGCCAGGAGAAATGCCACGATTCCTGCGAACAAAGGTTCCAGGCTAAAGATGACTCCTACGTGGGTCGCACTGGTATATTGCTGCGCCAATGCCTGCACGATGAAAGCCAGTCCGGTGCAAAAGATGGACAAAAAAACAACCGCTATCCAGACACGTGGTGTTTCCGGCAGCACCGGTCTCTCGATGACCACCGATACGATCAGCTGATAGATCCCGCAGAAAAAAAGTTGAAATACGCCGAGCTGATAGGCGTCGATTTCTTTTTTTTGCACTGCAGTCTCCATATACAAAAGGTGGATGGCGTAAAAAAGAGCACAGAATATACATAGGATATCGCCAAGAGCTGGCTTCAATTGGTCGTTCAATGTCAGTAGCGCGATCCCGGCCAGCGCCATCGATACCACGACGATCAGCTTCTTTCCCGGCCGTTGCCCCTTGAAGAAATAGCCGAGGATCGGGACGATGACCACAGTCAGCGCACAGAGAAACCCTGCGTTTGACAGGCTGGTATATTTTACGCCGTAGGTCGCGCCGATATAAACTAGCATCAGAATGAATCCCAGGATCGCCGCAGCCCGCAAGGTTGCCTTGTTGACGGTTCGTATCCTTGGGAACGTAGCCGCCCCGGCAATGACAAAAGCCATGAGAAAGCGCAATGCGTTGAGATTGAAAGGTGTCAGCTCTTCGAGGCTGACATCGATGAGATAATAAGAAATGCCCCAGGCCAGTGTGACGACCAACAGCATCAAATCCGCTTTGAGTTGAGGTTTCATTTTCTTCACCTTGATTCTATGAGAATGATCGGTCACGCCTCTGCGATCAGTAGTTCCAATGCCAGTCTGGCATCCATCGATCCGCTTTTTATCGTCTTGTCGATCTCGTACGCCTGAAGGAGTGTCGATCGCAGGCGTTTCAGACTTCGGGACTCCGCATATCGAACCGCTTTTCGCACACGGAATTCGTGCAACCCCAACAGCGCTCGGATCTCTTCAAATCGTTTGTGTTCGGCAAGCAGTTCGCCTGCCATCACTATCGTCTCAAACTGCGAGCAAATCAAGGCAAGTAGTTTATACTCATTTTCACCGGAGGACAGCAGCTCATGCAGGTGGCGAAATGCGTCTCCCTTGTTTCCTTCTGTCAACGCATCGATCAGATCAAAGACGTAGGTTTCGCTGTTGCCGGAAACGGCGACACACATGTCTTCTACCGTGAGTTCCTTATCCATACTGTGAGCGACCGCCTTCTTCAAATCATTCTCCAGGCGGAACATGGTGTAATCCGACTCTCTGTCATAATAACCGGACAAAGCGATCAGATGATCGATCACATTGGCTTTTGCTGTTTTGCCCCCTTGTCGCAGTCGCTTTTCGATGAAACCGCGAAGTTGTCCTTGCTCAAGCTTGCCGAATTCGTAGCATCCTCCGTTCGCCTGAATGGCTTTGAACAATTTTTTCCGCTTATCCGTCTCTTCCGAAGTAAAAATCAGTAATACCGTATCCGGAAGGATCTTGATGTAATCCGCCAGGGAGGCCTCATCTGTCTCGCTGAACCACTTTGAAGCCTTTCCGCTGACTGCCGGCAGATCCTCAACAACTACGACCCGACGTTCGGATCCCATCGGCAGGGTCTCACATAAATTTTTTAATGCGTCCAGTGTCATGGTTCCGCCATCTGCTTTGTTGTAATCCAGAGGAAGCATGGAAGGAGAGACAAATCGCTCCACGACCGCCTCTGTCGCCCAGCGAATCAGATACTGCTCTCTTCCATAAAAAAACAGCGGGTTGCTCCAGTTCTCGACTTCGATGTCCCGTTGTATTTTTTTGAATGCATGCTCTTCGTTCTGTTTCGGCGGTTTTGCCATGTTGATTCTCTTTCTGCGATCACGGCTGCGCTGGCAACATAGTGGACCAATGGATCTTGCCATTCTCGATATTGAACATGATGGCACCCTGATGATCGTTTCTGAAGTACATTATATCTCTTTTCTCCAATTTTTCAATGACGTCCCGGTGCGGATGCCCAAAATTGTTTTTTCCGACCTGAATGATCGCCAGCCGGGGAGCGACGGATTCCAGAAACTCTTCATCGGTCGAGAACCGGGATCCGTGATGGCCGATTTTTAATATATCGGTGTTTAAGCCGCTGGACTCTCCCCTTCCGTAGATCTCCATCAGCGCCTCTTCTCCCTCGAAACCAATGTCTCCTGTCATTAGGACAGAAATATCTTCAATGTTGATCTTGACGATCAGACTGCTGTAGTTTTCATCATCACTGTGTCCCATTCCTCCCGGCGGATAGAGAATGTCGATCGTGACGTCTTCCCCGGCATCGATCCGGGATCCTGACGCAAGCGGAAAGATCGACGTTTCCGGGAGTCCGGTATCCTCTGACAGCTCCGAGATCGTCATGCCGGCATCTATATAAACACCAAGCCGCTTTATCGGCAACGATCCTGCCAATGAACGGATCCCTCCGTAATGATCTTCGTGCAAATGGGTCACGATTGCCAGATCGATGCGGGTGACCCGATTGCGCAGAAGATAGGGAAGCAAAACTTCTTTCCCAACGTCTCGACTCACACTGCCTCCGCCATCAATCAGGATATTCGTTCCGGATGGTGTTCGTATATGCAGGCAATCCCCTTGGCCCACATCGACAAAAATCAGTTCTGACTCGACGAATCTATTATCTTCCGTTGTAAAAACAAGCGCCGACAATAGAAAACATGCGAGGACGACCATCCCGATGTTCTTCCAGTCTCTCTTTCTCATCCAATCCCAGAATGCCTCAGAGCAAAGAAAAAATAGCAAGACATAGAATGATACCAATAGCGGCAGTATCGGTCGTGCAACTAAGAGCGATGAGATCCCAAGATGCTCCGGAATCGAGTTGAGAGCGATCATTCCCCCAAGAAGGATCTCCGAAGCCAGAGATAAGAATAGATAGATCGGCCCGCCAGTGAAATGCAAAAGGAACAAAGCAAGACCGAGCGGGATCAGCAGTCCTGCCAAAGCGATCACCGGAGTATTCAACGGTATGGCGGCGACTGGCATCATCTGAAACAAGTAAGCAATCGCCGGCAACATGCCGATCTGTATCACGACGAGTGGGAGAAATACCATTCCAAGAGACTTGCCCCATCGTGACCGACTTTGACTGATCTGGTTTTCCCATAGCTTCTGTCCAAAAGGCAACAGAAAGGAAAGACTCAGTATAGCAAGAAACGACAGCTGAAATCCACTGTGAAACAGTTGCCATGGATTGATGATCAACATCAACATGCCCGTGAAGCACGCGGCAGACAAAAAATCATACCGTCGGTAGGTCAAGTCGCAAAAAATATGAAGTAGAATCATCATAGCAGCACGAACCACCGAGGGCGAAAAGCCAGCAAGTGACGCGTAAAGAAATAGAAAGCATACACTTAGAATCCCAATGACGGCTTTGCGTTGTCTTCTAAGCAGGAAGCGCAATGCGGCATAGGCAATGCCGACGTGAATGCCAGAGACCGCCAGTATATGGGCGGTGCCATTGGCACGAAACTGATCGAGCTGTTCCTTATCTATGGCTGACGTTTCCCCAAAGAGCATTCCGGAAAACAACGCCGCCTTCTCTCTTCCCATCCCTTCTTCCAGGGATTGCATAAACCGGTATTTCTCGCGCAGCACCGGTCCCAGAAGTGGATTTCCATTTCCGACCACTTCCACTTGCGGCTCATCCGCAATAAGGATCGCTGTAATGTTGCAGGCCCTCAGATACCTTTCATAATCAAACCCTCCCGGATTACGCGCCCCTTCCGGTCGAAGGACGGTACCTTTGAGAGCAATGTTTCTCCCGACCAGGTCCTTTCCTGCCAGATGATCTGATTGAAGTCCAATCCCTTCGCTTTCCTCAGGTGCATCCTGAGTGTACAGGCGCACCAGAAGGTTCGGCTGAAAACGATCGGTTCGAAGTTCCAGAAGAAGGTAGTGCTCTTTCTCTTCCACAGAAATGACCCTGCCAACGACTCGAATTTCCTGGCCGTCCAGGTTCTCGTAGGGATCCTCTTTCCACTGGAAACAATGAAAAAGCAGAGCACCGGCGAACACCAACAGGAACACGGCAGACAGACTTTTCCTCTTAGAGGCCAGCGCCACCAGCCCGGACAACAAGGATAAAAGCAAAATCCAAGGCGATGCCCACGCATCCGCCATCCATATACCTGCGGACAATGCCGCAGCACCAAATGTGACCGGTCGTCGCAATTGTATTCCTCACTCACTCTGCAGAATTGTTATTATTTACCATTTTTATTATAGATTGTAATTTAAAAGAACTCAAGCAAAATCGTCCGGGTCTTTGTCCGGCACCCGGGAACTGCCTCTCTGCGCCGCCGGGGAACATTTTGGACCATTTTTCTGTCCATATATTTGTGTTTATGCTATAATGAGTTTCGAATATGCAATATCATATTCGATCGTCCAACAACAAAGGCAGGTGTTCCGTTTGAGTGAGAACAAGGACGTTTGGGACCGTTTTGATGAAATAAGCAATGGGTTTGAAAAGGGCGACGCTACAGTCGATCCTGCTATTTCTGTTGCCAATAACGATAACGAAGCGGAGGATGTTACAGTAAAGGACAGCCAGATCGAGCGGCCACCCACGCTGAGCACCCGGAGCGGAGTGAACACAGGAGATCGAATGACGAAAAAGAAAAAGGCAAGAAAGAAAAAAAGGAAATACAAGTTCAATATCAAACGCATCCTTCTGATTATTTTTTTACTCATGGTACTAGCAGCGGGTGCCGTCGGCATCTGGGCTCTTGATGTGATTCGAGACACCCCGAGGATCGAAGCGGACAACATATACACTTTGCTTTCCGAGAACTCCGTGCTGTATGACGATGCTGGCAACGAGCTGGAAAACATTTTTTCCGCAGGCGCCGGCTTGCGGACAAATCTCAACTTCACTCAGATGCCAGAAAACTTGGTGGATGCATTCGTTGCCATCGAAGATAAAACCTTTTGGGATCATAAAGGATTCAACTTCATAAGGATCGTCGGAGCGGTCGTCGATGGATTGAAAAGTGGGGATTCGATCCGAGGCACAAGCACGATCACGCAGCAGCTGGCCAGAAATCTTTATCTCGAAGATACAAAGAGCCTACGCTCAATGGAAAGAAAATTAAAAGAAGCTTATTATGCGATTCAATTGGAACGTCAACTTTCCAAAGAACAAATCGTAGAAGCTTATATGAATACGATTTACCTGGGCAGTGGCGCGAATGGAGTGCAGGCAGCATCTCAGACGTATTTTTCCAAAGACGTCGACCAACTGACACTTGCAGAATGCGCGGTCCTGGCAGCAATACCCAAAAGCCCCAACCAGTTTTCACCGATCAAGAGGCTCGACAATACAGACATCCTGGATCCTGACAGTCTGGATTTTCTGTACCGGGGCGAGACCTTCAGCATCTGGTATCAAGATGCTTATGTGGATCGCCAACTCCTCGTACTGCAGTTCATGAAAGAGCAAGAATACATTGATGAAGTAGAGTATCAGGAAGCAGTTGCTCAGGATATCCGTGCTTCGGTCAATCCCAACATCGACGCATCACTGGAGATTTCTACATATTTTGCTGACTACGTGGTGGCAGAAGTGATTCAGGACCTGATGTTCGAATATGATGTGGAAGAAGAAGTGGCAAGGAACATGGTGTACAACGGCGGGCTTCGAATCCACAGCACGTTGAATGTCAATATGCAGAAGATCGCGGAAGCAGAGTTTGCAAAAAATGCAAACTTCCCCGGCGTCACAGGGTTGAACAAGGACAAGGCCGGAAATGCAAGAGACGCTGCCGGTAAAATTCTCCTTTATGCCTTTGGCAATATGTTTGATGAGGAAGGCAACTTCACCTTGTCACCTTCAGAGTTCCAATGGAACGAAGACGGTTCCATGACTGTCTTCAAGGGAAACCGTCTCAACATTTTCAAGACCGAAGTCCAAGGCGCAGTCGACTACAGTGTGGAATTCAAGCCAATGTATCGTGTCGATGATGGAATCTTCTATGCGATCCCCGGCGGTTACCTGTTGATCCCATCGGAGTTCAAGGATCGTGACCAAGACGGGAATCTGATTTTAAAGAAGGAGTTTTTCGAGGAAAAGACCGCATTTCAAGCAGTCGGAGAAACGATCGTGGTCGCCAAGGATTATTATCAGTTGAAAGAGAAAGTCATACAACCCCAGGCTGCTATGGTGATCTTCGACTATAAAACCGGTGGCATCAAAGCGATGGCAGGAGGCCGTAGCTTGAGTGGAAAACTCTTGTTCAACCGGGCCATCAGTCCGAGGCAACCGGGTTCAGCGATCAAACCTATGGGTGTGTACGGTCCGGCTCTTCAACGGTCAGTGGATATGGTTGCAAACGGCTCCACAGAAGGAGCAAAAATGTGGACTGCGGCTTCGGTCATCGACGATGCGCCGCTGGTTCTCGACGGCAAACTTTGGCCAAAGAACTGGTACAACGGTTATCGGGGCCTTCATACGCTTCGCCAATCCGTCGAACAGTCGATCAACGTAAATGCAGTCAAGACGTTCAACGACATCGGTCCTGCTACTTCCCTGGCATTTCTCAAAAAGCTTGGCGTCACGTCAGTTGTGGAGTCTGGCAGCATCAATGACATGAACCCGGCAGCTCTCGCGCTTGGGGGAATGACGCAAGGAGTCTCACCTCTGCAGATGGCCGCCGGATACGCCGCTTTTGCCAACCAAGGAATTTATACCGAACCGGTATCCTATACCACGGTCACGAACAAAAAAGGCGAGATCCTTTTGGAAGGAGCGCCGAAGCGGGAACAAGCGATGGACCGGGGCGTTGCCTTCCTGATGACTGATATCCTCCGGACTACAGTTACCAACGGCATTGCCGGCTCTGCCGCCATTGGATCCAGCCCGGTTGCAGGTAAAACCGGCACTACCACTGACAATTACGATGCCTGGTTCGTTGGTCTCACGCCACACTACGCGGCAGCCCTTTGGATCGGCAATGATATCAATCTGGAGCTCTCTCAGGGAAGCATCGCTGCGGCAAGACTCTGGAGCAAAATCATGAAGCAGGTCCACGTCGGTCTTCCCGCAGGCAGTTTTCCCACAGCGGACAACATCGTAAGCGTGACCATCGATACGAAATCAGGCAAACTTCCATCCGAACTCTCTGCGCTGGATCCCAGAGGTACGGTGAGAAGTGAGTATTTCGTGAATGGGACTCAACCGGTGGAGATCGATGATGTTCACGTCTATGCGACGATCTGTGCCGATTCCGGTGAACTGCCAACGCCCTATTGTCCCAATCCCGTGACCCAGGTCCGGATACGCCGACCGGAAGGGTCTGTCATATATTATGAGGGTGCAGGGGTCGCCGATATCGGGTATGAAGTCCCGCATTACTACTGCAATCTGCACAACCTCGACCCTGTCATGTATCCGATCGACCCGTCCAAGACCCTTGATACTACGTTTGTCTGGCCAGGCACGCCTCCCGGCCTGGGCGATGATGACGTGCCTCCAGGGGATGATGATGGCGATGGCAACAACGGAAATGGAAACAATAATAATTCTGGAACCGATAAGCCAGAATGGCTAAATTAATACATAAAAAAACGCCGGCAGGAGTTGTCTCCGCCGGCGTTTTTATATTATTCAATCGTCTTACATTGCTGTTTTGGAGCAGGCATCGAACAGGGATTCTGCGTTCCCCCACTCCTCGATCAGACAGGGGATGACTTTATAAAGATCGCCAACGATTCCATAGTCAGCCACTTCGAATATCGGCGCTTCCGGATCCTTATTGATCGCAATGATCAAATCCGATGTCTGCATTCCGGCAAGGTGCTGAATGGCTCCGGATATGCCGCAGGCAAAATAAATCTTTGGCTTGACCGTCGTTCCGGTCTGTCCCACCTGATGGGAATGATCGATCCAACCGGCATCGACTGCGGCTCTAGAAGAGCCGACGACTCCTCCGACCGCATGGGCAAATTCGGTGATCAGTTCAAATCCCGAAGGATCTCCGAGACCTCTCCCGCCGGAACAGATGATCTCTGCATCGGTCAGGGACACAAGCTCTTTCGCTGCCTTTACTACTTCCAGAACTTCTGTGCGAATGTCTGCTCGTACGATAGCTGGTTCGACCTTGATCAGTATCCCTTGTTTCGTTTCGTCCCGCTCCAGCTTCTGCATGACGCCAGGACGAACCGTGGCCATTTGGGGCCGGTGTTTGGGACAAAGGATCGTTGCCATGATGTTGCCGCCAAATGCAGGGCGGGTCTGCTTCAGGTTTTTATCTTCCGAATTGGGATCCAATGAAGACGTGTCCAGCGTCGTGCACTTGTTCAGATACTGAATGTAGTTTCCCGTGTTTACATCCAGACGTGTGCAGTCTGCGGTCAGTCCCGTATCCAGTCTGGCGGCTACTCTCGGAGCCAGATCTCTGCCGATATGAGTTGCGCCAAAAAGAACGATTTCCGGCTTGTATTCACGGATCGCATCGGTCATGACCTTTGTGTATCCATCGGTGGTGTACTTCTCAAGCAGCGGATCGTCGATCTGATAAACGACATCTGCGCCACAGGCGTAGAGTTCCGGGATCAAGTGATCCGTTTTATGACCGATCAACAATGCACATACGTTCCTGTCGCCGATCTCCCGTGATAGTTTGTTCCCCTCGCCTAAAAGCTCCAGGGCCACGTTCATCAGCTTTCCTGCCCTCTGTTCGACAAAGACCCATACATCCTTGTATGCAGAAAGGTCCACGATTTCGGCGGCCCTTTCCTCGCATTTTTCGATCGCATCGAAGGGACAGGCCGGAATGCACTGTCCACAAGCCGTGCAAGCTTCATTGATCACTGCCAATTTTCCCGCCATATCGATCGCATCGAAGGGACAGGCTTTGATGCAGAGCTTGCAACCCTTGCATTTATCATTGATTACTTTGATTGCCATTGTTTCATCCTCCTCAATCAGATCGCATGTTTTTCTTTTAAACGAATCAGTAATGCCTTCGCGACGTCTTTATCGCAGTCACCTTCCAGCATGATGCCTTTGCCCTTTGCTGCCGGAGAAAAAGATCGGAACACGTTGGTCGGTGACGACTCCAGTCCCACTTCCGTCAGATCGACACCCAATGCAGCGGCACCCCATACCGGAATTTCCTTTTTTGTTGCCTCATAGATGCCCCCTATATGCATATATCTGGGCTCGTTGAGTTCCTTGATCGCGGTGAGCATGCAAGGCATGCCGATCTTGATTTTTTCGTAACCGTCTTCCAGTGCTCGTTTGACGATGATATCTTTATCAACGATCTCGAATTCCGTGACATAAGTGACCTGGGGGATATCAAGTTTTTCAGCGATCTGCGGACCGACTTGAGCGGTATCACCGTCGATGGCCTGGCGTCCTGCAAAGATGATGTCAAACTCCCCGATTTTTCGGATCGCTGCCGCCAACGCATTTGATGTTGCCCAGGTATCTGATCCTCCCAAGGCCCGGTCAGAAGCCAGGATTGCTTCATCTGCGCCCATTGCAAGGCACTCGATCAACATATCCTTTGCTTGTGGCGGTCCCATCGTCAGAACGGTGATATGGGTATCTTTGTATAGATCTTTGATTCGTAGCGCCTCTTCCAGCGCGTTTGCGTCATCATGGTTCAATATGCTGGGAACTCCGTCCCGGATCAAAGTGTTCTTGACCGGGTCGATCTTAACTTCATTCGTGTCGGGAACCTGTTTCGCACATACGATGATTTTCAATGCCATTTTGCTTTCTCCCCTTCCTATCTGCCAAACACATCGGCTGCGATGACGATTTTTTGGACTTCAGAAGTCCCTTCGTAGATTTCGGTTATCTTGGCGTCCCGCATCATCCGTTCCACCGGATAATCCTTCGTATAACCGTAACCGCCGTGAAGCTGAACTGCTTTCGTCGTCACGTACATGGCGGTCTCTGCAGCGTAGAGCTTGGCCATCGCCGAATAGGGGCCGTATTTCAGATGTTTGTCCTTACGGTCGGCCGCCTGATAAATCAGTAATCTGGCCGCTTCGATCCTCGTCTTCATGTCTGCGATCTCAAATTGAAGACCCTGGAAAGCGGCGATGCTTTTTCCGAATTGTTTTCTCGCTTTCATGTACTCGACGGTCACGTCAAATGCTCCCTGAGCGATCCCAAGAGCCTGGGAGGCGATGCCGATCCGCCCGCCGTCCAAGGTTGCCATAGCTATTTTGAATCCTTCCCCGACTTGTCCGAGAAGGTTTTCTTTCGGTACGATGCAATTCTGGAAAATCAGTTCTGTCGTCGAGGATGCACAGATCCCCATCTTATCTTCTGTTTTTCCTACAGAGAATCCGGGAAATTCCTTCTCAATGATAAAAGCGCTGATCCCGCCACGAGTGCCTTTTGACTTGTCTGTCATTGCCACTACAATAAAGGTATCCGCAAAGCCGCCGTTTGTGATGAACACCTTGGCGCCGTTCAATTCCCAGTGATCGCCACGGTCGATCGCTCTGGTTTGCTGCCCGCCGGCATCTGTACCGGCATTGGGTTCAGTCAAGCCGAACGCTCCCAGTTTCTCGCCTTTCGCGATGGGGATCAGATACTTTTTCTTCTGTTCTTCTGTTCCGTAAGCAAACAGTGGCCATCCGCAAAGAGAAGTATGCGCAGAGCAGATGACTCCGGTGGAAGCACAGACCCGGGACAATTCTTCAACTGTGATGGCATAGGCCATGTTGTCACCGCCGGCACCACCGTACTCCTTCGGAAATGGCACGCCAAGGAGTCCGTATCTGCCCATTTTTTCCACATTCTCGGTGGGAAAACGATGTTCTTTGTCGATGTCAGCGGCGATGGGCTCCACTTCGTTCACGGCAAATTTTCGTACCATTTTCCTTACAAATTCCTGTTCCTTGGTCAGTTGAAAGTTCATCTTCTGCCTGCCTCCTATCAATATCAATCTTTTTATATTGTTATAATTTTAACACTTACAAGTTAATTAAACACCATTTCTGCTAGAAATGCAACTATTTTTTTGCTATTTTCGCTAAAAGTTTGTTTTGATATTAACGAGATGTAGAGGTTGAAACGAAGACCTTTCTCGATTCCAGAGCGATCGTTGTCAAAGCATCGATATCCAACTTCTTTTCCGACTCCAGTATCTCAGAGATGCGAGGTCTTGTCTTCGGATGACGGGGGAGAAAAACAGTACAGCAATCCTCATGGGGGAGGATCGAAGTCTCAAACGTCCCGATCTCTTGGGCTTTTTCTATGATTTCGACTTTGTCCATGGCGATCAGCGGTCTCATCACCGGCATAGATACCACGTGATCCGTCACGACCAATGCCTCCGCAGTCTGGCTAGCCACCTGGCCAAGGTTTTCACCTGTGATCAGCATCATGCAGTCCGTTTCCAGGGCGATGATCTCTGCGATGCGCATCATGAAGCGCCGGACGAGAATGGTCATCTCATCTTCCGGGCAGTTTGCAGCGATCGCTTCTTGCACTGGCAGTAGATTGATGCTGTGTATCTTAAACTTTCCGCAGTACGCAGAAAGCAGGAAAGCCAGATCTTTGACTTTTTCCAGAGCCCGTTCGCTCGTGTACGGGTACGAATGAAAATGCACCGCTTCCAGCAGCATGCCTCTCTTTGCCATCAAGAATGCTGCAACCGGACTGTCGATCCCGCCGGACAGCAAAACCATACCCTTACCATTGGTTCCCAGAGGCAATCCTCCAAAGGCGGCGATCTTTTCGTCAAACAAGAAACTTCTTTCTCTTCTGACGTGAAGATATAAGATCCTCTCGGGGGTGTGGATATCTACTGAAAGCTCTGGGAAAGCATCCAAAACCACCTCGCCGATGCGACTCGCGATCGCCGGCGACGTCACCGGGAAGGTTTTGTCAGAACGTTTGGCGTCCACCTTGAAGGTTTTGACTCCATCTGTTTCGATTCGTTGGCGCATAAAGGCGATCGACGCTGCTTCGAGCTCGTCCATGTCAGAAGGACATTCTATCGCCGGGCTGATGGTGTCGACGCCAAACACCCTGGACATCTCCTTGATCAGCGTCTTTTCGTCAAGTGCTTCCGGGGCTCGGACGACGATCAATCCATCTTCCCGTCGTATGTCGATCCCTTTGTGGCTTTTCGTTACGAAACGCAGTCGTTCCACCAGCATTCGTTCAAAGTATGGTTTGTTGGTGCGTTTCAGCGCCACTTCGCCACAGCGTATCAAATAGGTTTTCTTACCTTCCAAGATTCGTCCTCCTTCTGAGATTCCGCATTCCCTCTGTCGCTGTCGCCAATGTTGCGACGACGACATCCATTTCTTCTGTCGTGTTGAATTCGCTGATGCTGAAGCGTATTGCGCTTTCCGTCAGTGCGGCCGGGAGTCCGGCTGCAGTCAATACCTGACTTGCCTTTTTCCGGGAGGAACAGGCCGCTCCGGTGGAAACAAATATTTCTTTTTGCTCGAGTGTGTGAAGCAACACTTCTCCCCGACATCCGGGAAAGCTTACGTTCAAGATCGAAGGTGAAGAGACGCCGTTTTCCACCGAGTCTTGTCCCCAGACGTTCTCCGGGCTATTGATGACGCAGTCTTCGATTTTATCTTTCAACTCAGACATCAGATGGGTTCTCACCAACTGGATCTGATCTATCCTCGCTTCCTGATTTTTTTGCTGCTGCTCCGCTGCAATTCCGAACCCAACGATCCCGGGAGTGTTTTCCGTGCCTCCACGCAGACCATGCTCCTGGCCTCCGCCGTAAATCAGGGGCTCCAGTTTGGTCCCTTTCTTGACGTAGAGCGCACCGACACCCTTTGGACCATGGATCTTGTGCGCACTTACCGACATGAGGTCGAGATGGCAGGCTGCCAGATCGACGGGAATTTTTCCCATGGCCTGAACGCCATCTGTATGAAAAAGGATGCCTCCGATGTTTTGAAGAATGTTACCGATCGCCTCCAGTGGTTGGACCGTACCCAGTTCGTTGTTCACTGCCATGACGGAAACGAGGATCGTGGATGCATCAACAGTTCGTTTCAACTCGTCCAGATCCACCAGACCGTGCCGGTCCACACCGATAACAGCGACTGTAAATCCATCCCGTTCCAACTTCTGGCAGGCGGTCAGCACGGCAGGGTGTTCAATGGCGGTCACGATGATTTTGTTGCCTCGCCGACGGTTGGCGTAGGCTCCTCCGCCCGAGCCGGTGAAAAGAAGTTCGCCAGGGTCTGCATGCAGAGCATCCGCCACTTTTTTTCTCGCCGAGCGAAGCGCCATTTCGGCTTGTAGACCCATGCGATGTAAAGAGGAAGGATTGCCGAAGCACTCCTCCTGCATCCGCCTCATTTCATGAATCACTTCATCGTATGGACGTGTGGTCGCGCTGTTATCCAGATAAATCATCTTGCTGCCTTTCATTGTGGTCGAGAAAATGAGTCAGCACATCTGCAGGATGATCGACTATGATTTCTGCACCTTCGCCCATCAACCGCTCTCGGGAACGGTAACCCCAGGAAACTCCCAAGAAATCAATGCCGGAATTGATTGCCGTCCGCACATCGATATCGGAATCTCCTACGTATAAGACTTGTTCCCTGGTCGTTCCTAACTGCAACAACACTTCCCGGACATTGTCCGGAGCTGGTTTTTTTCTACGTTCAGGACTGTCACCGATCGCAACGTCGATCAGTGTGCCGAAATAATGACTACATACCGCTTTTGCCGCTTCGTCCATTTTGTTAGTGACTACGGCGATGCTGGCACCATGGATCCTGAGATTGGCCAGAAGGTCGATTATCCCCTCGTAGGGCTTCGTTTTGTTCATCATGCGCTGGATATAGGCCGCCTCGAACAATTTGGTACATCGGTCGATTTCCGATGGCTCCGTACCTTCCGGAAGACACGCTTCCATCAGGAACCGATACCCCTCTCCGATCCCGTTTTTCACATCTTCTATCGTTTTGCCCTGGTACCCTTCCCTGTCCATGACCAGGTTCACGCTGTCAGTCAAATCCTCCAGGGTATCGATCAGAGTACCGTCAAGGTCGAACAATACTGTATTGTATTTCATTTCTCCACCCCTGTCATTCAAAAAAAAATAGAACTGCCCGAGAGCAGTTCTATTTTATCACAGTTTCCGGTTTATTGTCATCAGTCTTCAAATGCTTCCTTTACGTCCCAAACCTGCCAGACCTTGCCGACCAGGTCCGGTCCCGGCTTCAATGTTGCCTTTCCCGGTTTCCAGCCGGATGGTGTCGCCTCGGTCCCACCCGACGCGCGTACGTGCTGGAACGCTTTGATCTGACGTATGCTCTCGCTGACATTTCTGCCAACCGGTGGAGTAAGTACTTCAAATCCCTGCACATTTCCATCGGGATCGATGATGAACCTGCCGCGAGTTTCTACTCCGGCATCTTCATCATAAATGCCGTATAATTTTCCAATGCTTCCGTCTTGATCCGCAAGCATCGGGAAGGGGATATCTCCGCCGATCATCTTGGACAATTCATGTTCGTTCCACATTTTATGGACAAAAACACTATCAACGCTTACCGATAATACATCCACTCCCAATTCGTTCAATTCCTTATGTTTGACAGCAACTGCTGACACCTCGGTGGCTCACACAAAGGTAAAGTCACCGGGATAAAAGCAGAGCAGAACCCATCTTCCTTTATATTCCGATAAGCTGACATTAGCAAATTTCCCCTGATAAAATGCCGGGGCTGTGAACTCCGGTGCAGGTTTTCCTACTTTGATCATATGCGACTTCATCTCCCTTCCTTGCCTGTCGGTTGCCTCAGGCGCCATATCTTGTTCCAGCGGTTTTGGTTTGTTGATCGCGGGTCGCTGACAGCCCGGTTTGAATTCCTCTGGCATCGATTTCCTCCTTCCGATCGCTTTTCTCAATAAAAAGCAGTCTCGCTATAGATGCTATCTATGTTGATTTTATGACATATGCCGCATAAAAGCAAGGAGAATAGCAGGAAATGAAAGAAGCGCCTTGAGAAAGGCGCTTCCTGTTCGCATCTTATGTGAGGTTTTATTTCGCGTATTCGATCGCTCTGGTTTCCCGAATGACATTGACTTTGATCTGTCCCGGATATTCCAGTTCGCTTTCGATTTTCTTGCTGATTTCTCTTGCGAGGAACACGATCGCGTCGTCGTTCATTTCTTCGGGTTTAGCCAGGATGCGGATCTCTCGACCCGCTTGGATCGCGAAGGATTTTTCTACGCCAGGCGTCGTGTTTGCGATCGCCTCTAATGCCTGCAGTCGCTTAATATAAGTTTCAAGAGTTTCACGGCGAGCTCCCGGTCTGGCAGCGGACAAGGCGTCAGCTGCGCCGATCAGTACGGCTTCCATACTAGTCGCTTCGTAATCACCATGATGAGCAGCCATTGCATTGATTACAGCTTCTGTTTCTTTGTATTTCTTAAGCACATCCATTCCGATGTCGACATGGGTCCCTTCCACTTCGTGGTCCATCGCCTTGCCGATATCGTGGAGCAAGCCGGCTCGCTTTGCAAGCTTGATATCCAGTCCCAGTTCGCCTGCCATCAAGCCGGCGAGGTGAGCGACTTCCACCGAATGCTTCAACACGTTCTGTCCGTAGCTCGTTCTGTACTTCAGGCGGCCCAGCAGTTTGATCAATTCCGGATGCAGGTTGTGTATGCCAACTTCGAAAGTGGCCTGCTCTCCTTCTTCTTTGATGATGTTGTTGACTTCCTTTTCGGCCTTTTCTACCATTTCCTCGATCCTGGCAGGGTGGATCCGGCCATCCAGGATGAGTTTCTGTAAAGCGACCTTGGCGATCTCTCTCCTGACCGGATCGAATCCGGACAAAATCACCGCTTCCGGTGTGTCGTCGATAATAAGGTCAACACCGGTCATCGTCTCGATCGCCCGTATGTTTCGACCTTCTCTGCCGATGATCCGGCCTTTCATGTCATCGTTGGGCAACGGCACAACAGACACTGTGCTCTCTGCAACATGGTCGGCGGCACATCTCTGGATCGCGCCGGTAATGATTTCTTTTGCTTTCTTTTCGCCTTCTTCTTTTGCTTTTCCCTCGATCTCTTTGATCAGAAGCGACGCTTCTGTCCTTACTTCCTTTTCTACGTTGGAGAGAAGGAGTTTCTTTGCTTCATCCACAGTATAACCGGAGATCCGTTCCAGTTCTTCGATCTGCTTCGTTATGAATCCGTCGAGTTCTGCTTCTTTGTCCAGAAGCTTCTGCTCCTTTCGTCCCAGGCCCTCTTCCTTCTTTTCCAGGTTTTCGATTTTTTTGTCCAGGGATTCTTCTTTTTGAATCAGCCTGCGTTCCGCCTTTGTGATCTCTGCTCGTCGTTCCCGGGCTTCTCTCTCCACTTCGCTGCGGAGTCTGTGGGCCTCTTCTTTTGCTTCCAGTGTGATCTCTTTTTTGATGGACTCTGACTTGTTTTCTGCATCCAGCAGTAGATTTTTTGCCTTTTGTTCAGCGCTGCCAATAGCTTTTTCGCCGACGGTTTTTCTGAATATATATCCAATCAGTAGCCCAATGGCAAGGGCGACAATTGCGATAATGATTCTTACAAGTATGTCTTCTATTTTAAAGCACCTCCTTCTGATTTTATTTATATTTTGTACTATTTCAATTGGATATTGATATAATTACACAACATATATTATAATTGTACCTGCACATCAAAGTCAAGAGGAATGAAAGGCGTGCACAATGCAGTATTTTCGGGATCTAATGAAAAACATAGATTTTCTGTTGCTTCTGATCCCGCTGGTTTTCGCGGTGATCAGTGTTGTTATGATCGGAAGCACCGCGTACGAAGACGGATTTGTCTTCAGTCGCAATATGAAAGTCCAGATCGTCGCCTACGGGATCGGTTTCCTTGGCCTGACGATCGTGCTCTTATGGGATTACCTACTTCTTCAGTCGTTGGAAAAAATCATATATGTCGCTTCTATTCTCTTTCTTTTGACTGTATTTTTACCGGTGATCGGCAAAGAGCAGTTTGGAGCCAGAGGATGGTTGGACTTAGGGCCTGTGGACCTTCAACCGGCGGAAATCGTCAAGATCACGTTTATCATCATATATGCAGCATACCTCTCTCGACGACAGGATTCTCTTGGTTCTTTGAAAGGATTAGCGTTGGCAGGTCTCTATGCTTTGCCCTTCGTTGCTATCATTGCCGTGCTTCAGAACGATCTCGGCAATGCCCTGGTCATCTGCGTCATTGCTGCCGTGATGGTCTTTGCGGCCGGTGTCGACGGCAAGCTGTATGCGAAGGTGAGCGCAGTGGCATTGCTCTTGATTCCCGTAGCGTATCGCTTCATGGCAACTCATCAGAAAGCCCGGATCGATGCGTTTCTTCATCCCGACAACCTGCTGCTTCCCGGGAATTATCAGGTCTGGCAGTCCAAAGTAGCCATCGGCTCCGGCGGAGTGTTTGGGAAGGGACTGTTCGAAGGGACGCAAAAAGAACTGAAATTCCTGCCGGTGCAGGAATCGGATTTTATTTTTTCCGTTATTGCGGAAGAATGGGGATTCATGGGCGGGGCTTTTCTCATCGCCCTCTACACGCTGTTTTTATATCGTATCCTTCGAATCGCCCGCAAAGCGAAGGATCTCTTTGGTGCTCTTCTGGTCATCGGGATCTTCGGTATGTTCTTTTTTCAAATCTTTGAGAATATTGCCATGACGATGGGTCTGATGCCGGTCACCGGGATCACTCTCCCCTTTGTCAGCGCAGGAGGCAGCTCTGTGGTCAGTAATCTCGTCGCCCTCGGTCTCGTTCTGAACGTTTGTATCCGCAGCAAGATCATCAATTTCTAACGTTTCTTGGTGTCATCGTTGAAGAGGATTCGATTTGCGATGCCTGCCATGTTTTTTTCGATGTAGCTTCCTTTGCTAAGTACCACGGGCACACCGATGTTGGCTGCTATGTGAATGTTGATGTCATATGGTATCAGACCGGCGATCGGCGGTCGCAGGTGTTCTGCGATTTCTGCCGGATCCGGAACGATCCCGCGTCGAAGCAGATCTGGCATGATTTTATTCACGACCACATATCGTTTCCGGATGCCGATCGATCGAAGCACCGCGTCAACCAACTCAGCATCACGGATCGCAGTATGCTCCGGTACCGTTACGATCACCGCTCTGTTCGCAGGTGCTGCTGCTCTCATCAAGTCTTCGTTGATTCCTGCAGGAGCGTCAAGTATTATATAGTCGAATCGTTCCGATAACTGGGAACACAATTCTTTCATATCTGCCGGAGTGAAGGTCGCTTTGCTCCGGTTTTGGGGCGCGGACAGCAAATACAACTCCGGAAACCGTTTGTCCTTCACAAGTGCTTGCTTGATCCGGCAGGTGCCATCGATCACATCCGTCAGATCATATATGATGCGGCTCTCTAGACCAAGGCAGATATCCAGGCTGCGGGTACCGATGTTCATGTCGATCAAAAGCACCGATGCCCCTTCCTGTGCAAGCTTCGCCCCCAGATTTGCCGTGAAAACCGTCTTTCCGACGCCGCCTTTACCGGAAGCGACGAGTATGACTTCTCCCATCGTGTTGCTCCTTTGTTTCCGTTATTGAGTGAGTACCGTATTGAGCTGGTAATCACTATACATTTTGTCCAATTCCAAATATGCTCCGATGATTTCCCGGGCGACCGGGCCTGCATATCCTCCGGTTCCACCCTGAAACAGTAGCACAGCCACTGCGATTTTGGGATCTTCTACCGGAGCCATCGCTACAAACCATGCAAAGTTATCATAATCGGATTTGTAAGCGTCGATCCCTGCGATCGAGACCCTTCCTCTGGACAGATTGATGACGGCCTGTCTCGCTGCGGTGTTTCTGGTCCTGTAGATGTCAGAGTACTCACGGAGCAGACGTTCCATCTCTGTTTCCACTTGCTCCCAGGTCAAACTGGGATTGATCCTTCCCAGGTTTGTCTTTAGATATTCCACTTCGTCCGGCGGGTTGATTTTTCCTCCCCGTTCCGCTGTACCGGTCTTGGCTGCCACCTGAACAGGAAAATTCCCAAAGATGGCTCTTCCGCTTCCTCTGGACCCATGGGCAACACGGCGCATCCCTTCGATGATATGATCCAGGAGTTCGGGATCCTTGACTTCGATTTGCTTTCCTTCCGGCTTGTTCGCAATGCCTTCTCCCCCGATGTAATGTATGAGACTGACCGAATTATGTATGCCGCCGTTTCCTATGGTAGCCAGGTAATTTGCCATTTGTAGCGGCGTGTATGCGTTCTCTCCCTGACCGATCGAGATATTCAATTCATCACCCAGCGTCCATGCGGCCTGATTGAAATATGAGAATTTGGCCAGATCTCCAACGGTTTCGACCATTTCCTCCTGAATGCCCATGTTTCCCAGGCGCTCCAGAATCGTATTGCGGCTTGGGTTTTCCTCTGTCCATCCGACGATGGTGTCGATCTGCCGCATCAGTTCCGCCTTGTCAGCGATCACTTCGTCTGTAAAATACATTTCTGCACGCCCGATCAACACATTTTTCAAATATGTCTTCATCGCCGACATTTTCCGCTCTTCACTGGGAACTGCGACAACCGTTTCAACGATCTCGATGCCGGTCGGCTTCCCTAGTCCATATTGCTCTGCATAATCGGTGATCGTTGCAATGTTGATATCTTCGGTGTAACCGAGGGAAGATCCTTTGTAGAAATCCCGGCCCGTCGCGATGTCGAAGAAATAGTAATTACAGGACACTTCCATTGCTTCGTATAAATTCAGATATCCGTGATTTCCACCATACATATTCCACAAGATGCATCCGTAGGTGCGGTTCCCTACCCGAACGGCACCTCCGTCCCGCAACTCCCTGTTTGGATCCAGTCCGCTCTCCAAAGCAGCGGTTGCTGTCACCATTTTAAAGGTGGACCCAGGCTGAACAGCGGTTCTTGAAGCCACATTGAACAACGGCAACGGAGACAACGGATCCCGGGGGTTTATGGACTGCAATGCTGCCCAATCTTCCTTTTTGATACCTGAGGCAAAGAGATTTGGATCGTAGTCCGGATACGATGCCATCGCCAGAACATCGCCGGTTTCCACTTCGATGGCCACGACCGCTCCCACATTGGCGTTGGGATATGCCCGTGAATACTTGTAATTGCCATATTGGCTTTCGAAGGTTCCCGCGACCTGGATCTTGGAGAGAGCTTGCTCCAGCGCAGCCTCCGCTGTTTTTTGCAGCTCAAGGTCGAGCGTCAGAAAGACATCTCTTCCCTTTTCCGCGCTGTCGTCGCTGATCGTACGCACATACTCGCCAAAAGCGTTGACTTCGACGTTCTTGATCCCGTCGATTCCACGGAGAGTGTCTTCAAGTGATTTTTCGATTCCGTCTTTTCCGATCAGGTCACTCGGGCTGTACCCCTTTTCAACATACGCCGACTTTTCTGTTTCAGAGATCTGTCCCAAATATCCAAGAATATGTGACGCTGTCGATCCGTTGGGATAATATCGCACCGGCTCTGCAACGACGTCGATCGCGGTCAGATCTGCTCCGCTTTCCTCAAGTGCTACGATGGTTTGATGGCTCACATTTTGGGCTATTGCCGCAGGAAGATAGCTGAGGTATCCCTGCGCTGATATTTCATTTCTCACGACCATGATGCGCCTGGCATCCTGATCCGACAAACTGGGATCGATTTTGTAGGCTTGTCTTAGCAGGGCAAACGCTTCTTCCGCACTTAGATTTGTATCCAGATAGTACCTCCCAAGAAAGCTCTCCCGATTCAACTCTTCAAGAAACTTCATCGCCCTGACAGAGATCGGCGGATACACGCTGTAGATGGTCTGTAGTTCGCTCTGTGCTTCATATTTATCCAGGCCTTCTTCGATACCATATCGCTGACGGATCTCGTAAAATGTCTGTTCCGCTGTATAATCCGTTGGCATGTCCTGGGACGCCAGCCAGTCTTCGATTGCCTTTTGGTATGTATAGAAGAAATAGCCGTCTGCTGTCAGAATGATCGGGAGATTGTCGTTGACCACGTCCCCGTTTTTCGCCAGAAGATCCATCAGCTCCAGTGCTTGCCGGTTGGTTTCTTCGTTTGAAAGGTTGCCCGGTGAAAAGTGTACGGCAAAACTTGGACGGTTTCCGGCCAGAAGTCGACCGAACCGATCCCGGATCTCTCCCCGTGGAGCCGACGTATAAATGCTTTTGACGCTGATTGCTTCAGCAGCCAGTTTCCATTGACTGCCTTCCACAACGGTAAGGGAAAACAATCGGACCGAAAGCGCCGACATCAGAATCAATACAAAAATAAGGATCTGGTTTTCCCTGCTACGTAACCACCGCATGGACAACTCTCCTAACTGAAATACAGACGATTTCCATCATAGTGCCGGTCTCTTGGGTGACGCACCGACCGTCTCCCGATCAAGAAATAAAACAAAATATTTGCTATTGTATGGAAAATCATAAGCAGAGGAACCATTCGCAGCATGACAATGAAATGATAGGTTCCGCCGAACACACCGAGGATCGCCCAGTAGAACAAATAAAACAGAACAGTTCCCGACACGGTTGCGATCGTGATATTGAGCAGACTGTCCCGATAGAGGTACCGACGGAGCTCCGCCACGAAAAGGGCTACGGCCAGATAGGAAATTGCTGCCGGCCCGATCACTGGCGAAAAACAAAGATCGATCAGGAGTCCGAAGAGCACTCCGCATACGACCCCGCTATTTCCTTCATAAAGAAAGGCCATCGCGATCACAAGGCACAGAGTCAAGTCCGGCGATATCCCGAGAATGCTGTTCTGCGGCGCCAGTACCGTCTGCAATAAAAAAGCGATAACAAAGAGAAGGACCGCATAACGGTATTTCATGATGAATCACTCCGTTCCTATCGGTTCTTTGATGACGACCGTGATCTTCTGCAAATTCGAAAAATTGACGAAAGGTTCCACAGTCACTGTGCGCAGAAGTGAATTTTCGTTCCAGTCAACCTCTGTGATTCTACCGATCGGTATCCCCTCTGGATAGATCTCCATTCCTGAAGTGATCAGCACATCCCCTTCCACAACGGATACATCCTCCTGCAGAAGGTATCCGGAAAGTCCTCCGGTGCCGTCCCCGGATAGAACACCGATGATCGCAAGATCCCGAAAGACTTTAAAGCTGATATCATTGTTTTCGTCGACCGCCGAAATGACCTTGGCCCAGTCCGGGCCAAGGTCGAATACTCTGCCGATCAGTCCATCGCCGTTGATCACGACCGCATCCTCATGGACCCCCTCACGAGAGCCGATATTGATCGTGAACGTCTGAAACCAGCGGGATCCATCTTTCGCAATGACCGAACCGCTCACATAGCCGTAGCGGTCCTTTGGATCTACATAATTCAAAGCATCTGACAATCGCAGCAACTCTGCCAACTCTTCTTCGGAAAGCGTCTGCCGGGTCAATTCTTCTCTAAGCTCTTTGTTTTCTTCTTTCAGTTCCTCATTTTCCGCAAGCAAAGCTTTCCACTGAAACAGACCTTTTATCGTTGCAGAAAAACCGCTTCCAGCTTCGGAAACCGGCTCCTGAATATAAGCAGCAAATCGCTGGATCTGTCCGCCAGCCCAGGAGTTGCTCCCCGGGTTTAGAAAAGAGGCCACGGTCAGACTGAGAAGCGCAATCAGAACGATACCCAGAATGGTGAGCCTCAGATGTTCTCTGCACCACTTCATCGACTTCTCCTAGTATTTCTTGTCCCGCATCGCATAACGCCTGACGTTCTGTATGCTCTCCAAGCTCTTTCCGGTGCCTTCCGCCACCGCTTCCAGGGCATTTGGCGCAACAGTGACTTTGATTCCGGTCTGATCTTCGATCAGACGATCCAGTCCTTTGATCAGCGAACCGCCACCGGCTAGGATCAGGCCGTTTTCCGAGATGTCCGCCGCCAATTCCGGCGGTGTCGTTTCCAGTGTATTTTTGATGCCCTCCACGATGATCGCGATGGGCTCTTCCAATGCTTTTCGCATATCGCCCGCATCGATGCGGACTGACTTGGGCAGTCCAGACAATACGTCTCTGCCTTTGACTTCCATCGATTCCCGTTCGCCATGAAGCTCTTCCGTCGGATAGATGCTTCCGATTTGAATTTTCGCATGTTCCGCTGTCTTGTCGCCAATCAGAAGATTATAGGTTTTTCGCATATAAGCGGCAATGGCTTCATCCATTTCATCTCCAGCGATGCGCAAAGAGATGCTGTTTACGATACCGCCCAATGCGATGATGGCGATGTCAGAGGTTCCGCCGCCGATGTCCGCTACCATATGACCATCCGGACCGTCGACAGCGATACCGACGCCAAGGGCAGCGGCCATTGGTTCATCCAAAATAAAGACTTCCTTTGCCCCCATCTGTCGCACAACTTCCTCGACCGCACGCTTTTCAACGCCGGTCACGCCGGACGGTACGCCAACAACGACCCTCACCTTTGTCAGAAACGAATGCTCAGGGATCACCTTGCGGAGAAACTCCTTCAGCATGGTCTGCGTCATGGAAAAATCGGAGATCACACCGTCCTGAAGCGGACGTACAACTTTGATGTGAGCTGGAGCCCTGCCGATCATATCCTTGGCGTGTTTCCCGACTGCCAGGATCTGTTTGGTACTTTCGTCCACCGCAATGACCGATGGCTCGTTCAAGACGATCCCCTTGCTCTTAATGTAGATCAATGTATTTGCGGTTCCGAGATCGATACCGATATCCTGTGTAAAAATGCCAAGACACATACTATGCGTTGCTCCTTTCTATGATGAGCTGCCTCAACCACTATCGTGGACATCCAGCAGCATTTGCTCTTTGAAACTCAAGTAGGTACCGTCACCAATGATCAAATGGTCAAGGACCGGTATTCCCAAAAGCTTTCCTGTCTCCGTCAACCTTCGGGTGACATCGATGTCGTTTCGGCTGGGCGCCGGGTTTCCACTTGGATGATTATGTAGAACAATGATCGCCGCAGCACCCTTTTTCACTGCGCTTCGAAAGACTTCTCTGGGATGCACGATCGAAGTGTTCAAGTTTCCGACCGAGACATCCTCTATGGACATGATCTCATTCTTCGTATTCAGAAAGAGAACCTTGAAGACCTCTTTTTTTCTGTGTCTCAGTTCCTCCATGAAGAGAGCTGCTACCTGGTCAGGAGAACCCAATGGTATCTTTTTGCCCCTTGGCGCTCCCGCAGTACGCTTTCCCAGCTCGATCGCCGAAAGAATCTGGCAGGACTTTGCCATGCCGATGCCTTCCACACAAACCAGCTCCTCGGGTGAACAGTCGGACAGAAACGCCAGTCCTGTTTCTTCGATGGAAAGTATGCTGTTGGCCAACGTCAATGCTGAGTTCTGCTTCGTACCTGTCCCTATGAGAATGGCCAGCAATTCGCAATTGGTAAGCTGGCTTGCCCCATAGCGCATCATCTTTTCCCGCGGTCGTTCCTCTTCTGGTAATTCCTTGATCATCGTGTCGCCCTTTTTCCGATTTTGATCCATTTTCGGATCCTTTCCGGGCGGACCTGACCGTTCCTCGCCATCCCAAGCAAGGCCCATGACATGCACAATGCCATGCCGCTACATTTTATCATAACAAAAGGTAAAATTGTACCGTTTCCCAAAAAAAATGATATAATCTACAAAACGACAAAACTCGAAAGGAGCACGAAATGGCAACCGTAAGACCCTTTGCAGCGATCCGTCCGGCGAAGCATATCGCGGAACGTATGATCGCTTTGCCCTATGACGTTATGAACCGCGAAGAAGCAGCGAAAATGGCGGGCGAAAATCCTTACAGCTTTCTTCACGTTTCCCGCGGAGAGATCGATCTGCCGGAAGTCAGCGACCCTTATGACCCTCTTGTTTACCAGCAGTCCGCAGAGACGATCAAAAAGTGGCTCGCTGACGGCATCCTTTTGCAGGATCCCAAACCGATGCTCTATCTATACCGGCAAACGATGGAGGGGCGGATACAGACCGGCTATGTCGGTTGTGTCTCCATCGACGAATACCAGAACGAAACCATCAAAAAGCATGAGTTCACCCGAGTCGAAAAGGAGTTGGACCGCATCCGGCATTTTGATGTATGCGATGCCAACACAGAACCGGTCTTTCTGACCTATCGGGACAACGATGCTCTGCGTGCCATCAGCAGCGAGATCCTCTCCGGATCGGATCCGGTGGTCGATGTCACGACTCCTGACGGGATCCGTCACGAACTGTGGATCGTGGATTCCGCTGACATGATCTCACAGATCTGTGGACATTTTGCAACGATCCCTGCTTTATACATCGCAGATGGGCATCACCGCTCCGCGTCCGCAGCCAAAGTTGGTATGGAGAGAAGAAACACCGCACCGGACTATGATGGAAGTGAAGAATTCAACTTTTTCATGGCGGTCCTATTCCCTGATGCGGATTTGAACATTTTTGACTACAATCGGGTCGTGAAAGACCTCAATGGAATGACGACAGAAGAATTTCTCTCCCGATTGTCCATTGATTTTACTGTGGATGAAATAAAAACCGGTCAGCGAAGACCGGAACAGAAGCATGATATTTCGATGTTTATTGACGGGAAATGGTTTAAATTGACTGCGAAGGACGCGATCCGAAGCGAAGATGCGATCCTCGGGCTCGATGTTTCGATATTGCAAAATCACGTCTTGTCCCCCCTTCTTGGGATCGTTGACCCAAGAATCGACAAACGAATCGATTTCGTCGGTGGTATTCGAGGACTCGACGAACTGGAGCGAAGAGTCGGGAGCGACATGTCTTTAGCATTTGCCTTATATCCGGTGGGTATCGAGGATTTGCTGAAGGTGGCGGACCAAGGCATGGTCATGCCTCCAAAATCCACATGGTTTGAGCCAAAACTTGCCAGTGGTCTGTTTATGCATTCTCTTTCCCGCGGATAACGGACAGTATCTGTGCGGTCACTTCTTCCGGCGACATGGTCGTGGTATCCAACTCGACAGCATCTGCTGCCTTTCGCAGAGGATGAATGGCACGGGTGCTGTCGTTGTGATCTCTATCTGCAATTGCCGTAGCCACATCTGCGAGATTTGCTTCCTCTCCCAGCGCGATAAGCTCCGCGTAACGACGTTTGGCGCGTTCTTCCACCGATGCTGTCAAAAAGAACTTATGGGTTGCTGTTGGGAACACATTGGTTCCGATGTCTCTGCCATCCATGATCAAACTCTGTTCCGTCCCCATTTCTCTTTGAAGAAGGACCAGGATCTCTCTGACTTCCGGGAGAGCGGACACCAAGGATGCCTGCCTCGCGATCTCCGGCGTGCGGATCCGCTCGCTCACGTCTTCACCGTCAAGCAAAGTCCGACCGTTGGAAAATCGAATCGTGGTTTCTGCGAGGATCCTTTGTATCTCGTCCCGATCGGTTTCCGCGATTCCCCTCTGTTCGAGTTTATAAGCGACCGCCCGGTACATGGCGCCAGTGTCAACATACTCGATTCCAAGGGAATCCGCCACCATTTTGGCTATGGTGCTCTTCCCAGCGGCGGAAGGTCCGTCGATGGCAATGATAAGGGTATCTCCCATCTATTTTTTGCCTTTCCCGCTTTTCAAAAGCTTTTCGATCTCTGCGGCGAAGGTGTTCACATCCGTGAACTGGCGGTACACCGAGGCAAATCTTACATAGGCGACTTCGTCAAGTTCTTTCAGATGTTCCATTATGATTTCGCCTATGACCTTGCTTTCGATTTCCTTTTCCATCATGTTGTTCAGGCCGCGTTCGATCTCATCAACGATCCGTTCGATGTCTGCCAATGGTACCGGCCGCTTTTCGCATGCCTTCACGATGCCGTTGAGAACCTTGTTGCGATCAAACGCTTCCCGGCTGCCATCTTTTTTGATCACCATGAAAAAGACTTCTTCCACCTTCTCGTAGGTTGTGAACCGTTTGCCGCAGTTATCGCACTCTCTGCGTCTGCGGATCGCATGGCCTTCCTCGGTCGGCCTGGAATCGATGACCCTGGTGTCGTTAGTTTCGCAAAAGGGACATTTCATGGACGCTACCTCCTCAACGTATTGATGTCCTCATTGTACACCATATCTAGTGGATGGCGCAATACGTTTCGGATCCCACCACTATCCTGCTATGCCGGGAACACGACGATCAAAAACATTTTAAATTGCTCTGTTGCATACACCGCATGAGGTGTTTTGTTAGGCATCACGATAGTGTCTCCAGCGTTGACGATGAATTTCTCGTCTCCAATGGTGACTTCGCCGGTGCCATCCAGCGCCATGACTATAGCATCACCGTCGGATTCATGAGAGCTGATTTCTTCTCCTTTGTCAAAGGCAAAAAGAGTTAGACTTACGGATTTGTTTTGTGCAATTGTTTTGCTGACGATCTGTCCTGTCTGATACTGCACCAGATCCTTCATGATAAGTGGTGTTGATACATCGATGTTTTTCATTACTTTTTGTTCCATTTTTCTTTCCCTTCTCTTATCCTATGATTTCAGTGACTTCGTATCCTGCATCTGCAACGACTGTAGCTAGTTCGCTCTGCTCGATATCCCTTGTCAAGACCAGATGTGCCTCACCTGCCTGCAGGTCAACTTTGGCGGTTATGCCATCAATACCGTTGAGCGCCTTTTCAACGCTTGCCTGACAATGTTTACAGGTCATTCCTTTGATTTTTAATTTTAATTCTTTGTTCATTCTATGTTCCTCCAGTCCAACCGCTTTTTCGTTCGCAACGATTATGCAATCTGTTATACTATACCCAGAAGCATGTGTTTCTATCGCACATGCTGTACTCGATACAAGATTCAGGAGAACTCGATCATATGGAACAAATGAACACACCGGAATCCCTGAAGAGGGAGCAAATACGCATGGCGGGTATCCGCCTGGTCAAATCCGGTTTGGTATCCCGTACCTGGGGCAACATAAGCTGTCGCCTTGATGAGGACTTTTTTTTAGTCACCCCAAGTGGCAGAGAGTACGAAGGACTTTCTGCGGAGGATATCGTAAAAGTCGATCATCGTGATCTCTCCTACGCAGGAATGTTGAAACCATCTTCCGAATCCGGCCTTCATCGTATGATATATCAGGAATTACCCGGTGTGGGAGCTGTGATCCACACTCATCAGCTTTGGGCTTCTGCCTTTGCCGCCGCGGTCGAGGAGCGTTATCGTCTCCGCTCTCCTCATGAGCGATTTGGCGCAGAGATCCGGATCGCCACCTATGCACCCTCCGGGACAGAAGCGATGTCGAGTTCCGCTGTAGCTGGACTGCGCGCATCCAAAGGAGGCGCTGTCCTGTTGCGGCATCATGGCGCTGTCAGTACGGGAATGGACATCGAGGAAGCGTTCACCAACGCCTTCGAACTGGAGCAGTTGCTTGAGCAAGAATTTAAAACGATGTATCGGAATGTGGAAGGGGAAGATTTCTTTTATGAGGGCACACAGAATCCCATGACCCTTCGCTTTTCCCGTCTCAATATCCCAATGCGGCCGATGCTGGACGATTTTGCCCAGATCGTCGGCGAGGTTCTCCCTGTGGGCTCCGCGAGCGGGATTACCGATGCGATCATTTCGTCGATCGTTGAAAAAAATGCTCTGTCTTACTACGTTGCGGCTCTGACAGGAAGTATCGACCCGATCCCGGCCAAGGAAGCGCGGAGACTTCGGAAGGAGTATATCGAGTACTATTCCCTGTTGAATCAAAGGAACCGATAAAAAATCGGGATCCTACTGGATCCCGATCATCTTTTTAAACCCCTGACTTTCTTTCTGGGTGCCATCGTGGAACACCCACAGCGCTTCTGTGCTTTCAAAGGATTCCACCAGGTCGACTCCCTCTTCAAAGGGAAGGTTGAACACAGCTGTTGACAGCGCATCCGCCATTCCCGAATCCTCTGTGATAATGGTGACCGCAGCGAAATACCGGGCCGGCATCAAGGTCTCCGGATCAATGATATGATGGTACCGCTCTCCGTTGACCGTATAGTACCGGATATAATCTCCGCTTGTGACCAGGGATAGATCCGTCAGGCTTGCCGTAAACAAATCCCCTTTGCCGCTGTCGATGTCCGGGTTTTGGATCCCGACCTTCCACATACTTCGATCGTCTCCCCTAAGACCGCTGGCTCTGACATTGCCGCCGACGCTGATCAAAAAATCAAGATATCCTTCCTCGACCAGAGTGTCACTGACTCTTTCGACTGCGTATCCCTTTGCGATCCCGCCCACATCCAAACGCATATCCGGATCCGGAAGAAAAACGGTGGATGCAGCTTCATCAATTATGATCCCTTTGATGTCCGTATGCAGTGCGGCCTTCTGCAACTCTTCCATCGTCGGAAGTTTTGCACCAAGCGGGTCGTCGATGCCCAGTTCTCTGTAATCGTGCCAAATCTTAAGCACAGATCCAAAGGCGATGTTAACTTGACCGTCGGTTTTCTCATATGCCTCTTCCGAAAACCGGATCAGTTCAATGATTTTCTTATCGACAACGACCGGAGCGATCCCGGCATTTTCATTTATCGTTTTTATATTGTTGATCCCGTCGTAATCGTTATAGATGTCATACAGCTGGTGGTAGATCTTCAGTTCGTCGTAGACCAGGTTTGCCATTTCGCTAAAGTTTTCTTCCGTCTCCGCGAATCCGATGACGGTGGTTGCCGTATCAAAAAGCACGAGAAACTGCGCTTCATAGCGGTTTTTCTTTGGTCCTCCGCATGCAGTGACAAGCAAGGCGATCATGATAACGATCAAAATGGGGATGTACTTTCGTTTCAATGGTTGCTCCTTAAAAAGCAGAGAGGTAGCACATACGTCTACCTCTCCTGCCGTCTTCATTCTGTTGGTCTTATCTTGCGAAGGTATAAGCTCTTTCTACATTTTCCATGAAAGGTCCGATGTGGACAGTTACAGAAGCTGCAAGGTCAGCATCCGCAGCTACGCCTTCATCTGTCAGTGCGATTCCCGTCACATCAGCAACGGTCTTTCCAACGACATACTGTGCGAAAGCAGCTGCCTGCTCGTTCCACTCTTTGCCAATGCCGGAAGCTTTGGCCATTCCATAGTCAGCTCCCAATTCATTCTTGGACTTGAAGGGGCCTGCGAGGTCGGTAGTGATGACGCCCATCGTGTCAAACTTGACGTTTGTCTGGGAACCATCGATGATGCAGCTTGTGATGACACCATCGGCATCAAAGGTCACGATGGAGTAGTTGCTGTATGCCTGGGCAACGCCTTCCGCTTCCGCAGTCGCATCCTTGGATTTGTCGATCGTGGTAACAATGCCGATTCCGATCATGTCATCAGCGGAAGCGCCAAGATCCTGTGCATTAGCAACTGCTTTTTCGATCGCAGCGATGTAGCCGGGAAGCTTGATCGTAACAGAAGCCAGAAGGTCGGCATCCGTAGCAACGCCATCGTCGGTCAAAGCGATTCCCTTGACTTCTTCAACGGTTTTGCCGATCACATAGTCAGCAAAGGCATTTGCCTGCTCATTCCACTCTTTGCCGAGGGACGATGCTTTGTTCATGCCATAATCGGTGCCCATTTCCTGCTTGGCAACAAATACTGTGTCAAGCGGAGTCACGATCTTGCCTTCTTTTGAGAAGTTGATCTTGGTCTGCGCAGAGTCGATTGCAATATTGGTGATCTTGCCATCGGCATCGACTGTAACAGCAACAACAACAGAGTCAGCCTGGGCAAGGCCATCTGTATCACCAGCGGCGGCGGATTTTCCAGCCGAAGTCATGATGGCATAGCCAGTTTTGACTGCGGTGACTTCTGGTTCTTCTGCGGGGGGCGGGGTTTCTGCTCCACCACATGCAACCATAGCAAGCATTGCCATGACTAGAACCAATACGAGCAATAGTTTCTTGTTCATTTAAATCTCCTCCAAAATGTTTTTTCTATTTATCAAACCAGCCGTTGAAAAGCTGGCATAACAAATCTCAATAAAGTCGAGGTCACGATCCCCGCGATGACGCCGGATACCAGTAGTATCGGCAGAAAGGCCCAGATGTTCATCCCCGCATAAAGCAAAGCGATCACGGTGAACTGGCCGACGTTGTGAAAGACTGCGCCGAAAATGCTGATCCCCGTATAGGATATCTTGCTACGGAACATGACCATAAGCAGTAGCATGACTGTTATTGACAGAACTCCTCCGGCAAGGCTGAGTGCTCCGGCGATCGCTCCCCTCGTTGCGAAAACGAAGATTCCTTTCAGCAATGCGATTGCGTAGGCCTGCTTCCAGCCGAGAAAAAAGAGCGCATACATCACTGCTATATTGGAGAGTCCAAATTTGACTCCCGGTACCGGGATCGGTGGTGGCGGAAGCATGGACTCCACGACTGCCAACACCAAAGCCGTTGCGAAGATAAGGGATGCCAAAACCATCTTCTGGGTCTTGTTCAAGTTTTTTATGATCGGCTTCCCTGTTTCTATTACTGCCATAATTTGTTCAATCCTGCTACCTGCCTACGACGATGTCCGGATCTTCAACATTGCGTTCTCCTGCTGGAACAATCTTCAGCACCACTCCGTTGGGGAGGCAGGCAGCGTATTGTCCCACCGAATCAAGGGCACCGGTTTTGATGCACACTTTATCGGGGCAATCGGATTCCACAAATGCGATCGTACCATCATCGCTGATGTGGAACACGACGTCCGGCTCCTGAGAGATCGAAAAGTTTCCCGTTTCTCCCGAATTTAGTTCAACTGTCTTCGCCAGTTCCGAATAGTAGTATATCTCTGCTCTTGTCTCCGACTGGCCGTATATGCTGTCATAGACCAAATATACCCCAAGACTTACGATCAAAAGCACTGCTGCGATCAAGATATCACTTTTTTTAAAAAATTTCATGAAACCAGGTACCTCAGGAAATCATTCCGCCAAGAAAAATCGTTACGGTCAGAGACCCCATCAGTATAACATAGTTCTTGATCGATACTGAGAATGTGGTTTCTTTTTCCTGCTTCTGCCGAAAGACCTGAATGTTTTTCCTTATGGGCCAGATGGTCAGAAGCATCAGCAAGCACGTCAGTGGAAGCATTCCAAACAATATCATGACCAAGGTAGTCCCGTATGCAATGTAGTAGATCCAGGCGAACAGGTCAAGTGACCTTGCTCCAAGATAATACGGCAATGTGAACCGTTTGACAAGGACATCTTTTTCTAGGTCGCATATATTGTTGGCCAACATGATGTTCGCTGTCGCGCACACCGGATTGACTGACAGCAAAAGTAATGTCAGTACAGGCACGACGTGGACTTGCAACCGGATGATATCAAACCCCAGGTACAGAGACAGATACGTTCCCGCAGGCATGTTGATGTAAAGCAACAGAAACGGGATGAAAAGTCCATAAAGCAACCCGGAAAGCAATTCGCCCAGCGGTTGTCTGGAAATCGGAACCGGCCCAAAAGTATAGAAGATGCCCACAAGGAAACAAAACCCGCCGGTCAGCAAGACCACCGCATCGGTGAAATACACTAATGTAAGACCTGCAATCGTACTGAAAACGAGAAGTGTCACTAAGATCGCCAGTGCTTTCGGCCGTTCGAAGGGCAAAACCTGATCGTTGGACTTGGTATCGATGTAATTGTTGATTGCCGTCGTCGTCAGATCGAAAAGCAACATGCCTGCAAAAAAGAGTCCTGTCAGTTTCCAGTCGATGGGCTGTTCCCTGTAGGTCAGGTAAGCGATCGTCATCAAAAAAGCAAACAGACTGGTGATCTTCGTGCGAATCTCGACGTAGTTTAAAAATCTGGAAACCATTTGCTTCACCTAAAACACGCGGTATGCACTGTTCAGAATGGACGACAGTCGCAGGTGCTTCTCCTGAGAAAGCTCAAGCTCCTCCAGTATTTTCAATGACTTCATATAATATTTTTTTGCCAAAGAACGTGTATAAATCAAACCTCCTGCCTTGCGGACCGCCTCGTTGATTTCTTCCCGTTTCAGACCGGAGGTGGCCGCTTTCTCTTTGAATCCGGCCAGAGTCCGAAAGGCGTGAATGAGGGGCAAGGTGATGACGTTTTGTTCGTAATCCGACTGCACCGGCTTCTTCGCCACATGCTCTGTCGTTTCAAAATCCATACAATCGTCGGTCAGCTGAAAGATCATACCGATGTATCTTCCGAGATTGGAGTACTTTCTGATGATTCTCTGATCGGTTTCGCTGAGGATCGATCCCGCATAGAACGCCGCTTCAAAGAGAGCTGCTGTCTTCCCGGAGATGATTTTCAGATACCGATGTACCGACAGGTCGAAGTTGGCGTTGTTTATGTGCTGTTGCAGTTCGCCGAGCACGACCCGGGACAGGTGTTTCGGCATATCAAATTTCAGATACTCTTCTTTGTCCGACGCATCGCCAGCCAGCATCAATGCTGCGCAAAGCAGATAGTCTCCACAGATGACAGCAGTACGCTTGCCGTACTTCTTCTGCAAGGAGAGTTCTCCCCTTCTCAATTCCGCATTGTCGATCACATCGTCGTGAACCAGTGTTGCCAGATGGACCAGTTCGATTGCTGCCGCAAAGCGGATCGCATCCTTGTGGATCGCTCCTTCCTTATCGATGGCGCACGTCAGCAGGGACACACCGCGAATGTATTTGCCGGTCGATTTCGTAAGGTGAGCGGTGTATTCCCGGATGATCCTGGGCGAGGCGGACAAAACTTTGTCCACCTCATCCCGCACCATGGAAAGCGTCTCGTCGATCGACGATGCATTCCAGTCGGTTTTATCAATTGCTCTGTTGTTAATCATTATAAATGTAAAGCTTTCTCACCCATCCGAGTTTTTTCCATCCCTTTTTCAGCGCAGGCAAGGCGTAGTAATCCAGTCCAAAGGTCCTTCCGCCGCCGATCAACACTGCGATTCCGGCAAAAATCATCCAGAACGTCCCCAAGTACAGTCCAGTTGTGGACACAAACATGAATTGGAGAATGAGGGACACACCCGCTGCCGGGAAGGTGAAGAGTCCGCCGATCAGAGCAAGTCCGATCACGATCTCTAAAATGACGATCGACGATTGCATCACGATCTGTATGCTGTCGTTGGGCAAAATCAGAGTATCGATGAACCAGTCGATCAGAGGAACATTCAGTTTAAACGCCAGATCGCTGAGTGTCGATTCCGCCAATTCTTTGCCACTGACAAGTATGGTCTGGAAAAGCCCGAGAAAATCCCAGTTGATGATGGCTGTTCCCATTGATGCAGCTACTTCGCCGCCACCTTCTGCCGCTGCGCCTGTTGCTGCTGTCACAGCATCGGTCACTGCTTCTGCTTCTCCGGTTGCGCCTGACCATTCGTCGGTTCCCGGGTTGAGGATCATATTGTACCAAGTTCTGGCTCCTCCGAAGAAACCGGTCAGCATCGGTGTGTTGAACCAACCTTCCATCGCCTTCAATATGCCTTCGTAAAGCCATACTGCTCCCAACCAAATCCGAAGAGGTACCAGCAAAAAGCTTGGTGTACGATTTGAAAAATGTCCGCCTACAAAACTTCTGCGGTCACGAATGGTAAAGAATTCGTGGCGCATGTAACTCCAAACCTTGTTCCAGCCCAATACTTGTGTAAAATAGATCAAGTTGATCATATGTTTGGCAAACATGGCGAGGAAGGAAGGAAGATTGATCATAGCGTTTGGTGTTCCCACTCGCGCTACCCCGTATCTTCCGCCGATACAAACCATGAAACCGTGGAAGGATGGTTTATATTTTTCCATCTCCCCTTTGCCGGTGATCGTACATTCGATATTCTTTGCCGCAGTTGAAGCACTGTGTTCGCAGTTTTCAACGACCTGCGGAACCGGCCGCTCTTCCCCTTCCGGGATATAAAGCATATTGTCGCCGATGACGAATACGTCCTGATTGTCGATGGAACGAAGGTAGGGATCGATTTTGATGCGATTCCTGGCCGCAGATTCCAGCACTTTTGCAGCTTCTCCAGTGATGTCGGCGCTCTCGACGCCGGCTCCCCAGATGACCGTGGACGCGATATGTTTGGTTGTGACGTCATCTTTCTTCGTCTCGATGAAATCCGGACCGATGGCTACTACATTTGTGCCAAGGAGGGTTTTGACACCCATCTTCTTCAGGCGTCTTTCCACTTTCACAGACAACTCCGGAGGAAGATTTGGCACTGTGCGGTCCAGTATGTCGATGACACCAACTGTGACATCGTCCCGGTCGATCTCGAACTTGTCGCATATGATCGGCAGATACTCAGCCAATTCGCCGGCCATTTCCACACCGGTAAATCCTGCACCAACAACATAAATGGAGAGAAGTGCTTTGCGCTCCTCTTTGTCGGCGATCCGGCAAGCTCTTCGGAACAAATTGATGAGATGATGGCGAATCGCGATTGCATCGTCATAGGACCACAACCTGAACGCATGCTCTTCTGCACCTGGAGTCCCGAAAAACGTCGGTTTCGATCCGGCGCAGAGAACCAGGTAGTCGTACTCGTATGTGTCCATCTTGCCGATGGCTTTTTTCCCTTCGAAATCGAAAGATGTGATCGTATCAAGCCGAACATCTACTTTCCTGCCGGCGAACACTTTTGACAAGCTAACACGGATGCTGTCCTCGTCCACCCGGTTTGCCGCAACTTCGTGAAGCTCAGTGAGCATCGCGTGGAACGGGTTTTTATCAATAATGGTGATGTCGATCTCATCATTCTTCTTAAACTTCCTTGCAAGCTTCTTCGCTACCAGGATCCCGGCGTATCCGGCGCCAACGATCACAATTTTTTTCTTTTCCATCCCTGCCTCCTACTCAAAATATGCTCTATTCTCGCAGAAACACCAATGATTGTCAAGGGTTCTGCCAATTCACGGTCTAGCTTGAATTATCTATTAATTAACCAAATAAACTGGTTTGTCCTGACATCTTTGTGTTCATTTTATCATTCCGGCTCTATCTACCCCATTCCCGTTTTCTCCAAACATAAGTTTCATGACAAAGAAAAATATGAGAAGCGCATCCTCGATTTGATACCATGGGATGCGCTTCATTACAGTATTGCGAAATCAAAAGAAACTTAAATGTGAACAAAAACGATATAGTATGTCCTGTTATACGTTATTGTTTTCACAATTTTTCGTTTTGTTTTACCGAATGACACAAATATTTTTTTTATCGTTATTCTTTTTTCAGCTACAGCTTCAGTTGTGCCTTGAGAAGTGTCGCGGATTGTGAATGCAATCACACCAAGTTCCCTTCTATTTTTTCCCGGCCCGGTGCTTCTTAACTGATTCCGTCAGGAGGTATTCGATCTGTCCGTTGATCGAGCGAAAATCGTCCTCTGCCCATGCCGCCAGTTCTTTCCAAAGAGAAGGCGAGAGTCGTAAAAGAATCTGCTTTCTGTCCTTGTCTGTTACTTCTTTTTTTTGGCTATCCATGCCATTCCTCAAATCAATACAGCGATCCGCTGTTCACAATGGGCTGTGGGTCCTTGTTGCTGCATAGTACCACAAGCAGATTGCTGACCATTGCCGCTTTTCTTTCTTCATCCAGGTGGACGATGTTATTATCGTTCAATTTTGTGAGCGCCATTTCTACCATACCAACAGCGCCTTCCACGATCATTTGTCTTGCATCGATGATGGCAGTTGCCTGTTGCCGCTGGAGCATCGCAGAAGCAATTTCCGGAGCATAGGCCAAATGAGTGATCCGAGCCTCTGCGATCTCAAGACCAGCGATATCGACTTTCATCTGGATTTCCTCTTTCAGTCGGGCAGCGACATCGAGGCTGCTTCCCCGCAAGGTCGTCTCGTTATCCTCCGAAGCACTGTCATAGGGGTAGAGGCGAACTATGTTCCTAAGAGCGGAATCGCATTGGATCGAGAGGTATTCCACGTAGTTATCTACATTAAATACTGCTTTCGCTGTATTGACGACTCTCCAGATCACGACGATGCCTATGATGATAGGATTGCCCAGCTTGTCATTGATCTTTTGCTTTTCGTTGCTCAGAGTCATCGCTTTCAAAGAGATCACTTTTTTGCTTCGAAGCTGTAACTGCATTCCGGCTTGCTTGCCTTTTCCACTCTGTGCCTGTTGTTCTGCAACAAAGGAAACAGAAGGTTGACTATCCCCGGCTGGATTGGAGGCGGCCACGAAGGGATTGACAAAGAAGAATCCCGCTCCCTTCAGCGTCCCGTAATACTTGCCGAACAGAGTCAGTACCAGGGCGTCATTGGGCTTCAGGATTTTCAAGCCGGCATAGAGAATAGGGCCGATCAGAAACGCATACAGAGCAAAAATGACCAACAGGATCACTGCACTGGTAACTCCCGATTCGAGGCGTATTATACTGTTGATGACCCCAAAGACTGCTCCTATGATCAGTGCGGAATTGAGGATCAGCATCAGCATACCATTGATCGACCATGCTTTGATTTCCTCGTAATGCATTTGTTTATCTGTTTGTTCTATTCCATTATTCACGTTCGGTTCCTCCTTTTACATCGAAATATCTTATTGATATCACAATGATATTACTTTGCAGAAACCGATTTGTCAAGTAGTTATTGACGCAATGCCCTCAACGCATTGAGCACTGCCAAAAAAGTGACGCCGACATCAGCAAACACGGCAGCCCACATGCTGGCGATCCCAATGGCTCCGAGTATCATGACCGCGGCCTTCACTCCCAAGGCAAGAGCAATGTTTTCTTTTGCTATCCGCAAGGTTTTTCTTGAGATCGTGATCGCTTCTCCCACTTTGCCGGGTTCGTCGGTCATCAGTACCACATCAGCAGCTTCGATGGCTGCATCGGAACCCAATGCGCCCATGGCAATGCCGATATCTGCTCTCGCAAGCACAGGAGCGTCGTTGATCCCATCCCCGACAAACGCCAGCGTAGCCCCACTGGTAGTTTCTATGAGCAGTTCCTCCAGTTTCTTGACTTTACCATCCGGCAGCAGATTCCCGAATACTTGATCGACCTCCAACAGCGAACCGATCTCTTTTGCCACTTCTTGTTCATCACCCGTCAGCATGACGATACGTTCGACCCCAAGCCTGTGTAGTTTTTTGATTGCGGCACTACTGTCAGGTTTGATCTCGTCTCCGATGACGATATACCCTACATATTTCCCTTCCACCGCAACGTGTACTGTGGTATCAAGCGTTGCGCTTTGGAGAATGTCGATCCCATTTTCCTGCATCCATCTTCTGTTTCCAGCAATGGTCTTTTTCCCATCAAGTTTAAGAGTCACCCCTTTGCCTGCATGTTCTTCTGCTTCTGTGATCCTGACTTGGTCCAATGGCTTACCATAAGCCTCCTTTAATGACGCGGCGATCGGGTGGTTAGACAAAGATTCTGCATGCGCAGCGATCTCCAACAGCTTTTCGTCGGAGATTCCGCTTCCGTTTATTTGGGTGACCTGGAACACGCCTTTGGTCAAGGTTCCGGTCTTGTCGAAAACGACGGTCTGAACCTTTGCGAGCGCTTCGATCGCGGAAGCTCCTTTTACCAGGATCCCTCTTCTGGAAGCTCCGCCGATTCCCCCAAAGAAACTCATAGGAACCGAGATCACAAGCGCGCAGGGGCAGGAAACCACAAGAAATATCAGTGCCCGATAGATCCACGGATCAAATGGCTCTTTGAGCAGGAGTGGTGGAAGCGTCGCCAAGAGCACTGCAAATACAACGACCACAGGAGTATAATACCGAGTGAATCTGGTTATGAACCGTTCCGTTTTCGCCTTTTTACTGCTTGCATATTCCACGAGTTCCAGAATCCTGCTCACTGTCGACTGGCTGTATTCGCGAACTACTTTTAAAGTCAGTACCCCGTTGAGATTAACGCAACCACTCATTATTTCATCACCCGGCGCAACATCCTTCGGCGCAGATTCGCCGGTGAGCGCTGCCATATCCAGAGTAGAAAAGCCGTCGATGACAGTAGCATCCAGGGGAACCCGTTCTCCCGGTTTCAGAAGTATGATATCTCCCACTTTCACAACAGCCGGATCCACTTTTCGGAATGTGTCTCCTTCTTTTAAGTTTGCGTGATCCGGTCGAAGATCCATCAACTGGGTGATGTTTCTTTTCGATCGATCCACTGCGTAACCTTGAAACAATTCGCCGATCTGATAAAAGAGCATGACGGCAACCCCTTCCGGGTGCTCGCCGATCACGAACGCTCCGATCGAAGCGATCGACATCAGAAAATTTTCATCAAAGACGTATCCCTTCAGAATATTTTTGCCCGCACGAAGAAGAACGTCACCACCAGCGAGGAGGTATACAAATAAGAAAGGGACGTAGGATGGTCCAGCGGAATCAAAAGGAAACAACAAAAAAAATCCAAAGAGAAACAAGGCCACTATGATGCGGATCAACTGAGCTTTCATCGTTTCACCTGTTTCTTTCTGTCCTCTTCAATGTGAGCCAGTCCCATTTCGAAGATCATCTTGACGTGATCATCTGCGAGAGAGTACAACACCATTTTTCCCATCCGGCGGGCTTTCACAAGCTTAGCCAGCTTCAACGCTTTCAACTGATGGGAGATGGCTGATTTTGTCATGTTGAGCAATACGGCAAGATCGCAGCCACACAATTCGTTTTCGTCCAATGCGCAAAGTATGTTGACTCGAGTGCTGTCGCCAAGGACTTTGAAAAAATCTGCCAGGACATAGAGCGTCTCTTCCTCGGGCATTTTCCCTTTTACCCGCTGGACGATCTCGCCGTGTATCACCGTACAATCACATAATATAGGTTCCGCTTTCAATGGCTGCCTCCTTATCTTGTTTGTCGATCTTTAGTTTATCAGTTGAACAATCGTTCAACTATAAGATAGCAAAAGTGCCCTGGTCTGTCAAGCAGCCAGGGCAAATACTTTTATTGGAACCGAACCGTTATATCCTCGTATCCCAGCGAAGAAAGGAAGTTATCCATGATAGCTTTTGCATTGGTTTCAGCCGTCGCAGCTACTTCGACCCTGACCTCTTCTTCATATCGCTTCATGTCTTCTTTGATCAATGAAGTATCGTCTGCGATATCGAATCGATTGAAAATCCCATTCTGAACATCATAGATCCTTAAGCTGTCAAGATCCAGCACATTGTCGAAAATCTCTCCTTTTCCAAGAGTGACCGTGACACCATTCTCACCTGTTTCCTCGACTCCAAGCAGCTTACACCCGCCATTCAGATACGCGCGATAGCTGATCAAAATCTTTTTGTCGCCCCAACCGAAGGGAAGCTTCCAGTCACCGAGATTCAAGGAGTCTGTGTGTTCCAGGATTTCCTGATAATGAAACTGCACCGTTGCTAGGTTGCTGACCGCTTCGATTCGTTCGGTCAACAGCATGGAGCGTGTATCTTTGTCATGAGACGACGAAAAGGGACCAGTGATATCAACCACACCGGTCGCAAACAAGACAGCGGTAAATACGACGATGACCACCAGTGCGATCGTTATCGCGTTTTTTATTCGTTTCAAATCAAATTCCTGCTTTCGCTTCGTGTAAAGTTTATCAAGATTGTATCAGTAACCACTCGCTTTGTCTAACCCCTTTTCGATCTGTTCTTTCGCTGTCCCTTGAATATCGGATTGCAACAGAAGGAGATTTGATATAAAATGATTTTTGAATGCAAGCAGCTTCGTCGCCTTCGGAGGACTTCATGTTTGATCTACTGTCTTATCTTCTATTGATCGTCGGTATTGCATTTCTGTTTCTCTTTTTCTATTGTCTGACGGTACGGGGCAGCAGTCTGGCTCTGCCATTTTCTCTTATTTGCGTCTCTGCTGCGATCTATATCGTCGGCTATAGCTTCGAGTTGAGAGCAGACGATCTGGAGACTATCCGCTTCTTTCTCAAGCTGGAATACTTTGGCGTACCCTTCATTTCAGCGTTCTGGCTTTTTTTTACCATCCGGTTTTGCAAGCGAAAATCACCTTCTACGGTCCTGATCCTGATCGTCATGATTTTTCCGTTGTTGTCTTTGTTTTTCAGCGTGACCAATGAGTATCACAACCTATTGTACGAAGACATCACCACTTTTTTGCACAACGGAAACTTACTGGTGATCCTGCATAAGGGACCCTGGTATTATGTTCAGGTCGTTTACGCTTACCTCATCCAGTTCTACTCGATCGCCTCCTTTTATAAAATATGGAAAAAAGATCGGTTCCAACGCAAGACCCAAGCGTATTATATTTTCGTCGGCTCTCTCTGGCCGATCATTTTTAGCTCTATCTATTTTTTCGGCTTATCACCATTGGCAATCGACTTGACTCCCTATGGTCTGAGTATATCCGCTGTGTTCTTTTTTATCGCCCTGTTCCGGTATCGTTTTCTTGATTTGAACGAGACGGTGAAGGACATCACGTTCATGGAAATCAATGAAGGCATCCTGGTATTGGATGAAAAACAGCATTTGGTGGAATACAACAAGGCGGCAAGTAAAATTTTCCCCTGGTTGGAACGCAATCAAATCGGTTCTGCATTGATCGACTCGCCGGTGGTCCGGGAAATTCTCGGGCAGTCCATAGATTTTTTCGAGATCGCGATCCCTTACAAGTCCGGACTTCGCTATTACGAGTTTCGAAAAACGCAATTGAAAGAGAAGCGGCGACCCGTAGGTTCCGTGTATTTCATACAAGACATCACAAATCAAAAGGAATTGTTCCTGACCATGAAGGATATGGCATCCTATGATCCCCTGACGAAACTGTTCAACCGGAGAAAGCTGTTCGAAGAGGCGGAAAAAGAAATGCAGCGGTCCCGGCGTTACCGCCGGAAGATTTCTGTCTTGATGGCGGATGTCGATGATTTCAAGAATATCAATGATCGTTATGGTCATCAGGCAGGAGACGAAATCTTAAGAAGAACGGCGGAAGTCTGCAAGGAACGTCTTCGATCAACTGACATCATCGGCCGGTACGGCGGTGAAGAGTTTATGATGCTGCTGCCTGACGCTGACATAGAAAATGCCTGCAGTATCGCCGAGGAGATCCGCAGGCACATTGAAGCTATGGTGATCAGGTACAACGAAGTCCCGATAACGACGACTTTGAGCATCGGCGTGTCGACAGCAGCCGAACTCACATCAGACATAACTCTCGAGGTGCTGATCCACAATGCCGACGTCGCCCTCTATCAAGCCAAAGCAGAAGGGAAGAACCGTGTGGTCTCCTTCCGTCAGGACTGAAGTTCCGATTTGCGGTGCTGATATTCCTCTGTATCGATCTCGCCTTTTGCGTACCGCTCCCGCAAGATCCGCAACGCATCATCTTCACTATTCTTCGTTTTATTTTCTTCGACCTTCATCGTCTCTATCGGTCTCGCCTTATTCGATTGCTGCTTGAACAGCTTGTATACGATCAATATTATGATCGCCAATACGACGAGCCGCAATGCCAAAAATATCGCTCCCATCCACCAGATTCCACCGTCGAACATGAAACTGGACGGATCCCATCCGAATCGCATCATTTCGATCACCTCCTCATTTCTTTGATTACATATTACCACGATTCTTCCCATCTTATGTGCGTATTTCATGCAGATATTGTGGTTTATTTGTGTCGGGACTTCTTGAAATCATGACAGACAAATTGATTAGATTGTAATTATTGTATATATGCAATAAGATTAAGTAGTGAGTATTGATCAAGGAGGTGTGTTATGAATTCCCATTTCTTTTCGACTCGGCCGGGACATCCGCGCCCAGTGGCGATGCGCGGTGATGGCGTTTTTCTCTACGACGATACCGGTAAAAAATATTTGGACGGCAGTTCCGGTGCTATGACAGCAAATCTGGGGCATGGGAATCCTCGCGTGGTTGATCGGATCAACAGCCAATTGAGCCTCCTCTCCTTTTCCTACCGTTCCCAGTTCACCAATGATCCTTTGGAACTCCTCAGCGCAAAGATTGCGGCGTTGGCTCCTGGGGATCTTTCATCTGTCGCTTTTGCCAACAGTGGCTCCGAGGCGTCAGAATTGGCGATGAAGTTAGCCCATTCCTATTGGAAACTGATGCAAAGACCGGAAAAACAGCGAGTCCTTTCAAGGTGGAACAGCTATCATGGCAGTACGATCGGAGCTTTGTCCATGACCGGCAACCCGGGGCGCCGGAGAGAATATGCGCCTTATCTTTCCGATTATCCGGTTTTGGAGCTCCCCTTTTGCCATCGCTGCCCCTACGAGAAGACGTATCCTGATTGCAGTTTATTCTGCGCAAGGGTTCTGGAAAAGACGATCCGACGATTCGGGAAAGACACCATTTCCGCTTTGATAGCCGAACCTGTGACAGGAGCATCCGGAGCAGGGATCACTCCTCCTTCGGATTATTTTCCTTACATCGCTCGTGTCTGCAAAGAAAACGACATTCTTCTCATTATGGACGAGGTCATCACTGGATTCGGAAGAACCGGAAAAAACTTTGCATCCAACCATTGGAACGTAGTGCCTGACATCATAGTTTTTGGAAAGGGCATAACCAGTGGGTTTGGCCCCTTGTCCGGTATCATCGTCAGTGAGCAGATCCGAAATGCCTTCATCGAGCTTGACGGGGAGTTTTCAACCGGGCATACCTTCAGCGGCAACCCTCTGTCAGCAGCATCGGCAAATGCTGTACTTGACGAGATATTCGACAACGGGATCATAGACAACGTCGCCGAAAAAGGTTCTTATTTGAAACGCCGTTTGAACGAACTGATGCAAAATTACTCCGTTATAGACGATGTTCGTGGCATGGGTCTACTGTTCGGCATCGAGTTTAGTCCGGACAAAGGACTCACGACTACGATCGTCGATCTTTGCTTTTCCGAGGGCTTGATCGTGTACCCCAGTTCGGGATTCATCGATGGTATTCGTGGTGATTCGATACTGATCAGCCCGCCCTTGACCATAACGATCGAAGAGATCGACCTTTTGGTCGATCTCCTGGATGCTGCGTTGTCTAAATTGATCGTTTGATGCCAAGGGAAAGCTCAATCATAATGGGCAACGACCAGTTTGCCCATTTCCCGAAGCTTTTCCGATAAAAGCCGGATCGCCACGTGTCTTGGGCGAATACCGATCTGCTTGAATACCAGCGCATCGTGTGCTTCGTTGATCGCATTTCCCACCAGAAACGTTATCACGTCAGCTCCATGCATCAAGCCACACAAGCGTTCTACGACAGAGTCGCTGTCAAACGAATTGTACGGTTCTCCCAGGATATTGTAGACTTGATTCAGAATGATAGCACCTTCTGTCACCATGTCTATCCCTTCGATGGCATATTCCGGCGGCGAGCCGAAGGATGTGCCTGCATTCACCAACTTGACCGGTAATCCAAGTTCCCGTCCTGCAATGTCTGCTGTCGTCGATCCGCAAATACAGTGGTAACCCGGCATATCCATGAATCGACGCACGAAATCTCCGTCTCTTGTTCGATGAGAAGGAGGTCCGCTCAGAATGGTCAGTTGCGTAGCCGGACGACATTCCAATAGAACGACCGTACTATCATCCTCATGGTTACCTCCACTGAAAGAAGCGACATGATGCAGCAGTTCCGTAGGTATCTGCCTTGCTTTTCTCTGTGGTAGCAAGGATCGGTTGTAAAATTCGGCCACCCCTTCTGAACCGATCCCCAGCGAGCTGCCTCTTCCCAATCCTGCTTGACTGATACCATCGGAAAAGATAAGGATGGCGTCTTCGTGTTCCAATGATCCAAAGCATTCGCCAACCACCTCATAGCCAGCCTTAAAAAAGGTCGGCTTCAACGCCCTGGCGATCCCGCTCCGAATCATGACCGGGTTTGGAGACTCGTAGCTGTATACAGTAAATTGTCCGTCCTTTAGGATTCTCACCGCAGTAAAGGCGGAAAAGGGTATGTGTTCCTCCCGTGCCCGATGCATGGAATCTGCCACCATCTCGCAAGCCGTTCGCATGGAAAGGCCGGATTTTGATAGTTCCATCAGCCGGTTCGCACAGGTGATCGCCGCAATGTTTGCGTACACCCCGGAGCCGATCCCGTCGCATAGTATGTATGTCGTATATTCGATGGTTCGTTCGCAAACGATCGCATCTCCACAAACGATCTGATTTTTTTTGTTTACCTGACAGACGGTGTCTTCAAAAAACTTCAAGTTTTATCACCTCTTCCATCAAGTGGTTTCTTCTTCATACAGATTCATGAGACGCGTGACCAATTCCTCGCTTTGCGCAGTGCTTTTACCGAGATAGTGGGCCATTTCCTGGGAAAAACTGATTTGATGCGCCAATAATTCCCTTGCATGGATCAGTGTCTGGTTTTTGATCAGATCGATCTGGCCTTCTCCAAGTTTTGCTTTTGTGATGTCGCTGAAAATACCAACGTACTGCTCTTCGTCTCTCAGGGAATACACCTGTTCATGGTATTTCACACCGTACTTGGTTCGAATTCCTTCAAGCTGTTCCGCTGCCCCGACCGCAAGCTTTTCAAAATTATCCGCATCCAGCAGATAGGATATCCTCCTCCCGAGGATCCCGTTGCTGCATAAGAACATTTTTTGGAAGGCAGGATTCATGTGTATGATATTCAGTTCTCTGTCCAGTATCACGACGCCGTTTGGACTGGTTTCGATGATCCGATCGGTTCGTTGCTGGGCCAAACGACGCATATAGGGCATACACATCTCTGGCTCTGCCATTCCGCAAGCGACGGCGATCGCATTCTCTCTGCAGCTCTTGTAACCACAAGCCCCGCAGTTCAACTGCAATTCCGGATCGCTTTTGCCTGTCTTTTCCAGAATTTCATTGATCCGCGCTTCGCTGACATTGTCAGCGATCGATGCTGTTTTATCCTGCAGGAAGCCAGTGATGCAGTTTACATCACGGTCAAGCTCCGGGTTCTTTCTACTGGACGCTTTCGCTGCATAATCTATAATGTCCTGTTTTCGCTGATAGCTATTCTTTTCCGAAGGAAATCCCGGTCCATTGATACATCCCCCTGCACAAAACAGAGGCTCCGCCACTACGAACTGCCATTCCCGTGGCGACAGCGCAAAGAGTTCCATGACGTCTTCCGCTCCACTGACGTGGATCACATCAGCCTCGGTTCCGTCACACGAGATCCCTCCTGTTTTCAGCATCCCTCCCTGCAAAGGGAAGAGCCGGGCTTCGTCAAGGACGCCATAGCTTTCAAAATCGCTTTCTGTGCACGTAGACAAATCGATGGTTTCCTGCTCCAGCCAGTCCAGCAGTTCTGTAAATGTGAGCACGGCATCGATCGCGTCTTGATGTTCCGGTCGCAGAGCTTCCTGTTTCTTGGCAGCGCAAGGCCCGACGAAAACTACAGCCCATTCTGCGCCCAGTCTCTTTTTAAGAGCTCTGCCATGGGCAACCATTGGTGACACGATGGGTATCATACTGTCCAGGTGTTCCGGCCGGTATTTTTCGATATAGTTGACAACTGCCGGACAAGCGGTGCAAATATTGCCTCCGGTGGTGCTGCGGAAGGATTCCTCTGTGATCAACTTCGCACCTTCCGCCGTTTCGGAGACATACTCGAATCCAAGTCGCCGTAGCGCCGAGGGGATCCGAGTCGTTCTCCATCCATCAAAGACAGCCGCAAAAGAGGGCGCGACGCTGACAGCAACTTTTCTTCCCGACGCCAGTAGTGCCTTCACTTCTTCGGTGCTACTGCGGATCGTCTTTGCATTCTGCGGGCATTCTCTCACACAGGTCCCGCACTTGATGCATAAATCGTCTTCGATGCAAGCCTGTCCTCCGCTTACTTTGATTGCCTTGACCGGGCAAAATCTGACGCAGCGATAGCAGTCCTGGCAATTTGCCGTGACCGTATATACCACATTGTCTTCTTTTCTTTTACCGATTTGTTCCAATACCGTCGGTTGCATATGCGCCACCCCATGTTTCTATGATAGGTTTTGTCGTTCGATTTCGGCGACTGCCTTCTCCAACGTACAGCCTTCTATCGTTTTTCCGTTGATGGTGAGAACCGGACCTTTTTCGCAACGTTCTCCACAGAAGGATGCAATGAATTCCGTGTCCTCCAGAATGCCCTGCTCTTTCACATGATCCATCAGCTTCTGGTAAAGGTCCTGCGCACCCCTCAGAAAACAGCTTGTTCCGAAACAGATCGTCAGGCTCAGCTTCTTGTCCCCTCCGCCTTTGGAAAGTACGATGTCTTCTCCTTGAATGCGTTTCCGGTTCTGATACGTCGTGTGAAGTAGCTCGTGGGCCCTGTGTCCAGCAAGATCTTCGTCGTAGAGTTCCCGGATATACGGGTTTTCTTCGGCGCTGTGGAACTGGAGCATTTTATCGTTATCGTACAGTTCCTTTGTCCGGCTTTCCACCGCAGCCCTCTCTTCTGAGACTGGCTGACCTCCGCCGTTGACGCAGCCGCCGCAGCAAGCCATGACTTCCACAAGGTCGTAGGTTTCTTCGCCGCTTCTGATCTTGTCGATCAATGCTCTGGCGCTTCCCAGTCCACTGACGACGGCAAGTCGAAGTTTATTTCCGGCGATCGTCACTTCAAAGGATTGCACTCCGCCTTCCCGGAGCTGGGTAAATCCGGTTTTGATGCCGTTGCCCTTCGCCAGTTTGTTGGCCGCATATCTTAGCACAGCCTCGCTGACGCCGCCGGAATTTCCGAAAATGACACCGGCTCCCGTCTTGAATCCAAAGGGCATGTCGAATGAGCCCGGTTCCAGACGGTCGAAAGATAGTCCACGCTCCTTAATCATAAGTGCAAGTTCCTGGGTTGTCAAAACAAAGTCCACATCCTTATTTCCGTCAACCTGGAATTCTTCGCGATTCGCTTCGAATTTTTTTGCAGTGCAGGGCATGATCGAAACGACTACCAGATCTTCACGACTGATCCCCAATTCTCTCGATAGCACAGATTTGCTCAGTGAGCCAAACATTTGCTGAGGAGAACGGCAAGAGGAGAGATTGGGCAGCATGTCGGGGAAATACTGCTCGGCAAATTTTACCCATGCCGGGCAGCAGGAAGTGAACTGGGGCAGACGTTCTCCCTTTTCTACCCGTTCGAGAAACTCATTGGCTTCTTCGATCACGGTAAGATCCGCGGTAAATGCAGTATCGTAAATCTCGTTGAAGCCCATCATCTTCAGAGCTGTCACGATCTGTCCGGTGGTCGTCACTCCTGGTTTATAGCCGAAATATTCTCCCAATGCGACCCGAACCGCCGGAGCGATCTGAACGACAACATGCTTTTTCTCGTCATGTATCGCTTCCCAGACTTCATTGATCTGATATTTGGGCACAAGGGCTCCCACCGGGCAGACTTTCACACATTGTCCACAGTTGACGCATTCCACTTCACCAAGTCCTTTGTTGAAGCAGGCTACCACCTGGGCATCGGCGCCTCGGTTGGCGAAGTCAAGGACTCCGACGGACTGGATCTCATTGCAAACTCTCACACAATCTCCGCAGAGAACACACTTCGAGGGGTCACGTAAAATCGCATCGGAGGATAGATCCTTTGCGAACTCTTTGCATTGCTGCTGAAACCGGATGTTCGTCACTCCCAATTGTCTGGCGATCCTCTGCAATTTGCAGTCGCCGCTTTTCGGGCAAGTGGTGCAATTTTGGTCGTGGTTTGCAAGCATCAGTTCCACGATCATTTTCCGCATGGACCGGATCTGTTTTGTATTCGTGCTGACCACCATGCCGTCAACAGGAGGTGTAGAGCAGGCGGGAATGATCCCGCTTCCTTCCGCATCCACCATGCACATACGGCATGCGCCGTACACACTGATGTCGGAATGATAACAAAATGTCGGCAAGTCGATCTTTGCCTTTCTGACCAGTTCCAGCAAGTTTCGTTCCCCTTCGATGGGAACCGTCATATGATCTATGGTCACAGATGGATTTTTGAACATGATATCACCTCATTATCCTATCAGTACTGCGTCGAATTTGCAGCTTTCGACACAGACACCACATTTGATGCAGGCTTCCCCGTCGATACGGTAGGGAACTCCCTTTGCTCCTGTTATGGCTCCGACCGGGCACTTTCTGCCGCAGATTCCACAGCTTTTGCATTTGATCTCATCGATCCGATACCGTCGCAATCCTTCACAGTTGTTGGTGGGACAATATTTCCCAAAGACGTGGGCGTCATATTCGTCCCGGAAGTAGTTCAGTGTTGACAGTACTGGGTTCGGCGCGGTTTTTCCAAGCCCGCAGAGAGATCCGATCTTCACGGTCTCCGCCAGTTCCTTCAGAAGATCCAAAGTGTCTGCCGTCGCTCTGCCTTCGATGATGTCGTCCAATAGATTGAGCATCTGTTTGGTTCCTTCTCTGCAAACCACACACTTGCCACAGGACTCGCTCTGGGTGAACTGCATAAAGTATCTTGCGATTTTGACCATGCAGGTCTGCTGGTTCATTACGACCAATCCGCCGGATCCGACCATTGCTCCTACTTTTTTCAGGTTTTCGTAATCCAGAGGCAGGTCAAGGTGTTCTTTTGTGAGACATCCGCCGGAAGGGCCACCGATTTGAACAGCTTTGAACTCCAGCCCGCAGGCGGTTCCATCATCGTTGATCACGCCACCGCCGATGTCGCCGACGATTTGCCGCAACGTCGTTCCGAAAGGAACTTCGATCAAACCGGTATTCCTGACGTGCCCGGTCAACGCAAAGGTCTTGGTCCCCTTCGAAGTTGCGGTCCCGATAGAGCAATACGCCTCAGCTCCCATCTGCATGACGACTGGCACAGAAGACAGAGTTTCAACGTTGTTTATCACTGTCGGTTTTCCAAACAATCCCGATTCTGCGGGAAACGGCGGCTTCGGATTGGGCATGCCCCGCTTTCCTTCGATGGAAGCCATCAGCGCTGTTTCTTCACCACAAACAAAGGCGCCGGCTCCTTCCATTACATGGATCTCAAAGTTCATGTTGGAGTGAAAGATATTTCTGCCCAGAAAACCCGCTTCCCTAGCGTCTTCAACCGCTTTTTTCAGGCGGGAAACCGCAAGAGGATATTCGGTTCTTACATAGATATACCCTTCTGTAGCTCCAACTGCTTTCGCTGCAATGATCATGCCCTCCAGCACGCTGTGTGGATTTCCTTCCATCAGGCACCGGTCCATAAACGCACCCGGATCTCCTTCGTCACCGTTGCAGATCACGTATTTGACTTCGCTGTCTCTGATCCTTGTCAACTCCCATTTTCGTCCTGTCGGAAACCCACCGCCGCCACGGCCGCGGAGACCGGAATCGAGAATGAACTTGCAGATCTCTTCATCGCTCATCTCTGTCACTGCGGTCTGTGCCATCTCGTATCCGCGATTTGAGATGTACTCGTCGATGTCAAGTGCATCAATGTGTCCACAAAGTTTGAGGCTAGTTCTCATTTGCTTTTCATAAAACGGAATGTGTTCTACTTCCACTACAGGCAAATTGGTGTCATGATCCACATAAAGCAGGCGCTCTACGATTTCGCCGGCGATCAATGTTCGATCCACGATTTCAGGAACGTCTTCCTCTTTTACTTTCACATACAGCATTCCTTGAGGATATATCGTTACCAGAGGTCCCATCTGGCAAAATCCCTGGCATCCACTTTCTGAAAGGATGAACTCCGCTTCTTCCTTGTTCAGTGTGACAGCAACGGAAAGTCCACGATCCGCAATGACTTCCTGCAACTTTTTGTAAATGTCCAGCGCGCCGTTGGCTACGCAGCCGGTTCCTGCACAGATGACGATTCTGGATCCGTACTGCGACATGGCGGAATCAAAAGTTTGTTTCCGTTCTTCTAAACTTCGGTTACACATAGTTTCCGACCCCTTCCTCTGCTTTGATTTTTTCGACCAGTGCCACAGTACCTTCCGGTGTCATCAGACCGTGAACCCGTTCATCGATCACTACGACCGGCGCCAGTCCGCAAGCGCCCAGGCAGGCCACCGTTTCAAGAGTAAACAGCATGTCTCCGGTGGTTTTGCTCTTTTTTCCAAGTCCCAACTGCTTTTCCAAAGCTTTCAGAATGTCTTCTGATTTTTTTACGTGACAGGCAGTACCATCGCAAATTTTTATGACATGTTTTCCCTTTGGCTCCAGTGTAAAGTGAGAATAAAAAGTGGCGACTCCATAAACAGCAGAAGGAGATATTCCAAGGGCTGTCGATACGAAGGTCATGATCTCTTCCGGAAGGTATTTGTACTCTTCCTGCATTTCCTGTAAAATAGCGATCAACTTATTGGGATTGCGCTCATACTTGTCGATTATGTTACATGCCCGATCGAATTTTGCTGCGATGCTTTGACTCATTTCTTTGTCCCTCCTTTTATGCCGTCTTCATCCGACATTCGCTCTGCCAAATGATTGGACAATTTAGCCAGTGATGCCACCATATTTTCATTGTGTACAAGTACATGATCCGGTACGCTAAGATGGATCGGCGCGAAATTCCAGATGGCCAGTATACCGCCTCTCACCATTTGGTCGCAGACCTCCTGCGCCTGTTCTGCCGGAACTGTTATTATTCCGATATTCACTTTTAGTCTCTGACAGAATTCCTGCAGCCGGTCGATGGGCATAATGTGCTTGCCTGCAATGATTTGCCCAACGACTTTTTCGTCTTTATCAAATGCCATCAATATTTTTAAACCAAAATCATCAAATCCTTTATAGGACAGGAACGCTCTTCCCAGATTTCCCGCTCCCGCCAAAACCGCTTCATCAACGCTGTCGTAGCCAAGAAAACTCTCAATGTCATGAATGAGTTCTTTGATGCAGAAGCCAGTTTTGGGCTTACCCGCGCTGCTGCTGACCGCAGCCAAATCTTTTCTCACCTGAACTTCGTTTTGTCCCAGTGCCGCCGCAATGGTCGGTGCTGAAATATTGATCAGCGATTCGTTTTCTTTGCGCAGGGTTTTTAAATAGTTGAGATAATTCGGCAACCGGATCAGCAGTTGTTTTGAGATCCCAATAGAGGCCCGTTCTTGTGCGCCCATTTCCGTTCTCCTTTCACATTTGGATCGGGTTCAACGCATATTTTCTTTTCGATATTATTATACTGATATGTTATTTATGCTGTCAAGCATTATTTGTTAAATATTTGTCGAATTCAATCGAAAAACATCCCATCGTTGTCCGACGGGATGTTTTAATAGGATGATCGATCTTCTAAACTCATTACGCTCTCATTCCGATGCGATCACGATAAGAACTTTATACCACTTTTTCATTGTCTTTCCGCAATCCTTGCACTGCGTTCGCAAACCCATCGATCAAACTTGCGATCGTTGCCTCCCTGTTTTTGTTGGACCAGTCGACCACTTTTGTTTGAATGACCTTCATTCCTTTGGATTCGCATGCTGCCTTGAACTGTCGGATCGCTTGGTTTCCTCCCATCCAGGGAAAAGGAAACTGGTGAGTGACAAAACAGAGGACCGGTTGGTTTTCTCTTGTTTTCGCCTGCATCAAATACTGCTTCATCACAGCGGAGAGCGAGAATCCGCGCACCGGTGCTCCCAGGATCACCACATCGTAGTCTTCCAGGCTCGGCACCTCTTCCAGTTCGATGAGCTCCGCTTTCATTTCTCCGTCATTTCTGGCCGAAAGCGTTTGATACTCCGCTATAAGTTCCTCTTCTTTGAGCTTTGATTGGATTCCCTGGCCGACGCCCGCGGTGTGGCCGGTTTTTGAGTGGATCACGATTCCTATTTTCACAGTATGGCTCCTTTCCTAATTCAGATTTGTCAGACTAATTTTAGCACTTTGCTATTATTATGCAAGTAATCTTGGTATAATTCAGAGTAACGATACCATTCGGTGCAAATGGAAGGGAGAAATTCACATGTATGATAACGGCAACATACTGATAGGTAAAAGGGACAATCCGGTCTATCTGCTGTCAAAAATGGCCAACCGTCACGGGCTGATCGCGGGAGCCACAGGAACCGGCAAGACCGTCACATTGAAAGTTCTGGCAGAATCCTTCAGCGAGATGGGAGTTCCTGTCTTTCTTTCCGACATCAAAGGTGATCTTGCAAGCTTGGCCGTTGCCGGCGCAGAGAGCCCGAAGATGAAAGAACGGTTTGTACTGCTTGGTATAGAAGAGTTTCCTTTTCGAACCTTCCCTGTGCAGTTTTGGGACATATACGGAGAACAGGGCCACCAGGTCCGCACAACGGTGACGGAAATGGGAGCGCTGCTCCTGTCCAGGATCCTCGGCCTCAACGACACACAGTCCGGCGTACTGAACATCGTGTTCCGCATTGCAGACGATAGAGGTCTGCTTTTGTTGGATCTGAAGGATCTACGGGCCATGATACAGTTCGTGGGCGAAAACGCCAAAGAATATACACTGGAATATGGAAATATTTCAGCGCAGAGCGTGGGAGCGATCCTGCGGAGCCTGTTGGCGCTGGAAGATCAGGGTGGCGAGCACTTTTTTGGTGAACCGGAGCTGGATTTCTTCGACTGGATGAAGACGGCGCCGGATGGAAGAGGCATGGTCAATGTGCTGCATTGCGAACGATTGTTCCAGAGTCCGACATTATACTCCACGTTCCTTTTGTGGATGTTGTCGGAGCTGTATGAAACCTTGCCGGAAGTCGGCGATCTGGAACGTCCCAATATGGTCTTCTTTTTCGATGAAGCTCATTTGTTGTTTGATGACGCTCCCAAAGTTCTGATCCAAAAAATCGAGCAAGTCGTTCGTCTCATCCGTTCCAAAGGAGTTGGAGTCTTCTTCATAACGCAGAATCCCATGGATCTGCCGGAAAGCGTTCTTGCCCAGTTGGGAAATCGAATCCAGCATGCGCTTCGTGCGTATACTCCTGCTGAGCTGAAGCGGGTGGAAGTTGCCGCCAAGACATTTCGGGAAAACCCGGCCTTTGATACGATGACGGCCATCACCGAATTGGCAACCGGCGAGGCATTGATCTCCTGCCTTGATAAAGACGGTCGGCCCGGCATCGTCGAACGCGCCTGGGTCATGCCGCCCCAAAGTCAGTTCGGTACGATCGACGATGGACTTCGTCAACAGATCCTCTCCGCCTCTTCTATGAAGGGAAAATACGATCGGGTAATGGACAGAGAATCCGCGTATGAGATGATACAGGCCCGAATCGCAAAGAACCAAGCTGCTGAACAGGAAGAAAAAGAGCGTCAGGAAAAATTGAAGCGCTGGGAAGAAGAAGACAAAGCAAGAGAGCAAGAGCTTAAACGGAATTCCCGGCAAACAAAGACCAAAAGCAGCGGTTATACACGACAAACACCGATGGAAAAGGCAACCAATGCGGTCATGAGCACCATCGGCAGAGAAGTGGGAAGAACCTTGATTCGCGGTATATTAGGCTCTCTTAAAAAGTAGCCTCCATCTACTAAAAAGACACTTCCCGGTTGCCGTTCGGCGGGGAAGCGTCTTTTTGATTCGTCGCTTGTTTTATGTTGTGATCAGTACTGCACAACTCTGGGAAGGCTGGCTGCTTGTGCGACCCAGTCGCTGACCTGTTTTTCTGTGGGTAGCTTGCGGACCAGTTTCTTGCTCTCATTGACTTCGATCATCTTTGCGGCCAAATTTTCAGGTTTCCGCTTGGAAAGCTCTACAACGGTGTCGACTCCCGCTGCCTCCAGGAGTTCTGCATATTCGCCACCAACCCCCTTGATCCGAAACAGATCCGCATGATTGGTCCATTTCAAAACCAATTTTTCGCTGATACCAGAAATATCTGCAAGCACCGATCTTCCTTTTTTTGTCTTGCAGGTTTCCAGCAACGCTTCTACCGATCCTACTCCGCACTCTTTCAGCTTTTTCTCGTAGGATTCACCAACACCTTCAATCAAAGACAGTTTCGACACAAAAATCTCCCCCTTTTTAATGGCGACTACGTCATGCGTTAACTGATTCGGTGATCTTTGGCTCAATTATACCACTTTATACTTCCGTTTGCCCCACAATTTTCATAAAACTTGCAACGATTTCCAGATCAAATTGCTTCCATTTCATTTCCGCATACGCTTTTGATGAACACTTCAACGTATGCAGGATCGAACTGTGAACCCGCGTTGTTTCGTAGTTCACGGATCGCTTCCTCTTTTGTCATGGCCGGTTGATACGGTTTATCCGTTGTCATTGCGTCATAGGCGTCAACGATAGCGATGATCCTGGCTTCATCGGAGATTTCATGTTCCTTCAGATTCCCGGGATACCCTTCTCCGTCCCACCTCTCATGGTGCTGAAGAACAAGATTGGCGATCGGTGCATATTCGCTGACCGCTGACAAGATGCGGTATCCGATCTCCGCATGTCGCTTGATTTCTCTCCATTCATCCGGGTCAAGGCGGTCCGGTTTTTCGAGAATCCTGTCATCGATGCTTATTTTCCCGATATCATGGACTCGGCCGATGATCTCCATGTCGCTGACGGTCGTTTCTGACAAACCTACCGCCTTTGCCAGTGCAGCGGATAGTACACCGACCGATTCTGCATGTCTTTCCTCTCTATCGTTCTTATCGAAGAGTGCCCTTATAATGATACCTAGGGTATTGTTTCGAAGATTGGCGTTTTCCGTCAGCTTGCAGCGGTACATGTTGTCTTCCGCCTTTTTCATCAATTCGATCATGCTTTCGTCGATCTTATGTTTGGTTTCCCAACCGATCGCTGCAGAAAGCGGCATTGTTCCGCTCGTATCGTTTTCAATTTTATTCCGGATTCGTTTTACGAGGGTTTCTGCCGCCTTCGGATCCGTATTTGGCAAAAGCAAAACGAACTCGTCGCCGCCGGTCCTTGCGATGATATCGTCGCTGCGGCATTCACCTTTTATCGCGTTGGCGATCCGAATGAGGATCTTGTCCCCCGCATCATGGCCAAATGCATCATTAGCAAGTTTGAGTCCATTCACATCGATCATCACGAAGGTAAGGGGCAGATTCCTTCCGGTGTCCAACCGGGACAGTTCCTCTTCAAAAAACCTGCGGTTGTACAATCCGGTCAACGGATCGTGAAAACTCAAATACTCTGCCTCTTCTTGGTGCTTTCTCTGCTCAGTGATATTCCTGGACGAACCTACCAGGTATTCCACCTCTCCATTTCGAATCACAGGAGTCAGGACAGAGTGCCAAAGAGGTCGGTCGACCGGGGCCGGAAACATTTCTTCATATACGTAGACATCCCTGCTTTCAACACAGTTTTTGTAGTTTTCCTCGACCCTTTTCCCAAGATCTTCTCCCCACACTTCCTGCGGGGTTTTCCCCTGCAGCTGCTTCTCCGTGACCCCGGTTTCTCTGTGGTAGGCTGAATTCGCCCTGATATAGCGAAACCTGTCAGGTCCAAGAACTTCAACCAGGAACATACTGTCCTGGGTTCCATTGAATACAGTTTCGTATTCTTCCTTCAGTCTCTTGATATCTTCCATACTCACACTCCTCACGAAAAGGCACATATCACATATAATGGAAGTATACCATCCTTACCTAATGGAAACCAGTGCCATATTTGTGTTATAATGATTCAACCGGATATCACAATTGAATATTGGGAGGTAATGAGATGATTCACAAGCTTATCGTCATTGCTGTTGAGCACAGACGCAAAGAGGCGGAAAAACTCCAGAAGGTTTTAACAGAACACGGCTGTAAGGTCAAAGCGAGGCTTGGACTTCATGAGGCTGGCGATCTGTGTTCCGATGAAGGTCTGATCATCCTTCAGTTGATTCCCGACGAGCCGGAAGGTCTGGCTTTTTTGGAAGATCTCAATGCATTAGAAGGTGTACGTGCAACGTTCATCGAGTTATAAAACGAGCGAAAGGGCTGGCACCCATGGTGTCAGCTCTTTTCGGCTTTTTTGTCAACTTATGATTTTAGTTTTGGCGGCTTCAGCAGAGAAATGATGATCAGTCCGACGATAGAAGCGGCGCCTGCTATTCGAAATGCGATCGTAAAGCCCTGCATAGCGCTTAGGTAGGCAACCGTGAACGATGATGCAATCGCTCCGACACCGAATCCCAGGAGAATCATTCCATAGATCGTTGCCACGTGCCGCGTGCCCCAAAAGTCAGCGGTAAGCGCCGGGAACACGCCGAGAAAACCGCCATAGGAAAACCCGATCACTGCGATCAAGGCCAACATGACATAGCCGTTGGCGAAAGACACCAGCACGATGGAGATCGCTGCAGCAACCAGTAATATTTGTACCGTTCTTCTTCTTCCCAGCCGGTCGGAGAATGTGCCCCAGAACAACCGCCCAAAGGAGTTGAAGCCGGTCACGATCATAACGCCGGCGATCGCAGCCTCTCTGGTCAAGTTGCTGTCGGGCTGCAATCCAAGGATCTTTGCCATCGGGATCATCATGGATCCCGCCGCTGTCGCGCACATCAATGCAATCGTGACCATGTAAAACTGTGGCGTCTTCAATGCCTCGCGAGGAGTGAAGCTTTGTGAAATGATCCCATCTTTCTGTGGCGGAGGCGTCCATCCCTCTGGTTGAAACCCTTCCGGCGGATTCTTTATGAAAATGGAACCGACCCAGTTAACCAGAATAAAAAGAAATCCAAACACTGTGAATGTCGACAATACGCCGATTTTGAAAATGACCGCTTCTGCGATCGGTGTAAAAACGAGCCCTCCAAAACCCAGAGATGAAACGATGATCCCCGTGACCAGTCCCCTCTTATCCGGGAACCACTTTTGGCAGCAGGCGATCGTGGTCGTATAAGCCATTCCCATGCCGATCCCGCCAAGAATGCCATAGGAAAGCCAGAGCATCCAGGGCGTCGATTCGGTCGTAAAGCGAATCAAAAGAAACCCTGCGCCCAATACCACTCCTGCCATGCGAACCACTGTACCCGGACTGAACCTGGGCTGGAGGGATCCTCCCAGTATGCTTCCGATCGTTAATAGTCCAAGTAGTAGAGCATAAGCAAGAGTTCCATAGGTTGCAGGCCATGAAAACAGAGCGTCCGGCGTTGTTTTCCCGATGATCAGATGGGATTGGAACACACTCCAGATATAAGCGGTGCCCAGGCACAATTGTATGGCTCCACTTGCGATAACTGGTATCCATCGGTTCTTTCCGACGAGCGTTGGATGGCTTTTCTCCATGGCATGATCTCCTGTTCTGTTTCACCCAATTTCCTTGGGTATTTTTCCCAGTGTATCACCAGTAGCAATCGCTGTAAAGTACTATCGCAGCAAAGTTTTCAGGTTTTCCTGATTGACAGGTTGAATCTCTTCGAATATAATTCCTTTATTGAATGAAATACCGCTTTTCTGACTGACGGAGCATTGTGGATATAACCACAAGGAAGGAAAAGTGTAGGATCGCCGACCGTCTGGGCAACATTTCAGCTGGCTGAAAGTTGCTCTTTTTTATGTTACAAAACCAACCCCACCACGCTGAGAAGAAAGGAAATCGAAATGACGATCTCAAAGGATCCATGGAGACGATTCGTAGGAACCGAATGGAAAACTTCCATTGATGTCCGAGACTTCCTTCAGTCGAATTATACGCCATACGAAGGATCCGCAACATTTCTTCGGCCGGCTACTCAACGCACTCTGGCACTTCACGATCAACTGCGGTCATTGTTTTCTCAGGAACGAGAAGCGGGCGGCGTCCTGTCCGTCGATACGATGACCGTCAGCTCTTTAAAGAGCTATGCCCCCGGATACCTGGACCGGGATAAGGAGATCATCGTTGGTCTTCAAACCGATTCTCCTTTAAAGCGGGGCGTACATCCCTTTGGTGGGGTCAATATGGCCAGAAAAGCCTGCGAGGCCTATGGCTATAAACTTTCCGACAAGGTGGAGAGTGAATTTCGCTACCGAACCACCCATAACGAAGGCGTCTTTCGCGTCTATACCGATGAAATCAAAGCAGCCAGAAACAGCGGGATCATAACAGGTCTGCCGGATGCCTACGGGCGGGGACGAATCATCGGCGATTACCGAAGGGTGGCTCTCTACGGAGTCGACCATCTGATTGACGAGAAGCGAAAGGACAAGATGGCAGTCGGCGAGAGACCAATGGATGCCGATACGATCCGACTCCTGGAGGAATTGTATCAACAGATCGCCTTTCTGGAGTATCTGAAAGAAATGGCTGCGACCTACGGTCATGACATCGGCAGACCTGCCGCCGATGCAAGAGAAGCCTTTCAATGGCTGTACTTCGGCTACCTGGGAGCGATCAAGGAGCAGAATGGCGCAGCGATGAGTCTTGGAAGAGTGAGCACTTTCTTAGACATTTATATTGATCGGGACTTATCGGAAGGAACTCTGACGGAGGAAGGCGCACAGGAACTTTTTGATGATTTCGTGCTCAAGCTGCGAATGGCCAGGCATCTTCGCACTCCGGATTACAATGAGCTCTTTGCCGGCGATCCCATGTGGATCACGGAAGCCGTCGGTGGCATGGGCCTTGACGGAAGGACACTTGTCACGAAAAGCTCGTTTCGTATCCTTCATACCCTGTCCACCCTCGGTCCCTCTGCGGAACCCAATTTAACGGTCCTATGGTCCTCTGCTCTTCCCGATCGTTTCAAATCCTATGTCGCCAGTGTATCCTGTGATACCGACGCGATCCAGTACGAAAATGATGATCTGATGCGAACTGATTTTGGTGATGACTATGCGATTGCCTGCTGTGTATCCGCGATGCGAATCGGCAAGGATATGCAGTTTTTCGGCGCCAGGGCCAACCTGCCCAAACTACTGCTCCTGAGTCTGAATGGCGGGAAAGACGAAATGACAGGTCTTTCCGTCGGACCGCAGATGGCGCCATTTCTCGGTGAGGTTCTCGAGTATTCTGATGTGGTTGACCGCATGTCCTTTTATCGCGCCTGGCTGGTGAAAACCTATGTCAGCGCGATGAATATCATCCACTATATGCACGATAAGTATGCGTACGAAAAGACGCAGATGGCCCTCCACGATACCGATGTTCATCGATATATGGCGTTCGGTGTTGCGGGATTATCGGTCCTTGTCGATTCCCTCGCTGCGATACGATATGCACAAGTGCGGTGCCTTCGAGATGAATCCGGACAGATCCGGGACTTTGAGATCCATGGAGCATATCCAGCGTTCGGAAACGACGACGATCGTGTGGACAGCATAGCCAAGGAACAAGTGAAGTTGTTTCTCCAGGAACTGAAAAAGCATCGACTGTACAAAGATGCAGAGCCAACGCTTTCTGTATTGACGATCACCTCAAATGTCGTCTATGGTAGAAAGACCGGCGCCACGCCCGATGGCCGGTCTGCTGGCGAACCCTTTGCTCCCGGAGCGAACCCGATGCACGGTAGGGAAAAAAACGGCGCCTTGGCCTCTTTGAATTCGGTGGCGAAGCTTCCATTTGAAGTGTGCAAAGACGGCATCTCCAACACCTTTTCCATCGTGCCGGAGGCCTTGGGCAAAACCGAAACGGAACGGCATCACAACCTTGTCGGTATCCTGGAAGGTTATTTTCAGCAAGGCGCACATCACATCAACGTTAACGTCCTGCAAAAGGAGCTACTGCTTGACGCTATGGACCATCCGGAAAAATACCCCGACCTGACGATACGCGTCTCTGGCTATGCAGTCAATTTCCACAAGCTTTCAAAGGAACAGCAGAACGAAGTGCTTGCCAGAACCTTCCACGGCGATTTATCACCCCTTGGATGATGTCTTTCCGTCGAGTTGGATTTTTTGACGATTTCCATCAACAAGCTGTTTTCTGATTTCTTCTTCATCTCCGGATTCAATGGCGACCTGGTACTCTTCCAGTCGTCGGATCAATCCTTTGATTTCTTCGGCAAGGTTGGTTTTGTTTGCTAGAAATAGTTCCGTCCACATGTCCGGATCCAGTTTCGCCACCCTTGTCATGTCCCGGTAGCTCCCTGCGGAAAACCCTTTGTGACTGGAGGCAACCGAGCTTTTCACGTAGGCGCTTGAAACCACGTGGGCGAGTTGCGAGGTAAAGGCGATCATGCGGTCGTGAGTTTTTGCCGTGGTCAACTCCACGTGGCCAAACCCGATTTCAAGAAAAAATCTCTTCAGTCGCTCAATCGTTTGAATCTCCGTTCCGGAGAATGGTGTGAGTATCATCGATGCATTTTTGAATAATGTCTTTTGGGAATGCTCGAATCCGGAATATTCCACACCCGCCATAGGATGTCCGCCGACAAATTGAAATCCGTATTTCTCGGCAACCGATTCCAGCGCATTGCATACGATCTCTTTCACCCCTGCGCAATCCACAACGATCGTATGCTTGCTTAGCATTGGCGCCTTTTCCTTCAAGACCTCGATCGTCGTATGTGGATACAGTGCAAGAATCAGGATATCGCAGACTGAAAGTGTATCATCAGTCAGTGAGTCGTCGATGACATCCATCATCATGGCCTTCCGTAGTACCGTTTCTTTACAGTCGTATCCTAAAACCATATGATCAGTATGCTGTTTGATGGCTTTTGCCATAGACCCGCCGATCAGACCAAGTCCAATGATTCCAATATTCATTATCAATCTCCTTGCTTCCAACGACAGGCAAATGGCAAGATCCCCCGGATCCCGTCTGCCAACTCATGAAAGGCTTCCATCGTCAGTGACTGCTGTCCGTCGCAAAGAGCATGCGCCGGATCGTTGTGAACTTCGATCATGACCCCGTCAGCCCCTGCCGCAACCGCTGCCATTGCCATAGGTTTGACCAGCTTTGAGAGGCCTGTCCCATGACTGGGATCTACGACCACTGGGAGATGTGACATGGATTTGAGGAGTGGCACTGCTGAAAGATCCAATGTATTTCTGGTTGTGGTCTCGAAGGTGCGGATTCCCCGTTCGCACAGGACAACCTGACGGTTCCCCCCGGCCATAATGTATTCCGCACTCATCAGAAGTTCCTGCAATGTGTTTGACAGTCCTCTTTTCAATAGAACTGGCCGGTCAAGCCGTCCCAATTCCTTCAATAGTTCAAAATTTTGCATGTTGCGCGCCCCCACCTGGATCATGTCGACCTGCTCAAACAGATGCAAATGGGAAAGGTCCATGATTTCGGTCACTATGGGCAATCCGGACACCTTCTTTGCTTCCAGCAAGAGTTTGATCCCCTCTTCCCTCATTCCCTGAAACGCGTAGGGTGACGTTCTGGGTTTGAATGCACCTCCACGAAGGATTCCCGCTCCCGATTCCTTCACGCTGCAAGCGATCGCTTTGATCTGCTCCGAGTATTCCACCGAGCATGGTCCAGCTATGATCTGAAAATGACCGCCACCTAATTTGACCCCACCGACGGAAACGATAGTATCCTCCGGATGGAACTTCCGATTGGCATTTTTATACGGCTCCTGGATGCGCTTGACGTCAGCGACGATGTCAAGCGCATTGATCAAGTCGATATCGATGGTTGTCGTGTCTCCCACCAAGCCCAAGATCATAGTGTTCTCTCCCCTGGATTCATGGATCTGGAGTCCCATACTCTTCAGCCATTGTATAAGATTATCGAGCTGTTTTGGGTTTGGATCGTCCTTCAGAATTATGATCATGTTTCTTTCCTCTTTTCTGTAATAAAAAACCGGCATCCTGGTTTGGTACCCGGATGCCGGTCGATATCGACTCTTGCTTCACGGGTACACGCCAATCAGCGCTCACCCGTGATGTTTCCATCAGGATCGAGAGCGCCTTTTGCTATAGTAATACCCATTGCTTTTTTTAAATCGGTTCATTTTGATATTCCTTTGTTTTGATTACATGAACTATAGCATCGAATGGATATCCTGTCAACAGACTTTCTTGCGCTTCGTCAACAGCGAGACAACCACAAGGGTGATGAAGCTCAAAGGTACGGAAATGATCGCCGGGTTGTTGATCGGCACAGGAGCAGTGACATCTGGCAGTCCATATACATTGATAAATGTCTCCTGAGAAAGCAGGATCAATCCTAACGCAGAGACCAATCCAACAGTGATCGAAGCCATGACTCCTTTCGCTGTCGTTCCTTTCCAGAACAGGATCATGACGATTGCCGGCAGATTCGCTGATGCAGCGACTGCAAAAGCCCATCCTACCAAATATGAGACATTCATTCCTTTGAACAATATCCCCAGTATCATGGCGATGATGCCTACCACGACTGCAGTCAGTTTACCTGCACGGACTTTTTGTTTATCCGTCATCTTCAGCCCCATATACCGGTCCATCAGGTCATGGGCTACTGCGCCGGAGGTTGCTACGATCAGACCGCTGACCGTCCCCAAGACCGTTGCGAAGGCGATGGCAGAAATGATCGCAAAAATTGTCACGCCAAAGGATCGGGCCAGGAGCGGCGCCGACATGTTCTCATTGGTCAGATCGATGACTCCATTCACCATAGCACCAAGCCCCATGTACAACGTAAGCACATAAAACAATCCAATGCAGGCAATAGCGACGATCGTCGATTTTCTGGCGCTGGCAGGATCCGGCACCGTATAGTACCGGATCAAAATATGGGGCAAGGCAGCGGTACCGAAAAACAAGGCCAGCATCAGAGAAACAAAGTCTAGTTTGTCTGTAAATTTAGCGCCTTTATCTGAGTCGACTTTGAATTTCAATCCCGGGCTCAATATATCTTTACCGGGTGTTGGGTTCTGGTAGTAAATCGTGTATTTGTTGTTGCCGTCAGCCACAAGCTGTTTGCTCCAACGAACCACGGTACCATTTTTGATCGTATCAATGAAAGAAAGTGCGTTCAGGTTCGCATGTTCGTATTCCGGTTGACCGTATACCTCGCTCATGTGCCCGACTTGATAGAACTTTTCTTCCGACTTGTCCGCACCATTGTAAAGCACCCTTCCATCACCCATCTGGACCACATATTGGGTTTCTTCAAGGATGCTACCGTTTGTATCCAGCTTCCAGACACTCTCTTCTCCTCCCTTGCTAAGCAGGAAAAACTTCAAACCTCCTGCTTCCAACGGTTTGATCACATCATAGGATTTGTCTTCCAATGAAACATTCGATCCACTGACGCTTTCCACTTTCAATGTGGTATACTGGTGGAATTCTACGTCGCCTCCCTGGTCAGGAGCGGTCGAGATTCCTCTGGACAAAACCAGAAATACCAACACCATAGAGAAGATGATCAATAATCCACCCTTCAGAAATTGCACGTAGGTCGTGGATGTCATGCCTGCCATGGCAACGATCAGGACTACGATCGTTCCTACCATTACAACGCCTGCCCAATGGGGAAGACCAAGCAAAGGTGTTACAAGAGAGCCTGCGCCAACCATCTGTGGGATCAGGTAAAAAATCGAAACGACTAACGTGCTGATCGCTGCCGACAGTTGGATGCCTTTTGAATTGAACTTTGAATCGATGGCATCAGTAAAGGTGAATTTTCCCATACGCTTCATGGGCTCAGCTACTACGAAAAGAGCTACGATCCAGCCACCAAGATAACCAATGGAGTACAAGAATCCATCATAACCGGACATGGCGATCATCCCGCAAATTCCAAGGAAAGATGCAGCAGAGAGATAGTCACCAGCGAAGGCAACCCCGTTGACCGACCAATGGATGGTACCGCCGGCAGCGAAGTAGCCGGACGCCGACTTTGTTTTTTTGGCGAAATGAATCGAGATCCCGAGAACCGAAGCGACAAAAGCGATAAAGAGGATGACTGCCCAAGGCGAAGGTGTATAAATCATTATTCGCAATCCTCCTCTTCTTCTTCTTCCGTGTTCAACAGTTCTTCTGCGTGTGAACTAACGTGGTTGAACGCAAACGCTAAAAGCATGGCAAAAATAATGAGCCCGAACCCATAGACGATCGCCATGTTCAAGCTCCCAACGTCGACACTCATAAATTTTGGACTTGCAACATTGATCACGATAAAACCGACATAGATGATTGCGTAGATAAAGAAAAGCCATTTTCCCAGGATTTCTTTTAAAGAGGACGCGTTGTCCTTCTTCCATTCCTGCGCTGGTCCGTGCATTCGTTCTCCTCCTCAATAAATGTACCAAATGGGGGGGGCGGACGGATATAATTATGCAATCACCCTACCGAAAATCGACACTTTTGTCAATAAAATCTTTACCGGGTCGTCGGGAAATGGTACAATGTTGTAAAATTCAGAATAATAAAGGAGGCAGGTTTATGGAAAATGTCTTGGAACAAATCCAGCACTTGCAAATACTGAACCAGTTTTGGCTCTCTATTTTTTTGTTGATCCCTATGGTGCTGGTCGCCAGGACAGTCGTTGCAGGCACGAAGTTTTCACCGATCCTGATCGTCGTCGTTTTTGGACTTGCCATGGGATACGTTCTGGTAGCCAGCGGCGTCGCATCTGAGGGTCTCCCTGAATTTCCCATCATCGATTTCATCAGCCGCACCACGATCGTTGCATTGACTGTTTCGTTTTTTGTGGGCGGGCAGGAGATGCGCAAGATTTTCGGAGGCATCAAGATCGATGTGGAGGACATGGTCGTCCCTTCCACAGAAGAAACGATACTGGGGACCAATCGTACCCAATTGGTTTACATCATCCGTTCTTTTTTTCTGCTTCTCGGCATCGAATCCTTGTTCCGGGTCATCATCGGATCGACCGATGGAGATATTGGGAGATACTTTCCTCTACTTGCCTACATCGGTTTGATCGGATCTGTCATTTTGTTGGATTACAAGGCAACGATAACAAACAAACGGCTTTACATCAAAAAAGGTGTAATTGAAATTCTGGGTATGACTTTGATTCTGATTGCAACCTACTATCTTTCGGTTGCAGTCAAGCCGGTCATTGCATTGCCTCAGATATTTTTTGCTGTGCTCGTCGGCTCCGGTTCCGGGGCCTTGCTCTACAAATGGAGATTTGGCCCAACCATCAAGGCTCTTCTTTTTGCAGGCATCCCCGTCGTGTTGGCTGCGAATTTTATGATCGGCGGTTCCAGGATCCTACAGGCGTTTTCCATTGAAGGAATGAGTTCGGTCATGGCTTATGGTTTCTTCGGACAGATGTTTTGGATGTTCGGAGGGATATCCATTCTTATGCTTTTTGGGAAGACAGCAAACGCAAGAAATCTTGCTCCCGGTATGGCTGGAGCATTATCACACTCCGGTCTGACCGGTGCCTGCACCGCGGGAGACCTGGGAATGATCGCTGCATCCCGCGCTCCTATCATGATCAATGTGCCCTTTGTCGGTCACATCTTCGTGTTTTCGATCCTCGCAATGAGCGCGGAACGAGGTTCTTTGATGATGGTTCCTTCTATAATCATCGTCGCTGTCGGCATTATATTGACCATTGTATCCCTTCGCACTCTTCGAACTGCCAACGGTCAGGACAATCTCGAAGTCAAAGGCTTGATGCAATTTTGTCTCGGCTTTCAGTTGTTGGCTGTCTTTGGAGGCTTTGTGTTGTTGGCGCTTTCCGGCATGTCCATCGGTTATTCTGCCATGGCCAAATCCTCTGCCATCTCTCATTTCGGCCTCTTTGCGGCCACCCAGGGAGGCATGTTCGGAACGGAAGAAGCTCTTATGATCCCCTTCATCTTTGCCATGCCCTTCCTGATCCATCCCTTTGTATTTTACATGTTTGGCAAAGCCATGGAAAAGGACGGAGAAATGCCGCGGCTACCGGTCTATATTCTTGGCGCGATCGGGTTGATAGGGATCACCTACGCCCTTCTTTTCAGCTGAATCATAACTGCATCAGTAGTGAGAGAAAAGGCTGGCACCCCATGGTGTCAGCCTTTTCAAACCTAAAAGCCCTTTCGGGCTTGGTTGTCTTTTCGGAGACGGTTATGACTCAATCAACTTCTTCCGGAAGAGAGATCTCTCCACGCAGGTCCAGCGTCATGCCCTGGCGCACGGTCTCCGGCTCGCAGCTGATGCTGAGGAGATGGTAGAGCTTTGTGACTGCCGCTTCTACTGTCAGGTCGTATCCGCTGACTGCACCTGCTTCCACAAGATCGCTGCTACTTTCATACTCGCCAAGGATCGCTGATCCTCGAACGCACTGGGTGCACACTACGATCACAGTGCCATTGGCCGCGGCCTTTTCCATCAAGCCAAGCAAAGCGCCATGGCTGTCCGGAATGTTTCCGGCACCAAAAGCCTCGATCACGATCCCCTTCAGATCCGGCGTCAATATGTTCTCAAAAAGATCGAACTGTATCCCCGGGAACATCTTCAACACAGCGATTTTTTGCTCGCCGAAGGGCTGGAAACGCAAACCCCTCATTTTTGGTCTGCGCAGGAGAGATCGGTTGATCATGATCCGCGTTTCCGCATCGGCGAGAGGCGGAAGGTTTGGTGAGTCGAATGCAATAAAATCATCAGAACTGATCTTTGTCGTACGATTGCCGCGGAACAACTTGTTTCGAAAAAAAAGACAAACCTCGGGGATGTCTTCAGTAGCCAGCAATAACGCTGTAACCAGGTTGTCACGGGCATCGTTTCTCAGTTCAACGATCGGGATCTGCGATCCGGTCAAAATGACTGGTTTATCCAGTCCGTCAAGCATGAAGGAGAGCGCTGAAGCAGTATAGGCCATAGTGTCCGTCCCATGAAGGATCACAAAACCATCGTAGTCTTCATAGCGCTTCTCAATATCCGCCGCGATCTTGACCCACTCTTTAACAGCGATGCTGGAAGAATCCAAGAGTGGATCGTATTCGATCAAATCAAAGGATGGCATCTCATCCTCGTTCAAGGCGCAGATCTGACAGAGCGCCTGCTCAATAAAACCTCGAACCGGAGCATAGCCGTTTTCGGTTTTCGTCATGCTGATCGTTCCACCAGTATTGATGATGCAAACCTTCTTTTTCAAAGCTCCTCCTCCGATCCCGGATTCAGGATTTCTTCTGCTTGCCCAGATAGGCTTCTTTGATGCTCTCGTTTGCCAATAGTTCCGCACCGGTTCCTTGCATGGTGATGACGCCGGTTTCCATGACGTATCCCCAATCGGCGATCTTTAGAGCATGATTGGCGTTCTGTTCGATCAGAAGGACCGTGATGCCTTCTTCGTTGATCGTCTTTATAATGTTAAAAATATCTTTCACGATCAGAGGCGCCAGTCCAAGTGAGGGCTCGTCCATCATCAGCAGTTTCGGCCGACTCATAAGAGCCCTTCCGACGGCAAGCATCTGCTGTTCTCCTCCGGAAAGCGTTCCTGCCAGCTGCCATTCCCGCTCCTTCAGACGAGGGAACAATTCAAACACACGAGCCAGATCGTCATCCAATTTGTGATGGTGTACATATGCACCGATTTTCAAGTTTTCCAAAACTGTCAGGTTGGCAAATACCCGACGCCCTTCCGGAACCAGCGTGATACCCATCGGTACGATATCGTCAGGCGCTTTTCCCAGGAGCTCGACTCCGTCGAATCGTATGGAGCCTTCTTTGGCTTTTACAACTCCTGCGATCGTGCGCAGTGTTGTGCTTTTTCCTGCTCCGTTGGATCCGATCAGCGTCACGATCTTGCCTTTCGGCACCTCGAGAGAAATGCCCTTCACGGCTTTGATTCCGCCGTACTCCACCTTTAGTCCGGAAATGGATAGGTAGCTGTTAGTGTCCATCTTCGTCCACCCCCAAATACGCGTCGATGACGTGTTGATTGTTTTGTATTTCGCCCGGCGTTCCTGTAGCGATCAGCTTGCCAAAATCCAGGACATAGATCCGGTCGGAAATCTCCATGACAAGATTCATGTGATGCTCGATCATCAGTACGGTAAGGTGGAATTCCTCTTTCAGTCTGTGGATAAAAGCAGTCAGATCGTTTGTTTCTTGAGGGTTCATCCCTGCTGCAGGCTCGTCCAACAAGAGAAGTGAAGGATTCGTCGCCATGGCGCGGGCGATCTCCAGTCGACGTTGCTTGCCGTAGGGAAGCGAGCTGGAAATCTCATCCTTCGTATCTGCCAGGTCGAGTATCTCAAGAAGTTCCATGGACTGTTGCCTCATTTCCTTCTCTTCGTTGTGATTCAACATGCAGGTTGCTGAAAACAACCCTGCTCTCATGTTCATGTGCTTTGCGATCAGAACGTTTTCGAATACAGTCAAGTCTTTGAACAGTCTTATGTTTTGGAAGGTTCTGGCGATCCCCATCTTTGTGATACGATCCGGTGTCTTCTGTATGACTTTGTCGTATTTTCCCAGGTGCTCGCCGGCATACAGCTTGGTCATTTTGCCCTGAGGATGATTGCTGATGATCGTTTCGCCGTGAAAAGACACTTCTCCATTGGTGGGAGCATAGACACCTGTGATCACATTGAACGCAGTAGTTTTACCGGCGCCGTTGGGACCGATGATCGCCACGATCTCTCCCGGCCTTACTTCCATCGAGAGGTTGTTGACAGCGATGACTCCGCCAAACTGCATCGTGACATCCGTTAGATTCAATACTGTATCAGACATCGCGCTTCACCTCCTCTCCCGAAGGTTTTCGCCATCGCAAGTACAGATGTTTTCGCAGGAAATTGTAGATCCCGTCCCAAGAGAATTCTCTGGTACCCATCAAACCTTTTCGGTAATACAACACGACCGCCATCAGGATCAGTGAGAAAATGACCATCCGAAACCCGGAGCGGAACAGCGGCACTGAAAACCCGCCGACGACTAGGGGATTGTCGAAAAACCGAAGCCACTCCCTGCCGGCTGTCATCAAAAAAGCCCCAAATACACTTCCTGTGACGCTACCGATCCCTCCCAGTACGACGATCAAAAGGATGTCGAAGGTCAGGCCGATCTGAAAGCTCTTGGAGTCGATGGAACGCATGTAGACTGCAAGCATACCGCCACTGACACCAGTGAAAAAACAGCTGATGACGAAAGCCATCTGCTTGTGCTTGGAGAGATTGATGCCCATTGCCTCGGCTGCGGTCTCATCCTCCCGGATCGCCTTGAACGCACGTCCATAGGAGGAGCGGAGAATCATGACCATGAGCAATATGCAAAGAGCGGAGACGCCGAAGACCATAAAGGTCGACGGAAACCCGGGGATACTTTTCAATCCATAGGAACCGTTGGTGATGCGATCCAGTTGGGGGGCGGCTATGAATGCACGAATGATCTCGGAAAATCCCAGGGTCGCAATAGCCAAATAGTCGCTTTTTAGCCGCAGGACCGGATAGCCGATCAGCAACCCCATAAAGGCAGCGAAGATACCTGCCAGTATCAAGGCCGCCCATAGCGGCAAATACGCATTTGCCAAGCCATCGGCAATGCCGTTGATGTAATAGACAGCTGCCCTGCTTTCCACAGGAATGGTTAGAATCGCGACAGTGTAAGCGCCGATAGCCATAAATCCGGCTTGTCCCAGCGAAAAGAGACCGGTGAAACCAGTCAGCAAATTCATCGCTACCGCAACAACTGCATAGATCGCGCTTCTTTCCAGAATCGACAGCGCATAGCTGTAATCACTTCGATTGGCATCCAGGTAAGAAAGTCCCAGAATCGCCACGACAACGAGCGCGACCGATAAGATAATTTTTGTCTTCTGATCCAATTTCTTCATACTTTATCCGTCACTTTCTCGCCAAACAATCCGGTAGGCCGGAACAGAAGCATGACGATCAAAATTGCAAAGGTGAAGGCATCACTGAAGGTGGAATACCCCATAGCAACAAGAGCGGTCTCCCCCAGGCCCAGAATAAAGCCGCCGATCACCGCTCCCGGAATGCTGCCAATGCCGCCAAGAACCGCAGCAACAAAGCACTTGAGTCCCGGAAGCATGCCGCTGAACGGAAATACAGTCATACGATCCGTGAAATACAGGATGGAACCGATGGCAGCCAGCAAGGAGCCGACGACAAAGGTCACGCTGATGACCTGATTGATTTTGATCCCCATCAGTTGGGATGTTTCGAAGTCTTTCGAAACCGCTCGCATTGCCATACCGATTTTTGAATGGTTGATGAGCAAAATCAACAAGTAGACCAGTACCAAAGTCAGGACTGGTGTGATTATGGTAACCAGAGAAGCAGACAGTTCGCCGATCTGGAAGATCTTCTTAAGGAATGGAATGGAAGGATAACCTCTGGGCAAAGCCGTAAAGAGATAGGTTGCCAGATTCTGAAGCAGGTAGGATACGCCGATGGCGGAGATCATGATCGACATCCGCGGAGCGCTTCTCAGAGGTTTGTAGGCGACCCTCTCGATCAGTACTCCCAGCAGTATGGTTGCGATCAAAACGATGGGCACCGCCACATACCAAGGAAACGATGCGATGGCGAAGATCATGAAATAACCTGCCATCATAAAAATATCGCCGTGAGCGAAATTGATAAGACGTAATATTCCGTATACCATGGTATAACCGATAGCAATAAGGGCATAGGCCCCGCCAAGGGAGATACCGGTCAACCCGTGTTGCAACAAGGTGTTGATTGCCATGTGTAACTCTCTCCTGAACTGTCTTCGCTAAGAAGACGGGATGGATAGAAATTGAGTGGGAGTGCGACACTCCCACTCAATAGCATCAATGATTCACAGGTTCAATTATTCGACCGAAACGGTCATGAGGAACTTGAACTGTCCGTTTTCTACTGTCTTGATGAAAGCCATGTCCTTGTTGGCATCGCCGACTTCGTTGAAGCTGATCGCTCCAGTTACGCCAACGACGGATACACCTTTCAGCGCATCGCGGATCGCTACAGTATCAGTGGTGGTGCCGGCGGCTTCGATCGCTGCAATCACGGTCAGATAGGCATCATATCCCAGCGCGGAAACTGCAGGAATGATTTCATCCTGGTTGTTCTCAACGAGATATTCTTTGAATCCAGTAATAAAGGAAGCGGCCTCATCGGTTGCAGGTTCTGCTTCATCAAAGAAGGTCGAAAGAACGATACCTTCGGCATCAGCTCCTGCATTTTCGATGATCGTCGCATTTTCCCATGTGTCGCCGCCCATGATGGGTACGGTGATACCAAGTTCACGGGCTTGCTTGATGATCAGTGGAGCTGTCGTGATGGAAGAGGGTGCAAATATGACATCCGGGTTGGACGCCTTGATGTTGGTCAGGATCGCTTTGAAGTCGGTCTGGTTGGTCTGGAACTGTTGCTCGGAAACCACAGAACCGGCTCCTGCCAAATCGTTGAATGCTGTTACAAAGTAAGATCCAAGTCCGGAAGAGTAGTCGTCACCTAGCTGGGTAATGACGGCTGCTGTCTTGGCTCCGTTTTGGATGGCATAGTTTGCCATAACAGTGCCTTGGAACGGATCGAGGAAACAAACACGGAAATAGAAGTCATTTCCTGCTGTGACCTGGGGATTAGTAGCGGATGCGGCAACTGCAGCAAGATTTGCTTCTGCAAAGATTTCGCCTGCCGCTATGGACACGCCGGAGCCATAGGAACCGATCACGGCGACTACGCCTTCACTGATCAGTCTCTGTGCTGCGGTAACGGCTTCAGTCTTGTCGGACTTATTGTCTACTTCGACCAATTCGATCGTGTAGGTTTCTCCGTCGATGTCAACGGTGGGGTATACTACATTGGCATATCGAATGCCTAGGACTTCCTGGAATCCGCCACCGCCGTTTTCACCGGTCACTGGCTCAAATACACCGATCTTGATGACTTTTGGCTCTTCTTCGCCGCCGGTTTCTCCGGAACCGCATCCTGCCAAACTGCCGATCACCAGCAGCATTATGAGGACAACTGCAACCATTTTTTTCATACGAGTACTACCTCCATAGTAACTGAGTTTGGCGGACGCGGACTGCGCCACACCGCTTGATCCACTAACAGGTATAATTATAGTGCTTTTTTCAAATTTGTACAAGAAAAATGTCTGGTTCCAAGGCATGAAAAAGGCCGGGCTCAACATGCCCGACCTTTTATTCTATTTTACTTCTCGTATTCGGCATCTTCTCCGGCTTCGGCTTTGATGTCCTCAAAGCTGACCTCGATCTCGCCTGCCATGTAATCGCTACGCGAGAGCTCTATGAAGATATGCCACTCTGCCATATCTGCCGTTCCGATCTCGGGAAGGATCCGATCGATGGCGATTTCCATCCCGGTTTCCTGTTTTCTCACTGCGGTCACTTCGTGGCGGTTGGAGCCGCTATTTTCCTCAAGGAGCACCAATATAAGCACGCCCTCAGAGAAGTATGCCTCGTCGTATCGGTCGGTCACGTCCCACTGGGCCAAATCGTAGAGATCCAGGTTCTCATCGTGATACGTATTCAGGGCTTCCACGCTCTCGACGACAGTTACCACCGGATAGTCCACATCCTCATGATATCCGTTGGTACGGATATACTGGGCGATGAATCCGACGTCCCGACCCGCTGGATCAGGGGTTTCGACCGGGTCTTTGTCCTTTGGTTGGCAGGCACTGGCGAAGAGTCCGAATGCCATCATGAACACGATCAGCAGGATCATGTATTTTTTTTGTTTCATAACGCAACCTCCTGTTCTGCAATAATACTCTTGCTATCAATAAGACGTCGATTGCAGCGGATTTGTTCACGCGGTTTTATCAGGGTTTGGTGTATACGGTTTTTCCTTTGAGAATGGTTTCCAGCACCTGTGTCTTGTCGATGTCAAGCGGATCGATTTCAAATATATTCTGATCGACCATGATGAAGTCTGCATTCTTTCCGACTTCGATGCTGCCGGTGGTTGCTTCCCTGAAGTTTTGGAACGCTGCGTTGATGGTAAAGGATTTCACCATATCCGTCAGCGACACTCTCTCCTCCTTGTCCAGAAGCCATGTGGGGTCGTCCATGTCCGTGATATCATCCACTTCGTAGAACTCCGCATTGTTCAAATTTCGGGTCACGCCCACTTCAATTGCCCAGAAAGGATTTGGGAAAGGAGTGACGGAGTGGTCTGAAGAGCTGACCAACAATGCGCCGGCATCAATGAGGGACTGCATCGGATATTCCTTTTCCGCCCGCTCTGTGCCTAACAACGGTTGATCCACGACTTCCCACCAATATGGTTCTTTGAACGCCCAGTATGGCTGGAGATTTGCGATGACACCGTATTCGGCAAAGCGGGGAATGTCAGCGTCGTCGACCAACTGCAGATGGGTGATCACGTTGCGGTAATCCCCATCCCCGTTTTCATCCAGGGAAAATTCCATGGCATCCAGTGTTTGTTTGGTTGCCGCATCACCGATAGAATGGACGTGGATCTGGAATCCCTCCTTGTTGCCCAGGGCAAAGGCCTGATTCATGATATCCGGCTTCCAGAGTGGGGATCCTACATAATCGGGCGCCTGGCCGGCTTCCTCTGTGTATGGAGCAAGAAGATAGCCAGTGACGCCTTCCACGACGCCGTCGGCAAAGAACTTCAAACTCGTTGCTTTGTAAAATTCTGAAGTGTAAGCATCACGAATCATTTTAGCGTTGTTGATTTGCTCAAGATAATCCATGTTGGGATCCATCACCGTGTTCTTCGTGATATAGAGGGTCAGCTCGCCGTTTTTGTCCATTTCCACGAATGGATCCACGGTTGTGACAGACGTGATGCCGCTGCTCATGTGAGTGATACCGACATAGCCCAAACTGTGCATGTACTCCTGAAATGCGACATGCGCATCCTTGATCTGCTCATCCGTATATTCTTGCGCCGGAACCAGATCCCAGGCAAGTTCCTTCAATGTCCCCCACAATTCTCCGTCGGCGGTCTTCTCGATCACTCCACCTTCCGGAGGTACTGTGTCTTTGGTGATGCCGCAATATTCAAAGGCAGCGGAATTCAACCAGGCAACATGGCCATCGTAGGATCCGATGATGATGGGCTTGTCACTGATAGCGTCGAGGCGTTCCTTTGTTGGTCCTTTGGAAACCTCTTCACCACTGAATGCACCGATGGAAAAACCGTCGCCATAATACACATCCATGTCCGGATTGGCGGCTACATAGTCCTCGATGGCCTGCATAGTAGCATCCTCTGTCAGGATACCGTTCAAATTGATGTTATAGAGCTCTGCGTACATCGTTCCCGGAGGATGCAAGTGTGAATCTGTCATTCCCGGCAACAACATGCCCCCATCAAGATCGTAGACCGTCGTTTCTTCACCGATGTACGGTTCCACATCAGCCGATGCGCCGACGAAGAGTATGACTCCATCTTTGACTGCAACAGCTTCTGCCATGGTATCTGCCTCATCGGCAGTGTAGATCACTCCATTGGTCCATACCGAATCGGCATATACCGCTTCTTCTTCAGGGGCGCAACCCGGAAGACCGAGTCCGACCACTCCCAATACGAGGACTAACGAAATCGCATTCCTGAGTCTCATATTCATTCCCCTCCTACTTCGAATAGAAAGATTCTACCAAAACTATGGTATCCCAGCGATGTCTTTGTGACAATCACTGACTTGCTTAATTATTTGAATTTTCTTGCTATTCGTAGACCGGAATCCGTCGCATTTCCCCAGGATCGTTAAATTATATAGGGGATGAACATTTTGGTTTTCTCTTGGTAGATTCTGTACTCGTCTCCAAATTCCTCAAGCATGTCGGCTTCTTCCCGTTTCGCCAGACGTACATACATGGTGACCATCACCGGATATAACAAAAGCAGAGGGAGTGTCGCCCATTCCACCATCATGCCGAAGGACAACAACAGCAAACCCGTGTACTGGGGATGTCGGATATAACGATAGATTCCTGTCGTTACCAGGGAACCCTTTCCTGCGTCTTTGGACCAGTACGCTTTATGGATATGGAACCAACCATTTATGATCAATGTCAGTGCGATGATGGCGCAGGCAATATTGAAATACATGCCGCCAAATCCGATGGTATCGACCAGCGTATGCCCCCAGAGGATCCCTTCCGGAAGATTCCTGCCGATGATCCAGGAGATCACCCACATGCTGAAGGGGATTCCATGCATTTCCAGCGCGAAGGCGAACACAAAGGCGAGATAGGCAGCCGCCGGTTTTTTGTCCATTCTTCGGTAGAAGGGGAGAAACAAGAGCACAACTGCATACACTACGATGAAGAACAGTACGCCAAACCAGTTGTAAAAATGACTCTCCAGCGTTTCCACTTAACTCACCTCCTTAATGTATCTGCACCAGTCGGCATGGATCTCATTCTCCGATTTTCCAAAGATACCGAGATGATCACCTTGCCCTGAAGCGTAAGCCACGACCTTGTCCCACCCATAGGTGTTGTCCAGATACTCGATGTAATTGTATGAGAACGCGTAGCCGCCCATATTGGCGAAGGTCAGCCCGTTCTCGGTCTGCATCTGATCGACGGTAGGGATCGCCATCGACTGGATCATTTCAGCTTGGGGCTTTTGTTCTGCAATGTAGGTTGCCAGGCCGTTGTCCCAGAAGTAATTGAGTTTTGGATTTGCCTTGTGATTGATCGAATGAACGTATTCGTGCAATGTGGCCGTCAGGATGCTCTCGTGGTCATGTCCCTCAACTTCGGTATAGGGAGATACCATCATGACATTTCCGTTATGGCTGTCTCCAATGTGCCAGGATGGCGCAATCAGCAGCGTTGCAAATCCTGCTTCTCTGATCGCCAGTTGCCATTGTGTGTGGTACAGGAATACCTCAGTGGCCGCATCTCCTTCAAATCCCAGGTCGGCGCGGATCTGGTCCGCTTTCAGCGTTAATATAGCAAAGACCTCTGCTGCCGCCTTCTCATCCTTTTCCTGATAGTAAACGGTTATGTTTTCATCTGCCAGTCGTTTGCTCCCGATCGGTTTGACGAAGATGACCGGCAGTGTTTGAAGGACCCCCAGAGCTAAAAGCACCAGCACCACTTTCTTCCAAGTTACTTTTTTGTTCTCCGCTTTCATGATTCAAATCTCCTTGTTCTCGTTGTTCGCGTCAATAATTGCAAAGCTAGTGATCATCGCTTCAAATCCCGCAACCGCGGAACGGTATGCAACCGATGTTTCCTCCGGTGTAGCCGGAGCGATCTGAGCGTCTGTTGGGTGACACCAGCCAAAGAAGTAGTTCTCATTTTCTCCCAAATATCTTAGATCGTATGATTCCTCTCGTTCTATTAGATCTGTCCGGGTTGCGTTCTTCTTGCTAAAGACTTGGATCTCTCCTACGATTCCCATATTTTCGTCAACTTCGTCTTTGGGTACATCGCGGAAGTAGAAAAGGACGCCTTCCTCCCCTTCATTGATCGTCACCGTATCCCAGAATCCCCGGGACATGGAGACCGAAAATCCGTAATCGTCATTTTCGTAGAGGATGTCTGGATCTGTCTGGCCTCCAAAAGCGCTTAACAACAGGATGCCCAGGGTGACTGCCAAAAGCAGTACGCCGGTCCCGATGTTCATTGGTTTGCTCTGATACATTTGATTTCAACCTTTCTTTTCAATAAAAAACAGCTCATTTGCAACTCTTTGTTATTAATATAACAATAGAGTCTTAAAATGAGCTGTAAGGTTTCTTAAATCTACATTACATTTTTGGTACTGTGATCATAAATTCAGTGCCTTGATTTTTCGCGGTTTGCAGTTGGATGGTCCCGCCGTGTGCATGGACGATCCGCTGTGCGATGGCAAGACCCAGGCCGGTTCCCCCTTTTGCCGAATTTCTGGACGGGTCCCCTCTGACAAAGGGTTGGAAAACATCTGCAGCCAATTCTTCCGGCATGCCGACGCCATCATCTCGAAAACGAATCAACACCTCCTCCGGAAGTTCTTCCAGATCGATTTCGATCCGTGTACCGGACGTATTGTACTGTATCGCATTCGTGATCAGGTTTTCAAAGACGCGGCTCAACTGTTGCCCATCGATAAAGACGGGGATCTCTTTCTCTGGAATAGCAACCCTGTACCCAAAGCCAGCATCCTCTAAAGCAGGTATAAATGTGCCAAGTTGTTCCCGCAGATACTCGCAGATATCCGTCTGGGAAAAACTCAGAGTGTATTCGGGACTTTCCACTTTGGACAGTTCGAACAGGTCTGAAATCAGGCGGTTGGCGCGACGGCTGTTTTCAAAAATGATTTCTCCATATCGCTTGCGTTCCTCTTCCGTCAATTCTGGATGTTTATGACAGATTTCTGCGTATCCCATGATGCTGGAGAGGGGGTTTTTCAAGTCGTGTGAGACGTCCAGAATCAAACGCTTCCGATCGTCTTCGGATCGTTTTCTCAGGGAGATCTCAGACTCGATCTGCTCCGCCATACAGTTGAAGATCGACTCCAGATCACCGAATTCGTTTCGTAAATTCAAGTCGACTCTGGCGCTGTAATCGCCGTCACAGATCCGTTTGGCGCTTGCGCAAAGTGCCTTGAGCGGAGAAACCACACTGATGGAAGTCAGCTTAGAATAAATCACGGTGCTGATCGCCAAGAGTATCAGGTAGAAAAGCGCAATGGCTACCATGATTCCCGTCACTGTATTGCGGTTGACCGACATGTATTCTTCGTTGTGGGCGATGGCAAAGTCGATGCGGACAGAGACCGGGAAAGTCACGATGAGCCAGACTTTCTGCTGCGGATCGTATGCGACGCTGTAGCTGAAGGGATGCCCGACGCCATTGGTTTTCGTTAGAAACTCTGTAAACCCTCCAACGGTAAGGTTCTCGGGCAAGGTATCGATGCCGACGGATAGTAGTATGCTCATATTTTCGTCCACGACTTGCACACCTCCACCATTTTCAACGACGGAAGTCGTGTCGATGTTCCGATAGTCCGGTTCCATCAGCATGTCTGCTGTATAGTTGTTCTTTACCAGAGTTTTTGAAATGACATCGCTGGAAAAGTCCATAAGTAAAAATGCAAATGCGGCGATCATCGTTGTTATGACAAACATCAAAATATAATTGACGACAAACTGATTCTGAAGTTTTCGCCTCATTCCGTTTCACCTGACTGCGTTTGAAATTTGTACCCGATACCTCGAATCGTCCGGATGTAGACCGGATCCTTGGGGTCAGGTTCTATTTTATTACGCAGGCGACTGATGTGGACCATGACAGTGTTGTCGTCGAAATAGGCATCTTCCTCCCACACGGAGCGATACAGCTGTTTTTTCGTGAAGACCCGGTCCGGATGCTCCATCAGATGCTTCAATAAAAGGAACTCCTTCGCATTGAGTTCCACCTGACGGTTTTTTTGCTTCACGCAACAGGACGAGAGATCCAGGCATAGGTCACCCGCCACGATGCGCGCAGGGACATCAGAAGCATCCTGTTGTGCCCGTCTGGCCCTGCGAAGCAATGCTGCGACTCTCGCAATGAGTTCTGCCGAGCTAAAGGGTTTGAGCAGATAGTCATCCGCTCCCAGACCGAAACCCAGGACCTTGTCCATTTCCTCCCCTCGTGCGGTAAGGAAAAGCACCGGAAGTTCGCTGGTCTCCCTTATTTTTCGAAGCAGATTGAATCCGTCCAGTCGCGGCATCATGACGTCCAACACAGCAAGATCCAGTGGTTGTTTGTCAAAGATACCCAATGCTTCTCCGCCATCAGCAGCCGGGAACACTTGATACCCTTCCTGTGTGAGCAATAATATCAACAGTTCCCGTATGTCCCGTTCATCTTCCGCGACCAATATATTCATTTGGGGACCTCTTTCTTGAGTTTCCGAATACGCCAGAACAACTGCAGTAGAATTCCAATGATCAGTCCAATACCCAGTGTAAAAAGATAGGAGATGACGCCGACCAGATCGCTCCAACCTTCCGCCGTTTGATTCGCAGCGATGAACAACATGTACGCTGTTGCGATCCCGTCAAAGATAAGCGCCGTGATGAAGTAAATACGAGCACCCAAATAGCCGCCAATGGTGATCGCAAGGGATACGATGATGCCAAGAAGCGCAAATCCACCCAGATTTTCCCCGCCGATCGGTGTTCTAAGAAGCAATGCAAGAATGAAAAACGATAACACCGTACTCACGAAAAGAACCGCCAAGAATACGACCCAGCTTAAGGAATGTTTCTCCGGTAACTTTACCATAGTTTTGCTCCTTCATTCTCTACAAAAAATCAATATGTTTATGAATCGACCATTTGATCCTGTTCGTTAAAAAACGTCCGATAACCGAGGACCAGCATCAAAATCACAGACAGGGACACGGATCCCAATATCCCCAGCATAATGGCGATTTGATAGGCGATGGCTGTGGTTGGTGCAATGCCCGACAGGATCTGCCCCGTCATCATGCCTGGAAGAAAAACGATACCCATGCCCAACATGGAATTGATCGTCGGCATGATTGCTCCATCAAAGGTGTTGTTTATGATATCTCTCGTTGCCGTTTTCGGTGTTGCTCCAAGTACAAGAGCTTCTTCCACCAGGTTTTTTTGCATGGTCATGCCCTCGGTCAAGGATTTGATGCCCAAAGAAACGCCTGTCATAGAATTGCCGACGATCATCCCTGCGATGGGAACAAAATACTGGGGGTCATACCATGGAGAGATCTGAACCACTGCCAGTAGAAAGTAGAAGAGACAGCACAGGGTTCCTGCGCTCATCGACAGGGCGATGACTCGTTTTAATTTGCGCGACAGCTTTCCTTTGAATTTTTGAAACACGGTACCAATGGCAAATCCCTCCATAAGAAGTATGATAGCGATCGTGATCAGAGGATGGGGATTTTCAAAGATATAAATGAGGACATAACCTGTCAAAATCAGCTGTAGCGTCATACGAACCGAAGATAGAAGAATCTCCCGTTCTCTTTTGATGCCCCTGGCCCGCACGATAAACAGCACCACAAAAACAAATACATAGGCTAAAAGGATCTGCGGGATGGTAAGATCAATGATTCCTTTCATTCCTATTTTCTCCCCTTCACCTTCCCGCCAGCGATCTCGACGATCTCGTCAGAATAGGTTTCGGCTACAGCTTTCGAATGCGTGACCAGAACGATGGTTTTCCCTTTTTCCTTTGCCTGACCGGTCAGCCGTTCGATCACGAAACGTTCCGTATCCTCATCCAATGCCGACGACGGCTCGTCAAAAAGAAAAACCGTCGCGTCCATCAGCAAAACACGGCCGAGCGCCAGGCGTTGCTTTTCACCACCGGACAGTTCCATTGCGCTGGATGCGAGGGATTTATTCAAATGAACATTGTAGAGTGTTTCTTGAAGTTCAGTTTCTTCAGGCAATGGCCGCTGCTGGAAGCGAAATCCGGCCAACAGATTATCTCCTACCGTGCCGGAAAACATCGCCGGGCTTTGGGTGAGCATTGCAACGCTTCGCCGATGCTCCACCGAAGGAATCTCTGCCAGGTCTTTTCCTTCAAAGAAAATTTTTCCCGATGTAGGCGATGTCATCTTATTGAGCAGTCTCAGGATCGTTGACTTGCCGCTACCGCTTGGCCCTACCAAAGTCGTAACGATCCCTGCCTGGATTTCAAGGTCCGGGAGATCCAATATGTCTTTGTAAAGAACATCTCGAAATTCAAACATATGCATTCCTCATGAACTGTATTGTTTTTTTTTATTGTATTGGGTAATTGATGCCCAATGCAACTACTTTTGCGTTTCATCTGTCTAAAAGTGGTATAATATACCAAGATTGGAGGGATCTATATGAAACGACTTTCTACCATCGTAATACAACTTGCCAGAGGTGTCTCCAAAGCTGTGTTGCGTTTCCCACTTACCGTGCTCGCTCTCGTGGTTGCAGCTTCGCTGGTTTGTTACCTCATATCCTTGCGGTTGTTTCCAGCCCCTTTGTTGGTGGAAAAGGCGATTTTTGCCCTAGCTGTCGGCGCCCTTGTCGGCATGGCTGCCCAGTTCTCAACGGAGCGGTTTGCCAAACTGACCGGCAAGCGTCCATTGGTGTATCTTGTTGCGTTGGCACTGATCGCCGGCTATTTTTTGATCCTTTGGTCAGCACCGGAAATCGGCACCCAAATCGTTGTCCGCTCCTTTGTGGCGATTTTTGCCCTCTTTTGCTATGTGCTCTTTATCCCGGCGTACCACAAGGCGACCGACTTTGATCGGGTAGCGCTTGTTCATTTCAAATCCTTCTTCACTGCCGCCCTGTACTCCGGTGTTCTGGCAGCCGGTCTTGCGGCGATCATCTTTGCGATCGATACGCTGTTGTTCAATGTGAATGAAAATGCTTACGGATATATGATGGCGATCGTCTGGATCGTCTTCGCTCCCGTGTATTACCTTTCCTTGCTGCCAAACTTCAACGAAAGCAGTGAGGAAGCGACGGCCATTGCCGATAAGAAGAGTGAATACCCCCGATTCCTGGAGATACTGATCTCCTACATCGCTGTGCCCCTCTTTTCTGCATACACTCTTGTGCTGGTCGCCTACTTCTTCAAGATCCTTGTTACCCGTCAATGGCCTTCCGGGCAGTTGGGACCGATGGTGCTGATCTACTCGGCAGTGGGCATCCTGCTCTTCATACTTTGCGCCCTGCCCAAGAATCGATTTGTCCATTGGTATCGAATGCTGTTTCCAAAGATCTTGATTCCTGTGGTCATCATGCAGATGATCGCCGTCTGGATCCGCCTGGATGCCTATGGGATCACCGAGTCCCGTTATTACATCGCCCTGTTTGGCATCTACTCGATCGTGACCGGCGTATTTCTCAGTTTTCGTCCAAATGGAAGAAACGGGGTCGTGGTCCTATTGTCCGCAGCTTTCGCGATCGTATCGATCCTGCCCCCGGTGGATGCTTTCACCGTATCCCGAAACAGTCAGATCAACATTTTGGAAACTTATCTGGAGCAGGAGGGCATCTTATCCTCGGACGGGACTCTCACACCGAAGTCTAAAGTGTCGGAGGATGCAAGAGTTGAGATCACAGCAAAAATGGATTACCTGACCTACAGCGGCTCTTCCTCTTATATTGAATGGCTTCCGGAGGATTTTGTCATTTACGAGGATTTTGAACAAACCTTTGGTTTCGTTCCCGCGTATCGCTATGATCCAGGCATCGACAACCAGTACTTCCATGCGGAGATCGACGCCCGCAAACCGGTAGACATAAGGGGATATGACGTTTCGATCCCGATCAATGCCGGAAAGTATGGAGTCAAAGGTATTTCCGAGTATCCGTTCTCAGTGGATGGTCAAGATCACATCCTTCGAATCAATACAGTATCTGCAAATGAAGTGACCGCTACCGTCGTCGATGGAGCTAAGATGCCTGTCGTGACTACCGGTTTCTATGATTTCGCTTTTGGTTTAAAAGACGAGATGCGGGACACAAAGGAATGGTTTTCCCCCGAATCCTTGTCCCTTGTGGTCGAAGACAACGGATATAAGATGAAGGTCGTGTTCCAGTGGATCGATCTGGTAGAAGGAGACGAAAGCAACGCAGGTGTCGAGTACATGGCGGACGTTTATATTGCGACACCTTAACAATGGATCGAGTCTTCTCCATCGTTTCTCCATATTCTTTTGGTCCAATGGTATCAATAGAAAACGGAGGTGTGCCGATGTCGTTAAAACAAATGAAAACCGTTCTTCAAGTAGAGGGTATGCATTGTGTCGCATGCGAAACCCGAATCGAGAAAGCGCTTACTCATATACCGGGGGTTCAAAAGGTGGCAGCTTACTACTCCACCGGCCGAGTCGTAGTGACTCATAGTAGCTCCGACTTTGACCATGAAGCGTTGACGAAAGCGATTCAAACGCTGAACTATCATATAAGAACAAACGACATTGCCGCAACGGTGCGACAGAACACGCCGCCAACGGACTACGGTCTGGCGGCTTTTGTCGCAGTATTGTTGGTCTCCATATACTTTTTTATGGACAGAGCAGGACTTATCTCAGTCTTCACACAATTTCCTGTCGCAAAAGAGGGCATGGGATACGGATTGTTGTTCCTGATCGGTCTGCTGACCTCAGTGCACTGCATCGCGATGTGTGGAGGAATCTGTTTGTCACAAAGCATACCGACTCGTATCGATGGTAAGGAACCGGATCGCAAGCGTTCCTCATTGCGTCCAGCGATATCCTATAATTTAGGACGAGTGATATCGTATACGGTTATAGGTGGAATCGTCGGAGGAATTGGAGGCGTCTTCAGTCTTTCCGGAACCCTAAAAGGCGCAATCCCTATCGTCGCCGGAATCTTTATGGTGATCATGGGACTCAATATGCTCAATCTGTTTCCCTGGCTTCGCAGGTTACAGCCGAGGTTGCCGAAACGCCTTGCGCGGATCGTCTCTGTAAAGCAAGGTGGCGGTCGTCCTATGGTCATCGGGCTCCTCAATGGGTTAATGCCATGCGGGCCGCTACAGGCAATGCAGCTATATGCATTGTCCACCGGAAGCCCCTGGAAAGGTGCAGTTGCAATGCTGCTCTTCAGCATCGGCACCGTTCCCTTGATGCTATCTTTCGGAGCGCTAAGCTCCGTGCTAACAAGACAGTTTACCCATAAAATGCTGACCGTCAGCGCCGTTTTGGTCATCTTTCTGGGTGTTTTTATGTTCAACACCGGAGCAAGTCTCTCAGACATTACACTGTCCAGTGCTTTGTCAGGATCGGGAAGCAGTCAATCGGGACAGCAAACGGAAATCGCAGACGGCAAGCAGTTTGTCACTACACAACTAACGTCCAGGGGATATGAGCCGATCGTCGTTCAGCAAGGAATCCCTGTCATATGGAATCTTCAAGCAGACGCTAAATCGCTCAACGGCTGCAACAGCGCCATTGTGATACCGGCATACAATATTCAGAAAAATCTTGTGCCAGGAGACAACATCATAGAATTTATTCCAACAGAAAGCGGTGTGGTCAACTTCAGCTGCTGGATGGGAATGATCCGAAGCACAATTACAGTAACTGAGGAGGTCTTGGAATGATGCAGGAAACAATAAAAATCGGCGGGATGACCTGCGCATCCTGCTCCGCGAGGGTCGAGAAATCAATAGCCAAATTGGAAGGAGTCGAAAAAGTAACGGTGAATCTGGCGACAGAAAAAGCTTCCGTTACCTTCGATCCCTCACTTACCAACTTGGACGCTTTACGACAGGTGATCGAAGAAACCGGATACGAAGTACTGGATATCGAGCGAAAAGAGACTGTCGATACCGATCGGATCCGTAGGGAAAAAGAACGACATACTCTGCTGTTAAAGTTTATTGTGGCTGCCGTATTTGGTTTGCCTCTGCTTTATTTTGCCATGGTGCCCATGGTATCATGGTGGCCGTTTCCCATTCCGCAGGAGCTCCATCCGATGCAGTACCCTCTCCGCTTTGCCTTATTACAGATGTTTATGACGATTCCCGTTCTGATCGCCGGCCACCGATTCTACTCGGTCGGGTTCAAAGCCCTGTGGCAGCGAAACCCGAACATGGATTCTCTGGTCGCGATCGGAACATCTGCTGCGGTTATTTTTAGTCTGTACAACACCTTCTTGATCTCTGAGGGCAATCATATGGCGGTGGACTCCCTCTACTACGAAACCGCCGGAATCATAATTGCTTTGATTCTGTTGGGCAAGTATTTGGAGTCTGTTTCAAAAGGCAAAACCTCAGAGGCAATCAAAAAATTGATGGAGCTGGCTCCCAAAATGGCCACTGTGCTTCGCAACGGCGAGGAAACCATGATTCCCGTGGATGCTGTTTCCGTTGGAGATATCATCCTTGTTCGCCCTGGAGAAAAAATTCCGGTCGACGGCGTCGTGGAAAGTGGCAATACTTCCATCGACGAGTCTATGCTGACCGGTGAAAGCATGCCCGTCGACAAAAAAAATGGCGACCGGGTGTTCGCAGCGAGTCTGAATGTCAATGGTTCCATCACCTTCCGTGCGACAAAAGTCGGCAATGACACTGCACTGGCGCAGATCATACGGCTCGTTGAAGAAGCGCAAGGTTCAAAGGCCCCGATCGCTAAGATGGCGGATATCGTATCCGGCTATTTTGTCCCCATTGTATGCGGGATCGCATTGCTTGCTTTTGTTGCATGGATGATTTCCGGTCAGACCCTAGCCTTCTCTCTAACCGTTTTTATCTCCATTTTGGTGATCGCCTGCCCTTGCGCCCTCGGCTTGGCAACGCCGACCGCCATCATGGTCGGAACCGGCAAAGGCGCCGAAAACGGCATCTTGATCAAGGGTGGAGAAGCCCTCGAGATGGCGCATAAAATACAAATAATAGTGTTCGATAAGACCGGGACGATCACCCAGGGCAAACCAGCGGTCACCGATGTGATCCCGAGAGATGGTTTTGAAGAAGAGAGTTTGCTTCGGATCGCCGCCTCAGCAGAAAACTCTTCCGAACACCCGCTTGGTCAGGCCATCGTGAACGAGGCAGCTTCGAGACGATTGAGTCTCCTAGAAGTGAGTCAATTCCTTGCGATTCCCGGTCAGGGGATCGAGGTGCTTGTCGACGGAAGGCAACTTCTTGCAGGTAACCAAAAGATGATGTTGGAACGCAACATCTCGTTGGACGCTATGAATGAAACATCGGATCGCCTGGCCGAACAAGGCAAGACACCGATGTATATTGCCTTAGATGGCGCATTAGCAGGCATCATTGCTGTTGCTGATGTAGTAAAGGAAAGCAGCGCAAATGCGATCCGCACTCTCAAAGAGATGGGTATCGAAGTTGCCATGATCACAGGGGACAATCAAAAAACGGCTCATGCAATTGCTGCTCAAGTGGGGATCGACCGAATCCTGGCGGAGGTTCTCCCCGGAGAAAAAGCCAATGAGGTCAAGAAGCTGCAGGCAGAGGGCCGAAGAGTTGCCATGGTCGGCGATGGGATCAACGATTCCCCTGCTCTCGCTCAGTCGGACATAGGAATTGCCATCGGCTCCGGCACAGACGTTGCTATGGAGTCGGCTGATATCGTTCTCATGCGCAACGACCTTCTGGATGTCGCAACAGCCATACGGCTCAGCAAAAGTACGATCCGCAATATCAAGCAAAATTTGTTTTGGGCCTTCGGCTACAACGTGGCGGGAATCCCCATCGCCGCCGGAGTGTTGTACCTCTTCGGAGGTCCGCTTCTCAACCCTATTTTTGCGGCTGCTGCTATGGCGTTCAGTTCCGTATCCGTTGTAACGAATGCGTTGCGGCTAAAGAGGTTTCGATGAAAAAAATTATGATCGTAGAAGACGAGGAGAAAATCAGCGAAGTCATTGCTTCCTTTCTGACTTCGAAAGGGTATGGGACACTTGTCGCTAATACGGGAACTAAGGCTCTGGCAATGCTTGAGAATGAGGTAGTATCGCTCGTTCTGTTGGATCTAATGCTACCAGAATTGAGTGGAGAGGAAGTGTGTCGCAGGATCCGTTTGATATCAAGGGTTCCAATCATTATGCTGACCGCAAAATCCAGTGAACCCGATCTGTTGCACGGTCTCGATATCGGAGCAGATGATTACATAACAAAACCGTTTAGTCTGAAAGCCCTACACGCGCGGATCGAGGCCGTATTGCGCCGTTCCACTGATGACCTGGTATCCCTGCAAAGCAAGCTCGTCATCGACGATGGCGCGCTTGTTATTGATTTTAACGCTCGTAAGGTGACAAAACTCAGCCAGGAAGTCAGGCTAACACCAAACGAGTATAAAATACTTGCAGCGTTGGCCAAATATCCAAATAAAGTCTTCACCCGTGACGAATTGATCGTCACCGCTCTCGGCGATGATTTCCTGGGTTTTGACCGGGCCATTGACAGTCATATCAAGAATCTCCGTCAAAAGATCGAACTTGATCCCAAAAACCCTATTTACGTCAAAACCGTTTTTGGGGTTGGTTATCGCTTTGGTGGTGGAAAATGAAACACAGTCTTCGCAGAAAACTAACATCAACCATACTGGCAGTGGTCTTACTTTCCATCGCCATCGTCAGTTTCACTTCCAATTATTTCATTAACCGCCTGTTTGCCGATTATGTCAAAGAGCAGCAGCTCCTTCAGTCTCAAATCATCGTCTCAACCATGAGTAGCCAATACGACAGCGACACTGATCACTGGAACCTTGACAACATCAGTGCGTTGGGCATGTTTTCCATTTATGACGGTTATATCATCAAAGTTATGGATGCCAACGGCACTGTCCTTTGGGACGCACAATCTCATGATATGGAACTTTGCAACCGCGTCATGGCGGATATTGAACAGCGAATGAATCTTCAATACCCCGGTCTTAACGGTGAATTCAAGACCACAATACACGAGATGGCCGTCGATGATACTGTGATCGGTTCCGTCAGCATCAGCAATTTTGGACCTTACTTTCTCGACGACAGCCAATTTGAGTTTCTGCGTTCTTTGAACGCCATCCTTCTTGGCATTGGAGTTCTTGCATTGCTTGTTTCGATCGTGATTGGCAGTATGCTCGCGAAGCGCATCAGCGAACCGATTTTGAAGACCGTTGAAGCTGCCGGTCATATCGCTGCCGGAAATTATACCATCCGGCTAGAGGAATCCAGCGGCACAGGGGAGCTGAAGATGCTAGTTACATCCATAAACGATCTGGCAAATTCCTTGGAATCGATGGAAGCGATGCGTAAACAACTGACAGAAGATGTGGCTCATGAGCTTCGGACTCCAGTCACGATCCTACAGTCCTATATCGAATCTATGATAGATGGCATGTGGGATGTCACACCGGAACGGCTCAACAGTTGCTACGAAGAAGTCGATCGAATCGGTCGTCTCATCGATGATCTGGAAAAGCTCTCCCGTATTGAGAGTGAAGGGTTCCATTTGTCCAAAAAATCTGTCGCTCTTCATACAGTCCTGGAATCAACAGTTTCGGGATTTTTCAATGAGCTTGATCGCAAAGGTTTGACCATTGAGATCACTGGTAGCCAGCCAATCGTTTCCGCAGATCCCGATCGGTTACAGCAGGTCGCAACAAATCTACTTTCCAACGCTGTTAAATATGCGAAAGAAGGAAGTCCTCTCAGCGTCCACATTTTTGAATCGGACGATGAAGCAGGATTTTCATTCAATGATAAAGGAGACGGAATCCCGAAGGAGGAATTGCCCTTTATTTTCGAGCGGTTTTATCGGGCAGACAAATCCCGGAACCGCTCGACTGGCGGCTCCGGGATCGGATTGACTATAGTGAAGTCGATCGTTGAGGCTCATGGAGGAAGGGTGGAAGTGGAAAGTGTCGTGGGAATCGGCAGCACATTCACAGTGACGATCCCGAAAGTCTAACCGACGATCTGATTTCTGCCTTTGTTCTTTGCCGCATAGAGATTTTGATCCGCAGCATCGATGAGTTCTGTTTCGTCCTCACCCTTGTACTCTTTCGCGCCGCCGCTGATCGTGACGTGGAATCCATCGCCAAAATCAAACTTTTCTATGTTCATCCGCATCCTTTCCGCGACGGCGATGGCGTTATCTGCATCGGTATTGGGGAGGATCACCAGAAACTCTTCTCCGCCATACCGGCCAACAGTGTCGAGCCCTCGCAGCGTATGTGCAAGAATGCCTGCCACTTCCTTCAACACCTTGTCGCCGAACATGTGCCCTCTTGTGTCGTTCACTCGCTTGAAATGATCGATGTCAAGCATTATGACGGTCAAGGGGGTTTTGTTGATGGATGCCTGGATCACTCTGCTCTCCAGTTCTCCCATGATCGCTTTGCGATTTCTGATCCCGGTCAGCGCATCGGTGTCCACAGTCACTCTAAGGTTTTCATTGCTCCGTTCGAGAGCCTCTTCTCTCTCTTTCTTTTCGGTGATATCAAAAACGATCCCGGCGACAAAAGCCGGTGATCCGTCTTGGTTCCATTGCGTGATCTTTCCTCGATCGTGAAACCATTTGAAGCTTCCATCCTTCGCTTGAATGCGATATTCCGCCTCGTATACTTTTCTCTCTCCACGCAGATGCGCCGTCATCGCTTCCATCGTAGCGTCATGATCCTCCGGATGTAGCCGATCGGTAAAAAATCGGTATCCAACGGACTCCGGGAGTTCATCCATGGTGTATCCGAGAACGATTATTTTCAGGGGATTGAACACGACCGTGTTGCTGATGATATTCCAATACCAATGCCCCAGATTGCCGGTCCATGCAAAATCCAGCTTCGTCTCGGATTCTTTTTCACGCAGCAATTCCCGGTTGAGCATTTCCAGTTCATCAATTTTACGAAGCAGTTCCTTCTTGCTCATTTTTGAATGTTCCATACCGCTCCCCCTTTCATCTTATCATAATGAAACAACTCAGCTGTTGTCAAGGAACAGCCATGGACAGAATTTGCGCTCCAACAGATCCAGCAATCGGAACAACAGTATTCCAAGCAGACTCAATGCCATGACGCCGGCAAACATCGCCACATAATCCACCATGACCCAACTGTTCATGATGAAGTAGCCTATCCCATACCGGGTCGCATAGTTTTCTGCGAAAAACAAGGCGGCGATGCCGATGCCGATGCTGATCCGCAAGGCAGAAATCATCTTAGGCATGACCGCCGGCAGTATCAAGTCAAAAAACAACATTCTGCCACCAAGCCCAAGCGAGCGGGCAGAATCGACCATTTCCTTGGTGATCTCCTTGATGCCGTCTCGTGCGGCAAGCAGTATCTGAAAAAAAATGATCGTTATGATGAGGATGATTTTTGAAGCATCGCCAAGGCCAAACAGCACAAGAAACACCGGTAAAAATGCGATCTTGGGGATGGGATACAGCAGATAGACCACCGGGGACAGATACTTGTCTGCTCTTTTGCTCCATCCGATGTAGATGCCAAGGGGAAGTCCTACGATCACAGACAACATGACCGCCACCAGTATCCGGTATAGGCTTACTCCAATGTGGAGCAAAAGGTTTCCGGTCATCAGTTTGAAAAATGTGACTGTGGTCTCCCATGGCCCTGGAACGATCGGTGAACGAACCGCGAGGTGTAGAAGATACCACAAAGCGATCACGATCATAACTCCATACAAGGTTCTGTTTTGCGATCCGGGTGGTTTCACGACTTCCGCTCACCACCTTCATAGAGCCAGTGTCTGACCTCTTTGCACAAGGCGAAGTATTCCGGGTTCGACCGGATGTTTTCCTCGCCGAAGTGTGGATTATGTATCGTTCTGATTATGGAGCCCTCTTTCATGACAACAATTTTTTGTCCCAGAAAAACAGCTTCTTCTATGCTATGGGTCACGAGTATCAATGTCATGGGGCACAATTGGTGCAAATGGAGAATGTGGTTTTGAAGATGCTCCTTTGTCATAGCGTCCAGGGCGGAAGATGCTTCGTCCAAGAGCAGCAGATCCGGTTCGATCAAGAGCGTTCTCGCGATCGCTACCCGCTGTTTTTGACCACCGGACAGCTGCACAGGATACTTGTGTCGTTGCTCGATAATCCCCAGATCGTTCAGCAATTCTATCGCCTTTTCCTGTACAGCTTCTCCTTCAATATTTCTTGCTTTGGCGCCAAGCATCACGTTTTTCCATACGGTTTTCCACGGCAACAGTCCTCCGCTTTGAAGAATGATCCCGGTTTCCTTTCGAACGCCGTGAAGCGGCTCTCCATGAACGAGGATCTCACCTTCCCCCGGAACGAGAAGGCCTGCGAGCGCATAGAGAAGCGTCGTCTTCCCACACCCGGAGGGACCGATGATAGCGCACGTCTGATTCTGCTCAACAGTCAGGCTGAACTCCCGCAACGCCTCCTCGTCACCATAGGCAACGGATATCTTTTTGATTTCGATCATTGCCCTACGTACTTTCTTTCCACGAGAGCGTCCGCATCGACTGCAAGATCCTTTTTCACGACAGCGGAGGTCCACTGAATGATTTCTTCAATGTATGCCTTGTCCGGTAAGGAGGCTTTCGTGTATACTGGTAAAACGATCAGATCCCGCACTTCCGGACTTAGATTCGGGATTTTTTTCATCAGAATATCGAGCGCTTCCGCCGGATCGTTATTGATATCTTCCACCGCCTTGTTATAGGCCTCGTGAAACAAGCGGATCGCCTCTCCCTTTTCTTCAAGCGCTTTGGCAGTGAAGACCATCACGTCCGGGCAATTGCCATCTTCCAGCTCATACAGTGTTTTTTCCAGACCGTTCAGTTCTCCCATGGATGCAACCGGTTCAGGGAACAGTCCCATATCAAGATCGCCGCTGCCAATGGCCGCCAGTCTCGCCGGGATCTCCGTGATAAAAACCTTTTCGATCTTGTATTGATTGCCAAGCCACTTGTCGATCAGGTAGTTTGTGACGCTGACTTCCATCATACCGACCTTGATGGATTCCAGATCTTTACTTCCGGGTTTTGATAACACCGGAAAAACACCGTTGGTCATGGTAGTCGCTTTGATATCAAATCCGCCGTCCACATTGGTGGCAACTGCGATCAGGTCAGTCATTGCTCCGTCGATCGAAAACGTCTGCAACGCACTCTGACGGTTCTGCGGATTGGTGAAAATCTCCAACGCGACGGCCAGTCCGAGATCGTCGAAGTACCCTTTTTCTTGTGCAAGCAGTATCGGCGCTGCGTCCACCGCTGGCATGAGCCCGATGTTCAAGTCCATACTCGTAGACGGTGCCACGTCAATCGATGAGCAGCCTGCTGCCAATGTTGCCGCCAATAATAGCATTATGATTGCTGCGATGTTTGCTTTCTTTTTCATACGTCTCCTATATCAGCCACGGTTTTAAGTAGTGGACAAAAAATGCGATCACGATCGCAATCCCGACACTGCGATGCAACAAAGCCAAATTCCGTTTTCTCGTTTTTTTGAAAATGAATCCCAGTATCCCATTCAGGATCAATAGCATCAGCAGAATGCTACCGGTATGGAGCGTCAATTCCCCATCCAGTTTCCCATAGCCGTGGATCGCTCCTGAAATGATCAACAGCGCGCCAACATAGGGGTGGATCGCTCTGCCTCTTCGTGTCACCACATTTAAGGATTTGTTCTTTCCTTTGAAATGTCGCTTGTTTATTTCAAGCAAAACGGGAAATGACAACAAATAGAGCAATAAAATGATGTTGAAAAAAGAATGAACCGTCATACGCGAACTCCTTTCCTTTACCAATCAACCAATTCACCCGGCGGATTCCCTGTCCTTACGGGAGGTTTTTCTTTCCCTTTAAGGATCGCCTCGAATCCAATGGATGTGGCGATCATGCCTGCCGACTCCAGGCTCCAGCGCGACAGCGTATTGTAGTACCAGCAACCAGCTGAGGGGATCATGCCGTTCTCATAGACCCAGTCTTTCAGACAGAGAAGTATCCTCTTTGCAACACCCTTGCGCCGAAACGCTGGATTTGCAAACATTCCGATCGATGCCAGGCCGGGAAGAAACTGGCTTGGCTCCACGATCCCTGCGCCCAGAAATTCGCCTCTATCCTCAAGCACAAAAATCGTGCCGATCGAATCGTCGAAGAAATTGCCGCAGATCTCATGTATCAGCGGATCGTCCTCTGGCGTCGCAGGGCGAAAAACTGCATGATCCACCAAGGTTTCCTGTCGTTCCACGATACCGCTGTCGATGAACCAACAGCCAACTTTTTCTTTTTCGTAATCCCACTCGGCGACGAGGGCTGAAATCAAGGGATCCTGGGTCATGACGAACACTCTTTCCACGCCCAGCTCTTCGATCGTTTGCTCCAGCATCTGCGCCGCGTATCGATACTGTTCTTTTTTCACATAAAAGAAATGGATCGTTTCCTTGATCAACCCGGTGTAACCAGCCACATTCCCTTCTCGGAACAGTTGATAAAGGTCGCATTTGGATACCTTGTCCTCCAGCCAGGAATCCATCGGATAGGTCAATGTCTTCATGTGTTCAATCAGCAGGTCTCTGATTTCCTGTTGTTCCGTCTTTTCGATCATCATTCTATCACATCCTCTTTCATCTTGGTTCCGGCAAGCGGCTCACCGGCAGTGAGCAAAGCACGATCGAATCGTAAGAAGACAGCTTGCACGGCAATCATTAGTCCTGTAGCCACAAGCATCCATTCGATTCGGACGACGTCGGAGAGCGGACCAAAGAACAACATGCCCAAAGGCATGACCGAGCTTGATATCATCGACAACACGCTGAACACTCTTCCCAGGAAGTCCATGTCCACTGTTTCCTGAAGCAATACCGTTGCCGGGGTGTTGAAAATCGGTATCGTGATCCCAATGGCAGCCATGACTGCCAGATAGACCCAGAAATTTGGTACTATTCCCAGCGCGAGGGTTCCGATGCCGACTCCCATACAGGCAAACGCCATGGAATGGATCCGGTTTCGAAAACCACCCCAGGCCGCCATGATTGCTCCGCCACCCATCATGCCGATGGAAAATGCGATCTCGATCGCTGTCAAACGCCAGACTTCGTCTCCGAAGGATCGCACCACCTGCAGAGGCGTCAAAAAAGAAACTGGAGCAATGAACAGAAAGAACCCGGCGCAGAAAAGGAAATACCGCATGATGAACCGGTGTTGCCTGATGTAGCCGATCCCTTCTTTCATGTCTGCGAAATAACCGGTGGTCTGTTTCTCCTTTGCCTTGTTGTGTGCCGGCACATGGAGAAAGAAGAGCAATATCATGGCAGCGATCGCGGCAGTTACAACATCGACGAAAAAGATGATCTCGATCGAAGCAAAGGTCAGCAGAGCACCGCTGAGCATCGGCGAGACCAGCATGACCATCGCCTGCACGCTTGCGTTGATCCCGTTCACCCTGGTCAACTTCTCTTCCGGTACGATCTGAGGCAGGAATGCCCCCACCGCAGGCATTTGGACTGCTGTGCCGATCGCCCGAATACCGGATGCAACGAAGAGCAACCATATCATATCGTATCCTATGAGAAACAGGATCGCCAGTATAAGTGTGGTAAACGCAATCATGGAGTCGGACAGAACGATGATCATTTTTCGGTTATAGCGGTCTGCCCATACTCCGGCAAAGGGAGAAAGGAAAAAAACCGGCAAAAAACCGCAAATGATCGAGATCGTCATCATAACTCCCGACTTGGTTTCCAGTGTGATATACCACATAATGGCGTATTGGACCAAAGAAGATCCAAACAGTGACATCGTCTGGCTTCCAAGAAACAATACTGTATTCTTTTTCCACTGCTGCTTATTCAAGAATGTCTCCTGCGCACTAGGTTTCCAGTGACGGATACGCTCCGTTCCAAACGATATTTCGATACCCCGCGACGTCTGTGTCCCCTTCCGTGCTAATGATCATCACCCGCGATGTTTCGTCAAGTCCCATCGCTTGCCTTGATGCTTCCCATTCCGGACGCTCCATCAAAAGGCTGAGCAGACCCAGGCCGACCGCTCCCGATTCTCCGGAAATCACTTTTGGGTCATTTCCAACAGGATTGGCGAGGATCCGCATCCCTCTTGCCGAGACCAAATCCGGACAGGAAACAAAATAATCCCCGTAATCCCTCAGGATCTCCCAGCCAATGGTATTTGGCTCTCCACAGGCAAGTCCAGCCATAATGGTATCCATAGAACCAGTCACAGCCACCGGTTTTCCGTCTTTACTGAGAGCGGATCGATAAAAACAGTCGGCGGCATTGGGTTCGACGATCACAGTGACCGGTCGGTTCCCTTGATATTCTGAGGCATAGTAACCTTGAATGGCGGCTGCGAAGGAACCTACACCGGCTTGCAGAAACACATGGGTCGGCATCATGCCTTCCTCTTCCTTCAGCTGTTCTTCGATTTCTGCTGCGATCGTTGTATAGCCCTGCATGATCCAGGTCGGAATTTTCTCATATCCTTGCCAGACGGTATCCTGTACTATGACTCCTCCGTTTTTCTTCGCGTATTCTGTTGCATACCGCACCGTATCGTCATAATTGTACTCAGTGATCGACGCGGAAGCGCCCTCGTTTCGAATGTTGTCCAAACGCATCTTGGCAGACCCCTTCGGCATGAACACCACAGAACGATGACCCAACTCCCTTGCTGCCCAAGCGACGCCACGGCCATGGTTGCCGTCAGTCGCTGTCACAAATACCGTCTCTCCCAGTTTTTGAAAAGTATCCTTCGAGCGCAGCGTTTCCAATGACATCCGGGACTCGTCCATCCCGACAGCGTCGGCAATATAACTCCCGATCGCATAAGATCCTCCCAGAACCTTGAAGGCGTTCAAGCCAAATCGATAGGATTCATCTTTGATCCATATCTTTCCAAGACCCAAACATTTCGAGAGTTCCGTGAGTGAAAGAAGCGGTGTTTTGCTGTACTGGGGGAAACTCATATGAAACTGCTTCACCTTACCTGCGGCATCTGTGCCAAGAAATTCAACTTTCGTTTTTGGCCCTGCCGCTCTGGCTCTCTGGTTTCCGGTCCATTTGTAGTCATTCATTCCATTCATGATTTACCTCCATTGCGCAGCTGTCCATCGGAATTATGATACCATGAGGAAGGAATTCTGTGAAGATAGGCATATGCACATTGTATCCCTTCCATTGACTTCCCACTGTCGTATGATACAATATTGCTAAGATTTCAGACTATGGATCGGAGGGTTGACCATGGCAGATCAAAAAATGAACGGCAACGGTAGAAATCTCCTTACCTTTGGGGAGTTGTCCGCCTTTTGCCAGCAAATCAGCATGATTCTCAAATCGGGCATCCCTCTCCACGAAGGGCTGTCTTTATTAAAAGAGGATGTTGCGGATTCAGGTCTGCGAAGCGTCCTTACCATTGTCAGTGATGAAGTCTCGGCAGGAAAGCCACTCCCGGCTGCTTTGGACGCCGCTTCCTCATTCCCAAGTTATATGGTCAATATGATCCGTATCGGTTCCGATGCAGGAAAACTGGATGATGTGACCGCTTCCTTGGCAGACTATTACGATCGGGAAGACATGTTGCGACAAAACATCAAAAGTTCTGTTGTCTATCCCTTGACGCTGACTTTGATGATGTTGGTCGTCATGATGGTCTTTTCCATCAAGGTCCTTCCTATCTTCGATCAGGTGTTCCGCGGACTGGGCACAACGATGTCACCAGCTGCCCAGGCGATCATGAACGTAGGAATGGCTGCCAGCAAATACTCGATCGCTCTTTTGATCATCGCTGCCGTCATACTTGCCGGCGTGGTGTTCTTTTTTAAATCTCAGCGTGGCAGCGCATGGCTGTCACGTTTTTCGTCGTCAGGAAAGCTTTCGGAAAAGATATCCATGGCTCGCTTTTCCTCATCCATGTCGTTGATGCTGTCAAGCGGACTTGACACTGAGCACGCGCTTCAGATGACGAAATCCGTCATCGCCAACCAGAACGTCAGAGTCAAAGTCGATCGTTGCTTGGAATTGATCGCTTCCGGTACTCCCTTCGTGGAAGCCGTAGGCCTAGTGGAGCTTTACCCCCGTATGACACTTCGCATGTTGAGTCTGGGTTTTCAGGCGGGTAATCTTGATACTGTGATGCACACGATCGCCGAAGGCGCGGAAGAAGAGATCGATGCGACCCTGATGCGTCGGGTCGCTCTCATAGAACCGATCTCAGTCGCCTTCCTTTCTCTCATTATCGGCGTGATCCTGATCTCTGTCATGCTGCCTCTGATGAGCATCATGTCCTCCATCGGATAGCGGGAGGTTTTCCATGTACGGTAACAATCGATGGAACACTACTTACGATTATAAAAAGGCGTTGGTTCTACCTGTCGCTGTCTTTCTCTGTTTTTTGCTTTTTTTCATCGTCGGATCATCCCGCGCAAGCCAGGCGGCGGAAAAAGAAACGCTCAAGCATCTTGAATCAGCGGTGATGCAGGCGACAGTGCAATGCTATGCCATTGAGGGCGTATATCCTCCCGATGTTGCTTATCTGGAAACCCACTATGGGATCCAGATCGATGAGGACTCCTATGTTGTACATTACGAGGCCTTTGCCTCAAACATTTTACCAACTGTTTTTGTGATTCAGAAATGAAGGGCGGGTGTCTTCGATGATGGGAAAAATGGCAGCAGAAGGACGTCGACACAGCCTGTTTGAGCTGTTGTTGATGCTGTTTTTGCTTTTCATTTTTGCAGCATCGGCTCTTATCGTAGTTGTGATCGGCGCTGATGTTTATTCCAATATCAACCACAACATGGATTCCAACTATGATCTTCGAATCCCACTTTCCTATGTTTCCAATAAGATTCGTCAGGCCGACAGAGAAGGTGCCGTGTCACTTCAAACGAAAGAGGGAACAACGGTGCTGGTTTTACAAAGCGTGCAAAATGGATCCAACTACGAAACCTGGATTTATGAATACGAAGGATATCTGTATGAAGTGCTTTATGAGCAGGGCCAAGGCCTTGGCTTGGAAGCAGGCACCCCTGTGATTCCGATCAACGGCTTTTCCATGAAAATGGAGGCAGATAACCTTTTGACTTTGACTGCAAATGACGCCTCCGGCAAACGCCTCGATCTGCGTCTCGCATTGCGCAGCGATGGAGAGGAGGGTCAGCTATGAAGCGACGCCCCGTATCAAAGAGCCATGCATTCCTGATCGAGTTGACCATCGTTCTTTTATTTTTCTCATTATGCGCAGCCATCGCCCTTGGGCTTTTTGTGAACGCGCACAATGCAGACGAACGCGCGCGGTTGACGACTATTGCATTGATGGATCTCCAATCCATCGCCGAAACCGCAAAAGCTACTGAAGATCTGCCAGCGATGCGGACCTATGTGGCAAGCCTTGTGGACGGAGATGATTACTCGCTTCGCGCGGATTTGAAAGAAGAATCCCGTACCGCGGGAACGATGGCGATCCTGACCTTGTCCGCTGCAGAGCCGGAAGGCGAAGGACTTTTGGAAATCAAAGTGCAAAAATACTTTGCCGGAGGACTCCAATGAAAGAGCGCGTCAGAATGAGTCTCAGCGTCGGGGGACCAACCATCATCATGATCTTCGTGATCTTGTGCCTTACCACTTTGGGCACCCTTTCGCTTGTGACCGCGAATACCGATCTGAAACTCACAGAAAAAACCGCCGCATATACAGTGGCGTATTATGATGCAGACAGTATGGGCGAGGAGTTTCTTTCTGAAGTTGACGGGATCATAACGTCGGGACGACTTGATTTTCAACAATTGGATGATACATTGTCGCGTCCGTTGGCGGATGGTTCACATTCTATCATTTACAATACACCGATCGGCGAAGAGCAGTTTTTAAGGATCGAATTAGTGATCCCTGCCGGCTTGGAGGCTGACGCCGATCCCAAATACCACATCGTATCCTGGAAAACGGAAACTGCCCAAGTTTGGGATTATGAAGAGTATCAAATCCAGATCGATTAAGGAGGGTTCAATGGATATCATTCGGTTCTTTTCCGAAGCTGTCAGTCGTGAGGCATCCGACATCTTTATCATCGCCGGCAAGCCGGCGTCCTTTAAGGTACACGGGGAGATCCGTGAATATGGGGATCTTCTTCACGCAGAAGAAACTTACGCATTGATCCATGAAATCTATCGTCATGCAGATCGGGACATGAGCTTGCTCAACGATACCGGAGATGACGATTTTTCTTTTTCCATCAACGCCATTGGTCGGTTCCGGGTCAACGCCTACAAACAAAGAGGTTCCCTGGCCGCCGTCCTCCGCCTCGTCTTGTTTGAACTTCCCGATCACGAAACTCTGGGCATCCCGAAAGAAGTCATCGAACTACACAAGAAAACGAAGGGCCTTGTACTTGTTACCGGCCCTGCAGGCAGTGGTAAATCCACCACATTGGCTTGCATCATAGATAAAATCAACCATAACCGGAATTCCCATATCATCACTCTGGAGGATCCGATCGAGCACGTCCACCGCCATTCGAAAAGCATTGTGAGTCAGAGAGAAGTCGCACTGGACACTGCAAGTTATGCCAAAGGACTCCGGGCAGCTCTGCGGGAGTCTCCCGATGTTATCCTTTTGGGTGAAATGCGGGATTATGAGACCATATCGATCGCGATGTCAGCTGCGGAAACCGGCCAGTTGGTTTTTTCTACCCTTCATACCCTGGGCGCAGCGAATGCGATCGACCGGATCATCGACGTATTCCCCCCATCCCAACAGCAGCAGGTACGGGTCCAACTTTCCATGGTGCTGCAGGCTGTGATCTCGCAGCAATTGATCCCTTCCGTCAACGGTGTGCTCGTTCCGGTGTTTGAAGTCATGTTCGTCAACAGCGGGATCCGCAATATGATCCGGGAATCCAAGATCCATCAGATCGATTCGATCATCTATTCCTCCACCGGCGAAGGCATGCGCAATATGGACGCCGGCATCCTGAAGCTTTACGATGATGGAATCATCACTGCGGATACTGCAAGCTATTACAGCATGAATCACGATATGGTAAACAAAAAAATCGAAGCCGGTCGCTGACATCGCTGTTAGCTGATGTAATCATCATATGTGCCCACTTTGTCGATGATCGTACCATCCTCTTTGATCTCGATGATTCGATTGGCGATGGTCTGGATGAACTGGTGGTCATGGGAAGAAAACAGCATGACTCCTTTGAAATCGATGAGTCCGTTGTTCAATGCAGTGATCGACTCCAGGTCAAGATGGTTGGTCGGTTGATCCAGTACGAGGACATTGGAACCAAAGAGCATGATCCTCGACAGCATACACCGAACCCGTTCACCCCCGGAAAGCACCTTCACCGGCTTGTAGACATCGTCTCCGGAAAACAGCATTCTTCCCAGAAACCCTCGCATGAAAGTTTCCGTCGTTTCTTTTGTATACTGACCCAGCCATTGGATCAGATTCATATCGTTCTCATCAAAGAAATCCTTGTTGTCCAGCGGAAAATACGATCGGGACGTGCTCACGCCCCACTTGAACGTGCCTTCATCCGGCTCGATCTCCTCCATCAGAATGCGGAACAGTGTCGTATTCGCAATCTCATTTTCTCCTACGAATGCGATTTTGTCTCCTTTGTTCATGCGGAAGGTCACCTTATCCAGGATCTTGACTCCATCGATGGTTTTGCTTATCCCGTCTACCGTCAAGAGTTCTTTCCCCAACTCCCTGTCGATGGTGAATCCGACAAAAGGATACCTTCGGGAAGAGGTGGGGAGTTCATCTACCGTCAATTTGTCCAGCAATTTCTTTCTCGAAGTCGCCTGTTTGGATTTGGATTTGTTCGCGGAAAAACGTTGAATGAAGCTCTGAAGCTCTTTGATTTTGTCTTCGCTTTTCTTGTTCTGGTCCTTCATGATCCGCTGGATCAATTGACTGGATTCATACCAGAATTCGTAATTGCCAACAAACATCTTGATCTTTCCAAAATCCACATCGACGATGCTGGTACACACGGTGTTGAGAAAATGACGGTCATGGGACACGACGATCACAGTGCCCTCATAGTCCATAATAAAATCTTCCAGCCAGTTGATGGCGCGTATATCCAGATGATTCGTCGGTTCATCCAATAAAATGATCTCAGGTTTACCGAACAAAGCTTGCGCCAACAGCACCTTGATCTTCTCGTTACCTGTTAATGCTTCCATCGGGCGGTACAGTGCATCGACATCCAGTCCGAGTCCTTGCACCAGTCGGCTGGCGTCGGAGTCCGCCTCCCAACCATTCAGCTCAGAGAACTCCCCTTCGAGAACTGAGGCGCGGATCCCGTCCTCATCAGTAAACTCTTCCTTGGCATACAAGGCTTCCTTTTCCTTCATGATGTTGTACAGCCTTGGATTTCCCATAATGATCGTATCCAGCACCGTGTATGCATCAAATGCAAAATGGTCCTGTTTCAACACAGACATGCGCATATGATCCGGAATGGCGATCTCTCCCGTGGACGGTTCCAGATCCCCGGACAAAATCCGTAAAAAAGTGGATTTTCCTGCCCCGTTCGCTCCGATGATGCCGTAGCAGTTCCCTGGAGTGAATTTCAGATTCACATCTTTAAACAGTGTCGTACCTGTGAAGTTCAAACTTACATTTGTTACCGTTATCATTCTTTTACCACCAAACCCTCGCTCTTTTGATTATATTCTGTTACAATAAAACACGCAGTCATCATTATACCACAGACCACCGATGGATGACCCAGGAGAATTATGCAGATAATCCAGATGCTGATGAAAACAGACGTCGCGCTCTATTATTTCCTGAATCGCAAATTAAATTATAGTTTTCTTAAAAAAACGCTTCGTATTCTGACGGTATTGGGTGAAACCTATACCGGTCTTTTGTTGTGCGCTTTTGCTGTTTTTCTGCAGATGAAGCAGGGCAGACCGATCGGAACGCATATGTTGATGGTTCTGAGCCTGTCCCAGTTTTTAGTCCACGCGATCAAGAGGATCGTAAATCGCCAGAGACCCTATTTGACACACAAATGGTCCCTGGCGATCAATCCTCCGAACTGCCAATATTCTTTTCCATCCGGCCATACCGCCTGTGCGGTTGCAATAGCATTGGTCTTTGGTTTTTACTTTTCAGCGTTTAAACCAATACTGTATCTTCTGGCCTTTCTTGTCGCTTGCTCACGGGTCATTTTGGGTTTTCACTACCCGTCGGATGTGATCGTCGGTTTTCTCCTCGCCTATCTTCCTTTTCTCGCCGTCATCACACTGATTTAATGTATTAGGCGGGAGTCGCAATCTACAACCGGAACTTGCGGATGTCTTCTTTCAAGCGCTCGATGTCGATCAAGAAGTCTTCAATGTCATGCTCGTGCTCCAGCTCGTCGTTCAAAATGGAAACTGCGATCTGATAGGTTGAATGGTCTTTCCCGTTTGTGAACTCGGCGATTTCTTCATATCTTTGGATAGCGCAGCGTTCTCCTTCGAGATTCTGTTTGAGAATTTCTTCGATGTAGGGGTCAGTCGGAATTGCATAGGCACAGCGAGCGGTGGAGCTCCATTCTGCTGGATCCAGGATCGGTGTTCCTCCCAGTTGGAGGATCCGGTTCACGACCAGCACTGCATGTCCAAGCTCTTGTGTTGCATGGAGCAACAACTCCGGTTCAACCTCACTGCGCATGGGACCTTCCATGATTCTCGCGCCGATCCAGTATTGGTAATAGGCAAGCCATTCTTCTGCCAATGCTTCATTCAACATCCGGATCAGTTTTTCTGTGTCAAGATTTGCTATGGCCAATGCTTTCTTTCCCATATCCTCGTCCTCCTTTTTCAATGCAATACAACATCGTTCTCTACTGCTCATTTTACATGTTCCATCGCTGTTGTGTCAAAATTAGTTTTTCGCTTGCACCATAGCTGCCGCAAATGCAGCGATACGATCCTCTGCGATGCTCGTAACATTGGTGGTTACTTTTGACACCTTCTTTACGATCACACGTTCCATCAAATTCATTTTTTCTAAATTGAATGCGCCACCAAAATGATCTTTGGCAATCGCGACCGACAGCAATTCTTCCGGAAAGCTCTGTTGTAGTTCCTGTTGAAGAACGGCTTCCTCCTGCATACCACAGATAAACAGACCGATCCGTTTCTGCAAGAGCGTTTCCAAGTGCCTGGTGCAGAATTCCGGTACTTCCTTTTGGATCTTTCCGACGTATACCGATCCACCGATGATCACTGCATCATAATCCTGAAGGTCGATACCATCCTTCTTCTCTTTCAGAGACAGAAGATCGGTATCTCCTGTCATTTGCCCTGCCAGCTGCTTTACACAGGTTTCGGTGCATCCGTATTTGGATGCGTAGACGATCAGTGTTTTCATTTTAGTTCCCTTCCTTTTCATTTTAATTATTCCAGAGCATCTTCGATCGCCATCAAGTATGCGTTGCTCGTGACGGTTGCTCCCGACACGACGTCAACTCGGGTGTCCTGAGCAGCTACTACATTTTGAAACAGTTCGGTGCTCACTTCGGTCTTCACGAAGGTGACATCATCAAGTATCTCGATCTCTTCGATCCGGTTTCCCTTGATGACCACCTGTAGTTCATTGGTCCATCTGCCATTGTGATAGGCACCGATATAAGTTCCATCTACCGGCAATACGGGGATCCCTTCCATTGACATCGAGGCGCCTTCGTCCAGTCCTTTCGTCAAATAGTAGATGCCACCAGCCAGAATCAATGCCATCATTAAAATGACGATGCCAAGTGCTTTTACTATCTTCTTCATTTTCTACTCCTTGCAATTGCCATTACTGTTGTTTCTACGAAAAAATCGATGAGCCGATTCTGTTGATCCTGTCCGAGATCTCGTTCGCTGATCAGTTTAAGTATCAAGCCAAGAGTTGACACAGCTACCATCTGAGCCGTTATCTCGATCTCATCCTCGTCCATGCCCTGCGATGTATCGAGCTTGGCAATACAGCTCGCTAAAACTGCCAGTGCCGGTTTTTCTTTTGCTGCTCCTCGAAACAAGGAGGATGTATGGCGCAAGGCCACGGTAGACTGGCTCAGTTGAGCAGACACAAATTCCTCCGGCATAGCCAGCGCAGCCCTAATATAATTTCTTGTCATGTCTTTGAGCACCTCCTCCGCTGACCCCTCCTTCACCGCAGCTGTGGCTACGGCATTCATGATCTTGCCGTAACCGGTCTGCATGACATGGTCTAAGATCTCTTCCTTGTCTTTGAAATAATGGTAAATGACCGAAGGTGCATATTCGATACGAGCCGCAATTTTTCGTATCGAAAAGCCGTCGATCCCATGCTCCTTGATGATCTCCGTCGCTGCTTCCAGGATCAGCGCCTTCCGATTATCCCGTTCCCGTTCTCGTCTCGTTTCAGTCATTTCACGCTCCCTTTCGAACATTGTTCTTAATTAGAACATTGTTCTACTTTAGAATACGACAACGTTTGCGTGTTGTCAACACTTTTTTTGTAAGTTGCCGCGGCTTAGAACCGCTAGTTGTCTTTTTTTCTATACTGCACGTCCATATAGACAACAATTTACGGGATCCGTGCCATAATTGCAATGGATCCCGCACCTTTGGCCCGTCAACAGCTCTTAGTAGTCATTTGCGAACGAAAAAAAATAATTGAGACAACGAATTCATGTAAATGGCGGATTGGCGTTGTCTCAAGACAATAGAGTCGGTCAAAAGAGACAACGAAGCCTGAAAAAGGACGAAAAGGGTGCCGGCTTTTCAGCCGGCACCCTTAAATTTAAGAAGAAAGCTACCTTCTGGACTTGCCGGAACGATGTTCGACCTCGATTTTGAATACTCTAGTTTTATGCTTTGCTGCTTCGATGTATTTCATGCCAGCATCCATGTATTCGCTGGAGTACTTCGTGAGGAAACGGCGAAGCGCTCCCTCCTTCTCTTCTCCTGTGAGTTCACGGACACGACCGAAGAGGACCACGCTTTTATAGTTGGTGCTGAACTGATCCGGCAAAACTTCTGTGTCGCTGACTGCGCAAAAAGACACTTTGTCGCTTCTGGCAATATTGTCAAGTTTATGCCCTTCCACAGCGCAGTGGAAATAGACGGATGTTCCATCATAAACGTAGCTGATGGGAACGCCGTAAGGATATCCATCCGCGCCGGCAGTCGAAAGATACCCGTATGGGGCGGATTCAAGAATGCGGTCGAGTTCTTCGCCGGTGATCTCCCGATCTTTTCTTCTGACTTCACGAAACATTCAGCTTCTCCTTTCGGAATCCAAGGAAGAATTTCAAAGCGTCGTCGTTGCTTTGATACAAGGCGAGAAGCACGTAGATGCTTCCTGCAAAGAAACCCAGGATCATCATCATAACGATCCAGACCGCGGCAACGATACTGTTCTTTTCCCGAAATGCGATCCAGCAAGAGAATAGAACAAACCCGACATAAAGATCGACCATAGAAACGATCCCCCAGGGGTTGGCCAGCAGCAAGGCACCGTCGCTTGCAAAGTCTCCTTTGACAAAGCCGAAAATCAGAGCTGCGGTCATAGCCAGTACACCGATCCATGCAATTGTCTTTGGAATTTTCATTGTGCTCCTCCTTCAATGATGAGTCTTTCGTTTCTCTTATTGTACATGCAATTCGTCCAGCTGCGCAAGCCACTTTCACGGATGCAGGCCACTTTCACTGATTGACAGACGCTCTTGGAATCGATACAATAAAAACTCATGGAATGGAATTGGGAGTAGAAAATGAGTTTACTTAACGTAGAAAATGTGACCCACGGATTTGGAGCCAGGCGTATTCTGGAGGATGCCTCCTTTCGTTTGCTGAAGGGAGAGCACATCGGGCTGATCGGTGCGAACGGCGAGGGAAAGTCCACCTTCTTAAACATCATTACCGGCGCGCTTGCCCCCGACGAGGGAAAAATAGAATGGTCCAAAAGGGCGACCGTCGGCTATCTGGATCAAAGCACTTCTCTTCGAAAGGGAATGACCATTCGCGAAGTACTTAGGGAAGCGTTTCAAGGGATGTTCGATCTGGAGCAGGAGATGCTTGCTCTGTACGAAGATATGGCGACCGCTGCAGACGGTTTGGACGAAATGATGGAGGATGCGGGTGAGATTCAGCACATGCTGGAACACAGCGGGTTCTACACTTTAGATGCCAAGATCGATGAAATGGCAAATGGGCTGGGACTTGGTAGCATAGGTTTGGAGAAAGATGTCTCAGATCTCAGTGGTGGGCAACGCACCAAGGTGCTTCTCACCAAGCTGCTGCTTCAGGATCCTTCCATACTTATACTGGATGAGCCGACCAATTTTCTTGATTACGAACAGATCGAATGGTTGAAAAAGTACCTGCAGGAATATGAGAACAGCTTCATTTTGGTGTCGCATGACATGGAATTTCTAAATTCCGTCGTCAACGTGATCTACCATGTGAACGATGGCGAGTTGACCCGCTATTCGGGCAACTACGACAAATTTCAGCAGATGTATGCGGTCAAGCGAAACCAGGAGCAAAAGGCCTTTGACCGACAGCAGCAGGAAATCGAGCGAATGGAAGATTTCATCGCCCGCAACAAAGCAAGAGTTGCGACGAGAGGAATGGCTAACAGTCGACAAAAAATGCTCGATAAAATAGATATCTTGGAAAAACCCAGAGACAAGCCGAAGCCATCCTTCGCCTTCAAAGAAGCCCGTACTCCCAGCAGATTCATAGCAGAAGGAAAGCAAGTCGTTCTTGGTTATGGAGAACCGCTGACGAGACCCGTCGACTTTGCTCTGGAGCGTGGGCAAAAAATCGCAGTTTGCGGCACGAACGGATTGGGCAAAACGACGCTGCTCCGAACGATCTTGAACGAGATCTCTCCAGTTTCAGGCAGAGTGGAGCTTGGAGATTTCCTTGTACCTGCTTACTATGCGCAAGATGAGGAAAGAGACAGTTCAGATACCGCATTGGAAAGCCTCTGGAAAGAATTCCCATCCTACACCAATGCCGAAGTCCGGGCGGCTTTGGCCAAATGCGGCCTGACCAACGAACACATCACTAGCCAGATGAAGGTGCTTAGCGGTGGAGAAAACGCAAAGGCGCGCCTATGCAAACTGATGCAGCGTGAAACAAACTGGCTGATCCTGGATGAGCCGACCAATCATCTCGATGTGGAAGCAAAAGCAGAATTGAAACGATCCCTCATGGCGTTCCGAGGGACCGTTCTGCTCGTCTGTCATGAACCTGATTTTTATCAGGATTGGATCACTGATGTGTGGAACGTAGAAGACTGGACTTTAAAAATCATATAGGTGCCGAAACGATCACTTCTTCGACCAGGAAGCACTGAAGATCGTCTCCGCCAATGTTGGGTGGACATGAATCATATCTTGCAGATCATGAACGGTTGCTCCAAAATGCATCGCCATGATGAGTTCGTGGATCAGTTCTCCCGCCTCCGGGCCAATGATGTGGGCTCCCAGTATCTTGCCGCTTTCCGCCTCCAGAATCAATTTGACAAAGCCAGTTGTTTTTTCTATGGCCATCGCCCGCCCCAGGAAACCGAAGGGGAAGCGTTGCACTTTGATTTTGTGTCCGGCGCTGATTGCTGCGGCTTCGCTTAAACCAATGCCGGCGATCTCCGGTTCTGTAAAGATCGAAAAAGGGACCAGCCGATCTTTTGATTGGATCTTCTTTCCTTTGAACATGTTTCTGGCAAGCAAAAGCGCATCATTCCTGGCTTTATGGGTGAACATCGTTCCGCCGATCACATCGCCGATAGCCCAGATCCCTTCCACTCCTGTCTGAAAGTCGTCGTCCACAATGATATATCCTCTTTCGTCCATACGAACGCCTACTTTTTCCAAGGCAAGCCGATCTGTATTCGGCGCGCGTCCTGTCGCAAGAAGCAGCTGGTCCGCGTGATAGCGCACCGGTCCGTTTTCTGTTTCGTTGACTAAAAAAACCTTGTCATCTTCTGAAAAGACAGAACTGACGTTGGTGTTGAATTCGATTCTGATCCCTTCCGATTCGAGGACCTTCTGAATCTCTTCTGAGATTTCCGGTTCCAGATTTGGCGCCAGTCGATTTCCATGTTGAATGATAGTGACCTTCACCCCCAGGCGAGACAGCATTTGGGAAAATTCCAATGCGATGATCCCCCCGCCAAGAATCAGCAAGTCTCGCGGAAGCTCTTTCAGTTCCATGGCGGTGGTGGACGTCAGATAATCGACTTCCTTCAATCCGTTCACCGGCGGGATCGCAGACCGGGCTCCGGTAGCGATCACGATGTTTTTTGCCGTCAACACCTCGCCGTTGACCTCCACAGAATGGGAATCCAGAAAAACGGCTTCCCCTTCGTAGAGGGTGATGCGATCGTTTTCTTTGACCTTGCGGTAACTGCGATCACGGATCCTTGCAACCATCTCATCCTTGCGGGCAACCATTGCTGCCCAGTCCGCCTTGGGAGATTCTACGACCACTCCGAATTTGCCCGCATCCTTTACTGTCTGCATGACTCTCGCTGAGCTGATCAATATTTTAGTCGGGATGCAACCTACGTTGACGCAGGTTCCGCTGACATGGCTTTTCTCAACGATTGCCGACTTCCATCCAGTGCCTGCGGCAGAGTGCACCAGGCTCAACCCGGCGGAGCCGGCGCCAAGGACGATCAAGTCATACTGTTTCATGTCCTTCCTCCATTCCTTCTTTTTCTGAAGGCAGTCGATGTCTTTCCCGATACAAGACCGGTGACGTGCCAAACAGAATTTCATCATCGATAGCGCTTCGCTCCAGCAGCACAAGTTCCTTTGCGATCGATGTGATGTTTCTCTTGAATTCCGGTGAATTGATGCCATCCACTGTCTTTCCTTTGATTTTTCTATAGTGGGAATAGTGCTTCCAGAGGCTGCCTGTGATTCTTCTTGTCGTCGATGGTTTTCGAAGAAGCTCCATGATGCCTTTTCTGAATTCTTCAATGAACACCTTTTCAACATGGCTGTCGAGTGATGCAAGCTTCCGTCCCATGTCCCGCGCCCAGGGATCGTTCAACTCCTGACACAGGAATTTCAATACGTACCAGGCGGAATACAGATCCGCCTTGTTTTCAAGAGAACGATGTTTGAACCAGTAAAATGCCAGCAGCCGTCTTCTCCAGTCCCACCACTTCAGAGGGCTTTGCAGGTCGGCGGCAGGAATCAGGAAAAACTCATTTTCTAAAAGCAGCGCCCCAAATACGCCCGGTGGATTTCCCCTTTTCTGGTCCTTCATCGAGGTGCGGTAGACACCGCAGGACGGGCTGCCGTCCATATACACAAACGCTGTGATCCCTGCGCGTTTTAGCGTTTCCATGCAAGATTCGGCGCCAAATATCACGTCTTCTGTGACCTTGTGTCCTTTTCGGTTCTTGACCTCCACTTCACCGGTCCATACCTTTGATCCATCACCGCCGGAAAGGTGGATCGGATCCCGTGGAACGCCCAGTCCAGCCATGCATTCCGGACACACCGGACACCATTTGAAATCGTTCTTCTCCCTGCCGAGACTGCTGAGTGTATCCCATCCCTTTGCATTGTAACGGACAGGACTACCCATGCAACAGGCGCTGATGCCGATCCCTATCTTGTCGCTGATGATGACCGCTTTTTTATCCATGTCGATGCCTCTCAGATTTCTGTTGCCAGCGAGAAAAAATCACATTACAAAAAAGAACCCCGTGAGGGGTTCTTTTTTAAGAATCTACCATTTGCCTTTGCTCATATGGCCAGCCAGTTCGGCTTTGCTCCGCTGTTTGATGACCCATGCCTCATGATGCGCCTGCTGAAATACAGCCACACAATTGGGATCCAAATTCAGGGCGATGCCCTCCTTGGCCAGATCTTTGATTTTCATCGTCAGTTTTATGATTTCCATATGAATGTCATTGGTCGGGTCGGAGGTGAACACTTTCATTGCATCCTCTTCCGACATCAGTTCGAATTTTTCCTTTGGCGCGCCACATTTGGGGCATGTTTCCGGTGCATCGCTACCCTCGTGCATAAAACCGCAGACAGAACACTTCCATAACATAGTCTTCATCTCCTTACTTGATTCGATAGTTGTTGCTTTGATTATACTTAATTTTCTGTTTATTTACAAGGTAATGGAAGAAACCTTTTTCAGGTATTTATCCATATCGAACTTCCGCTTCAATCCTTTGTCATTCATGTAGCGGACAATTCCAAAAATGGCACGCTCACCCCACGGTCTGTCGTGCTTGCCAAAACACCAGGCGACTCCTGCAAATCCGTTGGGATCTCTGCCGTCCAAATGATACTTGTTGTTGAGATACAATGATGTCGAAAAGGCCTCCGCTGGATCCCCGGTCCACTCAAGGATCTTTTTCCCCCAATACATCCTCATATAACCATGCATCTTCCCTGTCAGTACCATCTCCATCTGGGCAGCGTTCCAATAAGGGTCGTGAGTGCTCCCCTTCTCCAGCTCTTCTCTAGTATAAAGATACTCTCGTCCATCGCGGCTATGTTTTTCCAACGTGGATCTCGCCCATTGGGGGATCGATTCATAGGAGTCGTACTTGTCGTTGTAGAAAACATAGTTTACGCCCAGCTCTCTTCGTACGATCAATTCCTCCAGGAAACCTTCCGCTACGACCTCTGGTATATCTGCAAGTCGCTGAGCGATATAAAGAGGCGATATCTGTCCGAAATGAAGGTAAGGGCTCAACCCCGACGAGCAGGATTCGCCCGGCTCGTTTTTCCGCTCATCGTATCTGTATATATTCTCCGCAAGGAACTCTTCCAACCGATCTTTCGCTTTGCTTGTGCCACCTGTGTAAAAGGCGACTCTCTTTACGCTTCGATCGATCGTAAGACCGCTAAGTACCTTTTCTATGTCGTCGATCGCAAACTCCCGAAAGGGAAGGACGCTGCTTAAGGAGGAAATCTGACACTCGCCTTCGTGAAACGGTTGTAACCACTGGTAGAGCTGTGGCCGGAGTTTTCTTCTCAGTGTGGCTGCAGAGTATTCTTCCTTCGATGATGCCAATTCTACCGGAACGATCACATTGCTCTCGATCTGGATCACCGGACAGTCGGCCTTTTGGGCAAACCATTCTCTCCATTGCCGTTCGATCCTCAGATATCCCCTGTCGACGACGACCATAGCCGCAAACTTTGATACTTGCATCGCACCTTGCTCAGGGGACGTATGTAGAATGACCAGTTTGATCTTTCGCTTTTTCAGTTCTTCCTTTACTTCTCTCAATCCTTCCAACAGAAATGCGTAATGACGTTCATTGGCCTCCGGGAAGTCGTCCGTGATCCCAAAGTATACGATCAGTGGTTTTCTCAGAAAATTGGCCTGGTCGATGGCATATTCAAGGGCGTGGTTCCACTCGGTTCGTTGGGAACTCTGCATCCAGTACACGACAAAAGGGCGAATCACGATCGCTTTATCGTTCAATCGTTTCATTCTCCCTTCGTCGAGCATGCTTTGTTTACCTCTCCGATCTGAGCGCTGAAGAAATTGCTTCCCAAATATCATCAGTCGCAAAACTGCGTTGCCATGCGGCTACACCGCCCAATCCAAATTCATTCACAAGGTTGACCTTATGTGACAACGTCTCTGCATTCTCGATCCAAATTTTTGCCAGGTGATCGCCATTGATCAAAGCGACATAGTAAAGCTTGGCCTCATCGTCCCAGATCGGTGTCAGGTTGTTGCTTCCCACAAAATCGTTTTGCACCTGCATGCTTATGGCGGATGAGCGGGCGACCATCTGATTCGGACGCTCCGTCGAGGGCCGCTCCCGCCAGACGCGGCTATACAGAGGCAGGCCCAATACGAGCTTTTGAGGATCGACGACCTTTGTGAGATCTTCCATGTTGCTTTTCACCCAGTCATAGGATGCGACTGGACCACTCACCGGACTGGATGCCCAATATTCGTCATAGGTCATTATGATCAAGTAGTCTACGATCTTCCCAAGGTATGGGTGATCGTAGCATTTAGACCAGTTGTCGCTGCCTCCCATGATCGTTACATCCATGGATAAAACCAGTCCATTTTCCTCCATCGCATAGGAAAATTCGTTGACGAAGTGGGTCAGAAGATCTTTGTCTGCAAGATATACGTTTTCGAAGTCGAGGTTGATCCCCGGGAAACCATAGGTATTTGCCTCCCGTATCATCGTGGTAATGAAACGCTCCCTTGCGTCGGCGCTTTTCAGGAACTCGTGGGTACGATCGATGTCAAACCCGTTGGATACCAAAGGCCAGATCGCATAGTCGTTTCGATTCGCCCATTGGATGTATTCGTCGGATACCTTTGCAGAGATCCGTCCTTCCGAATTGGTCATCTCATACCAAGTGGGTGACACTACGTTGATCCCTGTCATCGTAGGGATCAATGTCGTGTCCGGATTGAAACTATAGACGGCTTCCCAGACTAGCATGACCTTCTCATTCAACGAGGTGTCGTTTGTCTCAGGGAAGATCGCTTCTGCTTTTTTGATCGTCATTGCCCGTTCTTCGCCACCGTTCACGAGACCGATGATATTTTCTTCGGTAACCACGGTGATCTGTCCCTGCTCATCGACATATGCGATCGCTTCCTGGGCACTGGTTCTTTCGGCTACTTGTGTCGGTTCGAAGATGGAGCTCAGTTTCAGATAACTGCTGAAATATCTGCGTTTTTCTTCGTCTGCCATCATCTGTTCAACATCAGCAAACACAAGCTCTTTCTCTGAGAGCTCCAGCATCCCATAGGGAATATGGGAATTTGTAAATACTATATTTCCGTTTTCCGTAGGTTCTCTGAGCTCAATTCCAAACACCTCAAAATTCGGCAACTGCGCCATATCCTCGTAGGCAACAAACACTTCACCGTCCTCGATATGAGGTACGATGCGATGCGCAGTTCCAACGCCATTGATCGTCGTGGTCCCATCTTCTGTGATGATGATAAACGTCGATGGTCCTACAAGATTCAGTTGCCCTTTTGTCTCATCGTATTGGTGGGTGTAAAGAGATTCCTTCAACCATGCAAGGTTGAAAAAGGTTTTTCCGGTCTCTTGGTTCAAGAGAAGTACTTCTTTAGAATTGGGGCTGACCTCGATTTCCTTTTCTCTCAGATAGATCACTTTCGGTTCGATAGCCGAGACTTTGTAAGATCCGAAGATTTCATGGGCTTTCATGCGGATCCGCAAATTCAACTCAACATTGAAACTCAACACTGCGGTGGCGATCAGCGCCAACACTATTACAACGATTCCGATCCTGGTTGCTTTCTTTTTCATTGGTTCCTCCTTACGTTCCGCAAAACGTTCGGTACGGCTTTGCTGAGGGAGGGGCAGGCGTTGTGTAATCCTCGCTTCCCTCTAAAGATTCAAAAGGTCGTGAAAGAACCTTCACCAACCGCACCATCACATCGTAGTCGTTGTGATCAGTTGCGGCGGCCAGAGCCTCTTCCACCTTGTGGTTTCTGGGTATCACCACAGGATTCGACCTGGACATCAACCGATGGGACTCTTCCATTGTCAATTCTTGCATTTGGCGCCGGGTCTCCCAGCGATGTTTCCATTGCTCGAACTCCGGCATCCGTCCGAGTTCCGAATCCTTCCATGTGCCTTGTGTCAGCGTCAGAAATGCGTTGGTGAAATCGATTTGATTTTGTTGCAGGATCCCAAGCAAATCGTGGATCAGCATCGTGTCTTCGTTTTCTTCGTTGAATAATCCAAGCTTGGAACGCATTCCTGTCATCCAGTGTTTTTCGTATACTGCCACAAAACCCGTCAACTCTTCCTGCGCCAGTTGCAGTGCTTTCTCTTGATCACTGTGCAGCAACGGCAACAGGGTCTCCGCAAATCGGGCAAGATTCCATTGGGCGATGAAGGGCTGGTTTCCGTAGGAATATCTGCCTTGCCGATCGATCGAACTGAACACGGTTTTGGGATCATATGCATCCATGAATGCGCAGGGTCCGTAGTCGATGGTCTCGCCGCTCAGAGCCATATTGTCCGTGTTCATGACGCCGTGTATGAAACCCACCATCTGCCACTGAGCAATCAATTTTGCTTGCTTGCTGACCACCTGCCGCAAAAAATCAAGATATATATGTTCCGCTGAACGACTTTCCGGGAAATGCCTGTCGATGGTATAGTCGGCCAACGAACGAAGCTCATCCTTCGTACCCCTGGCAGCGGCAAATTCAAAGGTGCCGACGCGAATATGGCTGGAAGCGACTCTTGTCAGGATCGCGCCGGGAAACCTCCGTTCCCGAAGCACGCTTTCTCCTGTGGTGACGACTGCAAGACTTCGGCTTGTAGGGATACCAAGACCGTGCATCGCCTCACTGATGATATATTCCCGGAGCATAGGACCCAAAGCCGCTCTTCCATCGCCCCTGCGTGAATAAGGCGTCTCCCCCGATCCCTTTAGTTGGATGTCCATCCTGGCACCGCTGGGTGTGATCTGTTCCCCCAACAAGATCGCCCGACCATCTCCCAGTATCGTAAACTGGCCAAATTGATGACCTGCATATGCCTGGGCGATTGGTTCAGCTCCCTCTGGTATCAGGTTCCCAGAAAAGATCTCTGCGCCGGTTTTCTCCCGGAGGATGCTTCCATTTAGACCAAGCAAAGTGGCCAATGTCTCGTTCCACACAACGAGTTTTGGATCTCTAACAGCAATCGGGTCGATTCGCGTATAGAAAATATCGGGCAAGCCGGTGTAACTGTTGTTGAAGTTCCAACCGGGATTTGCCTTGCTCTCACTCTGCAGTTTCATGTTTTAGATATCTCCTTGTTCTGACTGAACCGGGCCTTCCAGAAGTTTGTAATTCACAAGTCTGATTCCCAAAACAACGCTAGCCGAATCATTGGCGATCTCTCCCAACTCAGGGTGCGCTTCCGCCAGCCGCGATTTGATCTCGATTGCGAACTCCGGTTTCAACGTCTGTGCAATGCCCTCGAATGTGATCGAGACGATGCCGGTGTTGGATTCTTTTCCCCTTATATGGCGGTTGTCGACCAAAACGCTGACATATTTATTGTGGGCGATGTTTTTGTACTTTTTAGAATCCACAAACGCTACCATAAAAAGTGTTTCCATATCCTCTCCAAGGATATAGGTCATCAGCGAGCAGTAGGGTCTGCCATCTTTTTCTGTGCAGAGAACGCAAAGAGTATTCTCCTTTAGTATTGTCTCTATTGTTTTTTTCATCAATTCTGCCTCAAAAGCCCTTCGGCTCTTTCTCTGATCCTTTGCTCTTCCGGATCTGCCGATTCGTCTAGAAGGATGCCATGCGGTAGTTTCTCATCGGTATGAGGGGAAACACAGACGAAGGTCAAAAAACCGTCTACATGGGTGTCTCCGGTGATCTCTGATACGACTTTGACGTAGACCGTGATACTTGTCGTTCCCACCTTGGCGACCCGGGAAAAGAAGGTCACGATGTCACCCTTGTTGACCGGTCGTTTGAATGTGAACCCGTGTATGTTGACACATACTACATTTTCCGGTTTGCGATGCTCGGTCGCAGCTGCCACAAATGCGGATTCGACCAGCCATTCGGCAGAGCGTCCGGCAAATAAAGTTCCATGGTGGTTCAAATCCTCGGATTTTACGAGATGAGAAATTTGAAAATACTTCATGAGGTCTCCTTTTCTTTGTTAAGTAACTCCAATATGGTGTCATACACCAGAAACGGCGCTATGCCGATAGAAAATTCTTTCTCGATCCGTTCGGTGAACTGGTGAGCATCCTTACCAAAAGGTCCGATGTTGACCACCGGCAGGGACAGTGCCTGCATATCTGCCAGCGGCAGATCGTACTTGGTGCCATATGCAGGCATGTTGCTCTGCAACGCAGCGATCTTTTCGCTCTTCGGAGCCGTCACGAAACTCAAGTCGGAAATGTACGGATAGAATTTTCTACTTACCAGGTTGCAGTCGCCTTCATACTTTTTGATCACATGGTCGACAGCAGCGAGCAGTTTTGCGTCCTTGGAATAATTTCCTTTTACGTAGTTATGAGGATAGTAAGGCGGCGAAAAATATACGATGACGACCGGTTCTTTAAACGACCACAAGCTGTGGACTTCCTCTACGATCTTTTGACCAAAATAGCGCTCGTCGATCGAGGGATCCGCCATCATTTTTTCCCTCAACTGATCAAGGTGCCGATCAAGTGCGTCTCCCCGTTCGGTTTTGACCGTCTCATACATTTCATTATAGGAAACCACTCTCGCCTTCCAGGTCAAAGGTCGGTACTCCATGCGGCTCGCTTTGCAGAAGATGTCGTAGCGTTCATTCAGGATGTTCACGACGTCGGTAAACGCATCCCGAGCCGCCTTGATCATTTTCTTCATGACCTCATCCGGCGTGCTCTTATGCGTTGCATAGTTGAAGTACAGGTTCACAGCCTTTGCGATCTGAACCGAGTATTCCTGTTTCAGATCTCTCTGCTGCAATGTGATCGGAGGTAGCGAGACTTCCCCATCGGCCACATCGGAATAGGCAACATTTTGGTTGATTTTATTGATGATCGCTCCGGCGATCTGGTTGGGGTCCAGACCGTTGAACGGGTCACCGACGTGGGTCTCCTTTCCCACGATATAAAACGACGGCATCAGTTTGCCTACGGTGCCGATATAAATATATCGATGGTCGTCACCTTCGTACCTTGGCGATGTATAATCCGCGTCCACCACCGCCACATATTCGTAATGCTCTGCTTGTTGCATCCTAATCAATTCGGGGACAAAGGACAGCATGCCTCCGGAATTGCCTTCTTCATCGCCAACGGCGGCAAACACCAGATTCCCCTCCAAGGCATCCGGATCCCTGGACAGGTCTTCCATAATTGCCATGATGATCGCGACGCCGCATTTCATGTCTAACACGCCTCGTCCAAAGATCCATTTTCCCAAAGCCAGGTCTTTTTGCGCTTCCTGGGAAAGAGTCACCGTCTTCAATGCTTCCGCCAGCTCCTCCGGCTGTGTGGCCAGTGACCGAAGATCTCCATAATCGCTGATCCCCACTGTGTCTGTATGCCCGATCAGGACCACCGTTTGCTTGCTGAGATGCTTCTTGCCCTTCAACGTGACTATGACACTTGAGCGGCCAAGAGCATCTCCGACAAAAGGAAGCTGCGTCAGCTGATCCGGATTGTTTTTCCAATACTCCATTTCGGAAAAAAGTTGGTACACTTTGTTGCTTATGGCGATCTCGTCGGCGCTGCCAACGATGCTACGGCAAGCGACCAACTCCATCAAAATTTCTTCGATGCGGCGTTTCAATCCATTGTCCTTATCCAATTCATTCATCTCCTAAACTCGTTTCATTCAGGCAGGGATGTAAGTAGCGTCCTTTTTTGTGGGAGCTTTTCCCCAATTGGATCGCGGCGACAGGACACCGATGGAGACAACCCAAGCACTGGGTGCAGGTCTTTCCCCAATGTGGCTTTCCGTTCACTGTGATAGAATGCACCGGACAAATCTCCTCGCACAGGCCACACTCGTTGCAATCTTCTGTAACTGAGAAGTGTTTCGTGTCCCTGCCGTAGCGATTAAATAAAGGGTTCGCAACGGAGGATTTGAACCCCGGCATTCTGCCCGGAATTAGATGAAACGCCCCACTTTGTCTGGCCGTAAGAACCGCATCGATCTCTCTGCATTTCAACTCTGCGATTCTGAGCTTTTCTTTTTCCACATCCTTCGAATCAACATCTGCTCCGATGATATAATTGTTCGGCATCCTGATAGAAAAGCCGCTGTCAAGCTCAAGTCCTCTTCGCTGCAAATGCCTGTTCAGGATTGCTGTGGATTTTCCTTCCTCGTCACCGCACGTTCCCACAGAAAAGACGTAGGGTCGCCCTCCTGTGATTCGAAGCCGGGAAATAAAGTCCAAAACGATCTTTGGCGGCGCCCATGCATACACTGGATACACAAATCCCAGCAGCTCTCCATCCTGCACTTCGTAAGAAAGAGTCTCGTCTTCGCGATCCATCTCCTTTGGGATCGGCCGCAGTCTGTCACCTTGCAATTCTCCAATTCGCATTGCGACTGCGTAGGAATTTCCCGTGCCGGAAAAATAGAAAATCATAGCTCGCCTCTCATTCTAAGTATGCGTTTGGACAGGTGTCTCTTCTCTCACAAAGATCGCATGGTCTTACCCGATTCTCGCATGGTTTCGTTTGTATGCCGAAGAATCCGGAGATCGACTTTTTCGGATGCATCATAAACTTGTCGCTGAGGGTTACTCCGATCTCTTCGGGAGAAAGAAGCTCAAACAACGTCTGCTGGACAATGAGCGGGATGTCATTTTGTCCGGGGCTGAAGGAATAAGTCGCGTATAAGGAGTCAGCCAGAAGCTCCTGCTCGATCTGCTCCATCATCCATTGATTTCCGCATTCCACGAATGCAGTCCCCCAGCTGTCCAAAAGAAGCTTTCGGAACATATTGTCTTCCGCTTCGTCGACTTCTTCGTATCCGTGCAGTGTCACCACAGATACTCCAAGCATGACCGCATCACGGAACATCTCCGCCAGGCACTCTGACGCTATGACATGTTGATTGACCAGTACGATCTTCTCTGAGTCGATGCATTCGATTTTAAAGGATTCTACTAAGCTTGTCATAGCGAACTTCTGATAAGCGATTTCCTTCGTTGATTCAAATGGCTTGTGAAATTTCAACGGCAAGTGGACGACATCCAGCTTCATCATACGTCCGACCATTGCTTCGATACCTGTAACTTGTTCCATTGGGATGTGCTTGATTTGTCGTTTCATTCATTTACCTCAACCATCAATTCTATACCGCATTGCCGGCCGATGCCGGAAAAGATCGTCTCACCTGTTTTTGTCTTCAGTATTATGTTTATTGTTCCAAACAGTCCTTCTTTAATCTTATGGGTCATGGCGCCCTCATGGGGTGCCTGAAGCAATGCACCCTCTTCCATACGCGCATCCACATACAAGACCAGTTGCTTTCTATAAAATACCATTCTCGCATTTTCCGATGTGAATTCCTTCAAATCGAGCTTGCTTCTGTTGTAGCTTGCAAACCGATATTCGTTTCCATCCAAGTGAAGATTGCAAATGAATCCTTGAAATGAGCCCCCCAAGAAAGGGATCTTTGCCACAGTACACATGATCGAAGCACTTCCCTCATCGAAATGATTTGATTGAAGCCAGAGATACGAAGAAGGAAAGGAACTCCCCCAATCCTTTTCGATATAGCCGATCCCTTCCTGAAACGAAATGTCGTTTCCATTGAAAGTCAATCCTCCGTTGAGTGAATGTTTCATGCTGATGACTCCATGATAACATTCCATTTTCGGCAAGTAGGCAAAATACCCCATGATATCCGGATGGATCCTGCTTGTCTCTATGCCTTGGAAAGGTCCGAAGGACACGGTCCCATACACTTTGACATCTCTGCCTGTGAGACGAAGTGTCATGCCATGCTCCGAAAACTGATTCTCTCCGATCCGGATGGAAAACGGCTCATCATGACAGACGAAGTCTTCCTGAGAAAAGCGGAAATACTCGGTTTGAACTGCCTCTTTTGGATTCGTTTCAGGATCGATGCATGCGATCACTTGAATGAAACAATGAGGATCGCTTTCATCTTTACTGATGCCGGGGATCACACTTATGGTCGCCTTGCCGTCTGTGGTTGCCTGCTTGAAATACCATCCTTCAAAGTACTTCCTTTTTTTCCTTCTGCCTTGGTATGGCATCGGGTTCCGAATTCGTTTCATCCACCCTGCTCCTGTTTTATTTCTATTGTAACACAGGGAACAAAAAAGACCACAAAAGAACCTGACGCTTGTGTTATAATATCACAGATAAACGGGAGGATCGAATCATGAACAGTCTTTTGTGGGATATGGCTCTCAATGTCGGAATGCTGGCCTTGATCGCCAGCTTGTTGACCAAGATCAAAATCGTACAAACGATACTGATCGAGAAGAAAGGAAGCCTCGGAGGAAAAACCGTACTTGCGGTCATCTTTGGTTTGATTTGTATTTTTTCAACCTATAGCGGCATCCATCTGGATGGCGTCATTGTAAATACCAGGGTGATCGGAGCTCTGGCTGCAGGGATCATCGGTGGGCCTTATGTAGGCATTGGTGCTGGGCTGATCGGCGGCTTGCATCGTTACTTCTACAATATCGAAGGTTTTACTTCCGTCGCCTGCGCGTTGTCAACTTTCGCCGCTGGCATCATGGGCGGCATTATTTATCCCTACTTTCAACGGGGAAAATGGAACATCACACTCCTGTTTGCAGCAACAGCATTTGCTGAAGCCTTTCACATGGTTATGATACTGCTGATACCAAAGCCCTTTGAAGTCGCTGTACAGACTGTGCAAATCATAGCCTTGCCGATGATTCTCCTAAACTCTTTCGGGATGCTGATTTTTATTTCAACGTTTAAAAACGTCTTTCACGATAAGGACCAAGAATCTGAGAGCAAGCTTCGTTTGGCCCTTTCCGTAGCGGAGCAATGTCTCCCTTTCTTCCGAAAGGGACTTTCCAATAAGGACGACTTAACGAGTGCAGTCTCTATCATACTATCATCAACTATGTTCAGTGGTGTAATTATTACTGACCGGCAGCAGATCATGGCGATGGACCAAACCGATCCAAGAATCAGCAAAGAATACGAAACTTCATATTTAAATATCGCAAAAAAGGCAATGCAGGAAAGACGGCTGGTGACTGTATCTGATATGGCCGACGCACACCCTCTGGCTCCCTTGTTAAAGTACCATTCGATCATAGCCGCGCCTTTGATTCAGATGGAACAGCCAGCAGGCTGTCTGATTGTTTTTGTAAAGCGTCGCTGGCTGAGGCTGGAGGCGGACATCAGTTTTGTCGGGGGACTTGCCACCTTGTTTTCCACCCAACTGGAATTGGGAGAAGTCGACTATCAAAAGCGTCTTCGTCAGAAGGCAGAACTCTATGCCCTGCAGTCCCAAGTCAATCCTCACTTCCTGTATAATTCGTTGAACACATTGTCCTGCATCTGTAGAGAAAGCCCTTCCCGTGCGAGAAAGCTGCTGATGACCATGGCCACCTACTACCGGCAGACACTGGATTCCAACCGTCACATGATCAGCCTGAAAGAAGAGATCGAACAGGTAAACAATTACCTGCTTCTGGAAAAAGCGCGCTTTGAGGACCGGTTGTCCGTAACGTTGGATATTCCCGAGGATCTGGATTGTCTCGTCCCGACACTTATTTTGCAGCCGATCGTTGAAAACGCCGTCAAATACGGGGTCGATGACAACGGCTACCGCAAGATAATAATATCCGCATACCAGACGCCGGAGGAAGTGGCAATCACAGTGACCGACTGTGGACCCGGCTTCCATCCTGATGCGTTGAATGAGATTTATTCGGAGTCATCGAGCAGCAACCACATCGGCCTGGTCAATGTCAACCGAAGACTGAAGAGCATTTATGGGGAAGACAGCGGCCTCAGCATCACCTGCACACCCCAGGGTTCTGAAGTCAGACTGAGGATCGTTAACAACTTCGAAAATCACCTCTTGACCGCAAGAAAGGAGCCTGCCTGATGAGAATCGCAGTGATCGATGACGAACGACCGGCAAGAAGCGAATTGATCCATCAATTGCATCATATCGTGCCTGATGCCTCCATCACGGAAGCCGGAAGTGGAGCAGAGGCTCTTGAGATCATCAGCAAAAATCAGTTCGATCTCGTATTTATCGACATCAACCTTGGCGATATCAACGGAACTTCCTTGGCTTTAGCGGTGCAACAAATCATGCCGAAGGCTAAAATTGTATTTGCCACTGCATTTTCCGAGTATGCGGTGAAGGCTTTTGAGATCGGTGTTTCCAATTACATACTGAAACCGTTTGAAATAAGCAAGCTGGAAAAAATAGTCGAAAAATGCCGTGAAGATATGCCGATACCGCAAGGTGCTCCGGTTTTGAACAAGTTGCCGATCTGCAGCAACCGCAGAGTTATCATGGTAGAAGTGAAGAAGATCATTTTTATTGAAACTGACAACAGAGCCTGCATTCTGCATACCAAAGATGGTGATTTTCGTGAGAATTTGCCCATCGGAGAATACGAAAAGAGGCTCGCCGGACACCGCTTTTTCCGGATCCATAAATGCTATATGGTCAACTTGGACGAGATCCACGAGATCCTACCATGGCACAACAATTCCCTTGCTTTGCGAATGTCTGGATTCGAGCAGAAATACCTTCCCGTCGGCAGAAAAAACACAAAGGAATTGAAGCAGGCGCTGCGAATATCGGGTTAGCCGTTTGCGTTGTAAAATTGTACGTTTATGCGTCTAATTTTGCAGTTAAATCAAAGTGTATTGCATTCAAATCCGTAAAATTGTAAATTCTCAACAGGTACAAAAAAATTTGTTGAGGAGGGTTCTATATGGAAGCTTTAACCGCCAATTCTGTATCGCTGGTCGTAATGCTCATTTCCCTAGTTGTTTTGGTCGTATCCATCATCAAGTTCAAGGTTCATCCGGTCTATGCACTCATTTATGTAGCTATTTTGTCCGCAATCGCTTTTGGATTCCCGTTGCAGCACGTTGTGACGACCGTCACAGGTGGATTCGGCGGCACCATCGGAAGCATCGGTATCGTTATTATTTTGGGATGCACCATGGGTGTCATTCTGGAAGAAACCGGCGCCGCTCTGGTTCTCGCAAACACTATTCTTAAGTTTGTCGGGAAAAAGAATTCCGCTCTCGCAATGGCAATCTCTGGATACCTGGTTTCTATTCCTGTATTCAGCGATTCTGCTATCGTTATCCTTTCGCCGGTCGCCCGTGCTCTTTCCGCTCGTGGCAACATTCCATTGTTTGGTATTTTGGGAGCACTGAATGCAGGTATCCTCGCAACCCATACTATGGTACCTCCGACTCCCGGCCCGCTTGCTGCCGCCGGAACCTTGGGCGCCGATCTGGGTCTAGTCATTGCACTGGGTCTGGTCTCCTCCCTCTTCTATACCGCAGCTGCAACGATCTATTGCACAAACAAGTCAATGCTAACTAAGTTTCCACAAGTATCACATATGACGAACGTAGAATCTGTTTTGAATGATGACTACACTATCAAATCAGCCAAAAAGCTTCCCAATGCAGGACTTACATTTGCTGTAATCCTGGTTCCGGTGCTTTTGATCTGCCTGAACTCATTTGCTAAGATCGGTCTTCCCGCGGAAGATCCAATTCTCACATACCTAGGCTTTATCGGACATCCGGTCATCTCCCTTACCTTTGGTGTCATCCTTGCTCTGTTCCTGGATACCAGCATTTTCAGCAAAGAAAAGGTATATGATTGGTTCAACAAATCCGTTGACACTTCTGGTTTCATCATCCTGGCAACCGGCGCTGCCGGCGCCTACGGTGCTGTATTGAGAATGTCCGGCGTTGGTACCTACCTCGGAAACCTGATCGCAGAGACCCCGCTGCCCGCAGTATTCGTGCCGTTCCTCGTTGCTGTGCTGCTTTCCGTATCCAACGGTTCTGCAACCGTATCCCTGCTGACCGGTTCTGCCATCATCCTTCCGTTGATGCCTGCTCTGGGATTGCATCCTGTTATCGCGACCCTGGCCATCGCAGCCGGTTCTTCCTTCTTCTATCATGCAAACGCAAGCCATTTCTGGGTTGTTGTAAAATCCAACGACCTGGACATGAAGACAGGTTTTGCAATCGTATCCGTTCCCTCCGCAATCGGCGCTTGCGCTGGCTTCGTCGCGGTATGGATCATGTCCATGTTCCTGACCGTATAATATTTTAAAACAAATAGAATAAACATAGAGCAAAGAGACGGTCCATTGGCCGTCTCTTTGCTTTTTAGTCACTTTCGATCAATCGGTATAGCTTGCCGCGATAATCCGCTACTAGGATCTCACCCTCTGCATCCAAGCCGAAGGTCGAAATCATGAGATCTGTATCGAGCAGGTCGTAGTTCTCAGCTTGCATGTTTTCATCCAGCCAGAGCCCCCAGATCCTACCCGAGATAAAGTCTCCATAGACGTACACTCCAGCAAGACTTGGGTTGCTTTTCCCATAATAAGTATATCCGCCGGTGATGGATCGGCCCTCTTCATGGTTGTATTCGTATATGGGCAGGACGTGGTCATCAAGATCCTCCGGACTGCCTCGGTATGGGAGGCTTCCCTCGAAAATGTTCCATCCATAATTTTTGCCTTGTTCTATGATGTCGATTTCTTCGATGTCGCCTTGTCCCACATCGGCGGCCAGCAGGATGTCACGGTCTTCATCAAAGCTGAATTTCCATGGATTCCGAAGGCCATAGGCATAGATTTCCGGGAGCGGTTCTTCTTTGTTCACATCGATTCGCAGAATTTTTCCAAGATAGTTGGACAGATTCTGAGCATTTCCCTGCGGATCACCACTACCGCCTCCATCGCCGGAGGAAATATACAAGTAGCCGTCGGGTCCAAAAAGAAGTGTCCCTCCGTTGTGATTGGAGTATGGTTGGCTGTAGGACAACAGGACCTTCTCAGAATTCAAGTCAGCGGGACCATCTTCTCGACTTTCGAACCTTGATATGAAAGTCTTGCCGTTTTTGGTGTAGTTCACATAGAAATACCTATTGTTTCTGTACTCGGGATGGAACGCCAGCCCTAACAGTCCCATTTCCGAACCCGATGTATCCACAACGGAAGTGATGTCCAAAAGAGCGCCGGACGTCTGGATCGCATCGTCCGGAATGGAATGGATGAATCCTCTACGTTCTACTACATGGAGGCTTCCAATTCCGTCATGGACAACGGCCAAAGGTTCTTTAAACGCATAAGAAGAATAGACCTCCTCCACCTCGTATTCCCCCGGTACGAACACCCTTGGGATATCGACCGGGTCTTCCACAACCTCAATCGGCGGTTCCATGGGTGGTGCAGGCTCTTCGGGAACCGCCCGGCAACCAAACAATAACAGTGAGAGTGCAAGCAACACAAAAATTGTTTTCTTCATTTGCTTATCCCCGCAAGTGATACTACATACCCTCGTCGTATAGGAATTGCCAATGGATTCCGAATTTGTCTGTGACCGCTCCATAAAGTTTCGTAAAGAACGCTTCTGCTAGCTCGGCAGTCACCACTCCTCCGACCCTCATCTTTTCAAAATATTGTTTCAGTTTTTTCTCATCGTCTGACATTACAGTCATACTGATGTTGTCTCCGAAGGTTACCGTCATTTCCGGCCAGGCATCAGAAAGCATGAGACCCCCTCCGCTGATCGGGAGATAGGCGTGCATGACCAAATCCTTCACATGCTCTGGCGCAGGACCATCCGGACCCGGCGGCATTTCCCCCCAGGTCATAACGTCGTATTTTTCGACTTCAAAAACGTCAGCGTAGAAAACCAACGCCTCTTTACAGTTGCCGTTAAAATTGATGTATGCGTTGACGGACATCTCTATCACTCCTTCCGATTTTCTATACTAATTATTTTAGCACATTTTCCAGAAAGGAGTTTGTAAAGTTGTGATTCGAATCTGCTGCCTCTAATTCCCTATGCATTGATCCTGGTGCTGATGCTCGTGACATACGGAACCTGTAGATTTTAATGCCCCCTGCAGATAGGCTGCCGCTACTGCTTTCGCTTCTCCGCTGGCGCCAACAACGACTTCGATGCCCTTTTCATTGAAAATCTCGATGGCTCCGCTACCCATGCCGCCAGAAATAATAACGTTTACACCCAGGTCATTCAAAAAATTCGGCAAAAATCCAGGTTTGTGTCCCGGGTTGGCGATGGACTCGCTTTTCACGATTTGATTGTTTTGGGTTTCAAATATATTGAAGTTCACGCAATGTCCAAAATGCTCTGTGACCATTTCATTTTCACTTGCAACGGCGATTTTTATCATTTCTTTTTCCTCCATTTGTGCGATTATTTCCACTACAGAATCAAGCTGTATTCCTTCATAGAGTTCTATTGTGCCCTTGTCACAGGCAGCTGAAATATTGGGGTCGATCGGTAGCTTGGCAAGAACTTTCAAGTTATGTGCTTCGGCAATTTCTTCAATATGGCTATCGCCAAATATCTTGTAGTCCTTGTCATTGTCCGGACATTTGAAATAGGACATGTTTTCCACCACTCCTATGATGGGGATATTCATCCGTTCTGCCATCTTGACTGCCTTTGACACGATCATTGATACAAGTTCCTGAGGAGAAGTCACCACAATGATCCCGTCAACAGGAATGGATTGAAAGACAGTTAGGGGAACATCACCGGTACCTGGCGGCATATCAATGAACATGAAATCCACTTCGCTCCAGATAACGTCTGTCCAGAACTGTTTCACTGTGTTGGAAATGATCGGTCCTCTCCAAACAACCGGTTCTGTATCATTTTCCAGAAGCAGATTGATCGACATGATATCGATTCCCATTCTGCTTCTGATAGGAAATATGCCGAATTCACTTCCGGTTGCTTTTCCTTTGATCCCGAAGGCTTTGGGAATGGAAGGGCCGGTGATATCAGCATCGAGAATGGCAGTACGATACCCCATTCTGTTCATTGCAACTGCAAGCATGGAAGTGATGACTGACTTTCCCACGCCCCCTTTGCCGCTGACAACACCTATGACTTTTTTGACTTTCATTTGTTTGACTCCTTATCATTTTTATTGGTTGAACAGTCTCATCGTTTGATCAAATACATCCCTGACAGCTCGTCCTGCTGCGCATTCCATGTCAACAATGCTCTTCGCGCTGTTGATGGCTTTTACAGCATCTGAGTCATAAGGGATCGTTCCCGTAAAAGGCAACTTGAACGTTTGACAAAATTCTTTGATTTTTTCCGTATTTTCAAGGTTCGTATCATACTTGTTGATGCATACGGCAACTTTTACCTGGAACGTTTCAGCCGTCTTGATGATGCGTTCCATGTCACTGATTCCTGACAGGGAAGGTTCCGCAACGATCAGTACCATGTCCACACCACTCAGCGAGGCGATGACCGGGCAACCGATCCCCGGAGAACCATCGATGATTGCTGTTTCAGCATCTTGCGCTGCTGACTTCATTTGTTTTTTCACTTCGGTGACAAGCATTCCCGATGTACCGCTGCCCATTTTCAGTTGAGCGGTCGAAAATACCACATCTTCTTCATAAAGCATCAATTCTCCTGCAACCGCGGGTTTTAGCGAAATCGCGTCGGCAGGACAAATGGCCTCGCATACTCCACAGCCTTCGCAGGAATAGGGATCGACCCTGTATTCACCATCTACTGATATTGCCGCAAACCTGCAGTTTTCTCTACACTGATCGCATTGCGTACATAATGCAAGGTTGATTTCTGCCTTAGGCAATCCGTAATAGTCTGTTCTGGTAGGTTCTCTTGTGCGGCTCATAATCAGATGCAGATTCGGAGCATCCACGTCACAGTCTGCATACGCTTTTGCATCGACCAGTTTGATAAATGCGCTGGCGATAGTTGTTTTCCCCGTGCCGCCTTTGCCACTAAGAATCAAGAGCTGTTTCATGCCGCATCTCCTTTCTTAACGTCTGAAGCAGAGAAGAAAAGAGATCGCGGTACGTTTCCTGTACTCTGACTGCAATCAAAGCATTTGAATTAAGTGTACCAAGCTCAGAAGTGTAAGGAATCGTTGCAAGGATCTTGATTCCATTTTCGTTGCAGAATGTTTCCGAGGGATTCTCTCCGGTGAGGCACTTATTAAGTACAACACCATGAGGTTTTTTGAACAATTGTATCAGTTCATAAACCATGCTGAGATTATGGGCACCAAACAGGCTCGGTTCTGCCACCATGATGCAGTAATCCGCATCTTTGATGCTTTCCATTACGATGCAGGCACTCCCCGGCGGGCAGTCGATGAACGTTAAGCTGTTATCTTCTTTCATATCTTCCATATCATCCAGAAGCTTTTTTATGATAGGGATGCCGGAAGCTTCTCCGGGATTCAGAATCCCGGTAAGAACTTTTACATCTTCAGAAACACCCTTTTGCACAATTCCTATACTCTTGTTTTTTTCCGATAAAGCGTTCTCAGGGCACAGCAAAACACATCCGCCACAGGAGTGGCAGACCTCTTCAAATACATGCAGTTTGTTTGCGATATATGCCAACGCATTATATTTGCAAAAGTCTACACAAGTTCGACAGCCGGTGCATAGGTTTTCATCAACATATGGAATCTTGATCGATACTTCTTCCGATTCGATCATTTCGGGCTTAAAAAAAAGATGACCGTTCGGCTCTTCCACATCGCAGTCAATATAGACCGCCTTTTTTGCTGCTGCTGCCAGATTCACAGACACGAGTGTTTTACCTGTTCCACCCTTACCGCTCAGAACGGCGATCCGCATGCTATTTGCCTCCATGTCCATGGAAGCCGGCATGGATCTCATCCAGCAATGGTAACGTTCCTTCTTCGAAGGCAGCGATATTGTCTTGAACTGAGGCGCTGCTCGTTTTATATATTTTGACGTTTGCCGCATTGAGCACTTCCGCAGCATTTTCTCCGCATCGCGGTGTAAGTAAGGCATCGACCTGATTATCTACAACCATCTGTGCCGCTTTGATCCCTGCGCCGCCCTGGCTGGTTGCAGCGCTGTTTTCGATGAACACAACATCTTTTGTTTCAATGTCATAAAAAAGGAAATATGGGGCGCGTCCAAAGGATATACAAACATCGCCTTCCATTGTTTTGTCATCCATCGGAATTGCTATTTTCATAAGAGTTCCTCCTTATTATCGTATGACTCGTCTTCAGCAAAATTTCTTCCACATCTATGTCTTCGGCACATTCCGCAGCCATGCATCCGTTCGCTTTCGCTATAAAGCTTGTAGTCTCCTCCTTCGATTTTAAGGATGTTTCCATTGACCAAAGATTCAGCGATCTTGCTTCTCGCATCCTTGTAAATGCTTTGAACGGTAGCGCGCGCCACCTGCATTTTTTCAGCAGATTCTTCCTGTGTCAAACCTTCAAGATCGATCAGTCGGACGGCTTCATACTCTTCCACTGTCATATTGATCATTTCATTTTCCATCAATAAACCATCCAGTGGGCCGAACAGGTTGGTCTCAGGCAGGCTACATACTTTTCTCCATTTTCTTGGTCTTGGCATCGCGGATTCACCTCTTGCAAGCCATATAAGTAACAGGGGTCTCTCCCCTGTTACTTCGAAACTTCTTACATAGTATCGATTTGTTTGTTGATATCATCCAATCTTTTTTGAAGCAGTTCCTTTTCCTCTTTTAGTATATCCTTGTCCGTCACTGCGACGTTTCTTCCAAAAAAGTATCTTCCGAATCCTCTCCGACATCCATAGAACGCTCCGAATCCTCTTCCGCTCATTGGGCCAAAACCCAATGGCCCTGTACCATCTCTTCCCGGCATATCATTCACCCCCCCTAGTTTGCGGCATATGTCATTTACAACTTCATTATACCTCGTATTTGGCATATGTCAATATCTTTTGATCATTTCTCCTCCCGCAAACATATAAAAAGACCACCATGGGAATGATCCCCAGGTGGTCTTCTGCTAGTGCGGGATTCCTAAATAAACAATAGCAAACTTACTGCCATGACGACCATGCCGGCAACTAACCCATAAATGGACAGATGATGTTCCCCGTACTCTCTTGCAGACGGAAGCAATTCATCCAGAGAGATGAAGACCATGATTCCGGCGACCAAGGCAAATACGATACCCATGACCGCTTCACTCATGAACGGCATTAAGATCAAATATCCTACCAAGGCTCCCAAGGGTTCGGAAAGCCCCGATAGAAAGGAATAGAAGAACGCCTTTTTCTTGCTACCAGTTGCAAAGTAGATCGGTACTGACACCGCAATGCCTTCGGGAATGTTATGGATGGCGATCGCTGCCGCAATAGGAATTGCAATTTTAGGTTCGTGGAGAGCTGCGATAAAGGTGGCAAGACCTTCCGGGAAATTGTGTATCCCGATCGCAAGCGCAGTGAACATCCCCATCCGTAGCAGCTTATGATTCTTTAGAGCTTCTTCTCGCTTCTGGATCTGTTCCAAGTGATGGGTTTCATCCGCATGGGTATCGTTGATTTCTTCGATGGTGTGCAACTCATGGGGATTTTCCGAACTGGGAATCAACTTGTCGATTAAGCCAATAAGGAACATCCCGCCAAAGAAAGCGATTACACTAACCCAGGAGCCCTTCTCAAGACCAAGTTCACTGATCAGACTTGTCCTTGCCTTGAAAAAGATCTCGACCATTGACACATAAATCATGACCCCCGCGGAAAAGCCGAGGCTCACCGCAAGGAACTTAGTGTTGCTCTTCTTTGTAAAAAAAGCAAGTGCACTGCCAATACCTGTACTCAACCCGGCAAATACTGTAAGTGCAAAAGCGAACGCTACGTTATCCGCGTATAAAACATCCATGCAATTCTCCTATTTTCCCCTAACGGGTCGATTTGATTCATAAAGATGCACATAGGATTCTACTGATATTTTCGTGCAAAGCTCACCGACCAGATCATAAGGAATCTGCTCCATCTTTTTGAAACGGATGCAGCTTTTTCCCATGTCCAGTTTGCCGATGTTCAATGCCTCATAAGACGCAACGAACCAATCCATGAGTGGTTTGTCCGCATAAAGTCCCATGTGATAAAGCGCGATATATCCTTTCTGGTTCGCCAGTCCCAGAAAGGGCAATGGTTCTTTCGGATCCACACGGTACCCTTGCGGATATATGGTGTGAGGAACCACGAAACCGATCATCCCGTATTGGATAGTTTCTTCAAATCCAATCGGTAAATTCGACTTGATGATTTGCCGCAGACTTGCCAAAGCAGCTTGTCGCTCCTGTGGTTGCAACTTAATATATTCCTCTGGCGTACTGTAATATATACTCGCCTTTTCCGAATTTTTGTGAGTTAGCCTGCTGTTTTCCTTCACACGAAACTTCACGATCTTCTTTATGAGGTCAAAAGGCATGGGCTCGTCGATCGGAAATTGGACCGAACCTTTCGCCCCCTTATATCTGGATAATTCTTCTTTGAATGCTTCGATTCCGCTGGGCGCAGGATAAAAACCAATGTGCTTATCGTATGCCGCAAAATGTACCAGGTTGCCATTCAAGTAAAAAGTCGGCATTTGATAACTCATCTTTTCCGTGGCTTCCGGCGCCGCATCTTTGATCGTCTGTCTTAGCGACTGCAGGATCTCTTCCACTTCCTTGGGGAATTGCTTAATGTAATCATCGATAGAATTCGGTCCTGCTTTGTCATCTTTCATCGAAACACCTTGCCTTTTACTTCATCTCTACAAATCACTACAAGTCCAGTGTATTATTTCATGCTTTTATTATCAATACTTTCATCGAAATAATCATTTTGATTTATTATGCGATACTTTCAATTCGTCTCGCAGCCGTCCCTTTTGATTCGTTGATACCCCGAATTAAAACCCATACTAAAAATGCAAACTCTGAGAGCGTTTGAGGAATTAGGAGAATCATGTTCACGGTTTCAAAACCAGGCAACAGAAAATGAAGGAATACTTCAAGGAACAAACTGCAGCCGCCTACCACCAGCAAGATGCCGAGGATTCTTGGCAGGAAAACAGACTTGTAAACCAATAATCCCAGTGGAATGAGCCACAGTGCGAAAAACACATTGGCGATTTCATAGCCGTGTAAGTATAGGTCGTACGAGAGCATTGCCTGGGCCATCAGTTGCTCTGCTCCAAAAACGCCTAAGTATTCTGTCCCACTTAATACTTGAAACGCTGCATATTCATTTAATAAATTGAGCATGTTGATGGGGACACTTACCATCACTAAGATGACCATGAGGATGGAAAGGTTCTTGTCCACGTTGTGGAACAGCTTGTATAAGACGAGCGGCAACAGCAGAAAGAGCGCCATCATCATTAGATCGCTGACAAACCCCATTCGAAACAGGTTTTCATTCGACATTATATTCTGAGCAGTTGCAACCATATCGCCTGCCACGAATAGTTTGGAACGTACAATTTGCGCAATCGGACCAAAGACAAACATTAGCAACCAGATCAACCCTGCAAGTCTTGCAGTTCTTTTGTTTGTACCCATTTTTCATTTCTCCTTTAAGATTTTTTCTCTTCTACACAATTGACAGAAATCAATTCTAGACCCAAATCATTTATACTTCGAAGAATCCCATACAATGCAGATTGATCCGAAAGGTTGCCACGAAGCTTTGTGGTAAAATCAGGCTGCTTCGTGATGGTGAATTCTTCAAATCGGGTCTCTTGAATATATCCGGATATGACGATCTCATAAAGCATAGTTCTCCTCCTTCGTCGACCTCTTCCACTTGAGCGCAAGTGCCAGTATCGTTAGATTGCCCAGGATCTCAATTACCGAGAAGAATGTGTAATGAAGTGTGACATCAGAGCCAAAGAAAAACGATCCAAACTGATATAGGATCATAAGCGTGCCAGCCACCCCATTGGCAATCCGGTTGGGCTTATGTGACAACACTGTAGATAGCACCACCATCAGGAATGGAATCTCAAGGGAAACTCCAGCAAACAACAACATCTCCTCTGTCATAGCAACGCCGGCGATGTTGCCTTCTAACAACATTTGCAACACCGACATCTCCATATTGCTCAAGAGATCGCAAAAAATGTAGTTGAGTGAAAGAAATACCCAGATCTTCGACAAGAGCATGGACGTCGGGTCATTTAAATTGGATCGGATCGTGCTTAGTGCTTTCATAATAGAACCTCCTCGTTTTAGCAACTTATTTGCGATAAGCATACGAAAACCGAGGAGGTTTCAACACCTACTAAAGTAGGTAATTATACACGCAGAAAGTAGGGTCTGTTTAAACCAAACCCAGTGCTCTTGCTTTCGCAACAGCTTCTGTACGTCTTTTTACTTGCAGTTTTCCATAAATCGTTTGATTGTAACCCTTTACGGTACTCAGCGCCAAAAAAAGCGCAGCACAGATTTCACTGTTTGATTGTCCAGAAGCAATTAGTGTCAATACTTCAAGCTCTCTTACGGTAAGCGGTTCTGTTAAAGATCGGTTCACATGCTCCTGCATAAACGCCTCGTTGACACTTCCCTCAGTTGATGTCGATTCGGCATTCTGCTGTTTCTCCGCCCGATTGATTTCCAATTCCATTTCTTCGAAGGAAATGTCATCCGGCACAGGGTTCATAAAATAATGCGCTCTGCTTTCCCGAAGGCATTCTCTTGCCAGATCGATGAAGCCTTCGCTACAATACACCCTCGCAAGCATAAGATAATACTTGTATTTCCAATCCGCCAACGAATACTTCTGTCCGTAGCCTTTGCTTTCCTCAAGAAGCGCGTACGCCTCTTGGTTTTCACTGCTCAAGAAGGCGGCTTTGGCTAAGCCCAAATAAAGACTTGCGAGTAAAATAGGAACTTTCTTCTCTTCAACTACTCTTTCAATCGTCTGATTAAGCACATTATAAGCTTTTCTAAAATGCCCTTGCTGAATATATAGTTCTCCTAGCACCATGTAAAAGGAGTGGTAGGCAAGTCTATTCTCTGCGTGGCATGCGCTTTCTATCGACTGGGAAATGTAGGTTTCAGCCACATCTAATTCTCCCATGCCCCAATGGGCGATCGCTAGTAGCATGGTTACGACGCTACGCTTTTCGTATTGACCACTGGGTGTCTTCGCTAGCGCATCTCTGCTATGTTTAAAAACGCCTTCCATGTCCCCCATTGCTGCGGCAATATAACCACGGGCAGAAGTAATCGTCGCCGGCAGCAATTCAAACTGAAGCCTGTCACAGATCAGAATAGCGTTTGGAACGTCTGTCGTTTGATATCGGTCATATAATATCTGCGCCCTGTCGAGCCATTCTACACAACCTTTCACATCTCCCATATCAAGCAGTGCCCACCCATACCCCATCGTGAGTACTGGGCTTTTCTCAAGGATGGATGTCGGCAGCCTCTTTGCCATCTCGAGCCAGGATGCCGCCTGGAGTTGCATATCCATGGAAGCCCATTTGCACTCGATCAAAGCTGCGGCTTCTTCGAAGGATTCCGCTTTCAGAAAGTGATGGATTGCTTCTTGCTCACGACCCGCAGTTTTGAACCAGCATCCCGCACGAAGATGGAGCGTTTCAATCTCTTCCTTGAACTGTTGCTCTAGTCGTTGCCGAAGTAGATCCCGAAAGAGATGATGATAGCGATACCATTCACGGGACGACTCCATCGGTATAATAAAGCTGTTTGTCTTAACAAGTCTATTTATGATCCCGCGTCCATTCCCCGGTTCAAGCGGAAGAACAGCATCGCAAAGCTCGCCCGAGAAAAAGTCAAGCATAGCGGTTTTCAACAGAAACTCCTTGATTTCAGGAGTTTGGTTCTCAAGCACTTCTTCGATCAAATAATCCATTACGTAATAATGACTGCCGGTAAATGCCTCGATAAAGCCAATCTTGTCCTCAATTCCCTGCATCGATAACGCAGCCAACTGCAATCCGGCGACCCAGCCCTCGGTACGCTTGAAGAGTAGTTGCAGTTGTTCCTCCTGCAGGGTCAGATTAAGCTGCTGAAAAAAGAACGCCTTAACCTCATCCTCCGAGAATTTTAAATCCGAAATTCTGATCTCCAAAAGACGTTTGCTTGCTCGCAGCTTAGCCAGTGGAAGTGGAGGATCTTCTCTTGTGATCAATACAAGTTGCATCAACTTCGGCATATGTTCAATCAGTGTTCGAAGCACCTGATGAATCTGTTTGTTTTCAATGACCTGATAATCGTCAAGGACCAAGATGAAAGAATGGTCGATGGTGTGCAAATGATGAACGAATCCTTTTAAAAATCCTTCCAAACCAATGGATTGAAACGCATCCAACATCTGATCCAGCTGCGCAGATGGTTGTTTATCAATCGAATTGACTCCTGCAATCAGATATGCAAAAAACTGTGTCAGGTCGTTATCCCATTCATCCAGAGAGTACCAGCTATGTGTTCTTTCCTGCTCTGACAACCATTCAGAAACGATCGTGGTCTTGCCCGAACCCGCTGGCGCAGATACTAATATGACACTTGCCCAGTGACTGTCCTTAAGCAAATCCGTTCTTGAAATCACGCTGTCAGAAACTTCAGGTTTATGGAGTTTTTCTGGCAATAGAGAAAATTTCATCGACCCTCTCCTATATTGGATTATGAATAAACTCTTGACAAAGCTTGTGCCATGATTTATATTTTACCATAGTTAATTATTTTAACTATGGTAAAATCGGAGAAGTGTAATGAAACAATCCAAAAAA
>PHAE01000018.1 GCA_002840285.1 Firmicutes bacterium HGW-Firmicutes-11
GATGCAAAAGACAACGAAGGTCAACTCTTCCACTTGGAACCTGTTAGGTCACGCTAGGCAGGCTAGGGTGTGACGTTAAGGGCTGGGGCATGCCGAAACGGACTGGGACACGCCAAAATGGGTTGGGACATTCCGGGATATGCCAAAACATGCCGGAATGTATCGGAACAAAAGTGATGCGTCCTTTAGTATTATCGAATGTTAAGGCGCATATCATTACTGATTGTTCCGGATGTGCGGAACATAAGAAAAAAAGATAGCTGAAATGGACATTGTTTTCACTCCGTTTCATTGTAATATTCGCTACGTTCCATATAATTAAGTCATCGAACTATTTAAGGAGGTTATTATGCCGAAGGATGCGGTCAATATTAGGAAAGATACGGTAGCAATCGTCATGGGTAGCGACAGCGATTACCCGGTCGTGAAAAAAGCCGAGGAACTGCTGGCGCAGTTCAACATTCCCTGCATCACCAGAGTCTTATCGGCTCACAGAACGCCGGCGGCGACCATCGCCTTTGCGGCGGAGGCCAAAGATAATGGAATCAAGGTGATCATCGCTGCGGCGGGAAAAGCAGCTCATCTGGCTGGTGTCCTTGCTGCGCATACGACGTTGCCGGTCATCGGCATTCCCATGCGGTCTTCCACTCTTGACGGACTGGATGCACTTTTATCGACCGTTCAAATGCCAAAAGGTGTTCCGGTTGCAACCGTTGCCATCGATGGCTCGGAAAATGCGGCCATTTTGGCAGCGCAGATTTTGGCGCTCAGTGATCCCAACATTGCTGAAACCTTGATCCAATACAAGCACAAAATGGAATTGGATGTTTTAGAAAAAGATCGAACAATCGGAAAGGAATGAAACGATGGAAAAAAGAGAACTGTTATATGAAGGCAAAGCCAAAAAAGTATATCGGACCGACGACGATAGTCTACTGATCGTTTCTTACAAAGACGATGCGACTGCATTCAATGGCGAAAAGAAAGGAACGATACTGGGCAAAGGAGCCATCAACAACCGGGTGACCAATCATCTGATGGGCGTTCTTGAGGCGGCCGGTATCCCAACCCACTTTGTGCGGGAGCTGTCCGATACCGACTCTCTGGTGAAAAAGGTCGACATCATACCCCTGGAGGTGATCGTTCGCAACATCGCGGCCGGTTCCTTGTCCAAGCGCCTCGGTCTACCGGAGGGCACACGGATGGGCAGCACGGTCCTGGAATTTTGTTATAAAAACGATGCCCTGGGTGACCCCATGGTGAACGAGTACCACATTTTTGCCATGGGTTTTGCAACCCGCGGAGAATTGGCACATATGGCGGACCTTTCTCTACGGATCAACGGAGTTTTGACCGCATACTTCAAAGAGATCAACGTGGAACTCATCGATTTCAAGCTGGAGTTCGGTAAGCTCGCTGATGGCAGTCTCGTTTTAGCTGACGAGATCTCCCCAGATACTTGTCGCTTTTGGGACAGCACTACGGGAGAAAAGTTGGACAAGGACCGCTTCCGTCGTGACCTTGGAAACGTGGAAGGCGCTTATCTGGAGATACAGAAACGCCTTTTGGGATGAGCCGTTACAGAATCGCCAGCTATAGAAGGGGAAACAGGAATGTTTGACAGCATACATGAGGAATGCGGCGTCTTTGGAATTCGAAGCCGGTCCGGTGGAACGGATGTGATATCAGAAACCTATCATGGTTTATACGCGCTCCAGCATCGCGGGCAGGAAAGCTGCGGTATGGCAATCAACGAAGCCGGTGTGATCACCGGCTATAAAAACATAGGTCTTGTCAGCGAAGTATTCACGAAGGAAGTCCTTCACTCCCTGCCAAAAGGCAATATGGCGATCGGACATTGTCGTTACAGCACCGCCGGGGAATCAACGGTGCTGAATGCCCAGCCCCTTGTCGTTCGACACATCAAGGGAAACATGGCCATCGCCCACAACGGCAACCTCACCAACGGAGCCGAGCTCAGAGAGCAGCTCGAACTGACTGGAGCTATTTTTCACACGTCCAGCGATACGGAAGTCATTTCTTATACCATCACAAAGGAGCGACTGACCGCCACCTCGATCGAAGAAGCCATCGGCCGAGCAATGGGCAAGATCCAAGGCGCGTATTCCCTTGTCATCATGTCGCCCAAAAAACTCATTGCGGTACGTGATCCTCTGGGCTTTCGTCCACTGTGCATCGGTGTGACCGACGACTGTTATGTTGTGGCTTCCGAAAGCTGCGCTTTGGACAGCGTCGGCGCCAAGTTTCTGCGAGACGTCAAACCTGGCGAAATCGTGATCTTCGACGAGAACGGGATGCGAAGCGATGAATCAAACTGCACCAAGGGGAAAAAATCCGCTTGCGTCTTTGAGTTTATCTACTTTGCAAGGCCGGATTCCGTCATCGACGGAAGCTGTGTTCACACCGCCAGAAAACGTGCTGGCGCATTCCTCGCATTAGAGCATCCGGTGCAGGCCGATGTGGTCATCGGCGTTCCCGATTCCGGACTGGACGCCGCCTTAGGTTACGCCAAACAGTCGGGAATTCCTTACGATGTCGGCTTCATCAAAAATAAATACATTGGCAGAACCTTCATCGAACCGACCCAGACCATGAGAGAAGATGCCCTACGGATCAAACTCAACACCATCTCCTCGACAGTACGAGGGAAACGGGTCATTCTGATCGACGATTCCATCGTGAGAGGCACGACCAGCAGCCGCATCGTACGATTGTTGCGGGAGGCAGGAGCTACAGAGGTCCACATGCGTGTCTCCGCCCCACCCTTCATCAATCCCTGCTATTTCGGCACGGACATCAAGTCCAGCCGGCATCTGATCGCAGCCAACCACACGATCGATGAGATCGCAGCGAAAATCGGAGTCGATTCCCTTGGTTATCTCGGAGTAGGCAATGTGACAAAATTGGCGGACAACCCGGCAATGGAATTCTGTACTGCCTGCTTCACCGGAAAGTACCCGCTTCCTGTTCCCGACGATGAACCTTCAGAAAAATATGATCAAAGATTGAACGGCCAGCAGACCAACGAACGTGAGGAAGGAGTGGAAGATGAAAAGCTCCAGCGAATTCTATAAACAGGCCGGAGTCGATATCGAGGCCGGATACGAATCGGTTTCCTTGATGAAGGCACACGTGAACCGAACAGTGACCAGCGAAGTGATCGGAGGGATCGGCGGATTTGGAGGAATGGTTGCTCCGGACCTGACCGGCATGAAGCAACCAGTGCTTGTCTCCGGCACCGATGGAGTCGGTACCAAGTTGCGGATCGCGTTTCTGATGGATCAGCACGATACCATCGGAATCGACTGTGTTGCGATGTGCGTCAATGACATCATATGCTGCGGGGCTCGTCCCCTCTTTTTTCTTGACTATCTCGCCGTGGGATCCAACATACCGGAGCGCGTCGCTTCCATCGTCTCGGGAGTTGCTGAGGGTTGCGTTTTAGCCGGATGTGCCCTCGTCGGCGGCGAAACCGCAGAAATGCCAGGATTCTATCAAGCAGATGAATATGACATCGCCGGATTCGCTGTCGGCATCGCTGACAAAGACGCTCTGATCGACGGCAGGCAAATCGTTCCTGGTGATCTGATCCTTTCCTTGCCGTCCTCCGGGATCCATTCCAACGGTTACTCACTGGTGCGCAATCTCTTCCGGTTGGAAGCCCGTCCGCTAACAGTCATACAAAACGAGCTGTCAACGTATCATGAGTCGCTGGGCGCCACGTTGGGCGACACCCTTCTGACCCCGACCAGGATATATGTCAAGCCGATTCTCACACTCCTCAAGTCGGTGAAAGTCAAAGGTATTGCCCACATCACAGGCGGTGGATTTTTCGAAAACCTCCCTCGTATACTTCCCGACGGATGCAGCGCATTCATTGAGCGTTCCGCGCTTGTCATTCCACCGATTTTTTCATGGATGCAGCATCTCGGTTCTGTTCCGGAACGGGAGATGTTCAACGTCTTTAATATGGGCACCGGCCTTTGTCTAGTCATCCGAGAAGAAGATGCCGACCAAGCGATCCGATTACTTTCTTCTTTGGGAGAATCCCCCTCCGTTATCGGGAGGATCGTTGCCGGTGAACGGGAGGTGGTCTTTTGCTGAAGATCGCAGTCCTCGTCTCCGGAGGTGGCACGAATCTCCAGGCGCTGATCGACGCAGAGCGTCGTGGCGAATTGAGATCCGGCAAGCTCTCTCTCGTAGTATCCAGCCGCAGTGACGTTGCCGCGTTATCCAGAGGATCATCCCACGGAATCCCTTGCGCTGTTGTAGAGCGCACTACTTATAATGATACAAACCAATTTGACCAGACGATACTTGATATTTTGAGGAAGAATGACATTGACGTGGTCGTACTGGCTGGATTTCTATCCGTTCTCGGTCCTGCCGTGGTGCAGGCCTATGAAAGTCGCATGATCAACGTGCATCCCTCTCTGCTTCCTTCCTTCTGTGGACCGGGCCTCTATGGCATCAAGGTCCATGAAGCCGCTCTTTTGCGAGGTGTCAAAATCACAGGCGCCACCGTTCATCTCGTCAACGAGATCCCGGACGGGGGTAAAATTTTGTTGCAGAAAGCCGTTACCGTTGAACCGGAGGATACACCGGAATCGCTGCAGCGACGAGTTATGGAAGAAGCTGAATGGGTCCTTCTTCCTCTTGCATTGGAAGAACTTTGTGCAACACTGTCAGTAGCAAAGGAGAGCGGCGATGCATCGAATCGATCCTAATCAGTATTTGAGAGCCATGACCTATCCCGGGAGAGGGATCTTGTTAGGTCTGACCCCGGACGGCTCCACCGGGATCATTGCCTACTTCATCATGGGGCGAAGCGAAAACAGCAGAAACCGGATTTTTGTTACCGATGGAGACGGATTACGCACCGAGGCCTTCGACCCGGAAAAACTCACAGACCCTTCTTTGATCATTTACTCTCCAGTTCGGGTTTTGGGAGAAACAACGATCGTTACCAACGGGGACCAGACGGATACGATCGTTCAGTTCCTCGAATCCGGCCGTACTTTTGAGGATGCGTTGGCAACCAGGACGTTCGAGCCGGATGCTCCCAGTTACACGCCGAGGATTTCCGGTGTGTTCCGTCACGATCAGGGAGTTGGTTCGTACAAGCTCTCGATTCTAAAAACTGAGGCAGGAGATCCTGCAGTTTGTCAGCGACAGTTTTTTGTTTACGAGCCGGCGACCCCGGGCACAGGGCACTTGATCCACACCTATAGTAGCTCAGAAGATCCCCTGCCCTCATTTGAAGGCGATCCGGTACCGGTCGTGATCGACAGCTCGTTTCGCGATGCGACGTATGCCGCCGACTCTCTATGGATGAGTCTTGACACTCAAAACAAAGTATCCCTTTTTCTTCGTACCATTGAGTTAAAGAGCGGCAAAACCGTCACCAAAATCATCAATCTCCACTCTGCATAAGAATAAGACATAAGGAGTACCGATCATGACAAAGGAACTGGCCTTGAAATATGGATGCAACCCCAACCAAACGCCGGCGAGCATCTCTGTGCGTAACAGAGACCTGCCGATCACCGTGGAAAATGGAGTACCCGGCTATATCAATCTTCTCGATGCGTTGAACGGCTACGCTCTGGTCAGTGAACTTAAGAAAGCAACCGGGCTGCCGGCTGCTACCTCTTTCAAGCACGTCAGTCCGGCAGGGGCAGCCCTCGGCCTTCCTTTGGATCCCCTACTTGCTCGTATCTACTTTGTTGAAGAAGATCTCAGCCCCCTTGCATCCGCTTACGCTCGTGCCCGCGGCGCGGATCGGATGTCGTCCTTCGGCGATTTCATCGCTCTTTCCGATCCCTGCGATGACGCAACAGCCCGTTTGATCGCAAGAGAAGTGTCCGACGGAATCATTGCTCCCGGATACAGCCCGACCGCATTGGAGATTTTGAAGAAAAAACGAAAAGGCAACTACACGATCCTCACGATCGATCCGGACTACACTCCGCCGGAAATGGAAAAAAAAGACGTTTATGGAATCACGTTTCAGCAGAGGCGAAACGATCAAATCATCGATGCATCTCTTCTTGGTAACCTCGTGACGGAACGCAAGTCCCTCACAGAAGATGCAAAGCGAGATTTGGTTCTGGCAATGATCACGCTGAAATACACCCAATCCAATTCCGTCTGTTTTGTTAAAAACGGTCAAACCATTGGTGTTGGGGCCGGCCAGCAATCCAGGATCCACTGCACCAGACTCGCAGCAAGCAAAGCGGATCTCTGGCATCTGCGCCAGCATCCTCAAGTTCTTGCTCTTCCCTTTCGGGACGACCTCGGCAGACCGGATCGTGACAATACCATCGACCTCTACCTCTCGGACAATTCAATTGATGTGATTGGCGATCATCAATGGCAACGATTTTTCTCAAACAAACCGGAACTGATTTCAATGGAGGAAAAGCAACGCTGGCTTTCTGTGCAAACGAACGTCTGTATGGGAAGTGACGCATTCTTTCCCTTTGACGACAATATCCGCAGAGCATACCAAAGTGGGGTCCGCTTCATTGCACAGCCAGGAGGATCGCTTCGGGACCAGATCGTGATCGATGCCTGCAACCATCTGGGTATCGCAATGGCATTCACCGGTGTACGTCTCTTCCACCATTGATAACAGGAGGACAGGAAGATGAACATTCTCGTGATTGGCGGCGGAGGCAGAGAACACGCTATCATCCGCAAGTTGAAGGAAAATCCGACCGTAGACTTGATTTACGCAATTCCAGGTAACGGAGGTATTTCTTATGATGCCGAATGCATCGATATGAAAGCCACCGATCTGGAGCGTATCCTAGCTTTCACTGAAGACCATGACATTGGATTTGCCGTCGTTGGACCGGACGATCCACTTGCACTGGGCGCTGTCGACCTTCTGCTCTCCAGAGGCATCCCCACCTTCGGTCCTTCCAAAGATGCAGCGGTCATCGAAAGCAGCAAAGTCTTTGCCAAAGACCTCATGCAACGATATGACATTCCGACAGCGACCTACGACGTATTTTATACTGCGGAAAGCGCTCTGGATCATGTCGAACGCACAAAAACCTACCCGATCGTGTTAAAGGCAGACGGACTGGCACTTGGCAAGGGAGTCATCATAGCGGAAACGAAAGAGCAAGCTGCCCAGGCGGTGGTCAACATGATGATCCAACGCGTCTTCGGCAACAGCGGCGATCGGATCGTGATCGAAGAGTATCTCAGCGGGCCGGAAGTTTCGGTACTGGCATTTACTGATTCTAAGACACTTGTCCCCATGGTTTCATCTATGGATCACAAACGGGCTTTTGATCATGATCGGGGTCCCAACACCGGAGGTATGGGCACGATCGCGCCCAATCCTTACTACACAGAGGAGATGGCGGATCGTTGCATGAAGGAAATTTTCTTGCCGACGATGGCCGCTATGAACCAGGAAGGCCGGCCCTTCAAGGGATGTCTGTACTTCGGTTTGATGCTGACAGAACAAGGACCGAAGGTCATCGAATACAATTGTCGCTTTGGCGATCCAGAGACTCAGGTAGTACTCCCACTTCTTGCTACGGATCTTCTCACGATCCTGCAGGCGGTCGTTTCAGAAGATCTTGCCTCTGTGCCTGTGGCCTTTCGGGAAGGTGCTGCCTGTTGCGTCGTTGCCGCTTCCGGCGGATATCCGGGAGCTTATTCTACAGGGTATCCGATCCGCGGGCTGTCTGACGGTCAGCCAAGAGACCCCCATTCCCATGGCGTATCCGTCTACCATGCAGGCACCCGCCGCGAAGAGGACCGCCTTCTGACCGCCGGTGGCCGAGTGTTGGGAGTGACCGGTGTCGGACCCGATCTGGAAAGCGCGATCGAACGGGCATATAAAGGAATCGCAGAAATCGATTTCGAGGACATCCATTACCGAAGGGACATTGGTCGACGGGCTCTCCTGTGGCAACCTTCCGATGAAAGCAAAGAGTGAAGGAGAATCGATATGACAGTACATCGCATTTATGTGGAAAAAAAGGAACCTTACAACGTGGAGGCCTCTGCCCTAAAAAAAGATCTTCTTCTTTTTCTGGGGATCGGGGGACTACGTTCTCTTAGGATCCTGAATCGATACGACGTTGAGGGTATCACCAAGGACTTGTTTCTTTCTTGCCGGTCCACGATCTTTTCCGAACCTCAGGTCGATGTGACTTATGATGCCATTCCTGACGATGCCTCTTTTGTCTTTGGTGTGGAATACCTCCCTGGCCAATACGATCAACGGGCAGATTCCTGCGCACAGTGCGTTCAGATCGTTTCACAGCAAGAGCGTCCTCTTGTTCGTACAGCAAGGATCTATTTGCTTGACGGAGACTTATCCAAAGAAGAGCGTTCTAAAATCAAGGCATATCTCATCAATCCAGTGGAGAGCAGAGAAGCAGATCTTGCTGAAGCATCCACCTTGAAAGAAGTGTATCCGGAGCCAGCCCCAGTTGAAATCCTGTCCGGATTTTGTACGCAAGAGCAGGATGACCTTGCAATGCTGTTGTCTGCTTTAGGTCTGGCAATGGACCTGGAGGACCTCACCTTTTGCCAGAGTTATTTTCAGGAGGAAGGACGCGATCCCTCTTTGACGGAACTGCGACTGATCGACACCTATTGGTCGGATCACTGCCGTCATACGACGTTTCTCACCGAAATCGAAGAAGCCAAAATCGCTGGTGATGATCTTTGGAACGCATTCCGCAGGTATTTGGATGTGAAAGAGTTTCTTGGTAAAGGTGATGCGCCTGTCACATTGATGGACATAGCGACTGCCGGGGCGAAGTATCTGGTAAAAAACGGCGATCTTCATGGACTGGATGTGTCAGAAGAGGTCAATGCCTGCTCGGTTCGAATTCCTGTTGATGTCAATGGGACAGAAGAGTCCTGGCTCTTGATGTTCAAAAATGAAACACATAATCACCCGACGGAGATCGAACCCTTTGGCGGTGCTGCCACTTGCATCGGAGGAGCGATCCGCGATCCCCTTTCCGGAAGATCCTACGTTTATCAGGCAATGCGCGTCACCGGTGCTTCCAATCCACTGGAGGACATTTCCATGACACTGCCTGGCAAACTGCCCCAGAGGAAGATCGTCACCACAGCGGCAGCCGGATACAGTTCCTACGGCAATCAAATCGGTCTCGCCACCGGCCTTGTCGATGAGCTCTATCATCCCGGCTATGTTGCAAAGCGAATGGAGGTCGGCGCCGTCATCGGAGCCGTGCCGGAAGCCAACGTGGTACGTCAGCGACCTGCGCCGGGAGATCTTGTACTTCTTCTTGGTGGAAAAACAGGCCGGGATGGCTGCGGTGGAGCGACCGGATCTTCAAAATCCCACGACCTTTCTTCCTTAGAAAAGAGTGGGGCAGAAGTGCAAAAGGGCAATGCTCCGGAAGAGCGAAAACTACAGCGTTTGTTTCGTAATGCGGCGGTTTCGAAGATGATCAAGCGTTGCAACGACTTTGGCGCAGGCGGTGTCTCGGTAGCGGTCGGTGAACTTTCGGACGGGCTCCGCATCGACCTGGATACCATTCCAAAAAAATATGAAGGGCTCGATGGAACTGAGCTGGCGATCAGCGAGTCTCAGGAGCGAATGGCGGTTGTCATCGCACCGGAAGATCTGGATATCTTCTTGTCCCATGCGAAGGGTGAAAACCTGGAAGCAACGGTGATTGCGTCGGTCACGGATACCAACCGTCTGCAGATGACCTGGAGAGGGAGGCTACTTGTCGACATCGCACGTTCTTTCCTTTCCACAAACGGCGCGCCGAAGCGTGCAAGTGTGAGCACACCACTACCAGTTGACAAGATCGCCGGACGAATGGAAACCTCCTTTGATGCCATTCTTTCCAGCGCTTTAGAAGCCATGGTCACCGATCTATCCGTCTGTTCAAAGCAAGGGTTGATCGAGCGGTTCGATTCAACGATCGGTGCAGGCACTGTTTTTTTGCCCTTGGGTGGAATTCATCAGGAAACTCCGATGCAGGCGATGGCCGCCAGGCTGCCGGTACTGGGAGGTGAAACAGATACTTGCTCTTGTATGGCCTATGGCTTTGATCCTTATCTGACGGAGGCGAGCCCCTACTTGGGTTCCTATCTGGCTGTCGTTTCGTCGGTGTCCCGAGTCATTGCGGTAGGCGGGAACCGTAAACACTGCTATCTGAGCTTTCAGGAATATTTCGAAAAGCTGGGCAATGATCCTAAGCGGTGGGGAAAACCCTTCGCCGCACTGCTCGGCGCGCTGGATGCCCAACTGGATCTGAAGATCGGAGCCATCGGCGGGAAGGATTCCATGTCCGGTAGTTTCGAAGATATCGACGTGCCGCCGACCTTGATTTCTTTTGCTGTTGCCACGGGAAAGATGTCAGCGTTGATCTCTCCCGAGTGGAAACAGGTCGACTCGCGAATCACCCTTCTGGCGCCTGATTATCTGGAAAACGGTCTTCCGGAACCAAAGAGTTTTCTTTCCTGTTGCGATACTGTTTCCCGTTTGATCGCAGAAAAAGGCGTCCTTTCCGTGTCCTCGGCGGATAGCTTCGGTATTGCCGAACCATTGTTCAAAAACGCCTTGGGCAATCGGATCGGCGTCGCGTTGGACTCGGCTGTCGAGATCGACGATCTGTTTCGATTGGGGCACGGTGCGTTTCTGTTGGAGTCCTCAGAAGATCTTGGCGTCGGCAAGCAAATCGGCCGTACCATAGATTCGTTTGAGATCCGGACAGCGAAGGAAACCGTCGATCTGATGAGATTGCGTTCTCTGTACCGATCAGTGCTTGCACCGGTCTTCCCCACCGAACTGGAGGAAGAGGTACAAGAATACGGGAAGGAACATCTTGTTCTTCCTTCCCTCTATGTTCCCTCACCCAAGACCTGCGCGCCGCAGAATCGCTTAGGGAAACCTTTGGCCCTGATCCCGGTCTTTCCTGGCACAAATTGCGAGTACGATACCCAAGAAGCACTGCGCCGTTCCGGTGCGGAAGCCGAGATCGTCGTCATCCAGAACCTCTCCTCGTCGCAGATCGCCGAGTCGGTATCAGCTGTGGCAGAGAAAATACGCCGATCACAAATCATTGTATTGCCGGGAGGTTTCTCTGGCGGAGATGAACCGGATGGCTCGGGAAAATTCATTACTGCATTCTTTCGGAACCCACAGATCAGTGACGCCGTGCGGGATCTACTGCAGCAGAGAGACGGGCTGATCCTGGGGATCTGCAACGGTTTTCAGGCTTTGATCAAGCTCGGATTGCTTCCCTATGGTGATATAACGGATCCTGATCCCACTGCACCAACGCTCACGTATAATCGGATCGGTCGTCACCAATCGAGGCTGGTAGAAACGAGGATCGCATCGACTCTCTCTCCTTGGCTCATGGACACGAAGGTCGGAGACATCCATACGGTTGCCATCTCTCATGGGGAAGGCCGCTTTGTCTGCGAGCCAGATTTGCTCGACGCACTCGTTGCCGGCGGTCAAATCGCGACACAATACGTCAACAGAAAAGGAGTACCCTCCCAAAGCACCCACGAGAATCCCAACGGATCCATTTTGGCTGTGGAAGGGCTCACATCTCCAGATGGCAGGGTCTTTGGCAAAATGGGCCATTTGGAACGCTATCGGGCCGGACTGTTTCAAAACGTTCCGGGAGAAAAGCTCCAGCCGATCTTTACCGGCGCTGTCCGCTATTTTTCTCTATAGCAGACTTGCTTCACAACGACCTTCAACGTAATTCGTAGCTGAGACCAAAGGGTTTGCCCGGGACGAATGTGCCGCTGCCGGCTTGTCCCACGTACTTTCCTTTTTCGGCGACGATTTCCCCACGGAGTAACACCGTATCCGCTCTTCCGATCTGTTCTCTTCCTTCATAGGGAGTGAAGTCTACCCGATGCAGACTGTTTGCATTGGATATGACGCCGCGATAGTCCGGATCGAATATCACCAGATCGCCGTCGGAGCCGATGGCGATCGTTCCCTTTTGGGGATACAGGCCGTTGATCCTGGCCGGATTGGTACAGCAAAGTTCAACGAATTTTTGTCTGGTGATCCGCCCTTTTGCAACCCCTTCCGTCCACATGACCGGTATGCGATTTTCCAGACCCGGGGCGCCGTTGGGAATGTTGATGAAGGAGTCGATTCCTGCATGCTTGTGGACCGCCCAGTTAAATCCGACATGGTCGGAGCTGACCGCATTGAGCCATCCTTTTCTGACCGCTTCCCACAAAGCATCCAGGTGGTCCTGCGTACGCAGCGCCGGGGAGCATACATACTTTGCACCTTCAAAGTTCGGCTGATCCAGCCTGTCCATCGTTGTGGTCAGGTAATGAGTGCAGGTCTCACCGAAGATCCCGGTTCCTTTTCCGTATTCGTTTCGAATGATTTCCATCGCTTCTTTCGCCGTGACGTGGACGATGTAGATCGGAGCTCCGGCAAGTTTCGCAAGGTAGGCCGCTCTCTGCACCGCTTCCGCCTCAACTTCCGGTGGTCGGGAAATGGCGTGGCCGATAGGAGCTGTGATCCCTTTCGCCACTGTCTGCTTCTGCAGGACATCGATCATCTCTGCATTCTCGGCATGGACCATTATGGTCACTCCCGGTTCCACGGAAGCTTGCAAAGCCTTCAGGACGGAATCGTCATCGCAATGATAAGGATGTCCCTTATAAGCCATGAACAGTTTGATGGTTGGAATGCCGTACTCCGGCAGACGCTGGATCTCTTCGAACAGCGCTTCGCTTGGATCGAAAACCACACCGTGGAATCCATAGTCGCAGCACGCTTTTCCTTTGACCTTTTCTTCTTCATAGCTGTCAACGGAATCCTTTATGGTCCAACCGACCTTTTGATTTGCAAAATCAATGACCGTCGTTGTGCCGCTGACGACTGCCGCATCGGAGCTTTCCCATCCGACGCAAGTGGAATCACCAAAGGTGAAATTGAAATGGGTGTGCTGATCCACCCCTCCTGGAAATATAAATTTTCCTTCCGCATCGATCACCGTATCGGCACGATCATCAAGAGCAAGGCCGATTTTTTCTATCTTGCCATCGCGTATCAGGATATCTCCCTTGTACTCCTCCGAGGCCGTCAATATCGTACCCTTTTGTATCAAAACCGATTTCATCTTCTACTCCTTTCCGACATGCTTTACAAATTGTACCTTTACACCATCCGGATCCAGCACATAGAAGAACCTCACGTTGGGTGCCGGTGAAAAAGGTCCGCTTTCCACTTCATATCCCATTTTACGGATCAATTCCATCTGTTGTTCCAGGGATGCAACGTCAAAACCGACCGCGATCCCTGACCTTTTTTCCTTTCCCGGAGCGTCCGGAACTTCGACCAATTCGATCTTTGTCTCTCCTTCTCCCAGAAAACAGATCACCGGACCAGGTCCTCCAGTCATTTTCCTGACCACCGGCAATCCCAATGTTTCATTGTAGAAATGTAAAGAAGCCTGCATGTTCCTGACCATGATCGTGCACCAACAAAAGCCCATAGTCATCCTCCTTCTGATAGATTCTCCGACAATTATAACATTTTTTGATACTTGCCTCAATTTCTCTGTCAGGTCTATAAATATTTTCAATATTCTGATATTAGTATTGACAATTTGCTGCTTCGGTGGTATCATAACCATACTCAAAGAAACGGTATAACCGAAGTAAGTGAGCAGTCTCCGTGATTCCGGCATCAACTGTTGACGGCGACCTGTTGAAGCAACATATTGGATCGATGAAGTTTGTTCCTAAGCTTTAGAAAATTCAGATAAACAGGCACCCGAAACGAAGGTAGTAAGACCGGTTCAGTGAAGAGACAAATTACGAAAGGAGGACGTACTCTATTGCAGTACTCTCCGAAAAAAGGGTAGAAACGCTCCCGTTGGATGCAGTATCTACCCTTTTTCCTTACACCATTTTGTTAAGAAATTATTTTTTGAATATTCTGATTTTAGGTGTTGACATCCTTTTTTTTATGTAGTATGATGACCGTACTCAAAGAAAAGGGATCACCGAAGTACTTGAGTAGCCCCGAAAAATCGGCGGCAAATGTACACTGTGACCAGCTGAAGCAATATGTTTCATAAGTGAAGGCAAGTCCTGAATTTAGGAAATGAGATAAGTCGGCACGGTGACACGAGTCTCAACCGATTCCGTTTAAGGGCGAATGAAAGGAGGACGTACTCTATTGCAGTACTCTCCGAAAAAAGGGTAGACGGATCCGAACGGATATGAAGTCTACCCTTTTTCCTTGCCATCTTTTCACTCTTTCAGATCCCGCTCGTGAACATAGAGTTCCGGATCGACTGCGGCGGCAAACCTCAGGATTTCTTCAGCAGCCGACTTTTCAAATATCATTTTTCGTGTCATCGATCCCCTAGCGAAGACCAAAATTGAAACAGACGGATTTCCCGTCTCTTCTTCGATGATTGCGCCCATCTTTTCATATGTCCATTTTTCAATGTAAGTAAATGGTTTCAGGGAGTAGGTGGTCACGATGCCCTCTTCATTGGCAACGCTTCGTTTTTTGAAAAATGCGATCCAAATCATAGCCGCTCCGATCAGATAGCCAAACCAGGCAGAACGGGCTGCGCCCAGAGCAACCATGCCCAATCCGCAAGCAATGGCTATGACCACGATTTTTTTGGAGCGGGTCTTGTTGTTCTGCGCCGGGAACTCTTTCATCTTTGCTTCCTTTTCACGTAATCGTTGGTATGTGGGTCATGCTTTCGTAATTATAGCATGGATTCATCTTGCGCAACCAACAACATTGTATTATAATTTTGTTTTAAAAGCAGAAGGAGGCCGCACCGATGAGCAAGTATATCATGGCAGAACAAAACGCGAGAACGATCACAGGAGAGGACAAAATTTTTGGTGTGAACAAAAGAGCACAGGAGATGATCCAAAAGGTGGGAAGGGACAAGGTAGCCAATGCCACAGTGGGTTCGTTACTTGACGATCAGGGCAATCTCGTCGTCCTGTCCTCTGTGATCGAGGTTCTCAAAGGCCTCGGCCCTGTCGACTTTGCAGAATATGCGCCCATTGCCGGAACGCCTGCTTTTTTGGATGCTGCCGTTCGAGCGGTCTTCCTGGACGACATACCGGATGGATCCATCTCCGCCGTTGCAACACCAGGCGGCACCGGTGCGATTCGCAATGCGATACAGAACTACTCGAAAAGAGGCGACGCCGTCATGACCTCCGATTGGTACTGGAGCCCGTACAAGACCATCGCGGAGGAATTGGAGCGAACCATCGAAACCTACCCGATCTTCGATGAGGACAACCGCTTCCACCACACCGCCTTTACTTCCAAGATGAACGCCTTGCTGGCGCAGCAGGATCGGCTGGTCATCATTATCAACACTCCTGCTCACAACCCCACGGGATACTCTCTCACGTTGGAAGATTGGGATCACGTGCTATCAGCGATCCGCGACGCGGCGACCGACAAGGCAAAGAAGATCGTGCTTCTGGTGGACGTGGCGTACTTGGATTTTGCCGGTGACCCGAAGGAGTATCGCGAGTTTTTGCCAAAATTGGTCGACCTGCCGGAGAACGCGCTGGCTCTGATCGCATTCAGCATGTCCAAAAGCTTCACCGTTTATGGCATGCGCGGTGGTGCCTTGATCTGTCTGTCTCCGAACAAGGCCATCACCGAGGAATTCAAACTCGTCAACAGTTTCTCCAACCGAGGAACCTGGTCCAATGGCAATCGTTCTGCCATGGTCGCCCTCAGCCGGATCTACGCGGAGCCGGCCTTGCTCGATCATGTGGTCCACGAGCGTCAAAGAGCTCTGGACATTCTGCTGCGACGGGGAAGGACCTTCACAGCAGCCGCCGAGCAGGCTGGTCTTGATATTTGCCCTTACGACTCCGGTTTTTTTGTCATAGCCAACTGCAGTGATCCGGATGGCGTGAGTGAAGAACTCTTCAAAGAGGGTATCTTTACTGTACCCTTTGATGGTCGCGGTCTTCGCATCTCCATCGCTTCGATCTCCGAAGCATGGTGCGCTGTCATTCCAGGAAAAATAGTTGAGGCGATCCGTCGGAAGGAAGCGGTCAAATGACAACGCTCGCCAAAGAAGAATATACCTTTGTTCACGAACTGGATCTGGAATTCGCTTTTTTGAACGAATTCGATGCCGTCAAGCCAAGCGCGTATCAGGCGTTGTTTGCCCAACTAGCAGAGCGGCATCTCGCTTTTTTTCATGCTGACACCAATGAGACCATGAAATATGGACTTTCCTGGGCATTGATCTCCATCTCGATCGAAATCCTTCGGCCCATCGACCACTGTATGCGCCTGTACGCAACCACCTGGTATTCTGGGCGAAAAGGACCTTACTATCGCCGGGAATTGGTATTTCGAAATGAAAACGGCGACATCATGTTTCAGGGCAGCACCTTCTCGATCCTGATGGACGTGGAGGCAAGGACGGTATTTCGAAAGAAGGATCTTCCCTTTGCTCTTACTGTTCCCCGGGAGGTCTTTTGCATCGATGCTAATCCGAGGCTTCATACTGCAGGAAATTATGAATCGGTGGAAACACGACCGATCAAAAACAGCGACATCGACAACTTGGGCCATGTGAACAATCGACGCTATGGAGATTTTGCATATGATGCCTTCGATACAGCTGAGATCCCGTTGTTGAAACAGCTGAACCGTATCGACTACTACTTCATTTCTGAACTGCGCAAGGGCGATCGGGTCACGACTGAAAAAGCAGTGGACTCCGGCGAGATCCGTATCCGGGGACGCAGTGAAACAAAGCAAGAGATCGCCTTTGAAGTTGTTTTTTCTTTTTAGAGAACCATGCACAACGACCGGTGCCACGGGAGGTATGAGATGGGTTCTGAAACAAGCAGCCTTCGGCTCACAGAGTATCTGCTCAACCACGATCTGAAACATTACGTGATGGACTACGCCGGTGAATATGTCGATGGGTATCAGCTCAGTTTTTCTCAGGGGAATATCGACCTTTTAGTGAAGCTCAACATAAAGACGATCGGAGAAATCAATGCAGTCTATCGTTTGACTGTGACTGATTTTCGTTTTTCCCCTTCGTCCCATGTGATACGGTTCGACTATCTGGAAGATGTTCGTTCCGGGGGAAATATCGGTCAGAATCTCCTCCTCAAAGCCTTCAAGCTGCAAAAGGGGACCGTTCTTCGATCTATACTGGCGCTGAAACAGCTTCCGGGGATCACTGCAGATGAAACCACCTGCTCCGTGGACCTGGAGCAGCTCGTCGATCTTTCAAAGGATCCCTGGAACCGGATCGAACTCCGGTATGGGGACAGCCGTAACGGCATCCTTGAACTCTTCTTTTCTATTCGTTGATCTCGTTCTTGTTGATGACCTTGATCCCGTTCTGCGTCAGCGCTTCAAGCGCTTGTTCCAGTTCGTCGACTTTCAGTACGAAATATGGCATTTCACCCTTGCGCATCACAAAGCTGTACGTATAGTCTATATTCATACCCTTTTCTGCCAGCAAAGCGAAAATTTCGTGGAGACTGCCCGTCCGATCTTCCGGCTCAACAACGACAACTTTGCTGATTTTCGCGACAAAGCCATCGTTTTTCAGTACCTCCAAAGCCCGGTCAGGTTCGGTCACAATAGCGCGAAGTATGCCGAAGTCGGCGGTGTCAAATGCAACCATGGCCCGGATGTCGATCTTGTTTTTCAGCAGGGCCCCTGTCACTCTTGCCAGGTGTCCCTTTTGATTGGGCAGAAAAATCGAGATCTGTTTGATAAGCATTATTTCTCCTCCCTCATGTCGATCACTCTCTTGGCCTTTCCCTCAAATCGGGCGAGGGATCTGGGCTCGACCAGGGTCACCTTCGCATCGATCCCAAGAACAGCGCGGAGCCGATTCCTTATCGACTGTGTCAGACTGTCCAGGAGCTGGAACGAATCCAAAACCTCTGCATCGACCAATTCCACATCGACTTCGATCCGATCCAGATATCCCTGCTTGAACACCTTGATCTGATAATGAGGTCCGATGCCGTCGCTGCTGACCAGCACTTCTTCGATCTGAGAGGGAAATACGTTGACGCCTCCCAGAATCAGCATGTCGTCAGAACGGCCCTGGATCTTTGCCATTCGCACCGTCGTCCTTCCGCAATCGCAGGTTTCGTAGTGGAGAGAAGTGATGTCCTTCGTCCGATAGCGGAGGATCGGCAGTGCTTCCTTCGTGATGGTGGTAATGACCAGTTCGCCGACTTCTCCTTCGTTCAATACCTGGCCTGTGGCAGGATCGATGATTTCCGGAATGAAGTGATCTTCGCTGATATGCATCCCCTTCAAAGCCTGACATTCTCCGGAGACTCCCGGGCCCATCAGTTCGCTCATCCCATAATTTTCTGTGGCGAAAAGCCCCCAAACTCGGTTGATTTCCTGCCGCATTGCTTCAGTCGATCCTTCGCCGCCAAACAATCCCCACTTCAAATTCAGGTCGTTGGCAGGATCGACGCCCATTTCCATGGCGACCTCCGCCATGTGAAGCGCATAGGAAGGGGTGCTGATCAACGCAGTGGTTCCAAAATCCTGCATGATCATGATCTGTTTCTGCGTATTTCCGCTGGACATGGGAATCACCGAAGCGCCGACATGCTCCAATCCTTGATGTAGGCCAAACGCACCGGTGAACAGTCCGTAGCCGAAGGCGATTTGAGCAACATCCTCATCTGTGACGCCTGCCATGGTCACCAATCTGGCGATCAGCTCCGTCCACGTTGCCATATCGTTTTTTGTGTAGCCAACGACGGTGGGTTTTCCGGTCGTCCCTGACGATGCATGAAATCGAACGATCTGCTGCTTGGGTACAGCGAACAGTCCAAAAGGATAATTGACCCTGAAGTCTTCCTTTACCGTAAACGGGATCGCTGAAAGATCATCAAGATCCTTGATATCTCCCGGTTGCATTCCTGCGTTTTTTATCATTTCGCTATAATAAGGAACATCCCGACAGACCCGGTCGACCGTGTCCTTGAGTCGTTTCAGCTGAATAGCGTGGTACTCATCTCTGGAAAGGGTTTCAGACGTGCTCCAGATGCGTTGTTGATTCATTGTTCCTTGGTTCCTTCCCTGATACTTTGTCGATTGTTTACTGTCGTTTTACAAGGAAAAACAGCCCCAGGCCGAGAAAAATCGCAATAATGATCCATTCTCCCGGGATCCACGGCGTCAGCGTTCTGATGCCGATCAGGGCAGCCAGGACGATCAATATAATGCCCAGTACTTTGGTTCCGCTTCCGGAATTCTTGGCCGGATGTGACGTCGAGTCTTCCTCATCTTCCATTACTTCCGTACTGGTTGCACCGTCCGGTTCCGGTATGATGATGGCCGCAATGATATATGCGATCAGTCCGGCACCTCCCGCTAAAGTAAAAACTACGACCAGTAGCCGGATGATCACCGGGTCGATATTGAAATACTCTCCAATGCCTCCGCATACACCTGAAATTTGTCGGTTTGTTCTTGATTTGTATAATCTACGTTCCATCTGATCGCCTCCTTTTTCAATTGTAAAGTATACCACGGCAGAACTTTATTGTACAGATGGCGCATCGCCTTGTATCGTGATAGAATATTTACATCAGTTGTGTGTAGAAGTGCGGAGGTACAACATGAGTAGTGAGATCGATGCCAGAGGAAAATCCTGTCCGATCCCTGTGGTAATGGCAAAAAAAGAGACCGATCAAGGGACAGATCAGTTTTCGATCCTTGTTGACAACAAAACCGCGGTGGAAAATCTGAAGCGGTTTGCGAAGAGTAGAGGATATGAAGTGAATGTCACGGAGTCCGGCGCCGACTTTCTTGTTGCGATGAATCAATCGGGAAGTTCCGAAGAATGTCAGCTGATGGATTTTGAAAAAAGCTGGGCTGTATTGATCGGGCGGGATGGCATTGGCGAAGGGGATCCGGAGCTTGGTGCCACACTCTTGAAAATGTTCCTATATACCCTCTGCGAGAGCGATGACCTGCCATCCTATATCTTGATGATGAATGGCGGTGTGCGAGTGGCTGTCGATCACGAGCAGTCGGTGGAACACCTGCAGTCTCTGGAGGAGCGAGGCGTGAGCGTTCTTGTGTGTGGTACTTGCCTCAATTATTTCGGCCTTCAGGATGCTGCCAAGGTTGGGACAGTCAGCAATATGTACGATATCGAAACAGCGATGGTTTCTGTGGACAAGGTCGTGACACTCTGATGGAATGGTATGTGATCTCCTTCGTTAATACACACACTGCGATCAGCGCGCAGAAGCATCTGAAGGAAAGCTTTGAACTCATTATCATGCCAACACCCCGGGAGCTTTCGCAAGGATGTGGGATTTCCATCCGTTATAGTGCCGAAGATCATCCGGCTGTTGCGGAACGGTTGCTCGAACTCTCCTTTGACCAGCAGAAGTATAGCATCCATGGATACTCAAATGGGGGTTATTCGATAGTATGATCTTGCGAAAGGGTCCCTCCCCGGACCGCATTGATCACATAGTCCCGAAAGGATTCCGCTCTTGGTGAAAGGGCGGTATTTCGATTCCAGCACATGTAAAACTCCCGGTTAAGATCGATGTCCTTGATTTTAAACGTCAAGAAACGTCTGCAGTCAGTGTCGACGCTCCGTTCTGCGGCGATCGCAGAAATCACTGAAACGCCCAATCCGTCTCCGACCGCCTGCTTGATTGCTTCCATGCTGTTGAATCGAGCGACTACCTGAATGCCTTTCGGGTCATAGCCCAGTGAAGTCAGTCGCTCTTCGAATTCCTTGCGGGTCGACGACCCCTGCTCTCTCCAGACGAACGCTTCATGGAAAAACTCCTCGATAGAGATCTCGCCTCCGGCGATGGAGAGAAACTTGCTATTTTTAGGAGTGATCAGCACCATGCTGTCGGAAATGAGTTTTTCATAGGCAAGTTCCTTCGCCCCTTTGCTGCCCACAAAACCGATTTCTCCTTTGTTTCCCATGAGGTTTCGTTCAACGATCCCGCTGTCCGACTGCTCCAGATAAAAACGGACTTTCGGGTGCTGTTCCCGAAATCCAGCCAGTAGAGAAGGAATGATGTATTCCCCCGGCACCGAAGATGTCTGGATCTCCAGGATCCCATCCATTTCCTGTGACGTTCGCTTTAGCGCTACGACAGCTCTCTCCCTGGTGTTGATCATGTCCAGAGCGTAGCGGTACAAAAGCTTCCCTTCCGGAGTCGGGATCGCTTCTTTGCTCTTTCGATCGATGAGCGGCACACCGAGTTCCTTTTCGAGTGTGCTGATGTGAGTGCTGATCGTCGGTTGGGTAAGAAATGAGGCGTCAGCAGCTCTTGAAAAACTCTTGTATCTCACAACGTTGACAAAGGCCTCGATCTGTCGGAATTCCATACGTTCACTATTCCTTTCCACTCCCGGAAACCAGTGTCCGGGAATCATTCGTCAAAACGGTGATTTTTTGTTCGTCCAAATATTCAAGGATCATGACTGCGTACTTTCGGGAAGCGCCTAAAAGATCCCGGTATTCTGCAAGCGTGATGGACCCTTCCTTTTCCATATGTGAACGGAAAAGACGCATCGCTTCTTCCCAATATTTCTTATGCATGAAATTCTGGTAGTTGATTTTTTTCAGCGTTCCTTCCGATGCCATCGCCTCCAGGATCTCCCTTGCCAGGACTTTATCCTTTTCCACGCTGAACAGCTCGTCCGCTTCCGGAACCTGATAGCCGCTCGCCAGGTACTTCTCTTCGATTCTTTGGCGAATCTTTTGGTGATCCTCGCTGTAGATGATGCGAAAGTCTGGCAGATGGATCTTGCCGTTGGTTTCTTTCAGTATTGCGTTTGCCACAAAGTGACGTAAAAACAGATCGATGCTCTTCAAGTCCGGTATCCTGGTCTTGTCCGACAATCGTTTTCGGAATTCTCCCTTTTGCATCCCTTCTGAGATGGGGTGCTTGTCATGGTATTCCTCCAGCATCGCAACCGCAAATTCACCGATTTCTTGCATCGTGTCCTGATGGACTGCTAACTCTCCTCCGAGTTTGAACGCCGTGCCGCGGTCGATCAGGATGGCGAGCTGTCGTTCTGCTTCTGCCTCGGTGACCCCCAGTTTTGTAGCCAATTCTTTGATTCCTGCCATCTGCTTTCGGTTTTCCAGAAGCATCTGTTCCAGCACTTTCTCCTGATCTCCCTGTTCTTTGACTGCCAGGCCGGCGAGTACATCCTCCCGGTTGCGTTTATGCTTCGTCGGGAAGGCGTCCAGGATCTGTCCTCCGCCTATGGTCTCAACCGGCGAGTAGAACCGGATGATAAAGCGATCGCCTTTCCTGACTGCGATCTCTTCCTCCAGCCGGAGTTGGGCAAACCCTTCCTGCCCGCTTTCCAACGCTTCGCGATCCAGTAATACCACCTTGCAAAGTGCTTCCGCCGAGCCATAATATAAATGGACCCGGCTTTCATTTTTGAGAATTCGCTTGCTATCGTCAAACATCTTAAGTTTGACATCGACCATCATGGTCTGTTTCAGTGAACCTTTTGCTGCAAGCACGTTCCCCCGCTCCAGATCTTCCTTTTTGATGCCGAGAAGATTGACGGCGGTTCGCTGACCCGCATACGCTGTTTCGACCATGTTTCCGTGGACTTGAAGGCTTCTGACTTTGGTTGTTTGGCTTCCCGGATAGATTTGGATCTCGTCGCCGACAGAAATCTGTCCTTCTGTTAGCGTTCCGGTGATGACGGTTCCAAATCCGCCGATGGTGAAGACGCGATCAATAGGGATCCGCAGAAGACTGGAATCCGTTCGTCTGGTTTTTACATCCGCCGCCAAGTCGCAAATCAGCTGTTTCAGTTCTTCTATATTCTGACCTGTGTGGGAGGAGACTGGAATCACAGGAGCCTTCTCTAAAAACGTGCCCAGCACTGTCTGCCGGACATCCTCGATGACCAGTTCCATCCACGCTTCATCGACGAGATCCGACTTGGTAAGCACCACGATCCCCTTTTCGATCCCAAGCATCTTGAGTATCTCAAAGTGTTCGATCGTCTGAGGCATGACGCCCTCATCTGCGGCAACGACTAACAAGACCAAATCGATCCCGCCGACGCCGGCAAGCATGTTGCGGACAAATCGCTCATGGCCGGGAACATCGATGATTCCGATGTTCTGCCCGCAGGAATTTGGCATATCGGCAAACCCCAGTTCGATGGTGATGCCTCTCTTTTTTTCTTCCTTTAAGCGGTCGGTGTCGATACCGGTCAGCGCCTTGATGAGACAGGTTTTTCCGTGATCCACGTGCCCTGCAGTTCCAACGATGACATTATGCATGAGCATCCCCCCTGAATCCGGCGATATCCTGAAGCGCTGAGGCAATCTCTGGCAACTCTGCGGTGTATACGGTTCTCATGTCGAGCAAGACATTGTCCTTGTTGATCCTCGAGATGATCGGAGGATCTGCCGCTCTTAACCGGCGTTCGATCTGATCCGGAGACATTCCGTCGGCCTTTATAGACAAGGAAATGCCTGGCAAAAACTGGTTGGGTGTGGAGCCACCGCCGATCTGTCCTTCCGTTTCTTCGACGCTCACAAAAAAGCGGTCGGTGCGGGCAAGGATCATGCTTTTCAGAGACTCGGCTTTTCCCCTCATATCCTCTTGGGATGATGTGATCATGGATAGCACCGGAATGTTCATTTTAGCTCGCTCCGGGTCGATGTACTCCCGGAATGTAGCCTCCAGAGCTGCCAGCGAGAGCTTATCCAAACGAAGAGCGCGGGCGAGGGGGTGATGTTTCATCCGATCGATGTATTCCTTTTTTCCTACTGCGATCCCTGCCTGAGGTCCACCTAACAACTTGTCCCCACTAAAGAGAACCAGGTCAGCTCCGGCGTCCAGGCTGGACATGACGGTTGGTTCATCGATGCCAAATTCATTCAGGCGGATCATCAGTCCGCTACCCAAATCATGGACCACGGGAATTCCATATTGGTTTCCCAACTCCCTGAGTTCCTGAAGAGATGCTTCCGCAGTGAAGCCGATGATTTTATAATTGCTGGTGTGAACTTTGAGCAGCATTCCCGTCTCTCCGTCAGTGATCGCCTTTCGATAATCGGCGATTTTCGTTTTATTCGTCGTTCCCACTTCCCGAAGCTTTGCCCCGCCTTGTTCCATGATGTCCGGGATCCGGAAGGAACCTCCGATCTCCACCAGCTCGCCGCGGGACACGATCACCTCTTTATTTGTCGCCAGTGCGGTCAGACAGAGCAACACCGCCGCCGCATTATTGTTGACTGCAATGGCCGCTTCCGCTCCGGTCAATTTCTGAATGATCTTTTCGACATGGTCGTGGCGTGATCCTCTCTTGCCTCTTTCGACGTCGTACTCCAAGGTCGAATAACTGGCTGCTGCTTCTGCGATCCCGTGGCATGCCGCTTCGGAGAGGTTTGCTCTCCCCAAGTTCGTGTGAACGATCGTCCCGGTCGCATTGATCACTCTTCTCAGGCTGTTCTTGCTTTTGTCCTTGATTTTGTTTTTGATGCGTTCCATCGACTCATCGCGAAAAAGACTACCGTCAGCAAACAATTCTCCCGACAAAATGCGGCTGCGCAAACTATCGATCTCTTCTCTGACTGCTTCTACCACCAGCTCCCGGGGATTGTCCTCAAAAAACACAAACAGGCGCTGATCCTTCAACACCTCATCAATTTTAGGAAGCTGCTTTAGCAGTTCCTGCTTATTATCCATATCCATACCCTCCTGCCGTGGATAAAAAGTGGCGGGAATATGTGGGAATCGAACCCACCCAAGAGGCTCTTAACCCCTCGAACTGGTTTTGAAGACCAGAAGGCACACCAGCACCCATCTATTCCCTTATCTTTAGCAATTTTGAGCTTTTTTAGTATACCATAGGGGTTGGATATTTTCAAGTTTCGATTGTTTGTCCTCCCCATCCACGCTATACTTGAACTAGTATCGGAGAGGAGGTGATCCCATGACGGAAATCAAACTGACTGACTTGACAGCCAACGCTGGTTGAGCTGCAAAGATCGGGCCTGATGCCCTGGCACAAGTTTTGTGCCATTTGCCGAAGTTTGACGATCCGAATTTGCTCGTTGGTTTTGAAACCAGCGACGATGCTGCCGTTTACTGGATCAGCGATGAACTTGCAATCATACAGACGGTCGATCTCTTTCCGCCGATCGTGGACGATCCCTATGACTTTGGACGAATCGCCGCAGCGAATGCGTTGAGTGATGTCTACGCGATGGGTGGTTATCCTAAACTTGCAATGAACATTCTGTGTTATCCGGAGGATCTTCCCACGGATACGGTGCAGTCCATTTTACGTGGCGGCTATGAGAAAATCATCGAAGCAGGAGCCATCATCGCCGGCGGGCATAGCATCAAGGACCATGAACCGAAGTACGGTCTCAGCGTCACCGGATTTGTGCATCCAAAGAATATTTTGACCAATAGCGGAGCAAAGCAGGGAGATCTTTTGATTTTGACAAAAGCTTTGGGCACCGGGATCATCAACACCGCTGCCAAAGCCGGACTAGTCGAATCAGCGACCATACTGGCTGCGATCGATTCTATGGCGATGCTCAATAAGCGCGCCTACGAGATCATGTTGGAATTTCCCGTCAACAGCTGTACCGATGTGACCGGATTCGGGTTGCTGGGTCACGCGTATGAGATGGCCGCCGGCAGCGGCGTCACCATCTCCCTCGACGCCGCCGCCATGCCCCTTCTCCCGGAAGCCAGGGACATGGCGAGGATGGGGATCATCCCTGCCGGCGCTTACGCCAACCGCCAATACCTGGAGCCGAAGCTGTTGGCGGATCCGACCCTGCCACTGGATCTTCTGGACGTTCTATACGATCCCCAGACCTCCGGCGGCCTTCTGATCTCCCTACCGGAAAAGGACGCCATGCGTCTCCTGCGCACGCTGAAAGACGAATTGCCCTGCGCCGAACTCGTGGGGGAAGTTAGAAGACAGGGACGGTTCTCTGTTCTAGTTCGATAAAGCAAGCTAAAACAGGAGAACTGTCCCCATGTTTCAGATTTTGTTGATGGCTTCGATGGTTCGATCCACTTCTTCTGCCGTGTTGGTGTGTCCGAAGGAAAAGCGGACGGTGCCAGAGGGAAATGTTCCTAAGGACCGGTGGGCAAGCGGAGCGCAATGCAATCCGCATCGGGTCATGATGCCAAACTCCTGGTCCAGCCGATAGGAGATCTCCGCGTTGTCTCTGTTGAGAAAATCAAGGGATACGATGGGACAGCGATTTGTGAGATCCGTCCGACCGATCACCTTTACATCGTTTCGGTCTGTCAGCGATTCCAGAAATCTGCGGGCAAGCGACAGTTCGGTCGAACGAATATGATCGATCCCCACCTCGTTGATATAGTCAAGCGCAGCAGACAGCCCTATGATTCCCGGAAGATTTAGTGTT
>PHAE01000019.1 GCA_002840285.1 Firmicutes bacterium HGW-Firmicutes-11
TCGCTACGCTGTCGCATTTTCTGCTCAGCTAAAGAGCTGAAGAAAATGCGCAATCCGACTCTCACTCTGGTCGGTTCGAGTCCTCTCGGAATCAAAAGCAAACAAAAGACAGGCAAAAAGCCTGTCTTTTGTTTGTGGTGCAGGCAAGAGGACTCGAACCTCCATGCCCTTGCGAGCACACGGACCTGAACCGTGCGCGTCTGCCAATTCCGCCATGCCTGCGCGACGAATCTCATTCTACCATATCTTATTTCGGAATGCCACAATTTTTTTAAAAGATGTGGAGAAAAGAGAGTAAAAGATATTAAGTTAACAATTAGAGCCAGACGATGTGAGATTTTCTCAATTTCGAAGAAGCAATTGTCAATTATGACAATTCCGGAGGTCATAATTGATAGAAAAATGAACCAATTTGCGGAATAGTGTATCAACGATGCGAAGATTTGCATCGTTAAATTCGTGACGTTATGAAAAGTCGGATATTTCTCCTTGCCGGGAAGAGAATCGGAAGCATTTTTTTACAGCTGAAATGCCCCTCGTTTCAACGGATTTTACTTCGATTACCGGTGTCGTGTCGCAATAATTGGAATTGTCAGTTATTTTTTTGACCAAATCTCTATGCAACGGCACAGAAAATGCATATAATAACTTCTGTAAGTTTCTGAACGCTGCATTCCCAGATGGAGGTGAATGTGATTCTGCAGTGAACCGAGCGTAATGAGAGGAGGACTAAAATCAATGAATTTAACATCCCAAGAATGGAAGCATTATTTAAAGGTCTACGGGATCCTGGCAGTTGTTTTTGCAATCATAGTTATTTTGGTACCAAATGATCCCGCCGAGTTCGGACTATTATCCGTTATACCGGCCGCATTCCTGCTTATTTTTATCTTCTATACGAAGCGGGTCATGGAATCCTTGTTATTGGGAGCCACCCTTGGTTATCTCATGGCATACAAGGGCGATTTCTTTGGACCGGTCAACGATTCTTTGTACGGCATCATGCTCAACGAAAGCATCGCATGGCTCTTTATCGTCTGCGGACTGATGGGTAGCATCATCGCCCTGATCGAGAAAGCCGGCGGCGCCTTTGCGTTTGGCGAATGGGTCTCGAAAAGAGCCAAAACAAGAAGATCGACCCTCGTATGGACCTGGATGCTGGGCGTTGTCATCTTTATGGATGACTATCTGAACTGCCTGACTGTCGGATCCAGTATGTCCCCCCTGACCGACCGGCACAAGGTTCCCAGAGAGTTGCTTGCCTATGTAGTTGACTCGACGGCGGCACCGGTCTGCGTACTGATTCCGATTTCCACATGGGCTGTTTTTATCGGTTCCCTGATGGAAGAAAACGAAATGGCTCCTGCAGGTGAAGGACTGAAGTATTTCATTCAGACCATCCCCTACAATTTCTACGCATGGTTTGCTGTGATCGTTGTGCTCTTGGTAGCCATGGGTTGGTTCCCGATCATCGGGCCGATGAAAAAAGCGATCAAGAGAGCCGAAGAGACTGGTGTTCTGGCCCCTCCGGGATCGGAAAAGATCGACATGAAGGCCGGCGAACTGGTTCCCGATCACTCGAATGCAAAGCTTGCTTCCTTCTTCCTCCCACTGATCGTACTGGTTGTATCCACCATGCTCTATGACATCGATATGCAGAAGGGCGTCATTACGACCCTGGCATTCATCTTTGTGTATTACATCGGCACCGGGATACTCGGTCCAGAAGAGTACATGGATCAGGTCATCAAGGGCATCAAAAACATGCTGTTCCCGATGTTGCTGGTCGTCGCTGCTTACTTCTTTGCAGCAGCCAGTGAAGAAATCGGATTCATCGGATACATGATCAGCCTTGGCGAGCAGTTCATCACTCCTGCGACTCTGCCACTAGTCGTATTCCTCACCTTCGGAATCACTGAGTTCATTATGGGCATCAGCTGGGGAATGTATGTCATCGCACTGCCGATCGTCATTCCGCTTGCTATGACCATTGGAGCCAATCCTTTCATCGCAGTCGGCGCAGTTTGCTCCGCTGGTGTATGGGGAAGCCACATCTGCTTCTACTCTGACGCTACGATCCTGACATCGGCGGCTACCGGTTGCGACAACTATCGTCATGCAATCACCCAGATGCCTTATGGATTTGTTGGAATGGTATTTTCGGCCATCGCGTTCTTTATTGTTGGACAGCTTGGCATCGGCATTTAAGAACGAACGATCAAGACAAGATGCAATCAGAAGCGGAGAAGTTCTTCTCCGCTTCTGTACTATCTTTGCACCAGCATTGAAGGAGGTTCCAAGTGACGCATCTGGAGGAAATCAAGGATACGGTCCAGGAAGTGGCAGAAGCCATTGCAGCTGCGCTTGGAATCGAGACGGAGATCACCGATGAAACGCTGACCATCATCGCCGGGACCGGCCGCTATCTGCATAAGATCGGACTGAAGGAAGAGGGCGGAGATCTGAAGTCGGGAGATCTTTACGGTGAGGCGATCCGTACTGGGGAAGCCTACGTGATCGAGGTGGGGAAAAACTATCCGAATTATGCTCCGAAAGAAGGGGAACTTGCAGAAGTCTGCTGCCCGATTCTGCTGGAAGAGCAAGTGATCGGTCTGATGGGCCTGGTCGCCTTCCGAGAGGACCAGCGGCAGAGACTACTGGAAAACAAAGAAGGCCTTCTTCTGTTTCTGAAGAGGATGGCTTTTTTAGTTGCCACAAAGGTTACAGAGAGAAAAATTGCAAATCGAATGAAAGCAGTCCTGGATTCGATCCATGACGGCATCCTGTCCGTGGACGAAAATGGTATCATCACATCCTGCAACCCTACGGCGAGGCGGATGTTGGGGAGAGAAGACCAAAAACTGGAAGGAACTTCAATTTTTTCGATATGGCCCAATTCTCCGGTGCTGGATTCGATTCGTACAGGGAAGAAGTACAAGGATCACGAAGAGATCACCCGGGTCTCCATGAGTCAGATCAACCACTTTGTAACCACCATTTCGCCGATCTTTGCCGGCGAAGCAGAGGATGGAAAAGTGAATGGCGCCGTGATCTCTTTCCGAGACATGGAAGATGTCAGGCAAATGGTATATAACTTGACAGAAATCGAAGAAACCTCCTCGTTTCATCAGATCCTTGGCACCAGTCGCATCGCCAGACAGTTGAGAGAGCAGGGCGAGCGTATTGCCGGCTCCAATTCGACGGTCCTGATCAGTGGGGAAAGCGGAACGGGAAAAGGACTGCTGGCAAGGGCGATCCACTCCTCCAGCCCTATCAAAAAAGGTCCGTTTATCACAGTCAACTGTGGAGCCATACCCGATATGTTGCTGGAATCAGAACTTTTTGGTTACGAAGAAGGAGCCTTCACTGGCGCAAGAAAATCGGGGAAAATTGGCAGATTTGAGATGGCAAACGGTGGGACGATCTTCCTGGACGAAATCGGTGACCTTCCCCTTCATTTGCAGGTCAAGATCCTTCATGTCCTACAACAGAAGGAGATCCAAAGGGTGGGTGGGACGGAGTATATTCCGGTCCAGATCCGCGTGATCGCGGCAACCAACCGGAATCTGGAGCAGATGATCCAAGACCGGCAATTCCGTGAGGATCTGTATTTTCGGCTTAACGTGATTCCCATCCAGATCCCGGCTTTGCGGGAGCGCCCCGAAGACATACAGCAGCTTCTCGATCACGCGCTGGCCAAGTATAACCGCCTGACCGGAAAGAGCATCGGCGGGTTCGAACCAAGCGTGAGAAGCATGCTGATCCATTACCGCTGGCCGGGAAACATAAGAGAACTTGAAAATGTGGTGGAGTACGGTGTGACGATGGAAACCGGCACTCTGATCCGACAAGAAAATCTTCCTCCCCATATGAGGAAAGAAAACCAGACCCTCGGAGCGAAGACCTTGCGGGAACAATGCGACGAAACGGAGAAGAGAATCATCACCGAATGCCTGAGAACCAACGGCCACAGCCTGGAAGGAAAGAGCAAAGCAGCTACACAGCTAGGGATCAGCGAATCCACGTTGTACCGAAGGATCCGTGCGCTTAACATACGGCCGGACGAAGAATGAGTAAATTGTCACATCTGACAACAATATTTGCAGATGTGACAATTTTTTATTGCAAAATTACCTGACTTCTATCGTGGAAGAGGCGACAAACGTTCAAATAGCAACAGATGACGAAAAGATTAAAACCGTGTCACAATGGTATGGATATTGCTTATAGTATTATAGTGTAATTTGTTTGGATCGAAACCACGAAGGAGGATGCTATGCAAACAGATCTTTTAAAAGGAAAAGTCGCTTTCGTCACCGGTGTAGCCAGCCCAAACGGGATGGGGATCGCAACAGCGAAGGCGTTGGCAGAGTGGGGAGCTTCCCTCGGTATTTTGGACATCTCCGATCGCGTCTTCGATCGGGAAAAAGAGTTGAAAGAAATGGGCATCCCGGTCAAAGCGTTTCAGCTGGACTTGAAAGATCGGGCAGGGCTACGGGCTGCTGCCGCAGAAATGAAACAAGAATTCGGAAAAGTGGATATCCTTGCCAACGTGGCGGGTATGGCCTTTTTCGGCACGGAAGAAATTTTCAAACCAGTGGTCGACTTAACGGAGGACGAATGGGATTTCAGCATCGGGATCAACTTGAAATCCACATTCAATGCCATCCAGGCTTTTCTCCCTGACATGCTCGAGCAGGGTTACGGCCGCATCGTCAATGTCTCCTCCGTGACCGGACCGCTTGTGGCCAATCCGGGAGAAGCGCCTTACTGCGCAGCCAAAGCGGGTATCGTCGGTCTGACAAAAGCCCTTGCTATCGAGGTTGGTAAAAAGGGCGTGACGGCAAATGCGGTCGCACCGGGCTGGATCAAGACAGGAGCCAGCACAGAAGGCGAGATCGCAGGCGGGGCAAATACGGCGATGGGCCGCCCGGGAACACCGGAGGAAGTCGCCCGACTGATCCGCTTCCTCGCATCGGATGAGTCCAGTTACATCACCGGCCAGTTGATCGTCATCGACGGCGGCAACATCATCCAAGAATACAAAGGACCAAGTGACCTGTATTATTGATCCGGGATCGACCGGAGAAGGAGGTATCAACAGATGAAAGAAAAAGCTTTTGTACATCCCTATATCCCAAACTCAGCCCCCGAGGTTCTGGCAGAGTTGATGAGGGAGGTCGGGATCACCGATCTGGAAGAACTGTACAGCGAGATCCCCGCACATCTACGCTTCCGCGGTGAGATGGATCTGCCGGAGGCAATGCCATCGGAATATGAACTTCGCCGCCACCTGGAAGAAACACTGGGAAAGAATACGACCTGCAAGGAATACATCAACTTCCTCGGCGCCGGGTGCTGGCAGCATCACGTGCCCGCTGTGGTGGACGAAATCGTAAACCGCGCCGAATTTGTCAGTGCTTATTGCGGTGGGACCTATTCGGATCACGGAAAATTTCAAGCCAGATTTGAGTTTTACAGCATGTTGGCTGAAATGCTCAATGTCGATGCGGTCAGCGAACCCATTTACGACTGGGGCACCGCCGCAGGATTTGCCATTCGTATGGCATCCAGAATCACAGGAAGAAATAAGGTTTTGATCCCTGCCAACATGAGTCCGGAGAGACTATCCCAGATCAAGACACTCTGCCAGCCGGAAGGTATGGAAAACCGCATCCTGATCACCCAGGTTGGGTTTGATACAACGACAGGTAACCTGGATTTAAAGGATCTTGCTGCCAAGCTTGACGATTCTGTCGCCGCTGTGTATCTCGAGGTTCCCGGTTTCTTCGGAAACATTGAAGACAAGGCAGAGGCGATCTTCACAATGGCCAAAGAAAAAGGAGCCCTCGCTCTGGCTGGCGTGGATCCGGTGTCTCTGGGCGTGATCAAGCCGCCGGCTGACTACGGCGCAGATATCATTTGCGGCGATCTCCAGTCCATCGGCGTCCATATGCTCTGTGGCGGGGGACAATCGGGCTTCATCGCCTTCCGGGACGAACCGGTCTATCTGGCGGAATGCCCGCTGGCGCTTTACACCATTGCTGAAACCAATGTGGAAGGCCAATACGGCTACGCTGAAATGTTGCCGGAGCGGACTTCCTATGAAGCACGGGACAAGGCAAAGGATTGGGTCGCAACCGCATCCGGACTTTGGACCATAGCAGCGGCTGTTTATATGGCTCTGATGGGCCCCGCCGGAATGCGGGAGATCGGAGAAACCATACTGCAAAACGCCAACTATGCAAAAAAACAAATCGGGGGGATCAAAGGTGCAAAGGTACGTTTTTCCACGACCTTCAAAGAGTTCGTCGTGAACTTCGACGAATCCGGTAAGACAGTAGAAGCCATCAACCTGGAATTACAGAGCAGAGGAATCTTCGGTGGATTCGATCTTTCCAAAGACTTTCCGGACTTGGGCAACAGTGCTCTTTACTGCGTGACGGAAGTTCATACGCTGAAGGACATTGAAACGCTGGTGACCGCTTTGAAGGAGGTGCTGAAGTAATGAAGGACGTTAAATTGAGAAAATTTCATGCCGCATCCTGGGACGAACCCCTGATCATGGAGTTGGGTCGCAAGGGAGAACGAGGCATCATTCCGCCAACACCGGCGAAGAAGGTTTGTGAAGACATCGGGCCAGCGAAAGAGCTTGTGCCTTCCGGCATGTGGAGACAAGAGGATATCGATCTTCCGGAACTTGCTCAGTACCATGTACTGCAGCACTATCTCCGCCTGTCCCAGGAAACCATGGGAATGGACCTTGGAGCCGACATCGGTGAAGGGACTTGCACCATGAAGTACAGCCCCAAAATGCATGAACAGATCGTCAATTCGACGAAAATGACCGATCTTCATCCTCTGCAGCCTGACGACACTTTGCAAGGGATCCTTGAGATCGTTTATGGTCTAGAGCAATACTTGAAGCAGATCTCCGGCATGTCCAAATTCACCTTCCAGCCCGGGGGTGGATCCCATGCAACGTATACCAATGCCTGCCTTCTCCGCAAGTACCACGAATCCCGGGGAGAACTGGCACAGCGGGATGAAGTCATCACCACGATCTTTTCACATCCCTGCGACGGAGCGACGCCGGCGACTGCGGGGTTCAAAGTCATCACCCTGATGCCCGATGAAAACGGATACCCGGATCTGGAAGCGCTGAAAGCCATCGTTTCTGAGAGGACCGCCGGAATCATGTTCACAAATCCGGAGGATACCGGTATCTTCAACCCAAAGGTGGCAGAGTATGTCAAAGTCGTTCACGACGCAGGAGGGCTTTGCTTCTACGACCAGGCCAACGCAAACGGGATCATGGGGATCGCCAGGGCGTTTGACGCCGGATTTGACGCCTGTCATTTCAATCTGCACAAAACCTTTTCCTCACCCCATGGATGTGAAGGTCCTGCCGCCGGCGCCTATGGCGTCCGGGAAGAACTTGCCCGCTTTTTACCGGTACCTACGGTGGAATTCGATGGATCCAAATACTTTTTGGATTACGATCGGCCGGACAGCATTGGAAAAGTCCGAAGCTTCATGGGAAACCTGGAATGCATCGTAAGGGCCTATGCCTGGATCCGCAGCATGGGTGCGGAAGGATTGAAAACTGTCGCAAAGATTTCTGTGTTGAACAACAATTATCTTGATATGCTGCTTCTTCGCATCAAAGGTGTCAGCCGCCCCTACGCGGAAGGCAAACGTCGATTGGAACAGGCGAGATACAGCCTGGAGCAACTGAAGGAGGACACGGGAGTCGGCACGCTGGATATCAAGAACCGGCTTAGCGACTTCGGTGTACAAGGATATTGGCTGAGCCACCATCCGTGGATCGTGCCGGAACCATTCACTCCAGAACCGTGCGAGACGTATTCAAAGGCGGACATGGATTACTGGGCAGCCGCAATGAAACAGTCCATCGAAGAAGCCTACGAAGATCCTTCCTTCTCCATCAATGCCCCTTACGGACAGGCGATCGGGAAGATCGTAGACGATTCTTTGATCGAAGATCCGGAGCGGTGGGCTTGCACCTATCGGGCGTTTAAACGAAAGCACAAAAAAGACTAACTGACGGAGGTTCCGATATGAAAGTGGGGTTCATTGTAAATCCCTTGGCGGGGATCGGCGGGCGCGTAGGATTGAAAGGCAGCGATGGACAAGATATCGTTGATAAGGCCTTTTCCCTCGGCGCAGTCTGTGAAGCCCCGGCGAAGGCAAGGAAAGCGTTGGAACGCTTGCTGGAACTCAAGGATAAGATCGATCTGGTCACATGGCCGGGGCCGATGGGAGAGACCATTGCCAGAGAGCTTGGGTTCCGTCCGCAAGTCATAGGACGGTTGGCAGACGAGATCACCACGCCCCATGACACAGAAGCAGCGGCGGCAGACATGGCGGCAATGGGGGTCGATCTTCTCCTCTTTGCCGGCGGCGACGGAACAGCGAGAAACGTACATGATGCGATCGGCAGCAGGATCCCGGTGATCGGGATCCCTGCCGGCGTTAAGATCCATTCCGCCGTTTATGCCGACACCCCGGCCCATGCCGGGGACGCGGCGAAATTGTTTCTGTCGGGTAGCGGAAGGATACAGATCAAAGAAGCGGAGGTCATGGACATCGATGAGACCGCATTCCGGGAAGATCGCCTCTCTGCACGGCTCTACGGTTATATGTCAGTTCCAAACGTAAGAAATCTGATGCAGAACGCAAAAGCGGGAAGCGTAAGCACGGAACATGAGACCATGGTTTCCATCGCTTCCGATATCATTTCGAAGCTGGAGGAAGACGTCTGTTATATTATCGGTCCCGGAACGACCACCCGGGCGATCATGACGTCCCTTGGTCTTGCGAACACCCTTCTCGGGGTGGATGCGATCAGAGGTCGCAGACTGATCGGCACCGATCTCAACGAAGCTGGATTGTTGTCGCTTTTGGATGAGATGGACGCGCAGGGCATTCCGACGAAAGTGATCGTTACGGTAATAGGTGGACAAGGGTACGTTTTCGGCAGAGGCAACCAGCAGCTCAGCCATCGGGTACTGCGACGGGTAGGAAAAGAAAATATCGTGATCGTAGCGACGGAAAGCAAGATGCTGGCGCTGAATGGTAAACCCCTGCTAGTCGATACCGGAGATGCAGAGGTGAACGAGATGCTGACCGGATATGCGAAAGTCATTACATCACTGAACCGAACGATGGCGTATCGGATCTCCTGCTGACAGGAGGAGAGAGGAGAGGAATGATGTTTTCGTTAAAGAATAAAGTTGCGGTGGTCACCGGTGGCGGATCAGGCCTCGGACTTGCAACGGTCCGGCGTTTTGTAGAAGCAGGAGCGACTGTGGTCATGGCAGACATCAGTGATCATGCTGATCTTGCGGCAGAAGTTGGCTGCGATTTCATCAAGGCCGATGTGACAAGCGAAAAAGACATGGAAGCATTGATGCGACTGACATCTCAACGGCATGGCCTTCTGGACATCGTCGTCAACAATGCAGGGATCATCAGCCCGGAACAGCGAATCGAAGACGCGGTGGTCGCAGATTATGAGAAGCTCTACCGTGTCAACGCCATCGGAGTCCTGTTAGGTATAAAGTACGGAGCAAAGCACATGAAGGACGGTGGCGCTATTTTAAACACCGCATCCAATTCTGCCAACGGCGACTTCTCCGGATATGGCGCCTACATCGCTTCCAAATGCGCAGTTGTAGGTATCACCAAGGCGGCAGCGATCGAGTATGCCGATCGGGGGATCCGCGTCAACTGCATCTGCCCCAATACCATAGACACACCGATGGCATACGTGGAAGGCTGCGAAACCGAGCTTCAGGTGGTCGGGGTGATCACGCCTCTAGGCCGTATGTGCAAAGCGGAAGAAGCAGCTGCACTCTTTCATTTTCTGGCTTCTGACGATTGCGGCTACATCACGGGAGAAGATATTTATATCGACGGTGGAATGAAAGCTGGCCATGGGGACCGAAAGATCGAATACATTTTGAAAGCGCTGGAAGCCGAATCGATAAAATCTATATAGAATGTGCAAGTATTGCTTGCATCTATAAGAATTGTCATGGTAAAATCGTCTTAGAAATACATATCGCTGGATGATGATTGCGGGAGAGTATGCGTAAGCAACACCGAAGGTGTAAGTAGAAGGGTTAGCCAAACCTTTTTGCGATGATCTCAGGTCAAAGGACCGCAATCGGACAGATCTCTGAAAAGCATTTTATGCACCGAAGGGGCAACCCGGATCACTCCGGAGAATCTCTCAGGTTTTGTACAGAGCAGGGGGCATTCTATCCCTTGCTCTTTTTTGTTACAAAGGAGCGGGATATCAAAGGAGGTGGCCCTTGCTCATCATTACAAACAACCAAAAGGTAATGGACGAAGCAGATCCACGTTTTGAACGATATTTCGTGGAGGGCAAGTATGAAGAGGTCCTCCTGGCTGTCAGGGATCGGATCCACAAGGGGCACCGGCTCCTGACGCATCCGCTCTCCGGCAGCGTGAAGCCGGGACAGACCCCCTACAAATCCATATTGATCAGCAAGGAAGCAACGGAACTGCACCTGGAATCGCTACAGATCATAGAAGACAGCATCCGCGTGTATTCCACCCAAACAAAGAACCAAGCTGGATATCGGGAAGAGATCCAGACAGCAGCGGCAGAAGACTTCCGGGAAGTGGACGCAAGACTGTTCGCGGGAGCGTTGGAAAGTGCGATGAGGGCGGCAAAGCCCATGTCGGAGTACAAAGAGGAGGCGAAACTATGAAATTGGAAATCGGCCAGATTTTCATCCGGGACATCCAGTTCGACGCAGTGTCCAGGATCGAGAACAACATTCTCTACGTCAACACGCAAGAGTTGAAAGCTCTTTTGCTGGAAGACGAACACCTTGCATCGGTTGACTTTGAGATCGCAAAGCCTGGAGAGAAAACAAGGATCATTCCCGTAAAGGATGTGATCGAACCACGAGTCAAAGTTGAAGGTGGTGGCGGGATCTTCCCAGGCGTTCTTGCAAAAGTCGAAGCAGTCGGAAGCGGCAGGACTAACGTGCTCAAAGGAGCTGCAGTGGTCACAACCGGTCGCATCGTCGGGTTCCAGGAAGGTATCATCGACATGAGTGGCCCTGGCGCGGACTATACACCTTTTTCCAAACTCAACAATCTGGTGTTGATCTGCGAGACCGTGGACGGACTCAAACAACATGCCCACGAGAAGGTGGTTCGGTTTGCCGGCTTGAAAACCGCAGCGTATCTGGGCAGACTGGCTAAGGAACTCGTCGCTGACGAGGTCAAAACGTACGAAACACCTTCAGTAAAAGAAGGAATGTTGAAGTATCCGGACCTTCCCCGTGTCGCCTACGTATTGATGCTTCAATCCCAGGGCCTGCTCCACGACACTTATGTCTATGGCGTCGATATGAAGCAATCCCTGACCACGATGCTCTACCCGACCGAATTGATGGATGGGGCGATCATCAGCGGAAATTGTGTCTCCGCCTGCGACAAAAATACCACTTATCATCACCTCAATAATCCGGTGGTGGAAGATCTCTTCGCAAAGCACGGAACTGAACTGAACTTTGTCGGCGTTATCATCACCAACGAAAACGTGTATTTGGCAGACAAAGAACGTTCCTCCGACTGGACGGCGAAGCTGGTAGAGTTGCTCGGCGTCGATGGTGTCGTTATTTCCCAGGAAGGCTTCGGCAATCCGGATACCGACCTGATCATGAACTGCAAAAAAATCGAAGCCAAGGGCGTCAAGACTGTCATCATAACGGACGAGTACGCCGGAAGAGATGGCGCATCACAGTCACTTGCGGATGCGGATGCCAGCGCTGATGCCGTCGTTACTGGTGGAAATGCCAATATGGTGATCGAGCTTCCGCCGATGGAACGCATCATCGGACACAAGGAAGCCGCTGATGTGATCGCCGGCGGATTCGACGGAAGTTTGAAAGAGGACGGATCCATCGTAGCCGAGCTTCAGGTCATAACCGGTGCAACCAACGAGCTTGGATTCAACAAGCTTTCCGCCAGATAGGAGGGTATCAACATGGCAAAAATACGAGTCGTACATTATATCAACCAGTTCTTCGCCCAGATCGGCGGAGAGGAGAAAGCCGACCACAAACCGGAGGCAAGAGAAGGTTTTGTGGGTCCGGGAATGGCTTTCAATGCAGCCTTTGGCGACAAGGCGGAAATCGTTGCTACCGTCATCTGCGGCGATTCCTATTTCAACGAAAATCTGGAAACAGCGACGAAAGAAGTTTTATCGATGATCTCCTCATACAAGCCGGATCTTGTGATCGCCGGACCGGCCTTCAATGCAGGCAGATATGGAATGGCCTGCGGGACGGTCGCCGCAGCAGTGAAAGAACAGCTGGGAATTCCGGCTGTCACCGGTATGTACATTGAAAATCCCGGCGCCGACGGGTTCAAAACCAAAGTCCATATCATCGCGACTAAGAACTCGGCGGCAGGCATGAAGGATGCGGTAGCGGCTATGGTTCCCTTTGCGCTCAAACTGGTTTCCGGAGAAAAGATCGGTTCTTCTGCTGAGGAAGGCTACATCCCCAACGGCATCCGCGTCAATTTCTTTGAAGAAAAGAGAGGATCTGAGCGGGCAGTCGACATGCTTTTGAAAAAGCTCAAAGGGGAACCCTATGTGACAGAATTCCCCATGCCTGACTTCGATCGGGTACCTCCCAACAAAGCCATCAAAGATATCACGAAGGCCAAGATCGCATTGGTCACATCCGGTGGGATCGTGCCAAAAGGAAATCCGGACCACATCGAATCCTCCAGTGCTTCCAAATACGGCAAGTACGACATCAATGGGATCACGGATCTGACCGAAGCCACATATGAAACAGCCCACGGCGGATACGATCCTGTCTATGCCAATCTGGACGCCGATCGGGTGCTCCCGGTGGACGTCCTGCGGGAATACGAAACGCAGGGAAAAATCGGCAGTCTGCACCGCTACTTCTATACAACGGTTGGCAACGGAACCTCCGTCGCCAATTCCAAGGCCTACGCCCTTGCAATCGGAAAGGAACTGGTCGCCGATGGTGTCGATGCTGTGATCCTGACCTCCACGTGAGGAACCTGTACGCGTTGCGGTGCAACGATGGTAAAAGAAATTGAACGTGCGGGTCTCCCGGTCGTCCATATCTGTACAGTAGTCCCCATATCCCTGACCGTCGGCGCGAACCGGATCGTTCCCGCCGTGGCTATCCCACACCCGCTGGGAAATCCTTCCCTGACCCCGGCGGAGGAAAAAGAGATTCGGTCAAAACTGGTTGACAAAGCCCTGATTGCGTTGTCTACTGAGGTTACAGACCAGACCGTTTTTGAAATGTCCTGACACTGGGAGGAACAAAATGAGTAAATTGTATGATGTCGTGATCATAGGAGCCGGCCCTGCCGGACTTTCGGCAGGACTCTATGCCGGACGTGCGCGTATGAGCACTTTGATTTTAGAAAAAGCGAGAGAGGGCGGACAAATTGCTCAAACCGCTGAGATCGAGAACTATCCGGGATCATTGGAAGTGGAATCCGGCCCCACATTGATCGATCGAATGACGACCCAGGCCAAGCACTTCGGCGCAGAGCTTGTTTACGCCGCTGTGGAGGAAGTAGATCTTTCCGGTCCGGTGAAGACGATCAAATGCACGGATGCCACCTACCAGGCCAAGTCGGTGATCATTGCAGCCGGAGCAAAACCCGTCCTGGCTGACTGTCCGGGAGAAAAAGAATTCACCGGTCGTGGAGTGTCCTATTGCGCGACCTGCGACGGCGCCTTCTTTGAAGAACTTGAAGTTTTCGTGATCGGCGGTGGGGATTCCGCAGTTGAAGAGGCGCTGTTCCTGACGAAATTTGCCAGGAAAGTGACCATCGTTCACCGCAGAGACGAACTTCGGGCAGCAAAATCGATACAGGAAAAGGCCTTTGCCAATCCGAAGATCCATTTCTTATGGGACTCGGTGATCCGCAACATGGCAGGCGATGGCGTCCTCTCCGAGCTGACGGTGGAAAACGTAAAGACCAAAGAGATGACAGTGATCAAGGCCGACGAAGAGGACGGTATGTTCGGCGTCTTTGTCTTCATTGGATACAAGCCAGAGACAGAAGTATTTGAAGGCAAAGTGGCCATGGAAAACGGCTATATACTGACCGACCCCGACATGAAGACCGATGTTCCAGGCGTCTTTGCTGCCGGAGACATCAGAGTCAAGAGTCTGCGTCAGGTGGTCACTGCCACAGCAGATGGAGCCATTGCAGCGGTCCAGGCGGAAAAATACGTGGACTGCGGAGGGTGAGAAAACAAGAAGCAGGAGGAAATCAAAATGCTGGTAGTAGATAAAGAAACGTTTGAAGCAGAAGTTTTACAGGCAGAAGGGTATGTTCTGGTGGATTATTTCGGTGATGGCTGTGCGCCTTGTGCAGCATTGATGCCGACGGTGGAAGCCTTGTCGGAGACGTATGGAGATCGGATCAAATTCACCAAATTGAACACTTCGCAGGCGAGAAGACTGGCGATCAGTCAGAAAATTTTAGGGCTGCCGGTGATCGCCATGTACAAAGACGGAGAAAAAATCGAAGAGCTGATCAAGGAAGAGGCCACTGCGGCCAACATCGAAGAAATGCTCAAGAAATATCTGTAAGAAAGGAGGAATAAAATGGCAATATTGGAAGGCAAGAAGGTCGTCATCATCGGCGATCGTGACGGCATCCCCGGCCAGGCGATCGCGGAATGCGTCGTCACAGCAGGGGCAGACGTAGTATTCTCCTCGACGGAGTGCTTTGTCTGAACCGCCGCAGGAGCTATGGATCTGGAGAACCAGAAACGGGTGAAGGAGTATTCCGAACAGTTCGGTCCGGAGAACCTGGTAGTGATACTGGGTGCCGCCGAGGGGGAAGCCGCAGGGCTGGCCGCCGAGACCGTGACCGCAGGAGATCCCACCTATGCAGGTCCATTGGCAGGAGTCTCGTTGGGACTCAAAGTGTACCACATTTGTGAGCCGGAAATGAAAGACGAAGTCGACGCCGCTGTATACGACGAGCAGGTCGGCATGATGGAAATGGTTCTGGACGTGGATGAGATCGTAAAGGAAATGTCCGCGATCCGGGAACAGTATACCAAGTATTAGAAGAAGGAACGAAGATGGCCATTGGGTGCGCCCAATGGCCATCCTCCCCGAAGATAGAAATCAGGGAAGGAAATAGAAAACATGAGCAAAAGTGCCGTGATCAAAGGAACCAGCTATGTGCTGGTGCACACGCCGGAATTTGTGATCCACAATGGAACCACCCAGACGACAGAACGTTTGGTGAACCCGGATTCCACCTATCTTGCGGCGTTGCCAAACCATATAAGAAGTTATGAAGATGCAGTGGCGTATCCGCCGAACCAGGTATTCCTGGGGAGCAAGAAGCCTGAAATTCTATCGGGCATCGAGATGCCCTGGTGCAATACGAAGCTTGAGGATGCCAAACGCTTTGGAACCTACGGCGAGCTGATGCCGGAAGACGAATTTTACGGACTCGTGGCGATCTGCGACGTCTTCGATCTGGTGATTCTCGAGACGGATTTCGCAGCCATGGTAAAAGAAAAATTGGCCGGTCATCCCCTGATCGGTGAGGATTTGATCAGCCGGATCCGCGACGGGATATCTAGAGACAACATTGAAACTTATGTCAAGGAAGAGCATGGAGAACCACTTTTCCACAAGGGCGCTATGGTCGGCTACGTCAAGCGCGCCCACGACATCGATGAGACTCTTTCCGCTCATGTTCTCTTTGAGAACCTGGTGTACAAGGCTTCGTCGGTGCTGGCTCTGCTTCACTTGATCAAAAATACGGATATCAACAAAGGCGACATCGATTATGTGATCGACTGCAGCGAAGAGGCCTGCGGTGACATGAACCAGAGAGGCGGCGGCAACTTTGCAAAAGCAGCGGCGGAAATCGCCGGATTTGTCAATGCCACCGGTTCGGACACCAGAAGCTTCTGCGCCGGGCCAGCCCACGCCATCGTCGAAGCAGCAGCCCTGGTCAAAGCCGGCGCCTACAAAAATGTCGTTGTTTTTGCAGGTGGCACCACAGCCAAACTGGGTATGAACGGCAAAGACCATGTGAAGAAGGAACTCCCGATCCTGGAGGATGTACTGGGCGGATTTGCCGTCCTGATCGGTCAGAATGACGGGATCAATCCGGAGATCGATCTTTCGTTGATCGGTCGCCACACGGTGGGAACAGGATCCTCTCCACAAGCGGTCATCAGCGCTTTGGTGACCGAACCGCTGGATCGTTCAGGGCTTTCCATCACCGACATCGGTAAATACGCAGCAGAAATGCAGAATCCAGACGTGACCAAACCGGCTGGCGCCGGAGACGTCCCTGAGTCCAACTATAAGATGATCGCAGCTTTGGCGGTGAAACAAGGCGTGATCGAGCGTACCGCCATTCCCGATTTTGTAGCGAAGCATGGCATGCCTGGATTCGCTCCGACCCAGGGACACATTCCCTCCGGCGTCCCTTATCTTGGCTTCGCCCGCGAGGACATTCTGGAAGGTCGAATCGATAAGGCTATGATCATCGGGAAGGGAAGCTTGTTCCTTGGCCGTATGACCAACCTCTTCGACGGCGTATCCTTCGTAGTCCGCAAGAACCGGGGAGATGCGACAGGAGATGGCACAAGTGAAGCGGTTTCAGATACTTCAGTGAAGAAACCGGTGATCGGGATCGCAGCAGAAGATAGTGAGCTGGGAAGCGACGTCGTGGCGGAAGGGATCGCTTTGGCAGAAAAAAGAGGATTCATCGTCAAACGGATCGAAGGTGTGGACTGTCATAAGAAAATGGACGAATTACTCGCCGGCAAAGGGATCGATGCCTGCCTGACAATGCACTATTCCTTCCCCATCGGTGTTTCGACAGTTGGCCGGGTCGTGACCCCGGGACGTGGAAAAGAGATGTTCATCGCTACCACCACAGGGACCTCCTCTGCCGACCGTGTCGAGGGTCTTGTCAAAAACGCCATCTTTGGTATCATCGCAGCCAAAGCCAGCGGTGTAAAAGAGCCCACAGTCGGAATCGCCAACATCGATGGAGCGAGACAGGCAGAGGCAGCTTTGCTTCGCCTCAGGGATGGTGGTTACGACATCCGGTTCGCCAATTCCGCCCGTAGAGACGGAGGCGTCGTCATGCGAGGCAATGATCTGCTCGCGGCTTCGGCAGACGTGATGGTAACCGATCCACTTACCGGGAACCTGTTGATGAAACTCTTTTCTGCATTTACGACTGGCGGGAATTACGAGTCCACCGGCTTCGGCTATGGCCCTGGCATCGGAGAAAACTTTGATAAACTGATACTGATCCTCTCCAGGGCAAGTGGCGCTCCCGTCATCGCCAACGGAGTGGAATACGCAGCACAACTGGTAGAAAACGACTGGAAGACCATTGCAAAGGATGAATTTGCAAAAGCTAAAGAAGCTGGACTGGCCAGTATTCTTGGAGAGATCAAGGAACGGAGCAAATCCTCCGACAAGAATACAGACACATCTACCGCGGAAACCGAAGCAGAAGTGGCGATGCCGCCGAAGGAAGTGGTCACTGCAGAGATCCACGGGATCGAGGTCATGGACATCGAGGATGCAGCAGTTTCGCTCTGGAAAAAGGGAGTCTATGCCGAGACGGGAATGGGATGCACCGGCCCGGTGGTCCTGGTCCATCCGGACAAAGAAGAACATGCAAGAAACTTACTGGCAGAAGGCGGATACATACACCAATAGTAATTAAGCGAAGATAGCGAACATTTCACAAGTGGAATGTTCGCTATATTTCGTATGATGCAAAAAAAAACACCCAACAGGATGTATTTCTTTCGTACATTCTATTTACGAAGTGAAATGCGAACAGTATAATTAGGATGTCGGTCAGCAGGTTGGCCGACATCTGAATTGAAGGACAGGAGAACCGATATGCAAGAGCTGAAAGACAGGATCCTCAAAGATGGTCAGGCGATCGGAGATGACATCATCAAAGTCGACTCCTTCTTGAATCATCAGATCGATGTGACTCTTCTTTCCGCGATCGGCAAGGAGTTTCGCGACCGCTTTGCCGATACGGATGCCAACAAGATCCTTACCATCGAGGCATCCGGAATTGCCATTGCCTGCGCTGCCGCCTGGCACATGGGGGGGATCCCCGTCGTTTTTGCAAAAAAAGCGGCCCCGAACACCATGACCGACGGCTATTACTTCACGGAGATCACTTCCTTTACCAAACGCTCGGTTTCGCGAGTGATCGTGTCGAAAAAGTATCTGGGACCGGAAGACAGAGTGCTGATCATCGACGATTTCTTGGCTCATGGCGAGGCAGCGAGCGGACTGGCCGGTCTCGCGAAGCAATCCGGGGCCAAGATCTGCGGGTTCGGAGCCGTGATCGAAAAGGAATTCCAGGGCGGTGGAGACAAACTCAGAGGTTTGGGCTATCGCGTCGAGTCTCTCGCCGTCGTTTCATCCATCGAGGACGGGAAAATCAAGTTCAGTTACTAATTCAGCAGTGTGAAAAGGAGAAGGAAAGAAATGAAAAAAATGTTGGCGATTCTTTTGGTTCTTGCCCTGGCAATGGGTGCGCTCGTCGGCTGTGGCGGAGGCGAAACCAACGGCAACGGTGAGGAAACTCCCGAAGCGACCACGATCGGCTTCCTCTACATCGGCCCGATCACCGATGGCGGCTACAATCAAGCACAGCATGAAGGCACAATGGCAGTAAAAGATCATTTCGGCGACGCAGTGAACATTCTGTACGCTGAAAACGTAGCAGAAGACATCCAGGCAGTCAAAACCAACGCGATCAACATGATCGATAATGGAGCCAGCATTGTCATCGCAACCAGCTTTGGCCATATGGACGGCATGGAAGAGCTCGCCAATGAATATCCGGATGTGACTTTCCTTCACTTCTCCGGCTACAAGATGAACGATACCAATTTCGGTAACTACTTCGGTGCGATGGAAGAACCCAGGTTCCTTTCCGGGATCGTGGCCGGCATGACCACCGAGACAAATAAGCTTGGTTACATTGCTGCCTATCCGTATACTGAAGTTCTGATCGGCATCAACTCATTTTATCTCGGAGCCAAATCCGTCAACCCGGATGTGACGATGAACGTCGTCTATATCAACAGCTGGGGCGATGCAGCTCTGGAACAGGCAGCTGCCGAATCCTTGCTTGCTCAGGGTTGCGACGTGCTGACCCAGCATGCTGACACCTCTGCAGCCCAGACCACCGCCGAAACCGCCGGAAAATGGGCGATCGGTTACAACATCGACAACAGCGCAGTAGCACCCGGCTCCTTCCTGACAGCACCAGTATGGCATCATGACGCGTATTTGGTTCCCGTCGTTGAGAGAATCATTGCCGGCGAATATACACCCGAATCGTACTATGGAACCATGGCAGACGGTTACATTGGCCTTGCGCCGATGACAGACCTGGTATCAGCGGAAGCAAAAGCTAAAGTGGAAGAAGTCCAGGCGCAGATCATGGCGGGCACATATCCGATCTTTGTCGGACCATTGAATGACAATACTGGAAAGGAAGTCGTTCCAGCAGGAAGCGCAATGACCGAGCGTGGAGATATCTGGTCAATGGACTATGTATTGGAAGGCATCACAGCCATACAGTAACCCAAACGACACTACATGGGGGAACGGTTCCGGAGAGATCCGGAACCGTTCCCGTGTTTTCTTTTTTCGGAGGTAACAAATGGGGCAGCCGCTCAAAGCAATCGAAATGAAAGGCATCTCCAAGGCGTTTGGCTCAGTCAAAGCAAATGAGGACGTGGAACTGACCGTATACAATGGGGAAGTCCACGCCCTTTTAGGTGAAAACGGAGCCGGAAAAAGCACCCTGGTAAATATGCTGTCCGGAATCTACCATCAGGACAGCGGCACGGTGCGCGTCAACGGGAATGAGGTTCGCTTTTCATCACCGAAGGATTCCATTGCCATCGGCATCGGTATGATCCACCAACACTTCAAGCTGGTGGACGTTTTGACTGCCAAGGAAAACATACTCCTCGGCAGATCCAGCGGCCTGTTTCGCAACTCGAAGCAATTGACAAAAGAAATTCGGGCGATTTCCGACCGTTACGGTCTCGATGTCGATCCGGACAAAAAAGTATACAACATGTCCGTCGGGGAAAAGCAGACACTGGAGATCATCAAAGTACTGTATCGCGGCGCCAGGATCTTGATTTTAGACGAACCCACAGCGGTTCTCACACCCCAGGAGATCAAACGGCTCTTTCGTATCATCCGAAACATGAAGGAACAGGGTTGCGCCGTCGTCATCATCACCCACAAACTCAACGAAGTCATGGAGATCAGCGATCGCATCACTGTGCTCCGAAGGGGCCGGACCATCGGAACCGTAGACACGGACAAAGTGCAGGTGGGTAGTCTGATCGAGATGATGGTCGGCAAAAAAGTTGACCTTGCGATCCGGAAAGAACCGCCGGCGCAGCCCATGCGTCCACTGCTTGAAGTGGACAATCTCCATGTTGTCGGACACGACAGGAAAAGCGCCCTTGCGGACATCAGTTTCACACTCCACGAAGGAGAGATCCTGGGTGTCGCCGGTGTTGCCGGAAGCGGCCAGAAGGAGATCTGTGAGACCATCGCCGGGTTGACCAAGGCGGAAAAAGGACGCATCTTTTTTGACGGAGACAACATCATAGGGAAAACTCCCAGAGAAATCATACGACTGGGCATTCGAATGGGATTCATTCCGGAGGACCGTCTGGGCATGGGCCTGGTCGGATCCATGGACATCGTACACAACCTGATCCTAAAGGATTACCAGAATCAGCCAGGGATCTTCTTAAAGCGCGGCCCCTGTGCTGAAAAAGCGACTGCGATCGTGCGGCGGCTGGACATCAATACGCCAAACATATATTATCCGGTCAAAAAACTGTCCGGCGGAAACATTCAAAAGGTGCTTCTGGGCAGGGAGATCGATTCCGACCCCAGGGTCCTGATCACCGCATACCCGGTCAGAGGCCTGGATATCGGTGCCTCCTACAAGATCTACGACCTGCTCAATGAACAGAAGAGCAGGGGAGCCGGTGTGCTTTTCATCGGTGAAGATCTGGATGTGTTGATGGATCTTTGCGACCGGATCATGGTGTTCTGCGTCGGTAGAGTCTCCGGGATCGTCGATCCGAGCAAAGTCACAAAAGAAGAAATCGGTCTGATGATGACCGGAGGAAAGGAGGATGCCGCACATGAACTGGATCAGCATCAGTAAACGAGAAGATCTTCCGAAAAACCGGGAGGGAGTTATCCGGGCGGCGGCAGTCGTGCTTTCGATCGTATGCGCCGGGATCGTGATCTGGATCCTGGGATACAATCCGATCCAGGTATTTCCCAGCATGGTCACCGGAGCTTTAGGCAGCGAGATCCGTCTGCAGCAGACGATCTTGAAAGCCATTCCTCTGATCGTCACGTCACTTGGCATTCTGGTGGCGTTCAAAATGAAGTTCTGGAACATCGGCGGCGAAGGGCAGATCCTCATGGGAGCTCTTGCCGCATCCTATATTGCCCTTAACGTGGATGGCCTTCCCAAACCTGTCATGCTTCTGTTGATGGCGATCGCTGCCATGGTCGCCGGAGGGATCTGGGCCTTCATTCCGGCATTTTTCAAAGCGAAGATGGGTGTCAATGAAACGATCTTCACCTTGATGCTCAATTACATTGCCATCAAATATGTGACCTACCTACAGTACGGCCCCTGGAAAGCACCGGAGTCCAAAGGATTTCCAAAGGTCGCCAACTTCGAACAGAATGCCATCATGCCAGAATTGTTTGGGATCCACATCGGCTGGATCATCGCCTTGGTCTGTGTGGTCGTTGTCTATATTTTCATCAACCATACGAAAAAGGGATTTGAGATCACAGTCGTCGGTGAAAGCAGAGAAACCGCACGCTATGCGGGCATGAACATTTCCTCGATCATCATCATCGCAATGCTGATCTCCGGCGGACTATGCGGACTGACCGGAATGATCCAGGCCTCGGCAGTGGAAAAGACCTTGTCAGTCAATCTGTCTGCCGGCTATGGGTTTACCGCGATCATCACAGCGTGGCTCTCAAGGCTCAGCGCGATAGCGGTGCTCTTCGTTTGTATCGCCTTCGCCATTTTGCTCCAGGGAGGCACTTATATACAGATCTCCATGCAGATCCCGGCTTCCGTCGCTGATATGATACAGGGCATCATACTGTTTTTCGTTTTGGGAAGTGAGTTCTTCCTGCAGTATCGCGTCAATCTTCCATTGTGGAACCAGAAAGTAAAGGAGGTGGCGTAATGGAAGGATTTTTAGCAGCAACCATCGTAGCCAGCACGCCTCTTCTTTTTGCCACCGTCGGTGAAATCGTGACGGAAAAGTCCGGATTGCTGAATCTTGGAGTGGAAGGTCTGATGCTCATCGGAGCCATCATGGGTTTTGTCACCGCCTTTGCCACCGGAGATCCGCTCCTGGGAGTTCTCGGCGCTGCTGTAGCCGGTGCGGCCGGCGGGCTGATCTTCGCATTTCTTACCGTATCTCTCCGGGCAAACCAGGTCGTTACCGGGTTGACCCTTACGATCTTCGGCGCGGGATTTGCCAGCTTCATGGGTAAAACCTATGTCGGTCTGGTGGTTCCCAAAGCCGTAAAGAGCTTCTTTTCCCCCGTATCGATCCCGTTGCTGGGTGATATCCCTTTCATCGGGCCGGTGTTTTTCCAGCGGGATGTATTTGTATATTTCGGTTATCTCGTCGTGATCCTGGTGACGCTGTATTTCTACAAGACCCGTGCCGGTCTGAATCTTAAGGCGGTAGGGGAGAGCGCAGCTGCAGCAGACGCTTCCGGAGTGAATGTCACTCTGTACAAGTATGTTCATACCTGCGTCGGAGGAGCGCTCTGCGGCCTGGGAGGCGCTTACATGTCGCTGGTCATGATGTCAGTGTGGCAAGAAAACGTGGTAGCCGGCCGCGGTTGGATCGCTGTGGCGTTGGTCATCTTCGCTTCCTGGAATCCGATCAAGGCCTTCGTCGGCGCATTCCTGTTCGGGGGCCTGTCGATCCTTGGTTTCCGGCTCCAAAGCATGGGAATACATATTTCCCAGTATTGGGTGGATATGCTGCCGTATGCTGCCACCATCGTGATCATCATTCTGAGCTCGAGAAAGAACAGAAAAGAAAATCAGCCGCCCTCTGACCTTGGAATCCCTTATTTCAGAGAAGAACGCTGAATACCATCTTCCTTGCACTTGCTTCGGGATTTGCATATAATGGAGCAAGAGGTGAAGCAAAATGAAGATCCTGTTGCGGCTGTCCATCTGGTTCTTGGTGATCCTGTTGCCAGTGATCGCGATTTTCTCTGCAATGAATCTGGTCAGCCGGGCGCCGGATCTTTATCGGTACGAGTTTACTGCTGGTAACGTTTCAGATGAATATGAGATCGGCCGGTCGGACAGTGAGCTGGCTGAGTTTTTTTCCGACTTCATGTGGGGCAAGGAACGACAGTTTTCTCTCCAAATAGCAGTGAATGAACAAGAGCAGGAGCTGTTTACGATCTACGAAGAGATCGTCGCCCGGGACGTCAGAGCGTTCCTCGATTTTTTGGGAATTGTCGCGATCGCAGCATTGTTGCTTGTTATCATCTCTGTTGGCCTTTTACGTCGCTATGATCTGAGGGAAAAGATTCGCTGGGCGTATAAGGTCGCCTGGGGATGGTTTGCCATCCTCTGGACCATTCTCACATCGATTTTTATCCTTCCCGCGTTTTCCGTCCGTTTGTTTTCGTTTCTGGATGTGATCCCAAACAGCGAGGATACACTTCTATTGCAGTTGATAACTGTTGAATTTCTGAAAGACTGGTTTTTGGCAGACGTTGTGCTTTCGATCATCGTGATGACGGTGATCGGATTTCTGCTTTGGAGTCTGTCGAAACCGAAACTCATGTTTCGATAAGGAGGAATCAAGATGAAAGTATTTGTCCATCTAGCAGAAGGGTTTGAAGAAATCGAAGCCCTGACTGTGGTTGACGTTCTTCGCCGAGCCGGCGTGGAGGCAGTGACCGTTTCTGTGACCGGGGAGAGGACCGTCACAGGAGCTCACGACATTCCAGTGATCGCCGACATGCTTTTTGAACAAGCCGAATACGGATCGGCGGACATGATCGTACTTCCCGGTGGAATGCCGGGAACAAAGAACCTGGCTGCTCACACCGGGCTCATCAAAAACATAGAGACTTTCGCTGCGGAAGACCGCTGGATCGCTGCGATCTGCGCAGCTCCAATGATTCTGGGAGGACTGGGACTGCTGAAGGGCCGTGAGGCAGTGATCTATCCTGGAATGGAGCAACATCTCACCGGCGCCAGAGTCGGTAGAGACAATGTCGTGAAGGACGGTCATATCATCACATCCAAAGGACCCGGGACCGCAATGGAATTTGCTGTAGCCCTCGTTGCCATCCTCAAAGGCGGAGATGCGGTGGCAACGTTGAAACGTTCAATGATATTGACATAAAGCAATCGGAACAGAAAGGAAAGGCAATTCATGGAGCGTTGGAGAATCAACCTGTATACCCTATGGGTGACTCAGGTTTTTTCTTTGATGGGATTTGGGTTTTGTATCCCCTTCATTCCTTTTTATTTTCAGGAGATGGGCGTGACGAATCCCACCGAGCTCAATCATTTTGTTGGGCTTGCTTTTGCTGTTCCGGCGGCGACGATGGCAATCGCTGCACCGATCTGGGGCATCGTCTCCGACCGTTATGGCCGCAAAGTCATGATCCTCCGCGCAATGATCGCCGCTGCTTTGCTGCTGGTTTTGATGGGACTTGTGACCAGTGTATGGCAGTTCATGATCCTTAGAGCTCTGCAGGGAGTATTCACCGGAACGATAACCGCAAGCATGAGCTTTGTCTCTGCCAATACACCGGAACATAAAATGTCCTATGCGCTGGGCCTGATGACCTCGTCAAATTTTATCGGCTATTCCATAGGACCGTTTATCGGAGGCATACTTGCGGAAGCCGTCGGCTATCGGTTCTGCTTCGTGTTAGGGGGCGCACTTATGACCATCGGATTTTTCATGGTCGCCGGCCTCCTGAAAGAAGATAGGAACACCTATGGCCACAGAATCAAGATCGGGCAGGAGGGAGAGGCGCCGAAGGCCAGACTCTTTACTCCCTTCATACTGGCGGTATTGCTGTCACTGTTGCTGCAACGGATCGCCAGGTCAGTATTCATGCCTTTCGTCGCACTCTACGTACAGGAACAGTTGGGAACCGTCGTGGGTGCCGCGACCTACACCGGTTTCATCAATGGCGCCACCGGACTGGCGACTGCAGTTGCGGCTCTCACCATCACCCGTCTGGGAGATCAAAGAGACAAGGTGCGTCTGGCGCTGCTTCTGACCGCCATATCCCTTCCGGTGACACTGCTTATGATCCCCTCGCCGACGCTGTTCTTCTTTGCCTGCGGATTTACCGTCTTTTTCTTTCTCGCCGGAGCCGCGGAGCCGATCCTCACATCGGCGGCATCGGAACAAACGCCGGCATCGATGCGGGGAGCACTGTTCGGTGTTTTGGGTACCGTGGGAAGCATCGGAGCGATGGTGTCTCCCTTGATCGGCAGCACGATCTCCGTTGGATATGGATTGAAAGCCATCCTGTTGGTGATCCCATTCTTCACAGGACTGCAGCTACTGTTTTTAGTGCGAGCAAAAAGCAAATCAAAAGATAACGCCGTTGCGCCGAAAGGGGAGTTTGTAATGGAAGATCTTCATCTTCACACGTATTATTCCGATGGCTCGTTGTCGCCGGAAGAGTT
>PHAE01000020.1 GCA_002840285.1 Firmicutes bacterium HGW-Firmicutes-11
GCCGGTCGCACCGGCGACTGCCGTTTGACTACGAGGGCTTTCAGCATCTTGGATCCCATCACGGCGCCAACGCCGTTTCGCCCATTGGCGCGACTGCGGCGATGCATGATGTTGGCGAAGAGAACGCCGTTTTCTCCTGCAGGGCCCACGACCGAGCACTCGATCTTGTCGGTCTCCAGCTCTTTTTCGATCAATTGCTCCACGTCGCCGGTGATCTTGCCCCAAAGGTGGGAAGCATCGCGGATCTCAACGGTTTCTTTGTCGATGTAAAGATACACTGGTGTTTCCGACTTACCAGTGAATACGATGGCATCGTAGCCGTTGGCCTTTACCTGGGCGGGGATGAAACCGCCGACCTGAGAGTCGCCGGCGGTTCCCGTCAGCGGGCTCTTGGTGGTGACACACATCCGGCTCTGCCCGCTGATGGGGATCCCCGTCAACGGCGAAACAGCAAAGATCAATGGGTTTTCCGGTGACAGGGGATCCGTCCCCGCCGGTATCAAGTGGAACAGCAGGTACATGCCCAAGGCGGAACCGCCGGGATATTTTCGGTAGGTCTCCGCCGGCAAGGTCTCCAGTCGGTGGGTTCGGTTTGTCAGATCTACGTACAAAATTTTTGCGTCTTGAATCATTTGAATCAACCCCCTGAAATTTTTGAGTAGGCTTTGAGCTCGTCGCCGTCGTTTAGCGTATCGGTGATCATGACCCGCTTCCCGTTGATGGCAACAAAGCCAAAGCTATCGATGGCTTTCCAGTCGATACCGGCGGCGAGCAATGCGTCTTCTGCGCTGCTGCCCTCCGGGACTTCGATCTGTCGATCTCTTTTTCCATTGAAATATTTTACTAATGTTCCTCTCAACGTGATCGTGATCTTCATTACAGTGTCGCCAATAAACTCTCCGGCAGCGTTCCATCTGCATTCCAGCCAAGGACTGCGTAGTACTGCTGTTTCATGTCTTCGAAAGCTTCCATTGGTATCTTCTGTCCCGCGGCGGCGCCGGTAGACAGTGCTTCGTTCACGATCCTTCTCGGGATCGTATCATCTTTCGCGCTGAACCCTTCTCTCTGATTGAAGGCTCTGGCGATATTGAGGACTCTGGTTCCAACGTCTGCCATGTCATCTGCGGTCCATTCTCTGCCTGTGACCAACGTCATAAGCTCTGCCATGATCTCATAATCCAGTGTTGCCCAGAAATCGCAGATGCAAAGGGAAAACTTCACTGCATTTGACTGACCGAGACGGAAGACCATCTCGCCCTTTCCTTCCGCTGTGTAGGGAGGGATCGATGCGGCAAAGACTTCTTCGTTCGGTGCATAGGCGCGCATGTGGCAGGCGCCACGATCGGAGACAGCGTAGGCAAGCGACATGCCCCAGGATCCTCTCGGTTCATACTGGGGATATTCCAGTCCCTTGACTTCCAGAGCATAATCCTCTCCGCCATACTTTTTCGCCAGTTTTTTGACGCCCAGACAGAGCTCGGCACCAACACCTTCTTTTCTCGCCATCAGTTCTAAATATTCGATGTACTTGTCCATCTCTCCGAAACGGATCCCAAAATCGTGGACGCCCCGCTCGGTCATTTCCATCGCCCAGATGATCGTGTCGCCTGCGCTGATGGTATCGAGTCCCATGTTGTCCGCCACCTGGTTTGCTTTCACGATGGCAACGGGGTCTGAATTGCCCGCGTTGGGTCCTGCAACAGCGATGCTCTCGTACTCTGGTCCTTCACAGACCACGTCGCCGATCTTCAGGAAGTTGCCGCAGCCGAGTCCGCAGCTTCCACAACCTCGCTTGCCCTGCAGATGCTCAAGCAGAACGTCTCCATTGTATTTTGTCCAGTCGATGTCCGTCGCATCAGAAAAATTGTTTTTCGGCAATATTCCGCCGTCCTGGCATGCTTCTAAAAATGCGGTGGTTCCAAAATCGAACACAAAGGTGTTGTCTTCCAGCAAAGTGTTTTCCCTCTCGATTTCCGCGATCCGTTTGGTCGCTTCCACGATGTTGGGGATCTTCACTCCGCCGGTGCCTCTGACAACGATCGCCTTTAAGTTCTTGCTGCCCATGACAGCGCCCATGCCTCCCCGGCCAGCCTGACGATAGTAGTCGGAATTGATGCAAGCCATCGTGCAAAGGGTTTCACCCGCCGGACCGATGGAAAGCACGCTGTAGTCGTGACCATACTGTTCGATCAACGCTGTCTCGGCATCATGAGAGCCTTTGCCCCAAAGGGAAGATGCATCTTCAAAGGACACTTTATCATTTTCGATCAACAGATATCCGGGCTTATCCAAAGCGCCTTCTAAAATAATGGCGTCGTAGCCGGCATACTTGATATTCAATGCGGAATGGCCGCCGATGGAGCAATCGCAGATCGTGCCTGTCGCCGGAGATTTTCCTGCAATCGCCAATTTTCCAGAGCATGGAACGGTGGTCCCTGTCATGGGTCCGTTCATGAAGATCAGCTTGTTCTCCGAAGATAACGGATCGATGCCGGGCTTCAATTCCTCATAAAGATATTTGATTGCCAGGCCTTTGGAACCGATGTACTTCTCCGCCCAGTTCATGTTCAGAGGCTCTGCTTTGCATTCCTTGCGGCTGAGATCGACTCTCAGCACATTATTCTGGTATCCTAACATGTTGCTCCTCCTCCCTAAACAAACTGCAAGGCGCCTTGGGGGCAGACCTTGACGCACATCGGATCACCGTCGCAGGTGTCACAGATATAGGATTTCTTGTCAATTATTTTTACCACTTTTCTGGGGCATTTTGCCGCACACGTTCCGCAACCGATACAAGTTGGATGATCGACCAGGATCTTGTCCGTCATCGTGATCGCCCCGGTGGGACAATTCTTGAAGCAGATTCCGCAAAGATTGCAGTAGGCATCTTTGTACTTAAGCACTCCACCCCTGTCATAGTAGGATTCGATGCCGATCCGCGCTCTGGACGGCATGAACACACCGTCATGTGTGGCGGAGCAGGCTTGCGCGCAGAGCTGACATCCAATGCACTTTTCCTTTGAGAACTTCAGTCTTTTCATTTTCTACCATTCATCCTTTCTCACATGCGGCGATACATAAAAAAAGCAAAGCAGGATAACGGGCTATGCCTCTCGTCATCTCTCCTTTGCACACTGGCAGGCGAACGAATCGCTCCATCCACCCTAACGTTTCCGCCGGCAAATCATGGTATTTGTCATGCGAAAATCGGAGTACCATATTCGTTTCCTCATGCGTTTGCTTCTCAGTAAAATATACTATGAAAAATCGAAATTGTCAAAGAATTGTTCATCCGTTATACTGGTTTTAGTGGATGCGCAAATGCGCAGAAAGGAAGCAATTTCATGGACAAAACCACCCTGCGGCCGGTCTGGGCCGAGATCGACCTGACCTGCATCGATCACAATATAAAAGCCATTCGCGATATGGTCGGAGAGACGGAGATTTTTGGTGTCGTCAAAGCCGACGGGTACGGCCACGGAGCTGTGGAAGTGTCCAGGGTACTTCTCAAAAACGGAGTGTCCACGCTGGCAGTCGCGACATTGAGCGAGGCCATAGCCCTCAGAAACGCCGGCTTTACCTGCCCCATCGTTATGCTGGGCCTTACCCCCGGAATCTATCATGAAGAGATTCTCCGCTACGACATTACACCGGTGCTGGCGTCCTATATGGATACACGGGTTCTTTCCTCTTTGGCCGTAGAAGCTAGAAAAACGGTGGAGATCCTGATTGCTGTGGAAACGGGAATGGGGCGCGTCGGTTTTCTTCAAGGAAAAGACAGTATCACAGAAATTTTGGGGATCCAAAGCCTTCCCAACATTAAGATCAAAGGGATCTTTTCCCACTTTGCCACAGCCGACGAGGCAGACAAGACCTATGCCAAGCAGCAGCTGGCGAGTTTTCATCGATTTCGGAAGGAGTTGGAAACTGCCGGTGTCAGAGTTGATTTTTTGACCCACGCAAACAGCGCCGGACTTCTGGAACTTCCTGAATCGAGGTTGGACGCCGTCCGTCCGGGGATCATACTCTATGGTTGCTATCCTTCCGCTGAAGTCGATCGAAATTTGATCGATCTGCGCCCGGCGATGTCGCTGAAAGCCAACATCGTCTTTCTCAAAAAGGTTCCTCCCGGTTTTTCTGTCAGCTACGGCAGAAAGTTCGTGACCGAGCGGGAAAGCATGATCGCCACACTGCCGCTCGGCTACGCTGACGGATATCCACGCTTTCTTTCCGGCAAGGGTCGGGTACTTGTCCATGGCCAATACGCGCCGGTCGTCGGAAACATCTGCATGGATCAATGCATGATCGATGTCACCGACATTCCACACGTCAGGAAGTATGACGAGGTGGTTTTGATCGGAGCCCAGGGCGAGAACAGGATCTTGGCAGATGAGATCGCAGAAAAAACCGGCACCATCAACTATGAGATCGTGTGCCGGATCGGACAGAGAGTTCCAAGAGTCTATCTCCGTTGAGTCATTGATCCCGACGGAGCAACCCATACTTGCTCGTTATCCGGTCGAGTTTTTCCAGCATTGGAATGGCAAAAATGTAGAGAAAAAACACCGTCGAACCTGCATGCATCAAGTTGAATGGCAACCCGGCCACAAGAGTGGCAACTACCAGGCTACCGGTCAGTTCCTTCGTCCATAGAAGAAGTGAACTAAAATCCATGATCGATCCAAAGATAAAAAATGCGCTGAGGCCGCCGAACAGGCAAAGGGCGCTTTTTTTTCTGCTCAGGATCCCCTTGTTCGATAACATGCCGGCAAGATAGCCGATCAATCCAAAGGAAAACATTTGCCAAGGAGTGAAGGGTCCCATGCCAAAAAAGAAGTTCGATACGAGGGCTGTCATCGCACCAACGAGAAAACCCGCTTCCGCGCCAAAAGCCACACCGGCAAGAATAACGATCGCCGTCACTGGTTTGAACTGGGGGATCATGAAGAAGGCAGCCCTTCCAGCTACAGCAATTGCAGATAGCGCCGCCACAACGATCACTTCTCTTGCTTGCGGCTTGCGTTGTTCGAAGGAAAGAAAAAAAATCAGGATCGCATAAAAAACGACCAACAGGCTGATGAAATAGTATTTGCGGTCGTCCAACAGCAAAACACCGGCGATGATCGTTGCCGGGGCTACTAGAAAGATCAGCAATGCGGAAATTCGTTTTTTCATGCTCCTTCCGTTTCTCCTTCCAAATTGGCTCGGCACAATGCTATGACATCCGTCGTTGTGACCGCATTTTCAAATATGTGGCGTGACATACGGTTTGCCGCAGTCGTGTAGAAACTGTTGCCGGAAAAAAAGCGGTCTGGTGTTCCGGTTGTCACCACAGAACCGTCAAAGAACATGGAGCAACGGTCCCCATATTTCCCACAGAACTCGATATCGTGAGATACGAGCAAGATCGTTTTGCCCTTTTCTGCCAGTCTCTTTAAAATACCGGCCAACCGTTCCTTGCCATGACTGTCGATCCCTTTCGTCGGCTCGTCGAGAAGCAGAATGTCAGGATCGAGAAGCAGTATCTTCGCCAAAGCCACCAGTTGCTGTTCGCCGCCAGAAAGATCGTAGGGATGGCTTTCAAAGAAAGACTCGATTCCCACTAGCTTTGCCACGCGGCGAACTTCCTCCTCCTTCTCCTCGTCGCTCATGTCTTTTCGGTCCAAAAGCTCTAAAAGATCAAGATGCACCGTCTTCTCCAAGAAGAGCGACTGGGGATTCTGAGGCAAGATCGCCAAGGAAGCTCCGCCGATATCGACGTTTCCCCGGTAAGGCTTACGCAGTCCTCCGATGATCATCAGCGCCGTGGTCTTTCCTGTCCCGTTCCCACCGACGACGCAGCTGATCTTCCCGATAGGAACAGACAGCGTCAATCCTTTTATGACATCCTTTTCGTTTTTCTCATAGCGAAACCAGACATCTTTCATTCGTATCGCGGAGGGTTCTTTTTCTAATTCCCATTCCGTTCTTGGCAGCCGGTTGGTCTTCATTTCTCTGTCAGAGAAAAGACCCGTCAGCCAGTTTCTTCCTTCCCGAACAGTCAGTGGTCCCTTTTCTTCTCCATCCCTCAACCCCAGGCGTTCATAGACCTGCATCGGCGTCGGCATGGCTGCGAGCATCGGGTGGTCGGCCTTTGCCAGCGCACTGCCGACCATGGCCGGGGGAGCGTTGACGATGACCTTTCCCTTGTCAAGCACCACGACACGGTCCGCCATGACTAAAACTTCTTCCAAGCGATGCTCGCTGAGGATGACGGTCGTGCCGATCTCCAGATTGATCCTTCGAATCGTCTCCAAGAAATCTGCGGCAGCAATGGGATCCAACTGGGATGTGGGCTCGTCTAAAATGAGGACATCCGGCTGCATAGCCATCACTGCAGCCAAGTTCAATAGCTGCTTTTGGCCGCCAGACAACTGATCTACGTTTTTATGGAACCATTCCTGTATTCCAAAGAAGCTCGCCATTTCCGCTGTTCGTAGTCGTATCGTATCCTGATCATAGCCTAGATTTTCCAACCCAAACGCCAACTCGTGCCACACTTTGTCGGTGACCAGCTGATTGTCCGGATCCTGGAGGACGTACCCGATCCTGGACGCCTGCTCTCTCTGGCTGATTTCTGATAATGGTGTTCCATAGAATCGAACTTCTCCGTCGATTTTTCCGTATGGGGTAAGCACGGTTTTCAGATTGCGCAGCAGCGTACTTTTCCCGCAGCCGGTCTGACCGCAGAGAACGACGAACTCGCCATACTCCACCGTCAAGTCGATCTCCGACAACGCAGGCTCTGCTTTCTTTGGATAAGTAAAGCCTAAATTCTTGATCTCAAACGTCGCCACTTGGCCGCCTCCCACACATTCAGCGCCAGCGGCGCAAAGCAAAAGATAAAATATAGTCCGTAAAGCAATGGCCCAAAACGCGCATCAATCGTCGCCAAAAACGATGGGAAATAGTTCACAGCGATCGCCTTCGTGGCGATTCCGACTCCCAAGATCAAAAGAACCAGAACAAGGATCGATAGTGCCGCTTTGTCTCTGGCATCGAAGCGATATATGGAATAGTTGGTCCGTCCCGGAAGTCCGTAGCCTCTCGCCTTCATCGAATCTGAGGTGTCGATCGAGCTCTCCAGGATCCAGCTGGTCATGATGGAAAGGATCCGTATCCCGTTTCTGGCCCGTTCTCCCCAGGGTCCGCTCCTCACATCCCGACCGGCGCAACTCTGGCTTTGGATCACTTCCGTCAACCTGGCCTTGCTCTTGGGGACAAACCGCAGCACCATGGAAAACACGAGAGAGATCGAAGGAAGAAGGCGTCCGAAAATGTACATGATCTTGTCCGCAGTCATAATGATATTAAAGCAAGAGAACCACAGAATGACAGCTCCGAACATCACTCCAACCGCAATACCAAAATAGATCGATTCCAGTGTGATGGGATTGTCCAGGAAGTATCCTAGGATCGTGACTCCTCTATGGTTGAAAAGCGGGTTGATGGCAGCCGCCACCACCATCATGGGAATCAGATAGAGAAAGGTAAAGCGAAGACTGCGCCAACCGTTGAGAAACAAAGCGTAGCCTAACGCAGCGACAAAAGAAACGAAAAGGAAAACCGGATGCAGCAAAACCATGCTGAACAGGATCACTCCGCAAAAATAGCTAAAGGTTATGATAGGGTGATAGGTAGAAAAGGTGTCTCGCACGTTACTTTCCTTCTTTACTTTTACTGCTCTTCTTCGTTTGACTTCCATCGTTCCTCGGCAGTTTTGCCTTCCCGGCAGTCGGCGGAAGAGCAAACCGCTCTCGCAGGACTGCCTGAGAAATGGTCTTCAGATAGGCGGAAATCGCAGCCAGCTCCATCACCAATGTCAGTGTGTCTCGGGGGTCCTCGATATCGCAGTTGGTTGCTTCCAAAAGCTCATCCAGCACCGCCAAGCTCTTATTGCGCAGCAGCGGTTTTGTCGCCAGAAAATCACTGTAACTCTTCAGGAGATCTTCGCTGCCAAAATCGTCCTCATCGTAGACGCCGGCAAACAATCTCTTGATCTCCTGTATCGACAAGGTGTTTTTCATACTGTAGATCATGAGCATCTGTACGATGTGTTCTTTGGTGTATTTTTTACCTTTGACCGGTTTGATCAAGCCTTCCTTGCTGTAATTGTTGATCATGGTTTTGGTAAGAGGGCGTTCCGATTTCCCGGAGCTCCCCGGAGCCAACTTCTCCTCGATCAAAGTAATGATCTGGTCCATATACAGATCGATGTCCGGAAGATCGGATAGTAAAACCTCCCGGTCCATTACCGCTTCCTCAGCGTAAATCATGGGTTTCTTGTCTTGCATGTTCCCACCTCCTTTCTTCCCAGTATACAAATACGTAGAACGAAATGCAATCTGATGCATTGACAAATATTTGTTATGAGTTATTATATAGGTTGTAATGTAGTATTGATAACTATATCTTGTACTTTTAGGGAGGCCTTATGTTTTCACTGTTTCGCCGGGCGAGAGACCCGATCAGCAGCTATACCCACGCCATCGGCGCAGTGTTTTCGGCAATCGCAGCCGTATTCATGGTGACCTATGGTCTTTTATCGCCCAGTGCCGCAACCACGTCATTGATCGGCGCTGTCGTATTCGGACTTTCCATGATGGCCCTTTACAGCGCCAGCGCCATCTACCACTTCGCAAACTCAACTGCTGACCGAATACGGCGTCTTCGCAAGTTTGATCACGCCATGATCTACGTCCTGATCGCCGGCACCTATACTCCGCTGTCCCTGACCTTTATGCCTCAGCCCCATGGATTCTACTTCACAGGAATACTATGGGCAGTCGCTGGAATAGGTATCATTTCTAAGCTGTTCTGGGTCAATGCTCCGCGATGGCTATCCACCAGCTTTTATCTCCTTATGGGGTGGGCGATCGTATTCGACTTCCGTGCTTTTTCCGGTATTCCGGCCGGTTGTCTTGGTTTGATCGCTGCCGGAGGCGTTCTCTATTCCATCGGCGCTTTTGTCTATGTTCTCGGGCGCCCCAACATTTCAAAGGCCTGGGGCTCCCATGAGATCTTTCACCTTTTCATCCTTCTTGGAACCCTTATGCACTTCCTTGCCGTCGTCCTATTTGTCTTGTAGCGCCTGCCAGATCATCACTGCCGCTTCCGCCCGGGTTGCGGTGTTTCTTGGCAGAAAATATGCGTCTTGTCCCCTCTGCACTCCATTTATGATCCCCGCCTTTTGCATCGATGCAACCGCCGTCTTCGCGTAAGAAGCGATTTCCGCTTCGTCCTTAAACACGATGGCTTCTTTTGTTGTCGCAAGGCCTTCGCCATTTTGTTGCAAGAGGAAATTCTGTATCATCAATGCCATGTCCTGACGAAGAATCACGTCCGACGGCCGGAAGGAGTGCGTCCCGTCACTGTTTTTGTACCCGTTGACGATCCCCGCTTCCTTCGCCCACGCTACAGCCGGGGCGTACCAGTTACTGGCATCGACATCATTGAAGCCATTTGCCCGTGTCACCGTCAGATCGGCGCCGGCCGCTTTGGCCAGGATCATGGCAAATTCAGCGCGTGTGATGGTGTCCATGGGTGCAAAGATCGTTTCCGAGCGTCCTGATAAAATTCCTTGCGCAACTAAAGATCCGACCGCTGTACCATACCATTCCGATGGGTTTATGTCGCTGAAGCGAGAAACTGCTTCTGTTATAGCGGCCTGAGAAATTGCTGTCACAGTCACAGCTTCACCGGTTACGACGGTTCCACCAAGGATTTCTCCTTCATTTATAGCCGTTACGAATCGCCATACTACAGCGTCGCCATTTTTGAGAATATAGTTCGATGCCCCTGCCGATGGAAAGGTTCCGTTGACGCTGTATTTCCAACCGCTGTCCTGTCCAAAGTCTCTTTCCTCTAGTCCTTCGATGGCGGCGATGTACCCTCCCTGATTGTCGTAATCAAGACCAGCTTTATCCAGCAACGTGATCGGCGTATCTCTATTTCCGATCACTAAACTAGTGTTTTCCAGGATCGTAGTGCTTCTTGTACCGTCATAGCCATAAACCCGAAGTGTTGCTGTGCTGACCGAGCCGCCAGAGTTGTCCGATGCTGCGTCAACATAGGTCACAAATGTCGTGAAATGCTTTGTCCAAACAACCATGTCATTGCCGGACACGTATTTGCCGACATTTCTTCCGGCGTCAGCTAGCTCCTGAGATACTGCGTGAACTGTATCAGTTACCAAAGATTGGGTTATCTCTGTGAAGGTGCCAGCATTGTCGATGAACCCGACTTTTTTATTGCCTGACCCCGGCAGCAGCAACCGCACCGGCTGGTCGAAGGTCAACTCGTGGTCAGCGGAACCAACGAGAATCGCGGAGCTGACGGTCTTTCCCGAAAGTGCAACTGTAGTTGTTGTCGGAAGTGCTATCGTTCCATCCCAATCGATACTGCTTGAAGTGACGGTTGTTCCCTGGGGAATCAGCAAACGAACTCCATTGGCGTTGTTGCTGATGATTGCTACTTGCGGCAGAGTGTCGCTTCCAACTGTTAATGATGGATTGGTACACCCGCTGGCAACAACTCCCATGACAGGTGTTTCTTCTTGCGCTTTTCTTAAATCAAGAACACTTTGATTGGAATCCATCGTAATTTGGATCGTCTCTTTTAAACCAGCTCGTAGTTCAATCACATCGCCGTCTCCGATTTCATATGACGCGACATCCTCAACTCCATTCACAAGGACATACCAACGTTCATCATCGCTTGCAGTTATACCAGAAACACTAGCAACCTTATCCTCAAAATACGTAGCGGTCTTTGCATCCTGTTCTAAAAACGCATCGAGACCGTTTCGAACGGTCAAAGCCGAATCGGATGTCTGTACAGTAAATGTCTTTGAAGGAATGATCGTGCTTCCTCCATTGTCCCCCGTGACGGACACAGTTACAGTACGGGACTTAATATTGTTTTGGCTAAGCAAAGTGTTGTAAGCGCTTCCTGTTGTGTTCCATCCCTTGATCGCCGACCACAAGGCTTGCGGTGCTTGTTTGGTCGCAAAGGAATCAATTTCCGGAGCCGGGTTATAAGGACCCCAAAAGCTTCCGTTTGTATTTTGATAATGCAGTAGCGAATCTACTGCTGATACTCCTGTACCTGTGACAACTCCATAGGGGTTGATTCTCAATGCAGCCAATCCGTTAATTACATATGAGGTAGTCGAGGCGCTCTCCGAACCCCAAGATGCATAACCTCCAGTATCTTCTTGCTTGTTGTCGAGATAAACCCCAATTGCAGCAATACTTGAAGCAAGCGACTCCGTATTCCTGTATGGAGCCAAGGCCATCGCAACAACACCCGTGTTATCAAGTGTCGCATATCCCCAGCTATCAAAAAAACCGCCACTGGTTGGATCAAAAGGTTGTGCAAGCAAATATTCTGCAGCAAGGATACCTTTGTCCAATGGTAATGCGTCTGCTGCTTGTAAGGTCAGCATCGCCCAAGCATGGTCGTTGGCGTTGCTTGCGAAAGCTCCCGTTGCTGTGTCTTGGGAATCCGACAATGCATTGATCCAGTTCCCCGGGTAATATCCTTTCAGCAACTCCAGCAAGATGTTGGAATATGTTCCCTCTAATCCTGTGGTTGGCAAGTATAATGGTGACAAATCAATTGCGCCCGATGAAACATCATTCACGGCAAGTATCGACAGTAATGCTTCCCAATCTTCGATTTGTTTGCTCTCCCGTGTATTGTAATAGTTGGCAACTTTTTCGATAGCTGCGCTGGCATCCTCAAGAGTTGCCGTTGTCTCTGGATAATCCGCATATGCTTGCAGTGAATTCATTCCTGGAAGCGTGATCGTACCAATGACCACAGCTAACATCACGATGAACGCGATTGGCTTCTTTGTCCATGTATTTATTCTCATTTGAAACTCCTCTTCTTCAGTTAACTATTCTGCAGTCACACCTACGTCTCGTCCCTGGTCGCAGGTGTATCTCCATTTCACCACATCCCCGTCTGCGAGGACGTGGCTGCTGCTTCCGTACCCGATTCCTTTTCCGTTGACCAGATAAGTCCAGCCGGAAAGCTCGCCGCAGTCAAATTCGTATAGATTTCCAATGCCTTCGACGTAACTGCTACTCAAAGCAGGATTTTTGTTGAATTCCATGTGGATCCCGTTTGCCCGGGTTTCCCGAAGCAGTACATCAAATACAGTCTCTCCCGGATTCAGCTCGACTTCCTTGGCTGGGAGAAAAAAACCGTCATCGGGAAGCAGTGGAACCTTTGCTGCATCCAGTTTGTCCAAATTGTCCAGCGCTGTCAGGCAATCGATGGAGAGTGTCACAGAGGATTTGGCTGTTTCAGCGATCACGCTCTCTGTCTCAGCCGGTTCCTGGGCTTTCTCCGGCTGTTCTTCGGCCTCAACTGCTTCGAATGCCGGTTGAGTAGCTACACTCTCCGCCACAGGAGGCACTACCGGTTCTTCCGTCGGTGCCGGTCGTCCGCAGCCGAGAGTTGTGATCATCGTCAGCGCCAGCAGTATAATGAATGCTATGTATCGTTTCTGTTTCATCGCTTCTCGATCTCCACGGTCTTGGTTTCACCATACCAGTCTACCCTCGCGTTCAGGCTTTCGGCAATGAAGCGCACGGGCACCAGTGTTCTTCCATTGACAATGACTGCTGGCACATCCAGTTCAATGGCAGATCCATCTACATAAGCGGTTGTTTCACCAACGGTGAGGCTGACCTGTCGATCTCCCAACATGCCTGTGGCGGTTTTTGTCTTGTCGTTCCAGCTGACTTCGGCTCCCAGTGCTTCAAAGATTCCTCGCATGGGGACCAAGATCCGTCCCTCTTGGTTTACAGGAGCTTGGTCGAACAGTAGATACGCGCTGTTGAGTCGGACGCGATAGTCATACACATCTTTCATGTCAAATAATGAACTGGCTCCCTCTTGGAACCTTCGATAGGAAACCAGCGCCAGAGTGGCTTGCTCGGTGGCCATCAGCTCCGAGTCGCTGCCTTTGATGTGAGAAAACCCGCCATCCTCATTTTGATACGACAATAGCTCAGCGATGGTACCGTTGTCCCACTCATCCGGATCGATGCCAAGTACGGTGAGAGCCAGGATCACTTGAGATACGCTTTCGGCGTTCACAGTTCCATAACTGGAAAACCCGGAGCTCACACCCTTGAGATCCGACAACTTTGTCAACGCTCTTTTGATGACCGGTTCCACGTCGGGTCTCTTCTGGTAAGGAGCCAAAGCTTGTAGCACGATAGCGGTAATGTCCACATCCGGGGTCGTGCCGCTGAGAGCAAACCCTCCTCCCGGGATCTCCCGGGAAATAAGGTAGTCCAAGATCCCGTCCCGTGTGGTTTTATCACCGGCGATGGTTGTTGCCGGGATATCATAATTCTTGCTGTCCAGGGCGATCAAGGCATAGGCCGGTCCGTTGATCCCCTGTTTTTTTACATGGTCAAAGTCGGCGAGATAACTCAGCAGATCGTACCCTACGACGTTGCTCGGATTCGCCCGGATGGCGGTCAAAGCTAGAATCATCCTGGAGTACTCAGAGTACTTGCTTCTAGCTAAGACTCCTTGAGTTTCCGCCAACAAAGACAGTGCATTGGCGAAGTAAGCTTTGTAAATGCTCTCTTCCACCGCCAGATCCGATCGCGCCAGTGCGATCGTAGTCCATTCTCCCCCGAGGGAGCCCGGGTAGGGCTCCGGCACGTGCTCCATGAGATAGTTTTGTGCTTGTTCCATCGCCGGTTGGATGTTAATAGCAGCGCTCTCTGCTGTCGCGCCATTTGCATCCAGGGGCGGGAAAAGCATGGAAAACAAGAGTAGCAGGGTCAAGACCCTCGCCCTCCGTCGGACAAAAAAATGACTGTGGCAAAAGCCACAGTCCGTATTCACTGTTCGTTTCAGTTCGATCACTCCTTCCAATTCCACGTTGGCGGCATCTTCGTATTTTGCAGGTCTTCTGGCTTGCGTGCTGAAGATCATCAATCTTCTGTTTTGTTCGCCTTCCCAAAGATTTCTCTTCAGTGACCGGTGTGCACCACACTTGAACAAAACAACACGCTTACAGCGGCGGGACCGCGCAGGACTCGCACCTGCTTCCCTCTTAGCTGCCAGACAACGATCCGGGTTGTCAAACTCCGTCTCGTGCCGGACAGAACATAATACGTTTTTATTAAGTTGTTCTAGAACACGGGTAGAACATGGGGACGGTTCTCTGTTCTACAGTATCAGTTATTGTTGCGTTCGTCAATCGGATTTCCCGCTGTGGGTTGCTTGCATTTCCGGTGTTTCTGTGATAGGTTATAGCAGGTGATATCAAGATACAAGGAGTTTATTTCAAATGAAATTGAAACTGTTAAGAACGCCCCAAAGCAAAGTCATATTCGTTGTGATCGTTTTGATATTAAGTGTGCTTCGGTTTGGCGGATTTGTTGAATTCGGTCCAACTTTATACGGGGACACTACAAAGGCCATTGAGCTTCAGGTTCTGTACCCTGAGGGATCGGAATTTGAAAACATTTCCGATTCGGTTCCCTATACGGAAGGTTCAACAGCACAGAGCATTTTAATGGACTACGGAAGAACAAAAAAGGTATCCGTCGTACTTGCCGCCGGCAACGCTTATGTTGCTGGGATCGGCGGCCTTATGGAGCGGGATCTGGGCGACAGCTACGGCTGGGTCTACACAGTGAACGGAGAATCTCCAATGGTAAGCGCTGCCGAGTATGCCTTAGAAGGAAAGGAAGTTGTGGTCTGGGAGTACGTAGACTACAATTCCGCCTTCAATTAAACACGTTAGAATGGAAACTGCACTATGAATCATTCACCTTCGGCGGTCAAGGGCCACCTTGGCGCTGGCATCAGCATCCTTATCTGGGGTGTGACCTTTATCTCGACAAAAGTGCTGCTTGAGGATTTCTCCCCGATAGAAATCCTCTTTTTCCGATTTGTTTTTGCGTATCTTCTGTTGCTGATCTTGTCGCCGCGACCGATTCGTCCCGGAACATGGAAGCAGGAGGGCGTCTTTGCTTTGCTCGGTCTCTCCGGTGTCGTTATTTATTTTCTGTTCCAGAACATCGGTCTTCAATACACGCTGGCATCCAATGCAGGGGTTCTGGTCTCGGTTGCTCCGATGCTGACCGCGATCGTCGCAGTGCTGATGGGAAGAGGCAATTCGTTGACCCGGTGGTTTGTATTTGGGTTCGTCCTTGCCATTTCCGGAATCGCCTTGGTCAGTTTCAACGGCAGTTTTTTGCTGAAACTCAATCCGCTGGGAGATATGCTGCTCCTTCTGGCTGCTTTGTCCTGGGCGTTTTATTCTAACCTGATGGCTCTCGTCGATCAGACGAAGCTTACCATGATCCAAACCACGAGAAAGGTGTTCTTTTACGGCCTTGTTCTCATGCTTCCGATTCTGCCGTTCGCCGACGTCTCTTTGGGTCTTGCGCGCTTTGCGGACCCTGTGCTTCTATTCAACATGCTGTTTCTTGGATTTGGCGCTTCCGCCTTCTGCTTCCTCACTTGGAACTATGCGGTCAGCGTTCTCGGTCCCGTACGCACCTCGATTTATATCTATTTGATCCCCATCGTGACCATCGCCTTTTCTGTAGCGATACTGAAGGAAAAGCTCACTTGGATCTCCATCACCGGCACTGTACTGATTTTGGCCGGACTGATGTTGTCGGAACGTAAAAACAGAGCGGAAACCGCTCTGTCCGATGTCAGGATCGATTCTCTTCGACCCAAGCTTTGATTCTATCAAAAGCCTCTTCGCTGATCACGTGCTCGATCCTGCAGGCATCTTCTGCCGCAATCTCGCGGTCGACACCCAGCGCACCAACCAGGTAGTCTCGTATCAGTCGGTGCCTTTCATAAACGCGTTCCGCCATCGCTCTTCCCTGCTCGGTGAGATGAATGTCTCCGTTCTTTTCCATTGTGATATACCCGGTCTTCTTCAGTATGCCCATGGCTCTGCTGATGCTTGGCTTTGAAAATTCCAATTCACTCGCGATCTCGATCGAACGGACGCTTCCATTTCTTTTCTCAAGAAGCAGTATCGTCTCCAAATAGTTTTCTCCCGATTCGTGGATCCCCATGGTCGTTTCCTCCCCATTTTCCAGATGTATTTCTGCTATCAGCCAGCCATCCACTGCTCCACAAAGATCTTGACACCGATCAGGATCAGCATGCTGCCGCCAAAGATCTCTGCCTTCTCCCGGAACACGCATCCGAAGGCTTTGCCCATGTAGACGCCGATGAATGAACATATAAAAGTAACGACCCCGATCAGCGCCACAGCTGAGAAAATATCGGTTTTGACCATGGCGAAACTGACTCCCACAGCCAACGCATCAATGCTGGTTGCGATCCCCTGGACCAACAAGTCTCTTGGAGCGCAGGATGTTTTGCATTTCTGGTTTTCCGGATCTCGCATGTCCTTGACCGCCTGCCAGATCATTCTGCCTCCAATGAAGGACAACAAGATCAATGCGATCCAGTGATCGACAGCGGCTACCGCTTCCGCCACTGTGCGACCAGCGTAATAGCCGATCAGCGGCATCAATGCCTGAAAAAAACCAAAGGTGACAGCATTGGCAAAGGCCTCACGTAATCTGGTATTTTGGTAGCAGATCCCATTGGAAACCGAGACCGCAAAAGCGTCCATGGAAAGCCCCAGCGCGATAAGAAATAGTGTTAAAAAGCCCATGGGCCCTTCCTTTCGAAAGCGATCAAATGCCTGCTTGCGGATTCAGACTGCGCATCGCTATGATGGTTTTCTCGATCAGTTCGTCTACTTCCCAGCCGAGCATCTCTGCTCCCTGGGCAATGATCTCGCGAGAACAGCCGGCAGCAAAGGCTGGTGTCTTGTATTTCTTTTTGACGGATTTCAACTCCAGATCATCTACACTTCTGGATGGCCGCATGATGGCAACGGCGCCGATCAAGCCAGTGAGTTCGTCGGTGGCAAACAGTATCTTTTCCATTGTGGATTCCGGCTTTATGTCGATGCCGGTGCAACCCCATCCGTGACTGACGGTAGCGCGGATCAATGCTTCGTCCAGTTCCAGTTCTTCCATCAGAACTTTCTGCCGGATGCAATGTTCCTCGGGAAATTCTTCAAAATCCAAATCGTGAAGAAGTCCCACTATCGTCCAAAACTCAACGTTGTCAGGATCATGCTCCTTCGCAAAATAGCCCATGACACCGGATACGATCTCCGCATGTTTGATATGAAACGCTTCTTTGTTGTATTTGAGAAGAAGCTCTCTGGCTTCCTCCGTCGTTGGCATATGGCTCATTTATGATTCCTTTCCCTGGCTGTGATAACTGTCTTTCCCATTTTACAGGATTCCCGCCGGTCTGTAAATCCATACTGGTTCTTTCTCCATCAAATTGGGTATCAATCGTCCATGGATAAAAATGATGTTAAAAAAACGCAGGGCTGGTCAAAGATCGGTATTCTGCTATTGGTTCTTGTTCTCATTGGAGGTGTGATTTTTATGTCTCAGAACTCTTTGTTTTCCCGCGGCTTTTTTGGAAAGGATAAAGAGAAGGCTCCCGTCGCTTCTCCTGTCATTCCTGTCTTCAACTATGAAGGTGTCGAAACGAAGGAGATCTATTTGGCTGGCGGGTGCTTCTGGGGTCTTGAGAAGTATCTGCAGGGGATTCCCGGCGTAAAGGATGCGGAGGTCGGCTACGCCAACGGCAAGACGGAGAATCCTACTTATGAAGATGTTTGCTACAACAATACCGGTCATGCAGAAACCGTTCGTGTGACATATGCACCGGGCTACGTGACGCTGCCTCATATACTGTCGCTCTATTTTGAGGTCATCGATCCAACCTCTGTAAACAAGCAGGGCAACGATGTGGGTTCTCAGTACCGGACTGGTATCTATTTTGTTGATGCCGCAGACGAAATGGCGATCACATCTGCCATTGAGACCCTGCAGTCTGAATATGACAAACCCATCGCGATCGAGGTCGGACCTTTGGAAAACTACTACAAGGCGGAAGAGTACCATCAGGATTATCTGGACAAGAACCCCAATGGATACTGTCACATCAGTCCTGCAGACTTTGAGAAGGCGGAGAAATCTTACGTGGAACCAACTACCTTTGTGGATCCCGGCGCCTATAAGGTTCCCGACGATGCGGAGTTGAAGGAACGTCTGACAGATCTTCAGTATCGTGTGGTCCGGGAGAACGGAACCGAGCCGGCCTATCAGAATGAGTACCATGATCTGACAGCGCCTGGGATCTACGTGGATATCGTCAGTGGCGAACCTTTGTTTTCTTCTGCAGATAAATTTGATGCCTGCGGTTGGCCCAGTTTTTCAAAACCCATCGATCCGGCGGTGATAGAGAATGAGCTTGATGTTTCTCACGGGATGGTCAGGGAAGAAGTTCGAAGCCGCGTCGCCGACTCCCATCTTGGTCATGTGTTTACCGACGGCCCGACGGAAACCGGTGGGCTGCGCTACTGCATCAACAGCGCTGCTCTGCGCTTCATACCAAAGGACGAGATGGAAGCGGAAGGCTATGGATCGTTCCTTCCGCTTGTAAAATAATATCGTTTCACGTAAGAGCTGGTCGAGGCCTTGAGCAGCCCACTGTATCCTAGCGTGAAGGACACGATGTCACCGACCTTCCAGTCTGTTAACGAGTCGGTGACGTCCAAGATCAAATGGTCCGAACTGGCGCCAAGGATATGGATGTCAGGGTCCGTCGGCGTCATGCTATCCGGATCTGCATCCTGCTTTCCAATTGCCAGGATCGCCCTCTTCCGGACTCCTAGGTCTTCGTAGCTTGGCTTCTGGCCGAAGGCATCTACCCCGATCTCTCCGATGGGGAGTGACGGTTTGCTTTTTAGTTCTATGATCTGGGCTTCCAGGAAAATGGCATCGTTGTGGGTTCCAGGGATCCTGTCTCCATATGCGGTTTCATTGCCGAGAAGAAAGGCCTCTCCCAACCGCAGATTGTTGATCCCTTCCGGCAGTTCCTTTTTTTCGATCAGATAATAGGAGCTGGAATTTCCACCGGAGATCATCGGCAGTTTTATCGAATATCGTCCTTCCAGACGTCTTGCAAGATCGACGAGCAACGAAAGATTGTCATTTTTCGGAATCACTGCGCCGTAGCAGGTGAGATTGACTCCCAGTCCGTAGAGTTCAATATGGTTCAAAGAGAGGATCTCCTTCACCGTTTCAAAGATCTCCTCCTCCTGCTGATAAAAAATGCCCTCACGCAAATCTCCAAGATCGATCATCAAGACGATCTTGTGGGATTTTTTTTGCCTTGCCGCTTCCTCTTCCAGTTTCAGAATGGTTTCCCACTCCGATTGAAAACTGATATCCGCGAAGCGGATCGTCTCTGGAACTTCCCATGCCTGGGTCAAGCGTAAAAGCACCTTTCCCTTGGAAAACTCCTTGCAGGCTTTGAGATTGTCCACTCTGGAGTCGGCAAAAAAATCGACACCCGGATGGGCATCGATCAATTGGCAGACATGGTGGTCGGCGCATACCGCTTTTGTTACGATCATGAGGGAACAACCGGCACTTTTGACTGTCCGGCTCACCACAGAAAGGTTTTCATTGATCTTCTGCAAGTCAAACGTCAGTCTCGGATACATGATCTATCCTCCTGTCATAATAGGGATAATTTCAAACTCTTTTCAAGAAAGTACAATGCTGCTCTCTTGTGGGTTTTCGAGAGAACCCCGAGGGAAGCCATGATATAGTCGTCGTCCACCAGGATTTTCGCTTCTTCATTGGGAAACAGCAACGTGCCGTTCTTGTTGTGCTGTGCGATAGCCTTCATCATTTCGATGCGGTCAGGAAGCCGCGTCAAAGCACCTCCTGTGCCTATGATGTATTTCACTTGCGACAGGTCTTTTCCTTCTGCCAAAGTACTTCTTCCGGAAGGGCCATACACGTAGCGGATCTTTCCCGCATGTCGTTCAGTGGCTTTGAGCACCGCTTCTTGCGCCAATCGCTGAACAAAAAGAAACTCCTGCTTCGTTTCAGGTACCGCTTTGTAGGACTCGGTCACTGCGTCGACGGAAAAGCCCAGTTCCTCCTCCAACTTTTCCTTCCCAATGATTTCGATGATGTTATGCATATTTACATAGACCCCGAGGTCGCCTTCGACGGTCCTCTTGGCTATAGGTTCGGGACTCACCAGGATCCTGGCGATTTCCTCGGAACCTACCGTCACCGAATGAAGGTCTGTGGTGGCGCCTCCCACATCCAGGATCACCAGATCGCCGATCTGTTCGTAGAGAAGCTTACCGCACTCCATCACTGCTCCAGGGGTGGGAATGATCGGTCCGTTCACCAGATCCCGGACATGCTCCATTCCGGGGGCCTGGATGATGTGGTGCTCGAAGGCCTCCTGAATGACTTTTCTAGCCGGTTCCACGTTCAACTGATCGATCTTCGGATAGACGTTTTCAACCAAGTAGAGGGGCGCTTTGGCGTCTTTGAAGATCAGCCGCATTTCCTCTTGGTTTTCCACATTTCCGGCGTAAATGACGGGAATCGGAAGCTCCATTGCACGGATCGCTTCCGCGTTGGCGATGGCTGTATCCCGTTCTCCGTAATCGACACCGCCGGCAATCATGATGAGGTTCGGGCGGATCTCGCGGATCCGTTCCAGGTCCGTCCGGCGCAGGCGCCCGGCAGTCACCTGGTGGATGATGGCGCCAGCGCCCAAGGCGGCCTCTTTGGCCGCCTTGGCGGTCATGTCGTAGACAAGACCGTGGACGGTCATCTTCAGACCGCCTGCTGCACTTGACGTTGCCAGCATTTCAGTGTATTCGATGGAATCCACTGATGTTTTTTTGCAGAGATCCCGGATCGCCCCCTCGAGACCGATACGAACATCTCCGTCCAAAACCGACGTGGGTGCCTGTCCTTGCCCGAAAAAAACGGGATGATCGGCTTCCACGTGTGCAAAAGCGTTGACCAGTGTGGTGGTGGAGCCGATCTCCGCCACCAGTACATCAATTTTCATAAGCGCTGCTCCCTGCTTTCGCTGTTGTCAAATCGATCATACTTTGACAGAGGCATAGTCGACATAAGGCATGCCGAGGCTGTCGGCGACTCCCTGGTATACGATGTTGCCAAGGTAGACATTCAAGCCCTTCATCAACGCCTTGTTTTCTTCCACCGCTTTTTCCAGTCCTTTATCTGCCAGCATCAACCCGTAGGGCAGCGTCGCCGCTTCCAAAGCGATGGTCGATGTGCGGGGAACAGCTCCCGGCATATTGGCGACAGAGTAGTGAACCACTCCATGCTTGATATAGGAAGGATTGTCATGGGTCGTCACACGGTCGATGGTCGCGATGGAACCGCCCTGGTCGATGGCGACGTCAACGATGACGGCCCCTCCCTTCATTTGCTTGACCATGTCTTCACTGACCAACTTAGGCGCTGCTTTTCCAGGAATCAGGACGGCGCCGATCAACAGATCCGCTTTTTTGACCGCTTCTTCCAGGTTGTGCTCATTGGAGGCCAGCGTTGTGACGCGACCACCGAACACGTCGTCAAGATACGCCATTCTGGATGCATTCATGTCCAAAATGGTAACTCTGGCTCCAAGGCCAACTGCCATCTTGGCCGCATTGGTTCCTACATTTCCGCCGCCGACGATCACGACTTCTGCCGGAGCTGTCCCCGGTACGCCTCCCAGAAGGATGCCAAGTCCGCCGTTCAATTTCTGAAGAAGAGTCGCGCCGATCTGTACCGACATTCTTCCCGCAACTTCACTCATCGGTGTCAAAAGTGGAAGTGCTCCATTGTCCAACTGGACCGTTTCAAAAGCAACGCCCTTGATTTTCGCCTTCAGCAGTGCCTTAGTCAATTCGGGTGCCGGTGCAAGGTGCAAGTAAGTATAAAGGATCTGTCCTTCTTTGAACAGCTCGTATTCAGGTGCAAGAGGCTCCTTTACCTTGATGATCATGTCCGCATCGGCAAACAGCTGCTTCACGTCGGAATAGATTTCACATCCGACGGATTTGTACTCTGCATCATGGAATCCGCTGCCTTCTCCTGCGTGGGTCTCGACGATGACTTTGTGGCCCTTGCGGATGTAGGCTTTCGCTCCGCCAGGTGTCATGCCGACTCTGTTTTCATTGTTCTTGATTTCTTTGGGTACACCGATAATCATTTCTTTCTCCTCCATATCGTATATTGACAATTTACAATATAACCTACTTTTCTCCCCGCATTTCTCTTCGTTTTTCAACAATGAATGTCGCAACGTCTATGCCATGGCTGTTTCGACCGAATCCGGCATCGATCCCCTGTTTCACTGCTGTTTCCGGATTGACTTGGGTCCCGCCAGCGGCGATGATGATGTTGTCTCGGATCCCTTTCTCGATTGCAAGTTCATGGATCCGCTTCATATTTTTGTAATGGATGTCGTCGTGGCTGATGATGGTGGATGCCAAGATCACATCTGCTTTCAGTTCCACTGCCGCATCGACTAATTTTTCGACCGGAACCGAGGTACCCAGATAATGGACTTCGATACCGAACTTTTCGATGCCGCCGTGCTTGATGTCGATGATTTCACGAAGTCCTACGGAGTGCTCATCTTCTCCTATGGTTCCACAAACTAGCTTTAATGGATAATTTTTGATTTCCTCTCTGATTTCCTCATCGGAAAGCACCTTCGGCTCCGGCGGAATCACCAGATCATTCAGGTCGATTTCGAAGGGAAGTCTTCCCTTCAGTTCGATCCTTGTTCCTTCCGCCTCCTGCATGACCTCGCGATTGATGACCTCAGGCTCTTCCAAGTTCATTTTTTTTGCAAACTCCAAGGCCGCGATCTCGGCGACCCGTCGCTCTGCAGGAATGAACAGATTGACCATCACTGTACCGTCAGCCATCCACTCCATTTCCGGTTTCAGCAAATTGCTGTTTCTGTATTTCTTGGTTTCTTCCATACGTACATTGACGTTGTCCATTTCATCAAGCTCGTCGATGTACACGATTTTGTCCGGGTCCTCGAAGGTACATCCTCCAATGAGAGAAGATGGATCAGACTCCGCTGCTGGATCATACTGCGCCACATTGTTGTAGCCAAAATGAGCAGTCACCGGTGCGAAATAGTCGTCATCTTTTTCGAATATGGTGCCGTGTCCAACGCCACCATCTGCTTTGCGGGCGATCCCATCGCCATTTCGCTCTGGATAATTGCCGGAATCGACGAAGAATCCTTCCTCGACCGCCTTGAAGTACCCCCCGGTCTTGACTATTTCTTCCATAAAGAGACATGCTCTTTCCTTGATCTCACGAACCATCTTAGGCAGTGGCCCATCCTTCTTCAGTTCGATCATTTCCATCATTCCATCCAGGCCGATCAGCGTCTGCTTTGCTGTATCACAAGCCTCCATGTTGTAAATGTGCCAAGGGACGTTTCTGCCTTCGTCTGGTGTAATGGTCGATTGAATGTCTGCTCTGGTCATTTTAGAGATCAGCATGTTAAGAACGTGGGTCACTGTCGCTTCCCTGGCTGATGCTTCCATGTACTTCGTGTTCATCTGTGCCCGCATCCGGTACTTGTCGCAAAAATCGCGCAGAGCCACCGCATAAGGCAGGTCCATGAATACGCAGGGTGCCGGTGGTGCGGTTGGAGGCACGGTGGACAAGCAAATGTTGGACGGCTTGATTCCGGCCTTTTCTGAAAACAGGCTATTGATTGCATGCTGTACGATCAGTTCCGGCATGACCTTCCATGCTTCTCTCGCAGTCGCGTTGGCATTGTGTGCACCGTCGATCTGCGCGATGTCAGCCCATGCGAGGATTTTTTTGGACTCGCAAGCATCGATAAAGGAACGTACCATATTGATGTTACGGTAAAGGACATTGTATTGCGGGTCTTGATGGGCTCCATTGATGCCTTCTTCAGCAAACATGACCGCAACTTCCGGACCGGCGACACCAGAGACATATGAGTGATAGTTGATAGGTCGTCCCACTTCTTCTTCAATGAGATCCAGCGCCTTTCTTTGGGCTCTGACTTGCTTTCTTGTGATTGGCACACCGCCGATCCCCTGGGGGGTTCCTTCGATCAACCCGTCCATGTGGGACTGGCCAGCGGTACGAATGACCATGATATGATCTGCGCCATGCCATGCAGCCATGCGCATTCTGCGGATGTCATCCTCAAACCGTCCCGAAGCGATTTCCGTGGTGATCACCGGCTGAGGTTGAGGATCGATCCCATTGAAGTATTTTGAGGAGGGAAGACCGACTCCATTTTTCGTTGGTTCTGTAGCGTCCTGGTAGGTAAAAGGTCCCATTTGCAAACCGGGGACCAGTGTCCTCCACGTCCATCCGCGCCGCTTCGGGCGATATTTGTCCAGATCTTTCAGGATGTACTCGACTGAAATCTTTTCGCTCTGTTTCAGCTTATCATATTCCATCTCTATACCTCCTTCCTTTGGAACAAAGCAACTGCTTCATCCCAAGACTTGCCTTCGGCAAGCAGGATTCCGGCGTCCCGTATGGAAATTCCCTTCGCTTTGGCCAGTTTGTAGACGACATGCCCGGCGCCCTTTCCCATCAGGCCGCGGTCGATGCATCCTTCCACGATGGGTTTGGCTTCCAGCGAGGAAACTCCCATACGAAGCAACACCGAGCGCTCGATGGACGGTGTCGTATGCTTCTGTCCAAGCTCCAGGAGCGGATCGACGACCTTTGCCGTCATTTCCCAAAATCTCTGGTAAAGCTGTTCGTCGCTTAGATTCTCCA
>PHAE01000062.1 GCA_002840285.1 Firmicutes bacterium HGW-Firmicutes-11
TATAAGATCCTTGTCGATGAGCTGAATTTTCCTACGGACATCTATGCGGTGGAAAGCGTGCTGGAACTGAAGGGACATCATGTAAAGGATTCTCTGGTCCGGATCCGCAGCAAGGATGGAACGACTCTGGATGAAGAAGACATATTGAATGAAATGAACGAGGATGTTGCTCTCATCCTGTTGCCATCGGTGCTCTACCGAAGTTCGCAACTTCTTGATATGAAGCGGATCACCCAAGCCGCCCACCGACGGGGAATTCTGATCGGCTGGGATCTGGCACACTCGATTGGTGCGGTCCCCCACGACTTTCAAGAAATTCAACCGGATTTTGCTGTCTGGTGCACCTACAAATACTTGAACGGAGGCCCGGGATCGACAGCCGGGCTGTACATAAACCGTCGTCACTTCGGGAAACCGGCCGGATTGCGCGGATGGTTTGGAAACCGTGATGAAACTCAATTTCAAATGGATCATACATTTGACCAGGACCCCACCGCTTGGGGGATGCTTCAGGGAACGCCTCATCTTTTTTCCATGGCGCCGCTGGAGGGTGCTTTAAAGCCGTTTCTTTCCGCCGGAATGGAAGCTCTACGGAAAAAGTCGTTGCTGCTGACCGAGTATCTCATGACTTTGATCGACCGAATGCCTTCTGACTATGGATATGCGATAGGAAATCCGAGAGATGATGCTCGGCGCGGCGGTCACGTGGCACTGGAACACGACGAAGCTTACCGGATCAGTTTGGCATTGCGAGATTTGGGTGTGGTCCCCGACTATCGGGAGCCGAATGTCATCCGCCTTGCGCCCGCCCCGCTCTATGTCGGTTTTGAAGACGTGTTTCACGTTGCCTCTCTTCTAGAACGCATCGTCAAAGAGCGTCTGTATCTGAACTACGATGAAGAAAGAGTCACTGTGCTGTAAAGAGGTGCTGCAATGCCAACAACCTATGCTCATGTGTCCTTTGGTGACCGCGTCTTTGACCGATTGGATGACGAAATCAAGGAACTATTGACAGCTCACCTGTCCTTGTTCCAGATCGGTCTTCACGGCCCGGACATTTTCCTCTATTACATGCCGCTTCGGCCGGACCCGATCAAAAGCATCGGAAGAAGAATGCATAAAGAGCCGGCATCCCGGTTCCTTGCAAATGGAAGAATCATTCAGCAGGAAAGCCCGTACCAGGATGCGTCTACCGCTTACCTGCTTGGCTTTCTCTGTCATTTCATGTTGGACAGCGAATGCCACCCTCTTGTGCGTGAAGTTGAATCATCGCAGTTGCTCCACAACGAAATCGAGACGGAGTTTGATCGCGCTTTGCTGCTGCGTGACAATAAAGAACCTCAAACATATCGGCCGACAGCCCACTTGATCGTCGATCCGGAGATATCTCGCTGTATATCCGGTTTCTACGATGGGGCTAGTCCGGAAGAGGTTCGGGACTCGATTCGTTCGATGCGACGATACTTGAATCTGTTTGTTGCTCCCAGAAATCCAAAGCGCGCCCTTCTTGTCGGGACCCTGAAATTATTTGGTCTCTATCCCCGGTTGCACGGTATGCTGATGAGCAAAACTCCCAATCCGGCTTGCGCCGAAATCAACTTTCGCTTACTGGATGCATTTGACGATGTCGTCGCGCCGACAGTGGAGATCCTTCAGGAGTTCTATCGCCACCGCCACGACGACTCGCCCTTGAACTCGCGACTGGACCGCAATTTTGGTTGAATTAAGTGAAACATGGGGATGGTTCTCTGTTTCGCCCTTGTTCTAGTACTTGCCGTAAGTCTTTGCTTCTTCTACGATGATCTTTGCGTAATCGAAATCCATCAATGCAGGATACTCACAGCCGGTAGCGAGTATGAAGCCGCCGTCCTTCTTGTAGGCATCGATCTGCGCTCTGCACATTTCCCGCAGTTCTTCTTCCGTCGCAGCAAAGAGCCAGCCCGGTTCAATGTGGCCAATCAATGTGACTTGATCTCCATATTTGGCCTTTACATCTGCCATGTCGGTACAGTCGAAGGGTATATGCTGATAGGAAATAGCAACAGGGTGCATCCTCTCGATCTGCTCTTTGAAATAGATGCCGGCGCCACAGTTGTGCAGCATTACCATCGCATTTTTCTCTCTGACGAAATTTGAAAGTTCTTCCATGTAAATGCCTTCGTTTGCATCCCACATTTTTGCGCTCATGATGGTTCGGGAAGCATAAAGCGTATCAAACATTATTGCGTGGCAACCCGCCTCAATCAGCGCGGCGCAGTATTCTTTTAGAGTCTCAGTTATATTGCGTAGCACGCCCTGCATTTTATCCGGACACCGGATCAAGTCCATGAACATCTCTTCTTGTCCACGCATCATGCTGAGAATTCCAAGCGGAGCAAAGACAAACCCGATGATCGGCATCTCCTGGCCCTTTGCTTCGTAGAGTAGTCTCGCGAGTTTAATATGTTCGCTCATTCGCTTCGTTTCTCTTGGATTAATGATACCGATGCTATCATAGCCGGCTGCGCTCTTGATCAGGCGATTGTCGAGGTTTGGATTGGCTGCGATACTGTCGTGAAAGACGACTTCCTGTCCCCAGTCGGCTGCCTCTACGGTCAGATCTATTAAAGTGCACATACAGTCGGCGCCAATTTCCTCGGTTGCCTTGAGTATGGCTTCCGCACACTTTTTTGGATCCTGTGACCATTCTGCGTAGGTGATCCCTGTGGCTTTTCTTGATACGCTGTTTATCAGCGGGTAAACCGGTACTCGGTCAGCTTCCTTATGTTGAAGTGCAAGCGATATCCGCTCCATTGAATTCATATTCTGATCCCTCCCATTTCAATTCAAACTGTTCATTATTGTTTATCGCTCAGCCATCCCAGAATCATCTGAACCGAGTCCGAAGCATCTTCGCAGTAAGCGTCTGCCCCAATTTTCTCTGCCCAGATCTTGGTTACGGGAGCTCCACCAACCATTGTCTTGTACTTTTCTCTCAATCCTTCCTTCCTTAGAATCTCCTCGATCTTTTTCTGCTCCGTCATTGTTGTGGTCAGCAGCGCGCTGCTACCGATGAAGTCAACACCATATTCTTCCGCCTTCTCAACGAAAGTCAGTGCCGGGACCTCGCGCCCCAGGTCGATGACTTCAATCCCGTTGGATCGAACGAGCGAGCATACGATTCCTTTTCCGATATCATGAACGTCGCCTTCTACGGTTCCAATCAGAAACGTTCCCTTTTTCCCAGTATCCGCACTGCCAATTCCCGCTTCGATCACCGCTGAAGCCTTTTTCATCACTTCCGTGGAGAAAATCAACTCTGGCAGGAAAATTTCGCCGCGTCCAAACAGATCCCCCAGTTCTCTGATCCCTGCGCTGAAGCCATTGCTTAGGAGTTCCAAAAGATCGATCTTGTTTGACCTGGCATCTTCGATTACCTGCAGTGCCTTTTCCTCATCACATTCAATGATGGACTCCTGGGCCATTTGAAAGAGTTGTTCTTTGTTCATTT
>PHAE01000021.1 GCA_002840285.1 Firmicutes bacterium HGW-Firmicutes-11
AGTACTCCTTGGTAAGCTCAATCTGTGCTTCATCTTTCATGGTCATGTAAGGATTGGTTCCGGGAGAATCCGGCAAACTCTCGATACGCTTCGTCTCTTTCTCGAAGTCTTCAGTCAGCTTGTCAATGGCTTGCAGCATATTGGTCAGCTTCTCCGGTAAACTCAAATCAGAAATATCAAGAGATATCGTATCCCCGGCATCATTGACCTCGATAATATATTCATTTTCACTTTTCACACGAATGGAATTTGTCATAGTTAGTGTTTCCTTTCTTCCAAAAAGTAAAGGAACGACCCTAAGGCCGCTCCTATTATGTCGCAGCTGTAAACGTCGGTGCGCCTGCAGTGATCGTCACAGTACCCAATACCGGGTCGCCATTGAGACCGATGTTGTAGGTGATGGACAGGCTTTCACCGCCGGCACCGCCAAACTCTTCAATGGAAATCGTACAGGCATTCTTTTCTGCCTTGTAATGAGTAACGTCAATGATCACTTCCGAATCGTACAGATACACCAACAGGACTTCAGTTTCAGCCGAAGAACCAATGGCGCGGTTCTGACGCATTGCATCAACAAAATCGAATACGGCATTGCCGGCATAAGCTGTTTGCGGAGTAGAGATACTCGGAGCATAGCTTTCCAGCATATTGGTCGCGTTGTCTTCATCAATGAACTGTTCCGTCACAACGTTTGGGTTGTACGCGATGGACTGCTCAGTAATGCCTTTTCCCATCCGGCTCCACACAGGGACTGCGAGGGTACCGGTATTGAGGAAGGCGGCAAACTGACTGCGTTTGACTTTAAATGTCATTTTAAGCCTCCTTTGTGTATAATAGTCGGCATTGTATCTGACAGCGGACAGTCGTCATCGACTCGTCCACATACAGGACGTATCCGCTGGTCATAGTCTCGATTGCATTGGGTGTCATGCCACTTCCCAATGATGGGTAAACTTTCAGCTTGTTCTGCGTTTCGATCCATTGCTGGAAGTTCTCGAAGAACCCGCTGTTCTGTATGTTGTCGGACAGCGCATCGCTGTATGCGAATCTTGCTGCTAAGACAAACACAAACTGCCGGAAGGACGATCCGTCCACAAACGTTTCAAGGACGTTCCCGTTTTGAGTCGGTACTTCCTCTATAGACATGTTGTCGTAATCCTTCGACAGATATTCAATATCAACTTTCTGAAACGAGCTGACATGCGGACACGTCAGAATGTACGTTCTAATGCTTTCTACAATGGCCACAGAATCAACCCCTTTCTAGAAACTTCTGAACCGAAGCAACCACTTGTTTCCCTTGGTCTACCCAAGCACGCATGGTCCATTTAGGACCTCGTAGCGGGGCTCCCTGGTACTCTAAATCTATATCCGTCAATACTTTTGCGACTCCTGGACGAGACCAGTGTCTGCCTGTTGCCGGGTCGTAGAATGAGCCTTTTCCGGTCTTTGGGTCAACCATTTTCTTCCCGAACCAGTGATACCGGCTGTAAGGTGATTCATGTGTGAACTCCGTGGCATCCGGTGCAGTTGAGATGTTGGTTTTAAGAACACCAGCACCGAAGGGCACATACGGGTCACTGACACGTTGTATCTCGGATGTCAGAAACTTCTGAACCTTTCCTCCGGGTGTTACTCCTTTGCGCTTCAAGATGTCCTCTACAGTATCCATTTGAAGTTTGACTTGTCTGAAACCCTTCATCGGGCAATCACCTCGTGATGAGACTGCTTGCGCAATCCTTGATCGACGTACGATGCCGAGACGATCGTCCGGACATTGTCGAGGTGTTTTAAATCCGTAGGCTTCGATATTGTCAAACTTACGTTGCCTTTACAAATGATGTCGGCAGGACTTAAGGTCCACACCAGTTGAGCTGCCGCTTTGGACAGTCCGTAATAAATGTTCGGGGTCACATATTCAGATAGGCTTCCGTCGATAAGTACTTCAGCCACACTGCTTCCAGCTACACCTTTGCCATCGAGCGATACACCGTCAACGTCCATCCAGTGAGCTTTCGTCAATACTTTCCGATGGAACTCATCCTGCTTTGTTGCGGGATTGAACCATCGGTTGTACACCGTCACTGTGGATCGGAGTAGGCCACTCATGACCAGACACCGTTGTATATCAGATTGTGCAAGAGCAAGTGATCCTTGACAGCTTGCAACATCAGATGTTTCATTTCCCTTTCCAGGGCTCGACGGGTTCCGGGAGATGACGCTTTGGCGTAGTGGATGGAATGCTTACCTACACTTTCGGATTCAACGTTGTTTTCGGCCATTGCAGTATCTGCAGAGATGATCTGTGCGATTTTCGTAGCATGTTCATATTGGATGTCAGCAACTGCACAGACGGCTTTTTTTATGGACATGATAACTTCTGTGTCCGTGTTGTCTGTCATGATTTTCTGCGTGCGTTTCAATGTGATCATGTCGATGTATTCACTGGCTCTTCCTGCAAGCTTAACGAATTGCTCTTCCGGGACACTGTCTCCGAAGTACTCCGTTTGGTACCAACGGTAATCTACGTATGCCATGCGCATCCCTCCTTACCCTATTCGGGCACTACTTCAACAATCTCTACAACTTCTTCAGCTTTGCCTTTTTTCGGCTTGGCTTTTTCCGGTAGGATTACTTTGTATCTCTTAGCAATGAGCCAATCAATGACGTGAAGAGGCAGATCCTTTTCATCCACCTCTGCCACGCCTCGAATAAATTTAACTCCTGCCGAGATTCCGTTATACCCTTCAACCGGGGATAGAATCTTGACTTTCATTTCTTTCCTCCTAAGCAGCTACAACAACTTCGACCGATGCCGTAACAGCGGTAGCAAACGGCGCGGGAATCGTTCCCAGAGTTGCCGTGAAGGTATAACTGGCTGCGACTGCTGGATCGTAGGTGTCAGTATCAACCCACGTTGTTACCGGGACAGTGGCCACGGTTCCATCCGCTAATGTTGCCTTTACAGATGTCGGCAATGCAGCAATAACAGCAGCTGCATCAGCAAACAGCGGAACAGCAACCGTACCTGCAGACACGTTGGCGATTGCATCGAATGCTGCGATCGTCAGCTTGTACACAGTTTTAACGGCTGCTTCAATCAGCGCTACAAGTTCAAACTTCTCTTTGTTTGCAGGATTTACACCTACAAACGGTGCAAGACGAATCAATTCAGCAAAAGGTAAACGATCGATTGGGGTGATGCGGTTTGTACCGCTGACGATTTCGTACCCTTTCGCCGTAAACCATGCAAGTTTCGTATCACCGTCGTCGAGAGCTGCTACGCCCTCGACAAACGGTACAACATAATTCGATTCATGCGCATCGTTAGGTGCATATATGCGTGGTGCCATTTAGATCACCTCGCTTATTGCACTTTGATTTTGCGCAATACACCAGCAGACTTGGTTGCCTTGATGGCAATAGCTGCAACCATCTCAACTTCACCCTTCTTAACAGCACCAGGTGCAGTCATATCCGGTAAGAAGACTTCAATTAACGAATTTCCATCCGGAGATACGCCATGAACACCGTCCATACCTACGCGAATTGCATAGATGGCCGTTTCGCCATTTGCGCCACCGATAGGGATAATCGGATTACTGGTACCGGCTTTGTAACCTAGTTTAACCAATGCGGCTTCACCGTAGAACAACACTTCTTGGCCCAACTCGTTACGGACATAACGAATATTAACTACTTGGTCGGCCAAGGATTGGAATACAGCGTACATTTTGCCGTTCATCAACAAATGCGTAACTCCATCCATCTCCCCAATAAGCATGCGCAGCTGATACAAGAAAGCTTCCTTGTTGGTGCCGATGTTTGCTGCACTGTCCAATGCAATTGCTGCACCCGGAATGATTTCCGTAGAACTGCCGGTAACAGCCTTATCAAGACCGTCAAATTCGGTAGCATCAACACCGGAGTCACCGTTAATCAGCAAGTCATGAAACAGCGCTTTGGTAGCTTTGGATTTCTGGCCAACTTGGAAGGATACATGTTCAACGACTTGACGTTCGTCATTTGCGATGACGCGATCGATTTCAAATGATCCACCCAAGACTTTTAAGTTGACGACTTCTTGAGTCGTAACAGTTTCTTGAGCAACGAATTCACTGTTGATCGCGCGGGTATCAGCCGTCGGTAACGTAGTGACACGATTGTATACATAAGTCAAAGACTTGCCGCCTTGAGGTTTGACAGTGTTGTCAAAAGGCAGAGAAGCCATCAACGGCGATTCCATGAACTCGTCAATGACTTGGTTAACCAGTTTGTCCTGGCTTAGCGTTTTAGCTTGAGCTAATGTAATAGGCATTTTTCATTTCCTCCTTGATTAGGTTTTCTTGCCACCAAACAGAGCACTCTTGATTTGGTCATCAAGGCTTTGCCCTGCAGGTGGTGGATTGAGGTGTCCTCTTCCGGTTCCCGGAGGGGAGGATGCCTCGAACATGTCCGAATACTGTTTCTTAATGGCTTCATATTGCTCGTCGATGCCTTTTGGCTTGCCGCTCTCATCGAAGTCGACCTTGGTGACGTCAAATTTGCCCAATAACAGATCGGGATATTTAGTATCTTTCAGTTTGTCCTTGATTAAGGATTCCACCTTAACCGTTTTAAGCTTTCCTTCATACTCAGATTTAATCTTCTCGGGAGCTGCTTTGAGCTCTTCGATATTGACATCCTTGAAGGGTTCGTAGGCTTTCTCCAACTCCAGGATGCGTGCATCCTTAGCTTTGGCTGCCTCTGTCTGCTTGGCGATCTGGTCACGGTAATCATCATTCTCTTGTCCGGACTGAGCCATGATCTTATCGATAACCTCGTCTTCCAAGCCTAATTTGCGAAGAAATTCGCGTTTCATAATCGTTCCTCCCATTTACGCTTTATTACGTCAGGTTGCTTCTGCGTGGGTTTGTGCAAATCGCGCCTTGCACCTCGGCGATTTATGTCAAAGCCTTACGGCTTAGACTGTGTAGATAATCTCTCTATTCGCTAATCTTCGTATCGATGGATTCGCCTTAACGAAGAAGTTCAGCTGTGATCGGGCCAGTTTTAATTTAAAGGCCGTCTTCTTGCTTCCTTCGATATCTCCGGATGCGCTTTGCAGCGCTTGCTTCTTCTGCAGATGGCGTATCGATCGTTCCATCATGCGCTGCTTCTGCATTAGCTCATATACTCTTGTGTTCTCTGCATCATCCACCAGCCTCTTGGGAATCTCACTGACTCCGGGGAAGAAGGCATAATGCAGATGTCGGCAATTCACACCCGCTAATCCGTCAATGAGTCCGTATCCAGTGGTTTGTTGAAAGTTTGGATAGTTGGGTTCACTGCCAATACGTTTATACAATTGCCCTTGCCAGCTCTCGTGGTTCTGATGCCCGGTACCTTTGTTTCGTGCTCCGAGATGTTCAGTGACATATACATAATCCGCACCCAGATCTTCAGCTACTTTATCGTTGGTCTCGTTGGCCAACTGGTTAACAGCAGTAAGCACATCCCGTCTTACGGTACCTTCTAGTGAATAACGCACCAGTGTGCCGTCTTTTCGCCTGTAAGTTGCTGCGGTAATGCCTTTATCTGATAATCGGCCAATAGCCCGCTTAATGGCTGACTCGTAGTCATACAGACCCGTTGATACTTCCAGATACACTTGATTCAATGAGTCCATATACGACTGCTTGGCGCTCTCCAGGGCTTTGGTATGTATCAGTCGAAACGTATCACGCAATGCTTTGTGACTGTTGGCCACGACATTAGCTATGACGGTTTTATTAACTGCTCCACTGGTAAGACCCAGTCTTGCAGCACGATCATACGTCCGAAAGTCAATACTTCGGTATCCAGCTTCTTCTAACATCTTCAGTACTTGTTTATCACTCAATTTGGCGGTTTCTGCAATCAGTTTTACGGCATTGCGGTCCAATCCTCCTAATTCATCAAGCTTCTTAAGGTACCACTCAAGCACACCTTTAATCTCGCCATAATCTGCGAAGCGCTGGGCTACTTCGATTAGCAGTTCACGTTCCAGTTTCGAATATAGTTCGATGATGGGATATGTCAGTTCATCAAAGTCGCGATCGTTCAGCATTAGATTTCAGGCTCCTCTTCATCCGGCTCTTCAGGCTTGCGTGCTTCAATCTCAGCTACATAAGCAATGGCTTGTTCTTTCGTCATGTCACTGACCCGCATGTGGTACTCCACGGCATCGATCAGCCCGGCATGGAACTCCAACATGGCTTGCTTACGTACTTCAGACATGTCCTCGACAATCGAATCATCGAAGCTGACGGATACATCGGCATCTGAAACGATACCGGACTGCAGATACAGGATAGCCTGTACCATTTCCTTCAGTGCACGTCCGACAATCATTTCATGCTTCTTGAGTGTTTTATAGAACTTGCTGTTACTCGACACCACTTGTGTCGTGTTGGTATAGACGGCGCCGTCTTTGAAGCTGTAATAGTCATCACCCAGTCCGACTTTACGTCCTAACAGGTTCAGTGATGTTTGCAGCGCGTCGTTGTGATCAGTGATACGTAACGGAGAAGCAACGTCTTGTACTGTAGGTTGTCCGTCATCTTCTTCTCCCGGGATTTGATAAAAGGTTGTTTGCTTGGGGTCGAAGATAGGTACTGTGTGCCCGTCTTCCGTGAGATTCCATTTCACTCCGGATACTTTAACGAATATCCGGCGCTTGCCACTGTCTATTTCATTCACCAGGGAATCATAGACAGTATCAATATCCTTCAGTTCATCCCATGCATTGGCCAGTACGGATAATCCCATCGGATGAGACAGTTCCATGTTGTTGGCCAGATTAGGACGTATGATCTGAAACAGTTTGACAGGAGATATCACGACTTCTCGGATATTCTTATCCTCGACGATTCCGAAGGTGCCGTCGGCTTGTTTCTCGAATAGGACGTTGGTTATCTCATAGGATCCGCCGGGTTGCTGACGGTGTACATTCACATAGGCTGAGGTATCGTCCATGCTGACGAAAGCACAGTCCAGTATTCTTCCGTTCTTCGCTCTCATCGGGAAGATCATGTCAGCAACGATGTAGTCAATCATCGTTTTCTTCTCAGAGTCGATGTACTCTACCGTTGCGCCGGTTCCCAGTGCGAAGGTCTTTTCAATCAACTGCGTATACTGTTCCCGGAAGTTGTTCTCATCCAGCACAGCATGCACGGTCTTGTCCGGATCATTCTCACCTTCACCGATGGACACGTCCACGTTATCGTTGAAAAGGCTGTCGGCCCAGTCCTCGCATATCTTCTTGCCCATCTTCAATGATCTGCGGCGTTTATTCACTAAGCTGTTGCCGTTGTAATCACTGTATGTATGGAATCCGGTAATCTCACCAGCATAGAGTTCTTTCCAGTTGGTGATGTTCTTTCGGTAATCGTCCGGCTTTAAATCAACACCGGCTTGTTTCAGTAGTTCATAAGCTTCTTTCAAGTTCATCACCTCCGTGATAGGTCAATCATGGTTTTATGCCAGGGCTCTGTGGAATACTCCTGGGCATCTAAGTTGTCAATATTGGTTGTGCCGTCATCAAGACGTTCATCCTCTTGGGAGTCACTGTCCCATACGGCCGTTTCATAGGCTTCAATGGTTTCTTTGCAGCTGTCGACGATGAAGTACTTCATCCGGTTCATCATGCTGATGTAGAACCGTATCCGATCATTGATGACTCCTTTGGTGGCGTTATCAATGGATACCGGCAGCTGATGCTTAATCAATGCCATCTTCAGTCCGCGGATCAGCACTTGTTCGGCACTGTCGGCCCTGATACCAATCACCTTATATTCGTCCATGACTTCTTTTACGAAGTCGATGAATGCCCTATCGAGTTCTTCCGGGGTGATTTCCTTGGTGATCCGCTTCTCTTTGACGGTGATCAGTTCTTTGAAGTTACGAGTCACAGCGGTTGCATTGAATGCATGGCTGGATTTCGTACCTCCGAAGTCGACACCGATTTGTACATACATCACGTTTTTGCGCAACGGATGTTTCCAGTTGCCGTATTCGTCCTGTTCATACCACGAAACATGGGGTATTTTGTTCTGCGGACCGAACACTTTATATATCCGGCCTTCAGCCATCGCCCACAATCCGAGGATGTAGCGATCGTAGTAGACCGTGCCTGCGTATTCTCTTTTCAGATTGGCAACGAATACCGGGTCAAGGTAATTGTTATCGTCAATGGTGTAGCGCTGGTGGAATACGTCAGCTCCTGAATCCAGGAACTTCTTTAACCAGTGATTCGGCCCTTCAGGGTTTCCTGTTCCATCGAAGCAGCTGTATGTCTTATCAAGACGTGATTGCACCATTGCAAACACTTCCTGATTCCATCTGACCATTTCATCCCCGTAACAGTACTTGATTGACATCCCTTGTACTTTAGCCAGGGATGATATCTTCTCTGCACCAAGGACGAAATACGTTTCACCGAACAGCTTTACTGTGTTTCTGCCGGTTTGGATCATACCTACCAAGTCCTCACCATACACATCTCGCATAGGCCTTAGAACGTTACGCTCTACGGTTTGTTGGGTGACACCCATAATGACATACAGCCCATCCAGTCCGCTTAGCTCGCGGGTCTTGGCTGGAATGCGGTAATTGAAATCCAGCCATGTCTTGCCGGATCGGGTAGCTCCTATTTTGATATTCCAACGTCTTCGGGCTTCTTTGATGAACTCCCTCTGTTTACTTGTCAGCATCTTTTTCAAACGCTCCTAGAATCTTATCCAGCTTCTCAAGGCTGTTGCCGTTGATATCGGACTTGACTCCAAACATATTCAGATATTTACCCATCGAGTCCAACGCATTCAGCGCGCCTTTGGAATCGAACTGCCATTCACCGTTGTGAACGAATTTCTTTTCCTCGTAATCCCATTTCATTACAGGCTCTTGCTGCATGCATCGTTCATAGACTTCGATGTATTGTTTCAGCACCCAGTAGACGGAGACCGGTAATTGTGCGAGCAGCTCTTGCTGCAGTTCCCTTACACGTGCGAGGACTTTAGGCGTTTTCAATAGCGTACAGCCTGTACTGTGCGCTGATCTCTCACTGTATCCCGCCGAGATTGCGGACTTGGTTGCGTTTAGGGTCTTCACATACTCCTGGGCGAATCTTTCCTGCCGGTTCAACGTCATATCCTTCGAATACTTCTTTCCGGTATTGTTGACATTGTCTCCTTTTTTTATAGGCATCCGGATCACCTCCTTATGTGTTCATCGATTGTAGACTTCTTGTTTCATTACGTAGAAGGGTTTGTATCTCGGGGTAACCTCGATGAGGTCCCCGTTTTTATTGACTTTGATTTCCAGGATGATATAGCCGACATCACTCACCAAGCCCATACCTCGCATAAATGGAGACTGTGCCTGAAACGAAGGCATACCAATCGTCCATATGTTGCGGTACTGCATGAAGAAGTTTTTGTGATAATGGCCGGTGACCATGATCTTCGGCTTCTGTCCGCCGCTCATTGCATCGATACGCTTTTGCGTTTTGTAACTGTAGGCGTAGGCTGTTCCGTCTCTTGGATGAATCAGATCCAAATCAACTTTATCTGTCAGCCATATCTTTGCATACTCATGCCCCAGGTAAACCATATCCGGACGCGCGGCTTCGATGCCTTTGCCGATGTTGGCTCCGCCGTTCATCATATGGGTGGCATCATGGTTTCCGGTGATGAAGCATGTCTTAATGCCTGGACGCATCGGATACTCATTCACGATTTCATCCAACTGTTCATCATAACCGAATCGGTAAAGCTCGTAGATGTTGCCGGCTCGGTTGCTGTACATGCCGTCAGAGATATCCCCGGCATGATAGACCGTGCGTATGCCTTCAGCTTCGAAGTCGTCATACGCCATCTGCAGATAGGTACGCTGCCAGTATTTCGACGATGTGTGGGTATCGGAGACTAAACCTACTTTAATGGTTTGGTCAACTTCATGATAATGTTCGAACTCCTCATACGTGGTATCCGCCGTTTTGGATGTGTAGTAACACACCTGTCCGTTTTTCGAGCTTCTGCGGATATCGTAACCATCAATCCTCAGCTGCTCGATCAATCCCAGCAGTTCATTCTTTGACAGCTTGAGCCTTTCAATCAGTTCTTCAATGGTGCGTTCTTTTTGAAGGTCATCGATCACCTTTGCCCGATGATCAGTGAACTCGACAGCAGCTGAAACCGGTGTTGGTGCAAAATCCTTTTTACGTTTCCACAGGCTGCGCCAGGCTTCCGGAGATTTCAGAAATCCGTATCTGTGATACATTCGTTTACTAACTTCAGACCAGTCGTTACGTCCTGTCTCCGCCACGATCTCATTTCGAACGGCAGCCAGGGCTTTAAACTCGGCATTACTGTGCATACGTCACCTCAGTTGTTTTGGGATATAAAAACGGCTGGTTTCAGCCGTGAATAGACAAAAGCCGCTGCCTAGTGGGGGATTAGGACGGCGACTTTCGGAAAGGAAGACACATGAATTGTCGAGGTTTACCACCCTTGGGTGTAAAACTCTACAATACCATTTTATCATGACTTGACATGATACTGTATCATTCCTGCGTTTTGAATAGCTTTTGCTAAGGACTTAAACCAATAACGATGGACTTTCATTTTGGTCGAATTCATTTCTGATGCAATTTCCCCGAAACTGATGCCTTTAATGCGTTTTTCGGCGATTTTAGCCCCAATCGGGTTGGTTTTCTGAAGGATCTGCAACAGCTGATCCACTACCTGTATTTTAGAAATATTCACATTTAGATAGTTATTGTTGTCAATCAACTGCTGATAAAGCTCTGAATACGACGCGCTCCGCTTGAAAGGATCACGCTGACAACCGTTATCCATACGGATAATTGAACCGGCTCCTTTTTCAAACTTCGCATTGATCTCCTCAATCTTCAGTTCGACGTTCTTTTTAACCTCCAGGTTCTTCTGATAGGTGTTGACCAGGTGGTCCACATCTTCCACGCTACATAAGGCCAGTTTCAGCATGTCGGATCCTCGCTTTCACGGCAGCTAAGAATTTTTCCTGCCCCATCTCCTTGGTAGCCAATACATCCATGACATCCTCATCCACGGTGTTTTTTGCCAAAATGTGGAAGACGGATACCTGCTGTTTCTGTCCCTGCCGGTGCAGTCGTCCGTTGGCCTGCTGGTACAGTTCCAAACTGTACACCAGTCCAAACCAAATGATGATGTTGCCTCCGGCCTGAAGGTTCAGTCCGTGTCCGGCCGATGCCGGATGCGCCAACAGCACATCGATTTCTTTTCGGTTCCATGCCTGGATGTCCTCGTTGGTCTCGAGCTTCCGGATGTTTAGGTCTTTGAACCGTTCCAGTATCCGGCTGCAGTCATGCTGGAAGTTGTAGAATACCAGCACCGGGTTGCCGTTGGCCTGCTCGATCAGATCGTCCAAGGCATCCAGCTTATGATCATGCAGATGATGTACCTTGCGGTTTTCGTCATACATCGCCCCGTTGGCAAACTGCAGAAGCTTCTGTGCCACAACAGCGGCCGTGGGTCCGATGATGGTTTGATCGTTCTCCACTTCCATCACAGCCTGCTTTTCAAAGGCGTGATATCTCAACTGCTGTTGGGGTGTTAAGTGCACGGGGACGATGATGTCCGTCCGTGAAGGCACGGTGATCCAGTCTTCCGCCTTCATGCTCATGCAGACATCATCGATCGCCCGGTATATTTGGACTTCCGCCTGTGGCCGAAGGTTCCATTTGTAAACGATATGCCCATTGCGCCACCCCGGCGTAAAATAGGTATCTCGAAATTTAGTAAAGGTTTTTCCCAGTCGTTCGCCTTGGTCGATCAGATAGACCTGCGGCCATAAATCAATCAGCCCGTTGGGTGCCGGGGTTGCCGTAAGTCCGATGAACCGGCTCACCATCGGCATCATCTTCCGCAAGGCCTTGAAACGTTTGGATGACGGATTCTTGAAACTCGACAGCTCATCCACCACCACCATATCGAAGTCCCACATTTTCGACATCATACTCACCAGCCATGGAACATTCTCCCGGTTGATCAGATAGATATCCGCTTTTCGATGAAGTCCGGCCATCCGCTCGGCTTCCGTGCCGATACACTTCGATACCTTCAAATACTTCAGATGATCCCACTTTGCCACCTCGCTGTCCCACACGGTGTCAGCAACCCGTAAGGTGGCAATGATCAGAACTTTTTTGACGGTGCCGAAATCATAAATCAAATCGTTGATGGCTGTCAGAGTGATGACGGTTTTTCCCAATCCGACGCCCAGGAAGATTCCCGATGCCGGACGCTCCATGACGAAGTCGTAAGCCATCTGCTGATACAGGTGTGGCTGATACTTCATGTCAGCTCCTCCAATAATCGATATACTTTTTCTGCACTGTCGATGATTTCCACACGCGCTCCGTTAAACCGCATATTACTGATCATGACCCTCTGCAGTTCACTTAATTCACCCCCAGGGGCTTTCAGTTCAACAAACAGAATTTTCCCATTGATCAGGATGATGCGGTCAGGTACACCGCGCCTTCCGGGAGAAGTGAACTTCATACACAGTCCGCCGGCTTTTTTGATTCCCTGTACCAATTTCCGTTCTATGCTGCTTTCTCTCATGACTTCTTCCTCCTCAGTTCCCGCGCCTTCGGTCGGTTGATGACGCGCAGATGAATGCCTCTCAGTTTCTTCGGTATGCGCTCGCCTTTCAGGTAGTCCCTTACGGTAAACGTCGATACCCCAAACTTTTTTGCACAGGCTTTGATAGTTGGGTACACTGCAATCCTTTTTCCATGATCATCCGTCTGAACGATCCACCGGGTCGTGCTGTACCCGAACCTCATCATATCTGAATGCTTCATCAATAACAGATTGTTCAGATCACTGTTGTAACAGTTTCGATCCTTGTAGGCAATCACATATCCAGATGGTATCTCTCCCCGAAAGCTCATCCAAACCAGCCGACCGACAGAGGTAGGTATCTGCTTTTTTTCAAACCGGATCTGCACGCAGGCCAAACCGTTGTTCATCAAAATCGGATTCAGAAAGACGGCACGCCGGCCATCCCACACAATTCCGGTATCGGTGATCCAGTATCCCGGATAAGGTGTCATTCGCCACATCACATCGTTGCCTTGTTTGGGAGGCTGTTTGTATCTTATCTGCTGCTTCAACTTCAGCTTCGCACTTCTTAGATGAACGGCTGTTATTGTTCGGTTCAGATGGAGGCTCATCTGTTCTGCCGTCATCGATCCGTAATTGATCTGCATAAAATGCTCTTCTTCTTTTGTCCAGTGCCTTAACTTACCTGTCTGCTTATCTTCGCCCATTGTGTCCTCCTGTCCAGTTACAAAGTTACAATCTTGCACGCGCGTTATATGAGTGCTTGAATTAGGCGTTTATATACGTGTTTTATGTGTTTTCGTTCTCTATTTTTTAAAAATGTTTAATAGGATAAAAAATTGTAACATTGTAACTTTTTATCGATTTATCTGCTAAAACAGTGGGTTTTTTGGTGTTACAAAGTCGGTAACATTTATTTTGATTTTGTAACTTTGTAACTTTTAAAAGTTACAATTGTTACAGTTTTTTTGAGTTTGTAACAGACTTTGTAACACCTATTTCCCTATAAAGTTCCTATCTTTCGGTATCCTCTTTGGGCTCCGAATATTCTGAATCTAATCGGTTTTTCTGCTTTCTCCCATCCTTCCAGCTTGGCTAGAATGTCGTTGATTTCTCTTGCCTGAAGGTTGGTCAGTGTGTCCATTTCCTTCCGGAACAACTCACACCATATCTCCGCAGCGCATACCCGTGTCCGGGTTGTAGTGCCTTTGATCAGCTCACTGCCTGCTTTAATCATGTCTTCGCCATGCAGGTAATTGCGGCGTTGGTAGAGGTCCATCTCGTCCCAGTTGGGTGGCAGCGGCGTCTCAAGATACTGCAGGATCAGTCCGATTTTCGGGTTGAACTCGCTGTGCTCTTCCTGACGTTTCAGCGCTTCTTCTTCCAGTGCTCCGGTGAGAAACAAGGATTCGTGATGACTGTAATAGAACTTGGCTTCCGCCCATAACTGGTCCACGGTGGCATCATCGAGGTCATCGAAGACGCTTTTTCTTATGCGTTCCTTCTCGGTTTTCACCGGCCAGAAGCGGCGGTTTCCCGTCATGTCCCGTAAGAACTCCGGGGTGTTGGTGGTTCCGAAGAACACGCACTGTCGAGGATTGACGGTAGAACGTCGGGCATAGGCTTTGCGATAGGTGTCTTCTTGTTTGCTGATGAACTGCTTGACGGCTTCCACTTCCGCCTTTTTGGTGGCAGTAAGCTCGGCCATTTCAATCAGCCATACACCTTGGAGCGCTTCATAGGCGTCCTTGGTGCCGATGGATATCAGCGAGTCGGAGTACCAGTTGCGTGCCATCTTCTTGATGAGTGTCGACTTCCCAATGCCTTGAACACCTGTAAGAGTCAGCATGAAATCAAACTTTGTTCCCGGACGCATGATCCTTGTTACGGCGGCCGTGAAGGCTTTGCGTGTCACCGCACGGACATAATGGGAGTCTTCAGCTCCGAGATAATCGATCAGTAAGTAATCCAGTCGGTCTTCTTCGTCCCACACCAGCGGGTCTAAATACTGCCTTACCGGGTGGAATTTGTTTTCTTCAAATCGCAGGGCCAAGGCATCTTCCAGCTTGTTGGGCGCGGATACCTGATAGACCTTTTCTACATAATGTCTCAGTCCGGCATCGTCGGTATCGCTCCAGCTTCGATGGGTGGTGTCCTTGTTCCATGGCAGAGCTCCGAAGGTCTCCGAGCGGTAGTTGAACTCGTTGAATCCGCCAAGGTTGGCGAGGTTTGGATCGTTGCGCAGGATGAGCAGCATGTTTTCAATGGTTGGCTCGATACCGCCTCTTGGAGCCATCTTGAGCTGCTTGATCCACTCATCACTGACGGCTTTCTCTTCATCAATCTCAATGCCTTCGAAGTCCACGTTGGCGGAGCTGATGCGTTCTTTGTTGACGGTATACACCACGTCCGGGTCGTTGGTCGCCAGCTCGTTCATCTTAGTGAAGGACGGCTGTTTGTTGATCGGCCCTTCCGGCGCATCGGCGTCAAGGTGACCAAACAGATGCAGCCGGACAAGGTCGAACGCGTTACACAGCATGCCGGAGGAGGGATCCGTTGCGTGGTTGGAGTAGGCGAATTTATCCTGATAAACGACAAGTCCTGCCGCCGTGGAGCCGTTGACATAGGTGTAACGGTCTTCTTTATCGGTCGGCAAGTAGATGTCGGAAAGGTATTTATCGATGGCTTGATGAATGTTGTACGTCCGGCAGAAGGCACCGATCATCCCGCCTTTAGCGGTTGGGTCTTCCTGCTTTTTGCCGGCCGACTGATGGATCTGTGTGGTCCTCGAGGACATCGGCCAGTAGCTGATATCCTTCCAGTCGGTGTACTTATCCAGCATTTCATCGGCATCGAGGAGGTCGCCTTCCTGAGCATCGAAGAAGTATTCTCCGTCACTGCTGGTGGAAGGCCAGTACATCAGACGTGCCGACTGGTAGGTGGTATCGTCGAACTGATCGATGCCCAACTCTTCTGCCAGCTTGCGTGCGATGGCCTCGTACTCCTCGGCGCTGACGTCTCGTGATAACGGGACGAGCAGACGGAGCCGGGGGCTTTTCGGCGTGTGTTTGTGGGTCGAGTAGATGGCACATCGGAAATCATTGAGTGCTGTCAGCTCCTCCCAAAAATCTCTTCGGGCGAAGTCGGCATCGAGGGTAAGCATGGAGCGCTTGACGACATAGCCGTTGCGCCTTTTGCCTTCTTTGAGATGCCCGCAGACAAAGCCGCCGACATCCTTGATTTCATCCTGTTCCAGCTTCTTCATCTTGGCAAACTCCGCCACGGTCTCCCTGGTACGGGTGGTGACGGAGAGCTTCTTGATGAAGTCCTTCCAAGTGATCTCGGTGTTTTTCCATTGCGTCGATTTACGGCTGTTCGCCAGGGCGATCGCGTATTTTTCCATGTTGCCCTCCTAGTTAATCCTTGACATAATAATCACTGTGGTAGGCCTCGGCTTTGAGCGTCAGCCCTTTAGCCCAAGGGATTTCCTGAGCCATGATACGCTTCATTTTCTCTACGGTGTTGTCCGGGTCGTCCGTTTCACAGATGACCTCATCGTGGACGTGGAAGACGATCGTAAACAGATGCTCGTCCAGCTGAAGCAGCGTGTGAGCCAGACAGTCGCGGGCGATTCCTTGAATAATATTTTCGACGAGCTTGCCCGAATATGTTCGGGTCAGACTCCACTTTCGCGTGGTTTGGTTAACGCCCCAGTAATCGATAGCGAATCGCCCATCCGCGCTTTCCGTCACACGGATCCCGCGGTAAACCATTTTTCTTCCGGAAGGAAGTACGATGTACAAGTTGTCATTTTTGACGAAGAAACGTAGGTCTGCAGGAGTCTGTTTGTGCAAATCCGACAGTTTCACTTCTCTTCCTGTCATCACGGCCTGTATGACGGCTTCTTCCGTATTTTTCCATAAAGCCACGATGTTTGGGTTTGCTTTGCGCCACTTCCGGATCAACCCGGGTAAATCCTGTTCTAGTAATCCCATTTTAAGAGCGCCCATAGATACTAAAGCTTGCGGGCCTCCTCCATATCCGCAGTTGTGTACTAACACTCCGGAGACTGTGAATCTGTGTTTCGGTCCCGCATTGAGGATGTCGTAGACTCTAACCATCTTGCGATTTGTCGCCAGTTCTTGCGTTTTTCCGCAACAGCCAGTCTTGCCAACTCCAGTATGTCTTCCCTCGACTTGCCTTCCCTGGTATATCTTGAAACAACGGTGTATGCGTAAGGCCAGTCTTCCGGACACCATTCCGGTATTCTTGTTATCCGCCGATTGCCTTGGTTTACTTTCCGAGGCACCAAGCGTATATTTCCAGGAGCGTAAGGACCATCGTTGTCGATTCTGTCCAGCTCCAGCGCTCGGTCTATGTGAGGAAAATTCTCCAATATACAAAGTCCCGCCTGCAATACGCTCTCGAACTCGAATCTTATCCCGCGGCCTCCGTAATTCGGATATCCCTGATCGTTTGTATTCTCGCAGCGTTGTTTGGCCGCAGTCAGTCGCCGATCCAGCCATCGTGGAATTTGTCGAGGCTTTGAACATGCTTGGCATCCTCGGGTTTTTCCTCTTCGAAGATTGCTCCAATTTATCCATTGTTCGTAACCGCAGGACAGGCACCTTGTCAGCACGTAAGGGGTTTTGTGTTTCGGTCTCGTGTAACGTCGTTGAGCACTGATGATCTCCACGTGCCCGAACACTTGTCCGAGGAGTTTTTGGTCGATGCAAACGGTGAATGCCGGAGGCAGCGTCCCCGAAGGGTATCTCCCTTTGTTGCCCTTCAACAAAGACTCGGTGGTCGGGTGTTGCGGTAAGGCCGTCATAGGTAATTACCTCCTTTTTGCCTTTGTATAACAATCCTTGGTGGCGAACAAAGTTCTGTCCGTCCCAAACTTTATGCTTTAATGTAATATGCTGAATTGGCACTAAGCCTTGATCCGTCAGTACTAACTGGCCTTCTGCAATGCATGCCAGTTCAGCCACTTTACCACTCTGTCTTAGATCCTTTGTAATGTTTTCCAGCGGTATTTTAAACATCTGCGAAGCAGAGGCTTCGTATATCTTGCCGTGTCCGGCGAATACTTCCCGGCGCCAAGGCTCATTGGCCAACCACGCGATGACGCGGGCTTCGATGGCCGAGTAATCCGCAATGGCAAACTTTCTGCCTTTGCCCGGAATCAGCGTGGTGCGTATGAGCTGAGACAGGATGTCTGTCAGCTGATCGTAAATCATGTTGAGACTTTCGAAATCGTCTTTGATCACCAGCTGACGCACAGCGTCGAGTTCCTTTAAATAATTACGCGGCAGGTTCTGCACCTGGACGAGCCTTCCGGCCCATCGTCCGCTTCGGTTGGCTCCGTAGTACTGCAATACTCCCCGAATGCGTCCATCGTTGCAGGTTGCTCGGTAGAGGGTGTCATACTTGGCCATCGATGTTTTGGAGAGTTCTTTACGCATGTTGAGCATAGCGCTGACATCATCGTCAAGGTCCTCTTCCATCAGTTTCTCTACAGATTCTTTATTGAGCGAGCCGACTTCCACATCCCGCTGTGCCAGCCATCCTTTGACTTGCGCGTTGCTTTTCGGGTTATCGAGCCCGGTGAGTTCTTTGGCAGATTCCATCAGTTCGTTGGTGTAATGCTGATGGTAGTTGATTACGTTTTGTACGAGGTCCATCTGCACCCGGATACCACGGTCGTTGATGATCTGATCCAGGGTGTAGAGATGTTGTTCATTGAGGTCGTCCGTGTACAGGTCGATGCCTTGAGCATTCAGCCGGTCGGCTATTTCCATTTCCGCACGCACGTCCTGTGCGCAGTAATCTTTGAACAGAGCCCATTTGTCGGGGTCGTGGTGAGGCAGATTTCTCGTGCGCATGTGATTGACTTTGGTTGGGGTTACCGGCTTGCTGAAGTATTGGATCAGCGCTTTGCCGTACGAATGCTTTTCATTGGTGATGCCTAGGGCGGGTCCGACTTCTGCCAAATGTCCCGGCAGTCCGTGCATGCTGGCCAGCACTTGTGTGCATCGCCACTGATCCGCCGGTAATTGGAACCCGAGATGGCGGGATAAGCAGACACGTTCGAACTGGGCATTATAGGCGTGCTTGAGTACGTTAGGCGAAGTCAGCATCCAAATCATGTCGTCATCCAGCGAGTCGCCGGAGGCAAGGTCGAGTACTTCTACCTCACCTCCGTTAATGCTGTAAGCAAACAACAGGACTTGGAAATCCGGGGATTCACAATACTTGTATAGACCTACAGATTGTAAATCTTCACTACTGTAGGTTTCCAAGTCGATACTGAGATGCCGAGTCGTGTGTTTTGCACCCATACTAATTCAGTGCATCGTCTTCGTCTTCGTCAACCTCGATGTCCTTGAAATCTTCATCTGCAGAAGCACGTCCGCCCAGGAAGTCTCCGTCTGCCGCTTTCATCACGTTGTTGAGACCGCAGGCAATCCCTTTGGAGCCGTTGGTGTCAAACGGATAGAAGTTGACAGATACAAAGGCATAAGCACCGGAGTAGAGGTCTTCTTCGCTGATGATCGGCTGACGGCGTTGGTCGACCAATCCGGGGGCCGTCTTCGAGGTTGCATTGATGAAATATGAATTGGCATACGTCGGATCATCGGGGCGCTCATCATCGCCGTCACGCAACGGGGTTTTCAGATTGCGCGGGAGTTTTCCGCCCCACTTGGAAGCGATGCCGTTTTGGGTCGCATTCTCTATGGCTCTGCGGATGTTGGAGAGTGTCTTCTTATCCGACTTCGGGATGATCAGCGATACGGAATACTTGGCTTCCGTACTCCCCGGCGCGGCCTTGGGGGTAAACAGATGGGCATAAGATAAACGGACTTTGCCGGTGATGACTTTCGTCTCAGCGGCAGGGGCATTTGTTTTGTTAGTCATGTGTTATGACTCCTTTCTTGATTTTTTGGATATACATCAGATGGCATCCTTTTAGGTTCTTCTCCTCTGCAAACTGCAGAGCTTCCATTTCTGAGTCGAACGCCATGTACTGACTTCCGTGTCGGAGAACGATAGCGAACTGTGATGTTTGTTGCCTGTATTTGTGTAGGACAACTCTCAGCCACACCATAGTTTCAGCTACAATTTCTTTATTCTCAGCCCGGTGAAAGTATTCATCCGGGCCGAGTTCTGCGAGCTTGGTCAGCTCAGCGAGGGCTTGTTCTTCAGTCATCGCTTTGCGATCCCAAACTGCCCTGGTTTACCTTTTTCATTTACCAATAAATCTCTGATCCCGCTAGGTCCTAAGACACTGTAATTACCATTGGTTATTGTCATCACTGTGCCGTTTTCCAAAACGACACATTCTAAATTGCATTCACCAAATTCATCACTAGCTACTGCCTTGAAGGGTTGACCAACGGTAACGCCCAGTATTTTCGCATATTCATAGGCATTCATCTCAACGGTTATGTACATGTTTCCTCCTTTTCACTTCGAGGTATTTTTATAGGATACTTTTGCTCTCCTTCATCTTCCTTCCAGTCGCCGCAGAAGAAGCCGGGGAACTGTTCAATCATCGTTGAGGATTGAATGAGCGTGATCTCTTCTTCTGTGGCTTCCACCGGCACTTCTACCGTGACTTCCTGGAAGACTTCCCAGGTGATTCGCTTGGTTGGTTTACTCATCGTCCACCACCACATCAGCGAAGTCGATGGAGGCAGGCACGAATGCTGGACGTTTGTCGCTTGCCGGTACCAGTGCGGGTTTCCCCGGCTTCTTCTCAATCAGATCCTTCAGCAGTTCCGTAAACGACTTCTTGCCTACCACTTTCTCCATCGCTGTCAGCGTGAGCATCTTGCGTTCATAGAGCATGGCTTCCGGAGTTCCGTTTTCAACCAGTATCTTGACAGCGGCTTCGGGGTCTGTGATGGCGCGCACGGAGCGTCCTTCAACGATTTTAAACCCAGGGAACTCACGGCCGGCGATGGCTTCTTTCAAGGCATAGGCCTCGATTGCTTCCGCCCACTTCGCCAGCTCGGAAGCTTTGGTCAACACTTCTGCAATCTCTTCATCATCCAGGATGTCAGCGCTTCGAAACTCCATCTTTGCTAAGGCTAGATTGGCTTCAGCACGGGCACGGCAGACGGCGGCGGCTTTACAGAACCGGCAGTGATCGCCGGGATGATATCCGCCTTCACCGTTGTAGGCGAGCTCAGCTGTCGGTTTTACCGAGTTCTCTGCCCAGTCAAGCAATTCATCCACACTCAGCTCTTCACTGCTGACGTGGTCTAAACGGGGCTGATGGATGGTGACGATGACTTTGGTGAAGTCATAGATGTCACCGAAGGCGAGGTATGCACCCAAGCCGTATAAGCGAAGCTGGGGGTTATTGTAAGCATCGACTTTGACGCCTTTGCCAAACTTCAGATCGATGACTTCCATCACGTCGTCATAGATGATCAGAACGTCACCGGTTCCGAAGCCATCGGGAACATATTGTGAGAAATCAAGTTTCTGTTCAAAGAAGATGTTGGCTTCGGGATGTTGTGAACGGATACCGTTCCACTTTTCAATGATGAAATCCGTGTAGGGTTCAAGCTCTTTTAACACAATTTGCTCTTCGCGTGAGAACAACATGATGTTGTCCTCTCCGCCATTGATAAAGTTCTCTAAATACTGTTGGGCCAGCTCATGAGCTCTTGTTCCCTCTTCAGCATAAGCAGTCGTTGTTTCGGGGAATGTTTCTTCCAGTCGGGCACTGGCAGGACATGCCAGCCAGCGATAGGCGCTGGATGCACCTAACAGCGCATGGGCTCGGTTAGAATGGGAGACCGTCACGGGTGATCACCTCCAGCTTCTTGCTGAAGGATTCCCAGCCGGCTCCGTACAGCAGTTCTTCCAGCATTTGTTTCATGGACGGATAGCACTGAGTATCTGCATCGGATAACTTGTTGTAGCTGATGTTGTACGCCCGGATAAACTTACGTACGTCGAATCCTTCATCGGATTTCTCGGCTTTGGCTTTGGCCAACAGCGCTTTGATTTCTTCCATGGATACGGGAGGTTGCGCAGCTTCGGTTGGTGCAGTCGCATTTTCATCGGTCTTCTTGACTTTCTTCTTGGGTGCCGGTTCTTCTTGATATACTTCGGCGATGGGTTGGCCGTCCAGCACCACGCTTAGCGGTTTTGGAGTCGGAGCTGAAAGATTGAGCCCTGTCAGAGCTTTGACGATTTCTATCATCTCTTTGGATGGCTTGATCGTCAGTTCGATATTGATTTGGAACATTGTAGTCCTCCTTTCCGATTGAGAATAAGTTCCATTCGTCGGTGTCAGCTTCTTGAGCTTCTCCGACGAAGCGTTCGATCGCTTTGGTGGCGGTTCGGAAGGCCCCTCTGAAGTCTTTCTTCGAGACGACCATCCAGGTAGTACTGCCATCGGGCGATGTGAATCCATAATTGTATTCGTAAGACTGTGTTTGCTTCAGTACGCGTATCCGACACTTCTCGTTGGTCAGCGGGAAGTCGTACTCCATGACGGTGATCGTATTCGCGTCATCCGGCAAAGCGTCAGGATACAGCGCCATGCTCGTTAAACTCCAGGGGAAGCCGGAAGTTGTGTCCATACAGATAGCGGTGGGCGGAGTTGATTTGTTCGATCGCCCCTTCAATGCTGTCGGCCTTGGATGATATCGATATATAGTTGGTCGTCACGGTCTTGTCTTCAATGCGGGGCTTTGCGGTTCCTGTGATTCGAAACTTGTTGATGATTTTTCCTTCTACGTTTTTGGCATACAATACTTCGACCAGGATGCTGATCATCGGGTCGTTTTGCAGATGTACACCGACGATTTCACATGTTGAGCATTTCTGCCAGGCATATTCCGGCACTTGTTGATTGAGGCATTCTCTCAGCTGTACGTAAACGTTGGTGTAGGTCATGCAGCATCCTCCTTGTAGTAAGCAATTTCAAACTTCACATCGTCGATTTCTTTGCTTAATCTGTCAAATTCCGCTATGTCGTTATCGTGCAGGACATCCTTCAATTCGCGCTTAAGTTTGGCAAGTTTCTCTTCCAGTTGCTTTTTGCTAATCATCCGACGTACCTTCGCATTTCGTATGGTATTCTCTATCAGATTCTCTGCCTATGGTGAGCAGGGCGCACCACATAAAGCCAATGGCTCCGGATATCATGCATAAGGCTAGTGTCCATAACCAATTCATGTTCTTTTCTCCTTTCGTTTTCTAATGGCCCGTATGATTCTTATCAGGGTGAGTGATGGTTCTGCAGTGTCTGCGTGTCCCGTCAGGTATCGATGCTTATTCAGTTGAACCAACTCGGCTCGAGTTACCTTCATCAAGTTGTCAAGATCGAAGTTTTTTCGGTTACCGTCTTTGAACACGATTGCTTCATTTGGTGTTAACGGTCCGTAAGCTTCTTCCCACACGACGCGGTGTTTCAGCCGCCATCGGTGCTGGTACAGTCCGTGTTCCTGAACCTTGACCATCACATACCCGTCTTTATCCAGGCGTTCGCTACGGACGGGTCTATAGTTGTTTGGTGTGTGACCTTTTTTAAAGCTTGTGACATTGCCTCCGACGTTGAACATGCCTTTGGTTCCTTTATTGATCGGTGTGTGTCCTTTCGGAAACGTCGCCCGATGAAATCCGGTCCGGATGTTATGTCTTGTCTTCAGATTGGTAATGCTTGACTCAGTGACGCCGAGATTCCAGCGTTGGTTGATGAGTTCTGCAATTTGCTTATCGGTGTACTCTTTGACTTTCTCCCGGACAAACTGGATGATCTCGGGTGTGTATTTTCGCTGAGTGTTCATGTTACTTGTTGTCAAGCTTCAGAATGTCCGGAAGTACCGAAGTATCCCCGCTGAATGCGTCCAGGTGCTTCTTAGCTTCAAGAAGGATGTTTGCATTATTGATGACGACCTGTCCGATTTTGGTCACGGCATTGGATCGGCGGATTTCTTTCTCGAGCTCTTCCGGCGTGAGATCATCGTCATTGAGTCTTTCGAGTTGTTCAAACAGATAATTGTTCAAGTCGGTTAGTTTGTTTCTCATGTGTCTTTCTCCTTTCTTACATGTCATCCGCAGGCGAGTTTGCAATAGCGGATATTAAGTCGCCTAGAACGGAAACGTTTTGCCAGTGTCTGATCATGTTAGAAAAGGATTTACTCCTTGTGATTTCGACTTCTTCAAAGTTGACAATTTTCAACTTCTTCTTAAGAGCAAAGGCCATGCCAAGATCAAATAGTGTTCCTGTACTTGAAGGATCCCAGAAGATATGAATCTCATCTGCAGCTTTCATCGCATTTAGGTTATCGGTACAGATGCGATAGCCGACGCCGTCGTTTTGGTCAGTGTCTCGCGCAGGATAGTAAATCGTGTGACCTTGGCTTTCGATTTTTGATATATGCTTTTCCATTTTTTGCTTCTGAACTTCAGTTGCGTTTCTTACTGGGCATATTAAGAAAATGCTTTTATTCATTGAGCTTTCTCCTTTCTAAGTTTGATTATTCTTTGAACATGTACCCCAATCAGAATCCAGTTAAGCAAGATTACGCTGGTAGCACTGAGCAAAATGCCGTAGATCAGGAATAATATCGCCCCTATTAAACTCACTAAGCGGATTTGAAGCTCACCTTTTCTAGTAAAGGCGATTAGAACTGTAAC
>PHAE01000063.1 GCA_002840285.1 Firmicutes bacterium HGW-Firmicutes-11
AGTACCGCTAGCGGAATCGCCTGCCTGTTGGGATTCCTGGCGATGAAAATTGGAGTTGTGATCGTTTATGGCATTCGGCCGATGATCCAAAAGCGGCGCCGCCATAACGGAGAGGAATAGAACCTATGCATTCCACTGAGCATCTGGGACCCCGAAAAATCATCGGGTTTCTGGACGGAAGCGTCTTTATCACGGAAACTGTGCTTCTTGCCTTGATCGTTGCAGTGATCATGGTTGTTCTTGCTTTGCTTTCCACCAGGAAACTGGAGAGAGAGCCAAAAGGCGTACAACTCATTGCCGAGCTCATCGTCGATGGGATGTATAAACTGACCGGCACCATGATGGACAAACGGAATGCAGAGATTTACGCACCTTTCGTCGGAACGCTGTTCCTGTTTTTGATCTTCACCAACGCAACCGGCCTTTTCGGAGTCCGTCCCGTGACCGCCGATGTGAACACGGCGTTTGCTCTTTCCATAACTACATTTCTCGTCATTCAAGGAACTTCCATCCGAAATCGTGGGATTCTCGGCCATCTGAAGCATTACGGAGAACCTTATCCATTCATGTTTCCCATTATGGTGATCAAAGACCTGTCCCTCCCGGTGTCGCTGGCCTTCCGGCTTTTCGGCAACATCACCGGCGGCATGATCATCATGGCCTTTGTATTCAAAGCGCTGCACGCAGCCACTGACGGATTGGGGATCAGCATCCCATTTCTCCAGTTTTTGATACCGCTGCCCATGAACCTGTTTTTTGACGTTTTTGAACCGATCTTGCAGGGTTTTATTTTTACAACGTTGACGATGGCCTTTCTCGCGATGTCGCTTACGACCCACGAGAACCATTGACATAAAGAAATCATAAAAATCATAAAGAATTTGCACGTAATAGTGCAAAAGGAGGAGTTGTCATGTTTCCATTAGTATCATCTGAAGGGTTCGTTCTTGGAATGTCGGCGATCGCAGCTGCCATCGTCATGCTAGTCGCATTGGGGATCGGCGTCGGTCAGGGCATCATTGGAATGAAGGCAGTCGAAGGCGTCGCAAGGCAGCCGGAGGCCAAATCCGATATCCTGCAGACCATGGTCGTCGGCCAGGCGGTCACTGAAACCACCGGCATCTTCGCATTCATCATTGCCATCGTTCTTGTTCTCGCCAACCCGTTTGTGGCAATGCTGTAGATCGATGTGGCAATGCTGTATATAGGAAGCATTGCGGTTGAACCTAGTAAAATGAGAAAGAGGGATTTGTCTTGGAAATTTATACAGGACTGATCGAATTCAACTGGACACTGCTGTTTGTCTGGCTGACCTTTGGGGCATTGTACCTGATCTTGAAGAAGAAGTTCTTTGAGAAAGTACACAACTTCATGGTGGCGCGGGAAAATATGGTCAAGGATTCCATCGAAAATGCGGAACAGGTCAACCTGGTTGCCCTCCGGAAGATGGACGCCTATGAGCGGAAGATCGCTGACATCGAGGGTGAAGGCCGGGAGATCATCAAGAACGCCAAGATCAAGGCGGATGCCCACGCCAGAGAAATCATCGAAGAGGCCAATGCGAAAGCCGCCGTCATGTTGAAGCAAGCAGAGGAAGAGATCCAGCGGGAAAAACTCCGGGCCGTCGGCGAAGTGAAGCATCAAATCGCCGGCCTGGCGCTTTTGGCTGCGGAAAAAATACTGGAAAAAGAGCTGGACCAAGCCGGACAGGACGAACTGATCACCGGCATATTGGATAAGGCAGGGAAAAGCGAATGGCAGAACTGACCATTGATATGACCTATGCAAAGGGTCTGTTTCTTGCGGCACAGCAGAGAGACAAAGCGGAAGAGATCCTGGAGGAGCTTGCGTCCCTATCGGACCTGTTCCATCAGGAAACAGCCTTCTTTGATTTCATCTGCTCCCCAGTCATTTCCGGCTCAGAAAAGAAGACAGTGGTGAGCACCGTCTTGAAGGACAGAATCTCCGATGAAATGGTCAACTTTTTGATGATCCTGATCGACAAGGGACGAGGACGGCACTTCGATAAAATGCGATACCAGTATATCAAGTTGTTCAACGAGAGCAAGGGATACACCACCGGCATGCTCTATTCCGTATCTCCGCTTTCCGGAGAGCAAATCGAGGCCTTTGAGGAGAAGACGGGAACCTATCTTGGCAAGGAAGTCAAACTGACCAATAAGATCGACACTTCGCTTTTGGGCGGCGTGCGGATTTTTGTCGATGGGAAGCTCATCGACGCTTCTGTGAAAAAACGTCTGGAAGATCTCATGGAAACACTGGATCAACAAAAGTACGCATAGGATATGCATAAGGAAAGGAGGGCTTCCGTATGGATCTGAGGCCCGAAGAAATCAGTCAAATCATAAAGACCCAGATACTGAATTATAAAAACGAGCTGGAGATCTCCAATTTTGGAACCGTTATCCAGGTCGGCGACGGTATTGCCAGGATCTACGGATTGGATACCTGTATGGCGGGAGAGCTTTTGGAATTCCCCAATCAGACCTACGGCATGGCCTTGAATCTGGAAGAGGACAACGTGGGAGCGGTCATCCTGGGCCCGGATTCTGAGATCCGTGAAGGCGATCTGGTCAAACCGACGGGAAACGTGGTTCGCGTTCCGGTGGGAGACGCTCTGATCGGCAGAGTCGTCAGTGCCCTGGGAGAGCCGGTGGACGGAAAAGGACCCTTGAACACCGACAAGTCCCGACCGGTGGAAAATGTGGCGCCCGGTGTGCTGCATCGCCGTTCGGTCTACCAGCCGCTGCAGACCGGGATCAAAGCAATCGATTCCATGATCCCCATCGGAAGAGGACAGCGGGAGCTCATCATCGGTGACCGCCAGACTGGGAAGACGGCGATCGCCATCGACACGATCCTCAATCAAAAAGAAGAAAACGTGATCTGCATCTACGTGGCTATCGGACAAAAGAAGTCCACCGTGGCACAGTTGGTGCAGGCACTGGAAAAGAAGGGAGCCATGGAGTACACCATCGTGGTGTCGGCCAGCGCCAGCGAAGTGGCCCCGCTTCAATACATCGCCCCCTATGCTGGCTGCGCGATCGCCGAAGAGTTCATGTACGAAGGCAAAGACGTGCTGATCATCTACGATGATCTGTCCAAACATGCGGTGGCCTACAGAGCCATGTCGCTGTTGCTTCGCCGTCCTCCCGGACGGGAAGCATATCCCGGAGATGTGTTCTATCTTCACAGCCGCCTGCTGGAGCGGGCGGCCAAGCTCTCCGACGATCTGGGCGGTGGTTCGATCACTGCGCTTCCCATCATCGAGACCCAGGCGGGAGATGTTTCCGCCTACATTCCCACCAACGTGATTTCCATCACCGACGGCCAAATCTTTCTGGAAAGTGAGCTCTTCTTTTCCGGACAGCGGCCGGCGGTCAATTCCGGTATTTCCGTATCCCGGGTCGGCGGCGCCGC